>JBKDAM010000116.1:0-27190 GCA_046316495.1 Chitinophagales bacterium
ATAACATCGCTAAGTCCAAGAGCGACCGATTTAGCACCTTGTCCGAACAAGTTGCTGCCACTGTCTCGGTAAACAAGCTGAAGACAGAGACCGAAAATTACCCGCGCCGCTCCAGTTTTTATGTGATCACCGCACCACAAGATGGGTATATCATCCAAGCGATGACTCCCGGAATCGGAGAAATAATCAAGGAAGGAGCTCCCGTTGTGAGCATCTTGCCCCAACACGCTGAGCTAGCAGTAGAAATGTATGTAAAACCAATAGATGTTCCGTTGCTACAGCCCGGAAATACCGTTCGTTTTTTGTTTGATGGCTGGCCAGCCTTCTTCTTCAGCGGATGGCCCGGACTCAGTTTGGGGACCTATGCCGGTAAAGTGGTAGCCATTGATCGAAACATCAGTTCTAACAACAAGTTTCGGGTACTCGTAGCACCTGACCTATCCGATGCCGCCTGGCCAGAAGCCCTGCGAGTCGGAGGAGGGGCAAAAGGTATTGCCCTATTGAATGATGTACCCGTTTGGTACGAACTATGGCGGGTAATAAATGGTTTCCCACCCGATATGTATGCTTCTACCACTGAAAAAACAACAAAAAAATGAGCTTGTACCGTATTATTCTTCCCTTCTGTGTCCTCTTTTTACTGCAAAAAAAATTACCAGGGCAAGCTGGGCCGCCCTTTGCTTGGAATGCCTTCCGAGAGCAGGTGCTGACCTACCACCCAGATGCCTTATATGCTAATACCCTTGAACAGTATGCCAATGCCCAACTCTTCCAGGCAAAAGGTGGATTTGACCTCAAGTCATTCGCTTCTTATGAGGCCAAATCGTTCCAGCAAAAACAGTATTTCTCCTACCTCGAAAGTGGTCTGAAATTACCTACCTGGATGGGCCTGGAATTCAAATCAACCTACAACCTTGCGACCGGAACATTCCTTAACCCGGAAAGAAGCCTTCCTCCGAATGGCCAAGCCTCCATGGGCTTAACCTGGACCCTGGGACAAGGTTTAATGATTGATGAGCGGCGCGCTCAACTTCGATCGGCCAGAGAGGGAATCGGAATGGGACGAGCAGAGCGGCAATTGGTTTTAAATAATTTGCTTTATCAGGCTGGTAAATTGTACTGGGAGTGGGCCTTAAATGCCAATGAACTCCGGGTTCTACAAGCAGCGCTTTCCCAAGCCCAACTTCGACACAACGCCCTGAGAGAAAGCGCTATACAGGGAGATAAACCATTTATTGACACCCTGGAAACGTTCATCCAGGTCCAAAACAGGTTGCTTGAAATCACTTTTGCCAACAACCAACTTAAAAATAGCCAAATTGAACTTGGCACCTTTTTCTGGGGGGCCAACCAACGGCAGGTCCCTTTGCAAGCGAACTTAGACGCACCAGCCCTAACCGGCTTGGAAGCTCAGCCCGTTTTTGCAAACAAAGAGGCCACTGAATTAGTGGATGGCGCCCTTGAAAGCCACCCCTCCCTCTCCTTCTATAGCGCCAAAATCAAGCAACTTGCCGTTGAAAAGCAATTTAAAACGGAAAAACTTAAACCAGTGCTCGACCTCGATTACCACATTTTGGGAAGAGGTTGGGAATTTAGCCCTAGTCCAGGCGAAAATGGCGCCTCCGTTCTGATCAACGATATCAAATGGGGAGTCAATTTTAGTATGCCCATCACCAACCGAAAGGCAAGAGGCGACCTCCAATTAACCCGACTGAAAATCCAACAAAACACCTTATTACTCCAAGAAAAACGGGCAGAAATAGAGCAAAAAGTCCGCCAATATTTTAATGAACTAAAAGCCTTGGAAATTCAGGTGCAGCTTTACAACAGCATCACCAATAATTATTTCCAGCTTTTAGAGGCAGAAAATGAAAAATTCAGACAGGGCGAAAGCTCCATCTTCCTGATTAACACGCGTGAGCAACGGTGGCTGGATGCTCAATTGAAGTACCTGAAACTAGTCGCTACTTACAAGAAAACAGAATTAGCTTTACTCTGGGCAACTGGTGGATATTAACCATACCCGTACCCAATGAAAAAGCCCCGCCTTCGGATTATCCGAGGACGGGGCTTTTTTCAAGATACAGAATCAGCTTACATGTTACCTGGCAGTAAAAACAATCGGTCCCAATTGATACCGTTGCCAATAGAACCATTTTTCGTGCTAAACCACACCAATACTGGTTTACCGACAATGTGATCCTCCGGCACATAGCCCCAGATACGGGAATCTTCCGAGTTGTGTCGGTTATCACCCATCATCCAGTAGTAATTCTGACGGAACGTATAACTGGTGGCTGGCTGACCATTGATCAAAATCTGATCGCCCGTCACCTTAACGGTATTGTGCTCATAGTCGCGGATCAAACGTTCGTAAAAAACAATACTACGTTCATCCAACTGGACAGTAGACCCTGCTTTGGGAATGTAAATTGGACCGTAATCGTCCACTGTCCATCCTCCACTCACTTTTGGACTGTTTGGGTACACATAGGTGGGGTCTGGAGGAAGGGCATACGGCAGCACACGCTCCACTTTCACATCTTCGCCCAAGGATTTGATTTGCTCCACTTGCTTTTGATCCAAGCTGAAATACCCTTTTGCTCTGGATAGTTCGTCCAGGCTGACTCCCCAAGCATCCATCTTTTTGTAATCAAGTGGCTTGGAGGATTGTACGCGGTACATGAACTGCATGTGCTCCGGATTGACCGCAGGCTGCCCATTTAGATAAAGCTGACCACCGCGAATTTGCAAACTATCACCAGCCACTGCTACACAGCGCTTGATATAGTGGTCTTTTTTGTCTACCGGGCGGGTAACAATAGAAGGTTTTTTGCGGTCATTTTCCGGATTGCGCCTCCATTGATAAATATCCCAAACCCGATCGGGTGTAATCACTACACTATCACCAGCAGGGAAGTTAAACACCACAAGGCTATTTCGTTCTACCTTATCCCATCCAGGAAGGCGGTAGTAGGGCAAGGAAGGCTCTTCTAGGTAAGATTCCCGACCGAGCAGTCCACGGTTATTGCTGAAGCGGTTATGGATCAAGGGAAATTGAACCACGGTCATTGGCATCCGCAATCCATAAGAAGGTTTGCTGACAAACAAAAAATCTCCCACCTTAAGGGTGCCTTCCATAGAAGGTGTGGGAATTACATACGCTTCAAACAAGAACATTCGGATAAAAGCGGCTGCAAATACAGCGAAGACAATGGCTTCTGTCCATTCTCTGAGCGTAGATTTTCGGAAAGGGTTGTTGGTCTCCAACTTGCGAAGGGCCGCCTTGTCTTGCTTTTCAAGAGCGGTAGCATATGCGCGGTGGTAACTGCGCTCCTCTTCCAGCACTGGACCTTTGTAGGTGGCGGCAGTATCACGACCCAATTGAAAATAGGGGATTGGAGAGAAGATCACCGCTAATACGGAATCCCAAAATCCATGACGGCCAAAGGAGCGAATCAAGTCAATGCTCAAACCCGCATAAATAAAAATATTAACTACCGGGAAGAGCAACCAAAGGGCATAAGCAGGGGTTCGCCCAACTAATTTACACCACTCGACAGCAGCTACACCCGGGATCCAAGCTTTGTGCTCCGGTATGCCGGCCTTTCCAAATAACTTGGTCATGGTGTAGCCGTTCAAAACGTATAATACTATAAAAAAGATCAAAATGGACATAGTAAGAACTTCTTTGCAGGTTCAATTGAATTAAGATTGGGAACTGCGTTTCCGACGGGTTTTGAAGAGCTCAACGACTTCTTTCTCCTTCAGGAAACCAAATTCCTGGAAGTTCACAGAGACAAACTTCTTGATGTCCTGGTAGTCACGGCTGCGCTTGTCGGAATACCGCTTCAGCAGCTTGTTGACATAATCCATCGAAATCCGCTCCATTGCCTGGTTGAACTGTTGGTTGTCAAATATACGCATGTACAAGCCGAATATTTTGTTTAGTTCAAAATAATCTGCGTAATCGCGTTCCGTCAAGCCTTGAATCAGACGAGTGAAATAAACGAGCACCAGTCGGCGCAGACACTCCGTTTCCACCGATAATCCCTCGTGGGAGGCGTAAAAATCTTGTACGGCATCGATGGAATCCTGGTGTACATAACCCAAGCTGTGGATTTTGTCGGCGATCCGGTAGTAATCACTCACCTTATCAGGACGGCTCTTGTCAATTATTGCACTTGCCCGCTCGTCTTGAACACTGGTGATTCCGGCTTTCGACTCATAGCAAGTCAACAAAAACTGTAAGTACTTTTCATCAAATTCCTGCAAAGCGCGCCGTTCCCGTTCAAAGTGCTTGCTTACCATCTCTTTCGTCGGCCCGTCCAGTTCCATATAATTGATATACATGGCTAACATTTCCAGGTACTCATCGGTGTTTTGGAGCTGTTCGTTGTTCAGAAAATCTTGAATCTGCTGGTGTAAACTTTGGTTGTCTCCCCCAACTTCGAAGCGCTTCATTAAAAACTGACGAAGTGCCGAGAAATTGGCTTTCATTTCCCCAAGAGAGGTTGGGAAATCTGCAGAAAAATACAGCTCATTCCGTAGCTGTCGAGCATATCGCTGGTACAACTCCGCCCGATCTTTGGTGTCCCGATACCGATCTGACTTTAGCTGCGTCAAAAAGGAACGCACCCGCTTGTTTTCTACCAAACTCAGCAAGTTAGTAATCCAAATATCGCTGGATAAGGCAAATCCCACCTGAATGGTTTGTCCAATCCGCTTCCGAAGTTGATCAAAATGTGGGCTGGCGCAGATAGCCAATAAAACATCTTTAAAGTGATCATTCGGGCGCAGGTAGCGAAACTGGTCACTCACCTCTCCCCTCAAAACGGCATAACCCAGTACCCGCGGAAGGTACAAGCCCTCAAACAATTCATTCAACAAATATTTTTCCAGGGTGACCAGCTGGAGAGGGGCTTCTGCTGCCACCCAGTGATGGAGTTCAGAAATGTACGGTTCAAACTGCTGACGGAGCTCCGTATACTGCTCTTCGTCCTCCTCTTCCATATATTGAGCCAACGCGGGTGACTCCTGAATAGCGGCTGCAATTTCCTGCAGACGCGCGTAATATTTTGGATCAAGTTCTTGCATATAGTGTTATTTTTTTACTAAAAAAAGAAAAAACAGGTAAGTATTCCAAGCTCCTGTCAAATCAGGGGCCAAAAACGGAATTTTTAAGAGGATTAATGGAAAATATAGGTTAAATAACAGGTTATTTGAAAAAAGACCTGGTAAAACCAACAAGGGCTTTACCAGGTCTATATAATTCCATCTGAACAGTCAATGCAGACTGGTTGATTCATCCGGCAAGGACTACCGGAGAATTGCTTATTCTGCTGCTGTTTCTTCTGTTGCTTCTGCAGCGGCTTCTTCTGCTGGTGCAGCTTCCTCTACTGGAGCTTCCTCCACTACAGGTTTTGCCTTCACCTTGGCAACTCCATCAATTGCAACGCGCAGGGCTTCTTTCTTCTTAGAAATCTGCTCTTTGTGTGCTGTGATGGCTGCATCTTTTCCACTCATCCACTTTGCAAAGCGCTCGTTCGCTTGCTCTTGAGTGATGGAACCTTTGTTAACCCCTACTTGAAGGTGCTTCAAATACATAACTCCTTTATAACGAAGGATTGCTGCAACGGTGTCCGTCGGCTGGCCACCTACCATCAACCAGTGCAAAGCACGGTCGCGGTTCAATTCAATGGTTGCAGGTACCGTTAATGGATTGTACGTTCCGATTTTCTCAATGAAACGTCCATCACGAGGAGCACGTGCGTCCGCAGCTACGATGTGATAAAAGGGAGCCTTTTTACGACCCTTGCGCTGTAAACGAATTTTTACTGCCATAATACTGAAAATTTTAAAATGAGATAAAATCTCGCCCGACTCCTTACGACGAAGTAACACCGGGCTTTCCAAAAGAGGGGGCAAAAATACGACAAAACCCTACAACCTACAACTTTTATTCAAAATAAAATATGGAATCCATGAGAACCCACTTTTCACCTGGCTTTGACGTAGGAATAGCTTGTTGATAATTCCACATCAAATGTTCCCAAGCTTGAACCCGCTCATTCGTACTATCAGCAGTCGATTTCAACTCCCAGGAAAAGGAATCGAGCACCTCCACCAGCATCACCAAGCGATTGGCATGCCGAAAAATTTCCATGGATTGGATCCCGGAGGCCCGGATACTTTCCAGCACCTCTGGCCACACCTCCCGGTGGTAGGCGTCGTAGGCGGCCCATTTTTCGGGATCTGGCTGCAAATCAAGGATTAATGTATGCCTCGGCATTGATTGTCAACGGTTACGAGCTAAAAAAAAATGAAGCTTGGGAGCGGTTTACAGATTAAATGCCGCTCCCCAACTCCTTACATAATTCGGGTACCCTCTGGAATAACGGCGCCTTTTTTGACCACTACAATTCCGTCGCGGACAACATACTCGGGCGTATCCACATCCGGCATCTGATCATTTCCTTTGATGACAACATTGTTGCCAATCCGGCAATCCTTATCCAAAATTGCTTGTTCAATGTGGCAATAATGCCCCACACCAAGGGGAATTTCCAACTCATCCTCCATCATTTCCTGCAGGGTCTGGTATTTATCATTACCCATGACAATGGTATTCTTAATCACTGTATTTTCTCCAATGCGCGATCGAATTCCAATTACCGCGGTGTCAATGAGTCGGGCGTGGATGATGGAACCCTCGGCAATCAACGCCCGGTTCAACTGGGTCCCCCCATAAAATTTGGCGGGAGGCAGGTTGCGGGAGCGGGTATAAATGCGTCGTTGCTGGTCAAATAAATCAAAGGATGGAATATGGTCCGTTAATTCGAGGTTTGCTTCAAAGAACGAACGGATGGTTCCAATATCGGTCCAGTACCCCTCGTATTGATAAGCGGCTACTTTGTATCCAGAATGGATAGCCGAAGGGATAATTTCCTTTCCGAAATCAACAGCATCCATGTTGGATTCAAACAAGTCAGCCAGCGCTTTTCGATTGAAAATATAAATCCCCATGCTCGCCATATACAGTTTTCCTCGGCGTTTGTTGGCTGCACTCACCTCACTCACCCAGGCAGGCAATTGATCTGTCTTGGGCTTTTCGATAAAGGACGGAATCATGCCGGCTGCATCCACTTTCATGATACCAAACCCGGTAGCATCGCGGGCATCTACAGGAAGACAAGCGATGGATACATCGGCCCCCTTTTCAACGTGGGAGCGCACCATGGCTTCAAAATCCATCTGATAGAGCTGGTCCCCCGATAATATTAACACATACTCAAACTCGTGCCGCTCGTAGTGAATCCGGCTCTGCCGCACTGCATCTGCGGTTCCCTGAAACCAATCCTTGCTTCCTGGGGTCTGTTCTGCCGCCAAAATATCCACAAATCCCCTCGAGAAGTAATCAAAATTGTAAGTGTTCTTTATATGGGCATTCAGGGAAGCAGAGTTGTATTGGGTTAAAACAAACATCCGTTTTACCCCCGAATTGATACAGTTGGAGATCGGAATATCAATCAAACGGTACTTGCCAGCGATGGGAACTGCCGGCTTGGAGCGCTGATCGGTCAAAGGAAACAACCTCGAACCAGCACCACCACCCAAAATAATGGAAATCATTTTATACATAACTGAATGTTTATTTTTTGTGATTAATTAACCAGGATTTGCCAACCGAATGTCTGCACCAACCACCCGATATACTTGTGCGTATTGCCTTAAAGCGTTCTCCCAGGAGGAATCAACTGCCATAATTCGTTTCCTGATCTGATTTAATGCACCTGGCTCCTCATGCCATAAATTGGCGGCCCGATACACTGCCTGCACGGCATCTTCTACACTAAATTGATCAAATCGAATACCGCGGCCGCTCCCATCTGGTTCACCCAAATCGGGAACCGTATCTTTCAAGCCCCCAATGGAACGCACGATAGGAATGGTTCCATAGCGAAGGGCATAGAGCTGATTCAGGCCACAGGGCTCCACGCGTGATGGCATGATCAAAAAATCGGAGCCTGCATAAATTTGATGAGAAAGCGCTTCGTTGTAATCAATCACCGCGTAACACCTACCTGGATAGCGATAGGCCAAGCCTCTGAATTCATTTTCAGTCCAGCTTTCTCCAGTCCCAAGCACCAAGAACGAAACGCGAGCGCCTGCAGCTAGAAAACGTTCATAAACCGAAGGTAGAAGATCACTTCCTTTTTCATGCACCATTCGACCGATAAAGCTCACCAGTGGCCAGGCTTGATCCAATCCAAACCGAGCGCACAAAGCTGCCTTGTTTTCGGCTTTAAAATCGGCAATGGCCGGTTCTGTTTCCTCCTGCAACCTCGCCTCAATCATTGGGTCCGTTTTGGGATCCCAGACCGCTGCATCAATTCCATTCACAATTCCCCATTGTTTTCTCCATTCCTGTCGAAACAAGGGTTCTAAACCAAGGCTGCTCTCGTGAAGCTCATATAAATAGGACTTAGAAACGGTCGTAACCGCCCATGCCGTTTTGATCGCTGTCGCCATCGGATTGATCGCTCCATTCCAGTCCAAAACCAGACCGGACCCTGCCTCGTGAGGAGGAATCAATCGATCGTTTTTCCAACTAAAGGCACCCTGATATTGTCCATTATGAATGGTAAACACCGTTGGAATGGGCGATAACTGCTGAAAGTTAGGCATATACTTGACCATCCATGGAATCAACCCAGTGTGGTGATCATGGCAATGCAAAACCCTCGGGCGATCTTGCCAGGGAAAGGACAACAACCAATCCAATACTGCTTGCTGGAAGACAATAGAACGCAGTACCTCATCCTCATAGGGAGCCCCGGAAGCATGCTGGTATATTCCCGGCCGATCATACAAACCCGGCAAATGCACCACAAAAAGTGGAAAACCAAGCTGATTCTCTACCAACTCGTGGATTTCAAACGGATAAGAGCGCCAATCTACCCAAACAGCTCCTCCATAGACCCGCTTCCAGTTGGCCGCTACAATCCATTTTGTTTCATATTTGGGCAGGATTGCGGCAGAAAGCACCCCTGCTTTGGTCATGTATTTAGGCAAAGAGCCTACTACATCTCCCAAACCACCTGTTTTGGCAGCCGGATAACACTCCGCTGAAATATGTAAGACCTGAATCATTTCCAAACCCGGTTTAATCCACTCCTGCCAAATTAACTTTGGAAAGCGGTTGTTAATAATGGTTGCCGAAATATACACCTTGTTCCTATTAATCAACTCTTCTATTCCCCAAAAATAAAAAAAGAGTCTAAAATGAATCGGCAAATCAAGGTGGGAAGAAGCCTGTTTACTTTGATGCGTTTTCACAGATTGAACCTTCAGGAGGTCATTTGCACTGTGGAAAGAGAAGCACCACAAATAATTGGATTTCTCTTCCAAACAATTTCATTCTCTTTTTCAATACATTTGCCAAATGAAACGATTTATTACACTACTTATCCTGCTGTGCCTGGCCTCCTTGCCCAGTGCCTTTTCCCAAAAAAAACCAATCGAAATGGAGGACATCCACCGCTGGAACTCCATTGAACGACAACTAATGTCCAATGATGGAAATTGGGTAACCTACCAGGTCCGGTCCGTTTCCGAAGGCGACGCTCTCTTATACCTATACCAAGCCGAGACCAAGCAAACCAGCCGCTTCGAGCGGGCAGAAAACCCCGTTTTTTCTGCAGATAATAGATGGCTTTTTTTTACCATCAAACCAGCGCTCGACAGCATCCGGGCCCTTAAACGTAAAAAAGTGAAATCGGATGACCTGCCTAAAGACTCCCTTGGTATTCTAGAGCTCTCCACAGGCAAACTCGACAAAATCGCTCGTGTGCAACGGTTCTCCGTCCCGGAATACTGGTCAGATTGGGCCTTCATCCAACTGGAACCCACTCCCAAATCAAAAAATACAGACTCAAATAAGCCAACTATTCGGGATACCAGCGCAACTCCAAAACCCGATACCCTACCCAAACCAGTGGAGAAAAAAAGCAAATCAAAGGTGGAGAATGCCGATAATGGCACCCAACTGCTGGTCCGCCAATTGAGCAGCCAGAAAACCGACACCATCCCCTTTGTCACCAACTTCACTTTCTCCAAACGCTCCGCTACCCTGCTTTTCCACACGAGTGGCATTGGAGAGGATTCAAAGTGGATCCAGGATTCTGTCACCAAACAAGCCGGCGTCTTTTACCAGCAATTAGCCCGAGGAGCTATCCAACCGCTTTGGCGAAACAAAGGAAAATTCAAGCAACTGGCCTTGGATGAAGACGGTCGGCAAGCCGCATTTTTAGCGGATACTGACACAACCAAGGCACAATCCAGGCCTTGGGTGCTGGCCTATGCCAGTTTGCAAAGCCGCGACACCGCCAGGATAATCGCAGATAATTCTGAAAATTTCCTCCCCGCTCAACCCGCAGATTCTCCACGACAAGGCCGTTGGATTCTCAGCGAACACAGCCAACCCCTCTTTAGTAAATCAGGGAATCGCCTTTTCTTCGGGATTGCCCCTCCAGAAATTTTTGCAGACACCACGCTGCTCCCTGAAGAAGTGGCCAAAGTAGAGGTTTGGTCTTCCAACTCGCCTTATCTCTACACAGTGATGAACAAACGGCTCAAAAACGATCAGAAAAAAGCGTTTCCCGCTGTCTGTTTCCTTAATGAGCAATTTGCCATCCGATCCCTCGCAAACCCTTTCCAGCAAGAACTCCGCTTTAATTTCACCGACTCGAGGGACACCGACTATGCCCTAGCGACCAACGATGAGCCCTACGCTACAACCGCACAACACTTGGGTAAATCCGCCAAAGATGTGTACTTAGTAAACATCAAAACGGGAGCTTATACCCTGGCAGTCCCTGCGCTGGATGGGGATGTTTACCTTTCACCAGAGGGCAAACATCTACTTTGGTGGTCGCACTCCGATAGTTCCTGGTATTTCCGACCAGTCTCCATAGATGTAGATCCTATTCGGCTTACCTCCAACCAAATTTCCCCTTTTTACGAGGAAACGACCGATGTGCCAGATCAACCTGGGCCTTATGGACTAGCGGGATGGATGGAAGGAGAAAATTCAGTACTGCTATATGATCGGTACGATATTTGGAACTTCAGTTTGTATCAACGCCGGGCACCCTTCCCCATGACCAGTGGGCGTGCCGCACAAACCACTTACCGATATATCCGCCTTGACAAGGAGGCACGGACTCTCCACCCAGACTCCTTAATGCTTTTGCATAGTTTTCAAGAGCGGAGTAAACGAGAGGGCTACCACCTGATGCACCCAACCCAAGGCGGTTTCAAGACTTGGTTAGAGCAGGATTTTAGTTTTACCCGAAGTCCACTAAAAGCGGCTAAGGGGAGTGCGTTTCTATTTACCAGACAGAATTTCCAGGAATTCCCTAACCTTTTGTACGCCCCTTCTTTTCCCAACCTCAAAACAGCTGGTCCAACCGTTCCTTTTGTCCAAATTTCGGATGTGAATCCTCAACAAGCCGAGTACCGCTGGCCCTCTATCGAAATGGTGCAGTGGATTTCCTTAATGGGAGATACCCTGAATGGGCTATTGGTAAAACCTGCCGGCTTCGATGCAAGCCAAAAGTACCCGCTAATTGTGAACTTCTATGAAAAGCTATCGGATGGCTTACACCAACACCGCGCACCCTCCTTTGGTAGGTCACAGATTAGTCCTGTCCAATACGCAAGTAGGGGTTATGTGGTCTTTATGCCAGATATTCCTTACCGGATTGGATATCCCGGAGAATCTGCCTACGATGCTATTTTAAGTGGTGTAACGTATCTGATTCAGAGAGGTGGAATAGACGCCAAACGCATGGCCTTACAAGGACATTCCTGGGGCGGCTATCAGACTATGTACCTGCTCACCCGAACCAATCTATTCAAATGTGCAGAGGCAGGTGCAGCCGTTGGAAATATGACCTCTGCCTATGGAGGCATCCGCTGGGAAAGTGGGCTTAGCAGGCATTTCCAATACGAGCATCAACAGTCCCGCATCGGTGGTTCTCTTTGGGAAAAACCCCTTAACTATGTAGAAAACTCTCCTTTGTTCAATCTTCACAAGGTAGAAACGCCCGTATTACTGCTCCACAATGATAAGGATGGCGCAGTTCCCTTCGAACAAGGCATTGAACTTTTCACCGGATTGAGAAGGCTTCAAAAACCAACTTGGTTACTCAACTACAATGAAGAACCTCACTGGCCGGTAAAACTGCCCAATCGAATCGACTTTCAGACCCGAATGCAGCAGTTTTTTGACCATTATTTATTGGGAGAGCCCCAACCAAGGTGGATGAAAAATGGGATTCCGCCTGTAGAAAAGGACCTGCCTTCTGGATTGAAATAATCAAGGTACTAGGTGGACTCCCTACCTGTTGGTAGGGAGTCCACCTAGTACCTTGACTATCACAGTCACTAATTATCTGCAAGCGCAAAAAACTATGCCCAAATAATTGTTTGTTGGGCAATTCGATCGCATCTAGTCCATACAGCATATATGCCTAGTATGTAGAAACAGTTATTTTCCAATCTATTCCCATCTACACAGCAGTGCTTACCAGACTCCATCCTAAAGGGGTTGCTCGCGTGAATCAACCGCATTTTGCTCGTATAAATTGTGAATCAACAGAATTAAGTATCCAAATAATACAGAGCTAATAACCAATATATTACTGACCACTCCAACGGAGGAAAAGGAGATTTTTATTAAAATAGTCGAAATAACAAATCCTGAGTTTCGAATAATCTTGGAAAAACGATCAGAGTAAAAGAAAGAGGAGAGTAATAGCAAAACATCCACTACAATCAAAATATTAAAAAATTCATCAAAAAATACATTGTTCAGGTTACTAAGTTCCAGAATACCGTTCGAATAATCTCGATAGGTTAACAAAACCCAATTTAAAAAAGTGTATACAGCCAGAAAAAAGAGAACGGGAACGAGGGTAGCTGCTATTGCTTGCTTTAGCAGAACAAAACGTTTTACTTCCTTTCCCCGTTTATCTTCCTGATTTATGGAAACATAATTCCTCCTTCCAATAGATCGGTAAAACAAAAATATGATAAAGAACAGTATCAAAGAAGTTACCACATCAATCGTAAACTGAAGGTCATTTTTATTCTGAAACCAATTGGAATCGAGCTCTACATACGCTATGTCCTTAAATATTCTACGAATAACGATAAGTGTAATTATTTCATACTGTTTACCGATGTACGCAGTAATCGACTTGGGGAGGTAATAAACCAACAAAAATACCTCAAATACTAAAATAAAGGAAAAAGGTGTATAAATAGCGGCAATTGGATTTTTGAAGAACTTTTGCTCAAGCTCAATCAATCCCTGCTTATTTAGAACAATAATTATCAAGTGGGTAATGTAGCTACCAATAGCCACATACAAGGTATATTTTTCAATTACCTCCTTCCGCTTCTCCGAGAGTAAGTACGAGTAGACCTGGGAAATAAACTTTGATTTTTCCATTGATAATAACTAAGTTACATCCTGCACTTGAAGCGAAAAGCAGGGTGCTAATGAGAGAATGATAGAGTTGCCACCACTCTAAATGTCAGGTGGCTCCAATGCGCCAAAAAGTCCCTATTGCTTTCAAACTAAAGAAACTCCTCCTAAGGAGAAACAAATCAATTACTGGCTTCTTATTCCGCTTCAGCAATCGATTTTAGTTTTAATTAGTAAAACAAGGCTATTACAGGTAATGTACGATTAATTTTTAAAATTTCCTACCTGATTATAATTAACCATCCTTGCGTAGTAATTTTCGGGGATGAAGATGGATTAGGGCGCCTAGGAAATATACAATCAACTATTCATCTGACAGGACGGAATTTCATTTGTAATCCAAAATTGCTGTATAAAACTATGAAATGGGATTATAGATGAGAATGTAGTAAGTTCATAAAAGAGAGATGAGCAGAACCCACACAGGGTTGACCCAAGAGTTTGCTAACTCCTGCCCATGAAAACCTATCCCAAATTTAATTTAGATGTTTTGAAGCTTCAGCCAATGAGTAATCAATTTAGAAATAGTAGGTTCAGCTTCTATTCCTCCCCAATTACCCTTTTCCAGAGCCTTTTCATCGCTTGTTTATTCATTTCTGGATCGGAAACACGCTTATTGTCTTGCAAAACATCCCATTCCCCTTGCTCATTTTTGAACAGAAGAAACGGAAACACATAGTTATTCCCTGACAAGGTGTCTCCTAACAACCCAAATCGAAGGTCGTTCACCTGGAAAGTATCCTTCCCTCTCGGCAATACATTAAAATAACCGTTGGTAAACCAGCGCAAAAACCGCTTTGCTCGATCGTCCTCCGGGATATGGTCCAATAAAGAATGGTTTTTAAAAATTACGGAGATTGGGCGTAACGAAGGAGGGGCATCGTTAAAACCATATAAACCAAAATAATACACCGAATCTGACTCTACTGTTGCAGTCCAAACTATATTATTAAAAATAGTTGGATTGGTCTGAAACCTAGAATAATGCCAACCCCGCTCAGCCATTGCTTTTTTTACAGCAGCATCTACCAATTGCTTGTGATTCCAGGTATAAAACAAATACCCGATTCCCCAAAGCATACCTGCCCAAGCCAAGGAGTAACGCAGTTTCGATAACCGAACCAACCAGGCCGCTACCAATAAAAACAAAGCAAAAGGGATGGTGTATAATGGATCAACCACCGAAACCGTGTTCCACTGGATCCGTGTATCCGCAAAAGGTTGCCAAATCTGCGTTCCGTAATTGGTAAAACAATCCAACAAAGGATGGGTAAATATGCTCCAGAAAAAAACCTGCACCCAGGTAAAATAAGGTAGCTCCACCGAGGCTAAATCCCGCTTACGATAATCCAACCATAATTTACGAACCAACCAAATACCCAGTGCCAAAGTAGGCGAAAACGTCCACCAGCTAAAAGAACCGTTCAAGATAATAGGAATTAAATTAATCCCTACCGCTGCAATCAAGTAAAAAACCAGCCAGAAAAGCGAAAAAAATAACTTATATCCTTTCCTTCGATAAAAGTCCGTACTGTAAAACCGGTGCGTTAACCAGGCCAATCCCCAGGGTGCCAATACCGCAAATAAAATGGAGTGCATAAATCCACGGTGAAACGCGATTCCCGTTATTTCATCAGTAAAAAAACCTGCAAAAACATCAAAATCTGGGATCGTCCCCCCGAGTGCTCCCCACAACATCGCCCGATTTCCGATTTTTCTACCGGCCACTAACTCTCCGCAAGCCGCCCCTAACACCACCTGTGTCAATGAATCCATGGTTAAAACAACTGCTTAAATAGGTATTCGTTATATAGTTTGTAATCTACTCTTCTTTCCGTTTCACGCCCTGAATATCCTCCGACATAGCTTTGTAGATGCCCTGCCAAGCTTCATTGCCTTCTAGCAATCGAATGTGGCGCTGAAGTGTTTCAAAATCACCTCTTACTGCAGGACCCGTTTGCATTTTGGAAGGAGAATCTGCCACCGCCTTGGCAATGGTCTCCTCCATTAAGGGGTGCAATAATTCGAAAGGCAAATCTGCCTCGTCCAGGATTTTCTCCGCGATGGAAAAACAATGGTTGGCAAAATTGTTTGCAAAAACAGCGGCAACATGCAACACCGCCCGTTGAGCATCGTTTACCTGGTACACCAGGTTGCCGATAATTTTGGCCATCTTCCTCAAAAACAATACCTCCTCCGGCACACAAGCATCTACGCAAAACGGAATCTTTGACCAGACGGGCTGCCGTTCCTTTGTAAACGATTGTAAAGGGTAAAAAACCCCATAACGCTGAAAATACTGGGATAAAATATCCCCCGGAGTAGCTCCAGAAGTATGCGTGACCAAGGTGTTTTCTGATACATAATCAGAAAGCTGATCGGCTACCACCCCAATAGCATCATCGCTCACAGCCATGATTAACCATCGGGCCTCCTCCAACAGTGCCGCTGGATCCGTGCACCACTCACAATTTAATGCTTGCCCTAAAGCAGCTGCCTGCTCAGAATTCCGGCCAAAAACCTGGGCAATGGGCAGGCCTTTCGACTTTAGCCGCTTCCCAAGGCTCCAGGCAATCCTGCCCGTTCCTACTAGCACAATTTTTGGAGAACCCTGTATCATACTTGTTTATTCACTCCAATAGAGAAACCCGGATACTCCAGATCTCCCCACTTATTGGACTGATTTTTGACCTTCCTGTTTTTCCTTCAATTTCCGCTCTGCCTCCGCCATTACCTGCTCCAGTCGCCCAAGATCTGACACTAAAAGTCGAAGGTTGTCCTCGTATTCTTGTTTGCTCGTTCTTTGTTTTGCAAACACCTCTTGATAATACACCGCTGCAATACTGTCCCGCTTATACCCATTAATCATCACCGTAGCACCCTCACATAGCCACAGTTCTGCCATCAGTTCAGAGAGTTGACGGTCGCTTAGAGTGGTAGGGAGCGGTTTGTTTTCACATGCACCCAAACCCAAAACGAGGCATAGAAGTAAAAGCTTATGGCTGTTCATATCAAAACGATCCTTAAAGGACCCCACAAAGAAACGAATTAAATAAATCAAGAACGGAACATTTCGCATTTCCTATAACAGAATGCTTCTTAAAACGTTTATTACCGTACCTTTGTAAGACAATTTACCCCGGTTTTATGCCCAATTCGACGGTTCCAGAACATACATCCTCGCCGGCGCCTGCTGGTCCGGATAAATCCAGCCTGTTGCTCGGTTGGCTGCTCAATTTCTGGCGCAACCTAGAAAACATCGCATTTGTTTTGGTATTACTGCTCATCGGATTGTACTTTGTACTGCAATCCAATTGGGTTCAAAACTGGCTCATTAGCCGAATCACCAATTACCTATCCACCGAATTACAAGCTACTGTCCAAATTGGTCACCTCGATATCGCCTTTTTTGACAACCTGGCTTTGGAACAAGTGTACATTTCCGACTTGCGAGGAGATACCTTGCTGTATGCCGGGCAACTTACGGCAGGATTAAAAAACAATATCTTTTCCCTTTTTAACGATCGATTAGAATTTGATGAAATTACCCTGCATCAGGCACGGGTAAACCTGCGTCGTTATGCCGGGGAATACGATTTTAATTACCAATTTTTAGCAGATTACTTTGGCGGAAGCAGTACCAAACCCAAGCGAAATAAGCCGCCTTTTTCCATCAAAATACGGACCCTGCGACTGGATGATGTAGTACTGCTACAGCACAGCGAAGTGAGCGGTCAGAAAATGACCATTCACCTACCCAGTTTACTCGCTAAAGTCAATAATTTTGACCCCAACTCCAAGATTGCTGACATAGAGTCCGTTGAGCTCTCTGGTTTTTTCTTCGATTTTGAAGATTATCCGAGCCAAAAAATGCCTCCAAGGCCTACCGCCCTTCCTGATACCAGTTCGCAACAACTCCCAGCAGTACCTTTTCGGTTTTTTCTCCGTCATTTTCAACTCGAAGCAGGAAGATTTGACCTGGATCGCTACTTTATTACCCCTCAAAAAACAACTCCGCCCGGGGTGATGGACTACAACCACCTCTCCGTACACAATATTGCCATAAAGGCAGACAGCATTGAATTTACTTCAGATTATCAGTTTGAAGGAATGGTACAACATCTGTCAGCAGAAGAGCAGTCTGGGTTTGCCATCCGCCATGCCAAAGCCGATAAACTCACCGCCAACGATACCTGCACCGCCCTTTATGGGACGCTGATACAGACCGATCGCTCCTCACTTGGAGACACCATTCTATTTAAGTATTCCGAGTACCGCGACTTTTATCGCTTCAATAACCAGGTAAAATTTGACATCCGACTTCAGCCAGAAAGCTACTTAACCTTGGGCGACCTTCGCCCCCTCCAGAAAAGCCTTTATCAGAATTCTTTTTTTGAGAAAAATGATGCCTTAAAAGTTGGACTCGCAGGAACCGTTCGTGGGAAAGTCAACCAATTGGATGCCCGTGGCTTGCAGGCAAAAATAGGGGCCGCTACCCTACTGGAATTTGATATGGACGGAGAAGACCTGGCAAAGGGTACCGATGTAATGCGCTTAGAAATGCGCTTCAAGAAACTACAATCCAACCTAAATGAACTGGAGCAAATCATTCCAGGACTGGCATTGCCCAGTCGATTTGACCGGCTCGGTAATTTTAATTTTGTAGGAAATTACAACCTGCTATTTGGATATAACCACATCCTGGATGGTAAACTCCAATCGGACATCGGAGCCGGCTCCCTCGACATGAAGCTCGATCTCAGCCGAGGAACCGATAACGCCTATTATTCCGGTCGGTTGAACCTCCACCACCTCAAGCTGAATACCATCACCAATAACGCTGACTTTGGGGATGCCTCTTTCAACCTCGAAATAGAGGAAGGATCGCACGGGCTGAAAGCTTCCAATATGCACGCCCGGGTAAAAGGCACCCTGGACTCTTTGGAATTCAGGGACTATAGTTACCATGCGGTAGTCTTGGATGGTATTTTTAGTCCCTCGCTTTTTGAAGGGAAAGCCAGTATGGATGACCCCAACTTACAGTTTGCCTTCGATGGCACACTTAACCTACAAGGAGAAGTACCCATCTACAAATTTTCTACAGACCTCAAAAAGGCAGACCTTAAAAACCTTAACCTTTCTCAAAAGGACCTAGTTATATCCGCCAATGTGGATAATGTCCGGCTCACCGGAAAAACCATTGCTGATTTGGCAGGAAAAGCAGCCGTTTATGACATCCGGATTCGGCAGCAGCTCGATGACAAAACCATCTACCACCACATAGATTCCATCCGATTTGAATCCAGCTTCTTATCGGACGATTACCGACATTTTGCGATTCAATCTGAAATTCTAACGGCAGAAGTGGATGGCCGATACAATCTTGGGACCGCGGTTAATAACCTGCTTCGCCTACTTTCAAGGCATTTCCCGGTCTTTGCGGCCCAATTGAAGCTCCCAAAAGCCGATAGCTCACTCTTAAATGATCAGTACCGCTTCGGGATTCATATCACCAATACCCAAGACTTGACCAGGCTTTTGGACCGGCAGTTGGACACCATAGCCAATGTATCCATCGGTGGTCAAGTGAATGCGGAGGCAGGGTTTACAGAACTCTACGCACAAATACCACGCATCAAATACGGCAGCACCTCGATCAATCAGTTAGCCCTCAATTGGAGAAGTGAACTCAATACGGCCGCCTTCATTCTCAACGCCCCTTCCACCTCGCTAACGAAAAAGAATAAGCTGCCACCCATTATGATCAAAGGGAATATCAACAAGGATTCCCTTCATTTCAAGATGGATAGCAAGGACCCCAATGCATTGCTCATCAACAGCGTATTGCTGAAAGGGGCCATTACGGTGGTGGATTCCCTATGGCAGGTCCATTTCGACACCTCGAATTTTGAATTTTTGGAGCACGACTGGGTGATTGAAAAAGACAACTACATCCGATTTGGGAACCAATATATCGAAGCCCATAACGTAGAGCTTTATTGCTATAACCGAAGGATCTTTTTTGAAACCTTCAACCGTGGAAGAGGCCTAAAACTCCTGTTCTCCAACTTTGACCTAGACTTTTTCAACCAGTTTATTCCGCTTAAAGGGATTCAGTTGGATGGGATGCTCTCGGATTTTGACCTCAGTATCCAAGATGTATTTAGCCTGCAAAAGGCGGAACTTAATATTGGGATTAATGAACTGATTATTAACAAGACATCCTACGGAGAACTGTTTGGCAGTTTGAGCCTTCAGAGTTTAAACCATCCTTTAGAATGGAAAGTTACCAATCTAAAATTAAAGGAGGGTGCCTCGCTCATTACCTCTGGTGCCTGGATGCTGCCAAGTGATAGCGCTGGCTATTCTGCACTAACCAACCAATCACTGCGTTCAGGAGAGCTTTATTCCGTTGTAAGGGCTGAAAAGTACCCTATGCAAGTTCTGCAGCTGTTCATCCCCGGAATATCCAAAACCAGTGGTCGACTTAAATTAAATGCGGTTTTTGACAACCGTATCCCTAAGAGATCCCCCAAAATGAACCTGGATGGCCGTCTGGAAATCCAAGAAGGCAGCTTTGTAATAGACTACCTCAACACCCCATTTCACATAAAAAATCAGCATTTGCGGATTACTCATGACAGCATCTGGGCCTCTGGCAAACCCTATGCAACCGTGGGAATCCAACTTGATACCATTTACGACGACTCCCAAAAGAGCATGGCCTTGGTAAAAGGAGGACTCAAGCATGATTTTTTTAGTAAATGGAAAATAGAATGCGAAGTGCAGTCCGTAGGAGATAACTTCAAATTACTGGATACTCAAAAGCCCAATAACCCGGATTATTATGGCACGGGCTACGGCTCTTTTAAGGCTGTATTTGGAGGAACCTTCTCCCGTACAGAAATTAAAGTAGATGCAGTAGCAAGGTCTGGATCCCGTCTGTTTATCCCGTTGACAGAAACAAGTGAAGCACCAGAAATCACGTTTATCAACTTCAAACCCAAGGTGGCCCTCCCAGAGACCAGCCCTAAAAACGCAACCCCAAGAAAAAAGCTAAACCCTGCTGAATCCTCCGGTTTGAACATCGAAATGAACATCACTTTAACAGATCAGGCAGAGGTGCAGCTGATTTTTGATGAAAAAGCAGGAGATATTTTGAAAGGGAAAGGAGTGGGAGATATCACCATTCTGGCCACCAGAGACGGAGACTTTAAAATGTACGGCAGCTACACGATTCGCAGTGGAGAATACCTATTTACTCTGTTGAATATTGCCAATAAACCCTTTACCGTTCTTAACGGAGGGACTATTTCGTGGTTTGGAGACCCCTACGGTGCCCAAATAAATATCACAGCGACCTATTCCGAAACCGCCCCGCTCTATGATTTGATCCGAGATGAATTGGCCATTGTCGGCTCCAATCCAGCCCTGATTGCAGAAGCCAATAAGTCAACCCGCGTTTCGGTCAACATGTTACTTACTGGTGATCTGTTTAAGCCCTCCATTGCATTTAGTTTGGCCTTTCCCAATGTAACGGCCCAGCTAAAGAATTTTGCTGACAATAAGCTTCGATTATTAGCCCAGGACCCTAATGAAATTAACCGACAGGTATTTGGCCTGATCCTGTTTGGATCCTTTTTGCCTCCCGACCAATTTACCCCCAAATCGGCAGGCGAGTATGTCAGTACACTGACCCAATTTGTGTCTAGCCAGCTCTCTCGCTACTTAACAGGCATCGTTTCAGAATATTTTGGTGGTTCCGTTTCTAGTTTGGACCTTGACATCACCTACAAAGACAACGCAGTCGATTTCACCAGCGCAAACGCGATTACCTCTGGCCGGGATTTGCAGTTGCGGATGCGGGGTGGATTTGCTGAGGACCGCATCACCATTCAAATCGGCTCTCAATTTGGCATTGCCCGTCCGGGAGTGAATGTGCAAGATGGATTTATTGGGGAGGATATTGTAATCGAAATCCAACCCATAAAAGACAAACAGTGGCGTTTTAAAGTATACCAACGGTCGGAGCCCGACTTAGCGGGGGGAGGTTTCCGCAATCGATTTGGTATTGGACTTAGCTTCAGTAGAGAGTTTGATTCCTTCGGCGATCTTCGATCGGGAATTTCCAAATGGATTGCTAGTGTCAAGAAAGAGAAGCATCCACCCTACCAATAAGTTACATTCCCGGGTTCGCTCCTTTATCTACATCGCCCAATTTCACCCCGAAAAAGTGAACTCCTGTGGTGTTTTGTACCACATTTCCAAGTTCAATAAATTCGTTGGGCAGGTTGGAAAAGGGATTCGTGGGATCCTGAAAAACTGTGTTGGCGGGAAAATACCGCCAAGACTTTTGAGCAGGGAATTGTGCAATTGAACCAAGTAATACTTTCCGAGCATCCACATTATCTAGAGTTGTAACCGTACCACCTGCATTCACATCGGCAGCAATCAACTTCCAGGCAGGTTCTAAAGGCTCCAGGTTTAAGATATGTCTGGACACCAGGATAAGGTCATAGGCATCCACCCCATTCAACACCAAAGGTTTAGAGAGAGGGGTGATTTTATAGGTTCCGCCAGCGGGTAAATCGGTGAATACATAATTGCCATCGGAATCTGTTGTCACCGTATCCGTGGCTGATCCGCTGAGGACCACGTTAACCTCAGGCATATTTCCACCCCACCAAGCTTTAACACTTCCACTAATGGTGACCGGAGTAGCCGGTGGCACATAGCCATCCTTGGTCATTGCACCCGTATTGGCTGGATCTAACCATTCTTTTAATCGACTTGCGGCAGAACCTCCCTGGTCCCAGGAAATATGAAACATGCCAAAATAGGAAGCGGTTATATTGCAGGCATTTGAAATACCCCCATGAAGTTGACCAACAATACGCTTATCTTGATTAAACATCGGACATCCACTGGAGCCTACCTCATAGATACCCACGTCGGGCACCACCGTCCAATGAGTATTCGCGGGACTGGTTCCAAAGACGCCCCCCCAGTTGATTGGATTGGGGTGACTAAGGGCAGCACTGTTATCACGGCTGTATTTCTTAACATCTCCTTTAGGATGATGGATCAAAGAAGAAGTGGTAGCTGGGGAGCTTACCCTTGACCAACCATTGAAATATACCCCATAACTGGCTGGAATTGGGTTTAACTTTAACAAAAGAAAATCCGTCTCTGCCCTCCAGGAGATCCGTTCACAGCCCACGACAGATTGGAAGGTCGGTTCAATGGTTCCTCCAGCGCAGGAAGCAAACTCATAGTTGAAATCAAACGCCCATTGATCGAAAATGGGAGTACTCAAAATTATTTGGCAGTGGTGTGCGGTGAGAAAGTAGGGCACTCCTGTACCTGCTGTATTGGCTATTAACGACCCAGAACACCAGGCAGATCCAGTGGTGAAAACCATCAAAATACGGGCTACCCCTTTCTTCTGGGTCTGCCAATCAGCTGCCTCAGGACATTGAATGTTTACATTACAGTTTAATGAAGCCCCAAAGCCAGTTGACTCCGGGACATCTCCAGGCGATAAGGCACCCGGATGGTACGCATAATCCACCCGATTCAAATAAATATCCTCCTGGCCGCGGGTATAAGCAGGAGCATGGTACTCTAACACCACCTCCTCCCCAGGAATAGGCCCAAGTGTAAACTTACCGGATGAAGTTAGGTGGATGGCTTGTACGGGTCCGATTACTTTTCCGTTTACAGGGCTGTAAGCATAAAAAAAACCACCTTCAGGAAAACGAAGCCGGTCAAACAATACAATCAGGGCCAAAGCACCTCCCGAACTCATCCTACATTGCCAAACTTGAGTGCTATCTGGAAGCCGGACCCACCTTCCAGCCGAATTGGATTGAATATCGACATATACAGGAGCAGAAATTCGATTTTGCTCAGGCAACTGAGCGTCTTCCTGCTCCAAGAGTTTTACATCCGGAGCTGGAATGGGGAGCGTCTCGGTAGTAGATGCTTCAAAATAAGCGGCATACTCTGACCGAAGACCAGGTGGTAGGGTTTGAGCAAAACCAGTTGCTACAATAAAAAATGAAAGAACAAAAGCACAAAAAAAGGCAAAATACCGGATTGGGAATGGTGTCATTTTGAAAAGGTGATTAAAAAAATGGATGGAATAATTCGATTAAAAAAAGGACTTAGCAAGTGACTAATTCACATTGTCTTTATAGGATTCCCCACCGGCCAAGGGTAAAGACCGAAAGCCGGTGGAGAAACTGGTTGTCTTACTCAGCCATCAAGCGCATCACCGCATCGTACACATCCTCTGGCTGTGGCTTGGTGAAATAATCACCATCCTGACTGTACGCTGTCCGGTGATCTTTTGCCGTCAGAGTGGCAGGGGAAGCATCGAGGTAGCGATAACCACCCTGTACTTCCAATACTTGCTGCAAAATATATGCCGAACCGCTGCCGGGCAAATCTTCATCGAGTACTAAGAAGCGATTTGTTTTCTTCAAAGAAGCCACACAGGTTCCAGTAAGATCGAAAGGAAGCAAGGTTTGCACATCGACGATTTCGATGGAAACACCAGCAGCAGCCAACATGGTAGCAGCTTCTTCCGCTACCCGGACACAGGATCCATAGGTCACCACCGTCACATCGTTCCCTGGTCGAACAATATCGGGAACCCCGAGCGGCACAGTAAACTCCGTTAAATTATCCGGCATTCTCTCTTTCAAGCGGTAGCCATTCAGGCATTCCACTACAATAGCTGGATCGTCAGACTGTAAAAGGGTATTGTACATTCCTACGGCTTGGGTCATATCACGGGGTACACAGAACCACATTCCTCGCAAAGAGCCCAACATTAATCCCATTGGTGAGCCAGCATGCCAGACCCCAACCAGACGGTGACCGCGGGTACGAATGATTGCCGGAGCGGCCTGTTGATTATTGGTTCTCCAGCGTAAAGTGGCCAAATCATCTGACAGAGGCGTCAGACCATAGAGCAAATAATCTAAATATTGAATTTCAGCGATGGGGCGAAGTCCGCGCATAGCTAAACCGATCGCTTGACCCATAATGGTCCACTCCCGAATTCCGGTATCAAAAATCCGGTCGATGCCATATTTCTGTTGCAATCCACGAAACCCTTGGTTAACATCCCCAATATGACCCACATCCTCCCCAAAGGCAAGTAAACGGGGGTCACGATCAAAATGGTAATCAAAACAAGTATTCAGAATTTCATATCCATCCTTTGCAACAGAGGATTCTGAATATACGGCAGGCACCTGTTTGACCTTCAGGGCAGATTGAGGTGTCTGGCTATACAAGTGATCGCTGTACCAAGTTTTACCCAATTGATTTTCGGAATCCACATAAGCCTTCAATGCAGTCAGGGCTGGACTTTGTAGGCCGCTGAACCGCTGGAGTATTTGGCGGGCGAATTTAGGCAAATCCGAGCGCAGCAAGGGCTCTCTTTTTTGCAAAAACAAGTTCCATGGACCACTGATATCCACATTTGGATGGGCACTGACAGCGGCATTTACTAAAGTGGTAAGCTGAGCCCGTTGTTCAAGAACCGCATCTTGGTACCGGCGATAGGCTGTTTTGGCAGCGTTGGTAGCCCTCTCTTTCGCCTCCTTTTTAATGGCCTCTAATTGTTCGCTGCTGGCAATACCGGACTCAAGTATCCATTGCTCAAATCGTTTATTACAATCAAAGTCCTCTTCAAATTGAAGGCGCTCCGGTGTTTTATAGCGGCGGTGATCACCAGAAGTAGAGTGACCAAGTTGTTGAGTTACCTCTTCAATATGGAACAGGACGGGCCGATGAGATTTCCGGGATTGCGTTACACCAGTTTTATATAGTTGGGTAAGACCTTCATAATCCCATGCCTTGCCTTTATAAATATCAAAGCCTCCCTCCCCTGCGAAACCCGAGAGTACTTCAGAAATACTTTCTTTGGTCGTTTGGTACTTTTTAGGGACGGATATACCGTATCCATCATCCCATACGGAGACGACCATTGGCACCTGCAGGACACCTGCGGCGTTGATTGATTCCCAGAAAGGGCCCTCGGATGTGGAAGCATCGCCGATGGTGACGAAACAAACCTCCTTCCCTTGGTTGGAAAGTTCTCCGCATAGATGGGGCATTTCCCTGAATTTTTTAGAGGCAAACGCCAGGCCCAATCCGCGGGACATTTGACCTGCAGTGGATGAAATATCGGACGATACGTTGTAGCGATTTTTCAGGTCAAGGAAATGGCCTTGTTCATCGATCATTCGAGTACCGAAATGACAATTCATTTGTCTTCCGGAGGATACCTCATCGTGTACCGGATCTCCGTATAGTTGGGCAAAAAAACCTTCCAAACTGAGCAGACCCAGAGCGAACATCAAGGTTTGGTCGCGGTAATAACCCGACCTGAAATCGCCTTTTTCCCAGGCTTTAGCCATGGCGACTTGAGCGACTTCTTTACCATCGCCAATGATCCCGAAATTAGCTTTACCACTTAGTACTTCTTTTCGGGCAATGATACTGGCTTCGCGGCTTTCATAACAAATTCGAAAGTCTTGAAGAACTTCTTGTTGATACGCTTCTGACCCGTTTTGTTGGTTTTTTTTGGAGGGTTTGGAAACTGTAGAGGCCATAGTTAATGAAATAGTAGATTGGTTGGGCTACAAATTGGCTGCAAAGGTACAAAGATTCTATCGCATAGGAGGGTTAAAGAAAAGGGAAAGCAGTTGGAATCAAAAAAAGGAGGAGGAGGGTAGGACGAATGAATACGGATACAAGTAAAAAAACAGCCTGGTATGGGTAATTCTGAACAGCAAGGATTCGCGGAAGATATGGCGTCTCGATTAAGGAGTAATTATCCCCATCGTGGGGGGGATAAAACACGAAAGCCCCCACTGACGAATCAGCAAGGGCTTTATGTTTAATTGGGTTGGCACCGACTTACTCTCCCGGAGCATCAACTCCAGTACCATCAGCGCAGATGGGCTTAACGACTCTGTTCGGAATGGGAAGAGGTGGGACCCCATCGCTATAGGCACCAACGTTTCTTTAGGTAGACTAGCTAACCTCTTTTCTTTTGTATCCCAACTTTTTAGGATACTGACAATAACCGGGAAGGAGTAGTTTCGAAAGTAATGCAATCACAATTGCTTTAGGTGAAAGCGATTTATTCTTCAGATCATTGACACAATCCTTTGAATACATTGCTAGACTCCAGTTCATTATCTGCGTAAGATAAAAAAAATGGAAGCTAACGGGCTATTAGTACAGCTCGGCTCAAAGTGTCACCACTATTACACCTGCTGCCTATCAACGTAGTCGTCTCCTACGGCCCTTAAAAGAAGATTCATCTCAAAGTAGGCTTCGCGCTTAGATGCTTTCAGCGCTTATCCCGGCCGAACGTAGCTACTCGGCGCTGCACCTGGCGGCACAACCGATACACCAGCGGTTCGTCCATCACGGTCCTCTCGTACTAGTGACAGGTCTCTTCAATCTTCTAACGCCCACAACAGATAGGGACCGAACTGTCTTGCGACGTTCTGAACCCAGCTCACGTGCCGCTTTAATGGGCGAACAGCCCAACCCTTGGGACCTTCTCCAGCCCCAGGATGCGACGAGCCGACATCGAGGTGCCAAACC
>JBKDAM010000117.1:0-22904 GCA_046316495.1 Chitinophagales bacterium
CTCGAGTACCCAAGGGGATATTTCACTTGGGGCTAGTTGTTGATTAGCGAGTTTATTGATATAAGAGCTAAGGTCGTTGAGTGCAGCGATTGCGATGGCGGTATTAAAGTCATCATTCATCCCTTCGAAGGCATTTTGAATACAGTCTAGGATGGCGCGATCGGTATCTGTTTCTGCTGTTGCTGTTGTTGTGTTCGATGGGATACTTTGGAGTAGCTTATTGAACTCCATCAGTTTTCGATAGCCTTTTTCAGCAGCCTGAAGCCCCTCATCTGTGATGTCTAGCGTGCTTCTGTAGTGGGCTTGGAGCATAAAGAAGCGAACAACCATTGGCGAGTAACCTTTACTAACGAAAGAACTTTCGCCGGTAAACAGCTGTACTGGAGTGATGGTATTTCCGTCTGATTTTGACATTTTTTTCCCATTTAGCAGTAGCATATTGGCATGTAACCAATAGTTAGCGGGATGGCATCCACAAGCTCCATGGTTTTGAGCTATTTCATTTTCGTGGTGAGGGAATTTGAGGTCATTTCCTCCACCATGTATATCAAAGTTGGAGCCGAGATACTTGGTGCTCATAGCGGAGCACTCTAAATGCCAGCCTGGGAATCCAATTGACCAAGGGCTTTTCCAGACCATTATGTCTTCAGGTCGGGCTTTCATCCAGATGGCAAAATCAGCGGGATGTGCTTTTTCGTCTTGATTTTTAAGTGCTCTAGTTTCTTGATAAAGGTCATCTAGAACACGACCACTCACCGAGCCATAGACGCCGGGGAAAGATTCAGCAAATTTTGGCACATTAAAGTAAACCGAACCATTTTGCTCATAAGCTAAGCCGCGGTTTAGGATTTCTTGTACCATTTCGATTTGTTCGGGGATATGGCCGGTTGCTCTCGGTTCAATACTTGGAGTAAGATTATTGAACACCCGCATCATATCATGGAACCCAACGGTATAGCGTTGTGCAACCTCCATTGGTTCTAGTTGAGCTACTTTAGCGCCTTTAGCCATTCTGTCTTCACCATCATCCGTTAGATGACCGACATCGGTTATATTTCGCACGTATCTCACTTTAAATCCACAGTGTAGCAAATAGCGATAGATAACATCGAAGCTAGTAAATGTTCGGCAATTTCCTAGATGTACATCATTATAAACGGTTGGTCCACAGACATACATTCCAACGTATCCAGGTGTAATTGGTGTGAATTGCTCTTTTTTGCCTGAAAGGCTGTTGTAAATTTTTAGATTTTGCTCTTGGTTCATGCAGCAAAGTTAAGCAGTATTTTAAACGACTACAAATCCCTTCCAATAGGGGTCTTCATCATCTATGATGATATGATTAAAACCAGTCACAACAGCCCAGCCTTCAATGGAAGGGCGTATTGCTGGTTGGCCGGCAACGGTTGTTTCCTCCTCAATTCGACCAACAAATTTGGAGCCAATAATACTTTCATGGATAAACGTATCCCCTAGCTTGAGTTTGCCTTGAGCATACCATTGAGCCATTCGAGCGCTAGTACCTGTTCCACAAGGTGATCGATCTATTGCTTTTTCGCCGTAAAAAACAGCATTTCTAGCCGTTGATGTTGGGTCGATGCAAGCTCCAGTCCATAAGAGATGGCTTAGGCCATTAATGGTTGTGTTTTCTGGGTGGACAAATGAGTGCTTTTCATTTATTTTTTGTCTAATTTCCCTGCTCCAGGCAATTAATTGTTCTGCTTTGAAGTATTCAAGACCAGGGAAATGGTCTTGAACATCTACAATAGCATAGTAGTTGCCACCATAAGCCACATCAATGGTTAATGGTCCTAATTCGGAGCACTCGATTATCAGGTTGGTGGCAGCTAGGAATGCAGGGACATTGGTTAGTCGAACTGATTTTACTTTTTTCCCAACTTGTTCATACTGTACTTGAATGAGCCCGGCAGGCGTTTCTACGTTCAAAAAACCGGGCTTTTGGGGAGTTACTAATCCATGTTCAATCGCGATGGTTACAGTTCCGATGAGGCCGTGCCCACACATTGGTAGACAACCAGAAGTCTCAATAAAAAGGACAGCTACGTCATTTATTGGTTCATGGGGCGGGTAGAGAATGCTCCCGCTCATCATATCATGTCCACGTGGTTCGAACATTAGCCCTTGTCGTATCCAGTCAAACTCTTTCAGAAAGTGTTGCCGCTTCTCACTCATGTTGTTGCCATGCAGCGTCGGGCCACCACCGGCTACCAATCGGACGGGGTTTCCACAGGTGTGGGCATCTATGCAAAAGAAGGTTTTATTCATGGCACTTTTACTGTTTTGAGCAATTGAAGTATTATTTCTTCTTGGTCAAGACCTTGGGCTTCTGCTTCGTAGGTTAATCCGATGCGATGGCGAAGGACATCTGGGGCGATTGAACGAACATCTTCAGGAATGACATAGCCTCTACGGTGTAGGAAAGCCATGGCTCTTGCTGCTTGTGCGAGTGCTATAGAAGCGCGAGGCGAGCCCCCATAATTAATCAAGGGGGCAAGGTGATTGAGGCCGTAAGAGGCGGGTTGTCGGCTGGCAAAGACCAGGTCAATAATATATTGCTCTATTTTTTCACCGATATAAACCTTATCGAGTGCGATTCTTGCTCTTGTGAGTGCTTCGGCAGGAACTACGGGTCTAATAACTGGAGGCGTTAGAGACAAGTTTTGTCGAATAATCATGCGTTCCTCTTCCTTAGAGGGATAACCTATCTTTATTTTTAACAAAAACCGATCCATTTGAGCTTCTGGCAATGGGTAAGTGCCTTCCTGCTCAATTGGGTTTTGGGTAGCAAGTACTAAAAAGGGCTCTTCTAATGGGAAAGATGCATCGCCAATGGTTACTTGGCGTTCTTGCATTGCCTCTAAAAGGGCACTTTGTACTTTGGCTGGTGCCCGATTTATTTCATCCGCCAAGACGAAATTTGAGAAAACAGGCCCTTTTTTAATAAAAAAATCAAATTTTGCTGGGTTGTACACCATAGTTCCAATCACATCAGCCGGTAACAGGTCTGGAGTAAACTGAACTCTGGTAAATTTTACATCAATTGCCTGTGCTAAAGTTTTGATTGCCAGTGTTTTTGCAAGACCAGGCAGTCCCTCAAGTAGGATGTGGCCTTTTGTAAGTAGTCCGATTAACAATCGTTCTATCATACTTTGTTGACCAATGATGGTACGACTAGTTTCTGCTAGAAGCACATCAATGAAAGCGGACTCACGAGTAATTTCTTCGTTTAAAATGTTGATATCCGGTGGATTCTGCATCGTGAAAGGATCTTAAAAGTTGCTGCAAAACTAAGAAACTGTTTGAGAGCAATGTGTTTTTTAAGATTTGGAAGTATTATTTTACATAAGGGGGATATTTATGAACGCTTTTGACTCGTAGTATTGGAATGGTTAACGGATAAGGCTGACTGGATAGCTGCCATTTTAGTTAAGCATTCTTCATATTCTTGTTCTGGATCGGATTCATATACAATTGCCCCGCCGACAGAGCATGAAAGGTACTTTTCGGACGCATTGTATTGAAGACTTCTAATTACAACATTAAAATCAAAATCGCCATTAGGGTCAAAATAACCGACAGCTCCTGAATAAAGCCCTCTCTTAGATTCCTCATAGCGTTCTATTAAATTCATAGCCATCACCTTAGGAGCGCCAGTCATACTTCCCATTGGGAAAGCATCTAAAATAGCTTGGATGCTATTTGTACCTTGAGGTAGAGTTCCTGATATGGTTGAAATCATTTGGTGGACGGTTGGAAAAGAGTAAATGTGGCAGAGTTCTTCTACTTTAACAGATCCTGGGATACAGTTTTTAGCGAGGTCGTTTCTTACCAAGTCAACAATCATTATATTTTCCGACCTATCCTTTGGGTTGTTTATCAGCTCATCTCGAACCTGCTTGTCATCTAGTTGGTTGAGGCCTCTTTTTCGGGTTCCTTTAATGGGCTGTGAGATGAGCTGTTGTCCACGTTTCTTTAGGAATCGCTCTGGACTGGCACATAATAAGGTTTTGTCCAGTCGCTTCAGGAAAGCACTAAAGGGGGCTTTTGCTATTTTATTTAGGCGATTGAACAGAGGGGCGGGTTCTAGTTGATTAGGATAAGCAAAGAATTCTTGACAGTAATTTAGTTCATAGATATCCCCAAGTTTAATGTGGTTTTTGATTTTGTTAACTGCAAGAAGATAGGCTTGTTTAGAAATTCTAGGCTGAAGTTGGATCGTTTGGTTGATGCCCATTTCGTCTACAAGAGGGCAGGTCATAATATCCTTTAAGATCGTTTCTGCATCCTTATTTTCTGAATAAACCTCTACCCTATTATCTCTTACTCCTATTGTTATCTCAGGTTGAAACAACAATGCCTCTGGCCAGGTTAAGCCATCATAATTATTTGATGTTAGGGATTCCAGGTTGTTTTTCAAGTCGTAGGAAAAATATCCGAACAGCCATTTTCCCTTATTTTGGCTTTGGAATGATTGAAGGTGCTCAATGGAGAAACTACCACTCATGACCTCTAAAATTGCCTTTACGCCTACTGCGGCGAGGATATCCCAAGAAGAATATTGTTGGTTATTCTCCTCTTGCTTGTTGCTATCAAGGAGAATAGCTGTTTCATGGGTGTTGATCCAAGCTAATAAATGCTCCTTGAAGTTGGGGGGTAAATTGAATGTTTGCATTTACAAAATACAGCTTTAGCGGGTGGAATAAATGAGGAGAGCCAATAAAAGGCGGCATAAATAGGTTTGAGCGCGTATTTTTGCCCCCAAAAGTACATTAATTGATAAAACGCATTATTAACAAGCATTTAGCAAGCAAATATACCGCAAGTATTGTGGTGGAAGGGCAAGAGTTGCCAGTAGAGGTTGTGATTGAGGCAAGACGGGGCTCAAGATTTAGTATTACCAGGCAAAAGATAATTATGCGGGAGCCGTTGGGGGTTTCTGTTGATTTTATTCATGCAGAATTGTTTCGGCTACAGCAGTGGGTAGAGCAGTTAGCGAAGAAAAAACCTTCCATATTGGCCCCTTTTAGGGTCAAAAAGTATGAAAATGGACAGGTTTTGACAGTTGGAAGGCGAAGGTATTTACTAGAACTTATTGATGAGGAGCGTAAAGTGCATTCGGCGAAGTTAGTTGGGGATACAATTGTGCTTCGATTAAGCAGCAAGTGTGATCCGACACAGAGGCAAAAGGCGATACAAACGCTTTTGTCTAGGGTAGTGGCTGGAGACTATTTTGCTGAGATTGTGCAGCGCGTTCACGATATCAATCAGCGAACTGTCAACCAACCAATTGGCAACATTTGTTTAAAGCACAATCAGTCGAACTGGGGCAGCTGTTCGAGTGAGAGAAATGTAAACTTGTCGACTAGGTTATTGTTTGCGCCGGTTGATGTCCAGAATTATGTTATAATTCATGAATTAGCTCATTTGGTTGAAATGAACCACTCTCCTCGGTTTTGGTCCCTGGTTGAACGGTTTATGCCGGATTACAGTGAGAAAGAACGCTGGTTGAAGGAGAATGGAGGCTGGTGTAGTTTTTAGGGTTAAACCCCTTGTCGTATGATTACACCAGCCTAGAATTTTCAACTCGTATTAAGGGCTAATTTTAGCAAAAATAACGCCTACAATTATTGCCTGGAAAACCCCATATATTAGCCAAGTAAATACAAGGCTAATGGAAATGGCCATGGCACTGAACACCATCCACATGGCGGGAAGGGTTGCAACTAAGCCATAAACCAACCCCATTTCTATACCTCGCCACCAAAAAGGTCCATGAAAAAGACTCTTAAAGCGCCGCCAAAACCAAGCAAGAGCAAAGCTAAGAACGAATGGATGTAGGAAAAACAGGGCTGTTTTATTTCCGTCAAAGCTGAACATTGGATCATAATATTGTTCCGCAATACTTGGAAGGAGCAGGACCATGAGGTAAAGAGCCAAATAGCTTAAAACCAGCAAGGTGGCTCCGGCGGCGATTCCTTTAATTAAAAATTTTTGCATAGCTGACAGCTTATCATTTATTGTTGAGCGGTTAAATAGGTCAATCGATAAGGGACACCATTAAATCGAAATGGAGCGAGATCCAATCATTGACCTTGATCATTCCAAACATAGCCTCTGGGGGCGTTACTCCGAAGGCGCTCATCTGAACGGCTTTTTCACCAATTAATTGGAATTTATTAGTTGCAATTGCTTTTGCCCGAGCAGTAATTATCTCTTTTCTCGTCGCTCCTGACAGGGAAATACTAATATTTGCCTTGACGTCAAACCAATCTGCGCATCGGCCATTCATGCATTTATTATTTTGCCAGCAGTCGATAAGAGTTATCTTAATATGCGGATATTTTTCTGCTTGAAGAGCTCTTTGCATATCGGCATCTATTCTGCTGTTTTTACAGTTGAATTTTTTAATCGGGACCCAGAGCTCAGTATTTTTAAATCGTGCGTGATTGTCCGTTTGTTCTGCTTCTACCTGTTGTTCGCCAAATCGCTCTTCACACTTACAGGTAAATTCATTAACATTTGAGGTTCCTTTTAAAAAAATGGAACTATTATTCTCGATTTGGTAGCGTTTCTTTAAGATTGCGGGTCCACTAGATCCACCTGTTAGTAAAATGATTCCTGTGAATAGGCACAGATATAAGAAACAAAATCGGCTTGGGCGCTGCATTGGGATGAGGGGTGGTGAAAAGAATGAGCTTAGTGTTGGTAGTGCAATCGCCATGGCTTTGAAAATAACAGCGATTGCACTACCAAAATTTATAAAGAGCTAAAGGTTTAGTTAAAACCCAACCACTGCTGATACCACAAATCCACCGAAACCGACAGGGCGGTCCTTATCAAATAAGTTGCCTAGGTTGGTTGGTTCTGAGTCATTCCTGTAATCTCCTACAGGGAAGCCACCATACGTTTGAGCGACCCATTCTCCTTTTAAAAGAAGGTTTTTTGTTGGGAACCAACCTGCGGAAATGGCCATTCTTGTAATATTTACTTCTTTACGATCTCCGGTTGCTTCCTTGAACGCAATGCCATCTGGCTGGCCTTTAACTTTAACGTAGCGCATGCCCACATAAGCTTGTTCGTTTTTAAGGAAACGATAAACCGCATCAACTGCCATTTGATTAAATGAACGCTTTTCCCAAGTCGCTACTCCGTCAGTTTTAAGTGTGTCACCATAAATGCTACCGCTGAGTATTTCGTAAGTGCCAAATACTTCCAAGCCTTTGAACTTGATAAACGGATTGATCATAATTGCTTGCACACGGTTAGCTAGATTGGGGTTAAATCTCCCTGAAGTAAACTGCGAGCCAGCGGCGGATGCGGTACCTGTACCTGGCTGTACCGCTGTTTCCATTACCATGAAGTAATGGGATCCAGTACGATCTCCAGCATACAACGTGTTGCGTTGAATGTTTGGGTTGTTATAATAAGAAGCGGACAGGCGAACACGAAGGTCGTCGTAGGTTTTATCGTACGCTACTTTTGCGGTAATGGAAGGTGACTTTTTAGTAGGCACAACACCGAAGTTGTTATTTGTTTCTGCATAATTTTCGATGTTTCCGTTGATAAAGCCGGAGGTCATACCAATCATACCCATGAATCCATCTGCGGGGAATACATAAACTTCTCCTCCTATTTCGGTCGTGAAGGCGTCCAAGATATAATTTTCCACAAACGGATTAAACATTGTATTGCCTCCATCACTCCGGCGGAACTGGGCGTCACCAAAATTTGGTTGGAAGTGACCAATTTTTACTCGGAAGTAATCATCAAACCATTTTTGTTCGCCAAACATGGGCAGTTTATCGATCATGATATACCCACCTTTAACCCAAAATTCAGAGTGGTGGCGTGATGACATATAATTTTCGAGAGAGACACGAATTCCATCTGCGATTTGGAAGTCGAAGTTCAAGTTTGCCATTGCCAAGTTGAATCCAGTCAAACGAGCAGAGGTAGAGTCTTCAGCTTTGATGACACCATAGAGTAGGTTTTTATTGGTATTATTTGAGGTTGAAACGGGGGAGTAAGCTGCGCGATTGCTGTGGCGGAGTGATTGGAAATCTTGGGTGAACGCGCCACCAATTCGTAGTTTAAAGCCGGAAAATTCGGGTTGGTCAGCTTTTTTTGATGGTTCAAATACGTTTATTCCCTCCTTGTCCCACGGGCGGAAGTATTGAAGAGAAGGTTGTTGAGCCATAGCCCAACCTGCACTTAAGATAAGTGCAAGAGCGGTTAGAGTAATTCTAGTATTCATACTGAAGTTAATAAGTTTTAGATTTATCTTAAGGTAATAGTAAAGGCGATTTCGACCTCATCACCGGTGGTTAAGGTTCCCATCAGGGCGGTGGGTGGCTTTATTTTATAGTCGGTCATTTTAAGTTTTTTGGAACCTGAAAAGGAAACGCTTCCATCTGCACCAACTTTTGCGTGCACGTACATTTCAATTTTATTGGTTGTCCCGGCGATGAACAAATAACCAGAGGCTGCAACCTCATACCTGTCGCCACTTTTGCTCAGTTTGTTAATTTGATCCAGTTTAAAGGTGATATTAGGGTAATTGTCGGCTCGGAGCGCTTCGTAGGTCTTTCCATCCATAATAGATCCCTTTGCACTTTTAATCGTTTTTACGGGTATTTCAAGGTAAAGTGCCCGTATGGAATGGAGCCCTCCCTTATCCAGGAGAATAGTTGCATTAGAGCGCACCTCATTTGCCTTAGACTCCCAGTCATGTAAATTTGAGGTGCCCTTGATGACAAAATAATAGTTGGCAATTTTCAGGTTTGATTGTCCAAATAAAAATGAACTAATTAAAATAAATAAAAAAGTTAGTTTAAATTTCATGACGACTGATTTTTGGACAAATGTATAATGGTCGCCGAGTCTACTTCTTGATGGTTGTTAGTCTGCTTTGTGATCTTAGTTACAATTACTGGTGACTAAGGTCACAAAGGGGAGTGTCTTAAGTTAATCGTATTCATAAGTAGTTGGTTTTTAGTGTATTAAGATGGTGTAATTATCTTAATTCTCCAAATTAAATTGGAGCGGCATATTTTTTCCTAAGCACCTAAAAACCTCAGGAATTATTTGGTTGGGCTTGGATAAAAAGAGGCAAATTCAAAATATTAATAATTTAATTATTTTCTTTGCAGTAGGATTGTTTATGTTTAATGAATTAAGAAAGATATCATATTATGCGGATCGCCCTAACTCTTTTGTTGTTGAGTTTTTTGTTGGGATGTAGTTTAACGCGGCAGAAAGTAAAGCCGGGCCAGTTCATTCCCAACCCACAGGAGGTACCGATTCAAGCCGTAAGAACACTTGCCATTGGCGAACAAGCCCCGGATTTTAAGTTGCCCGGTGTAGATGGGAGATGGTACACTCTTAATGATTTTGCATCCTCAAGAGTTTTGGTCATTATTTTTACTTGCAACCACTGCCCTACCGCACAGGCGTATGAAGAACGAATTAAAGCGCTGGTTGATGATTATCATTCACAAGGTGTTCAGGTGGTGGCTATTTCTCCGAATAGTCCACTTGGGTTATTATATGAGGAATTAGGCTATTCGGATCTCGGGGATACTTACGAGGATATGGTTCTTAGGTCTGCAGATAAAAAATATAATTTCCCTTATTTGTATGATGGTGATAATCAATCCGCATCTTTGAAGTACGGGCCTGTCGCAACGCCTCACGCCTTTGTATTTAACGAACAAAGACGATTAACTTATGTAGGTCGTTTGGACAAGTCGGAGCGACCTGGTACAGCGAATGGAGAAGATATACGCAAAGCGATTGAGTCGACATTAATGGGAGAAAAGGTTGCCTCTGATGTGACGAAAACGTTTGGTTGTTCTGTGAAGTGGGGTTGGAAACTAGATTTAAGGGCTCCTGCTGATGCCAAATGGGCTGCTCGACCTGTTCTCCTTGAGCAGATAGATTTGAACAAGTTAAACCAAGTAGTTAACAATAAAGCTTCTGAAAAGCTTTTACTACTTAATTTTTGGGCGACTTGGTGTGGACCTTGTGTGCTGGAATACCCTGAATTTTTAATTTTGCAAAGGATGTATGGCGCGCGCGACTTTGAATTTGTGTCTATTTCAGTTGATAAGCCAGACCAATCTGAAAAGGTGCTTCGTTTTTTAAAAGAAAAACAATCTGGGGTTGTAAATTATCAGTTTAGTGGGGATGACATATATGGGTTAATTGAAATGGTTGATAAAAACTGGAATGGTGCGCTGCCCTATTCTCTATTGATCGCTCCAGGTGGGGAGCTTTTATGGTCACATCAGGGGGCAGTTGATTTTAATGATTTAAAAAAGGTAATTGTAGAACATCCTAAAATGGGTCGATACTATTAAATGTTACCGTTATTAGGATGTGGGGAAAAAAGAAGAGATGGAATAGAATAAAAGGACGGAATCAATTAAAATTTTCCACAAAGGATTGTCTGGTGATATGGGTGCGTTTTTCCATGCGAGTAGTACTAAAATGCCAATCGAGCACCCCGAAGAAACAAGAATTGGTAGTCTAATGCTTATGACACTCCAAGAAAGGCAGGATAAGAATCCTAATATGAGTGTTGATAATAACATGCTGGTTTTAAATCCTAGTAATAAAACCAACGTTTGAGTGTTTTGTGTCAAATCACGTTGCTGGTCTACTAAGTCGTAAGCCAAGGAAAGGACAAATACCAGTCCAAATCGAAAGAAGGCTATTTCATTCCAGCGCCAATCATGGATTGGTATGGCATGGGTTGTCAGTACCCAAACTAAACCAATTAAAATTGGCTTTAGAATTGCCAAAGAACGAAGGGCGTAGTAATAACCAAGCCAAAGTAGGCCTGCGAATAAAGCAATCTGGCTGCTTATGGGTGGTAGGGCAATGGTTAAAAGAGCCGCTATTAGGCCAGAGCTCTTTGCTACTGTTCGAAGTTCCGAATACTTAGTATGGATGTTATAGACAAAAAAAGATGCAAAAAGTAGCCACAATTCTTCTAAACCGATACTGGTATTGTATCCAGCGGTATGTTTGGATGACAGGGCCAACGAAAGGGCGCATATGGGAGCCCAGAGTGCGGTTACAGCGTTTAGTGCAAATCTTTTACAACCAGACTTAGGTAATTTTCTCCTCTCCATTGCTCTTCTCTAATGCTAAATGCCAGATCAAATGGCCTGTTTTTGCATGATTCGAATTGGTCAGCTAGTCCAAAACCAATTGCATTAAAAACTCTTTTCCCTTGTTTAAGGCACATTTTGACATGGTTATTTTCCATTCGTTTGCTTTTGCCTGTATCGACCACCCCTTTTGCGACAAAAACGGGTGTCATATTAAGTGGGCCGAAGGGAGCAAATCTTTTTAACGTATTCCAAAAGGGGGTATTGATTTGGTCAAAGGTAATTTCACCGATTACTTCCAGAATGGGCTGTTTTGCGACTTCTGTTATCGATGCATTTACAAACGTTTCAAATTTACTAGAAAATGATGGGATGTTTTCGATAGGCATTTGCATGCCGGCGGCATAGGCATGCCCTCCAAAAGAACAAAACAGGTGGTCGCAGGATTGAAGCGCAGCATAAAGGTCAAATCCTGGGACGGACCGGGCAGATCCAACGGCGACCCCTTCGCTTTCTGTTAGGATTACGGTTGGTTTATGGAATTCTTCGGAGATTCGACTGGCGGTAATTCCAATGATTCCCTTATGCCATTCTGGGTTGAATAAAACAATGCTTGCTGGATTGCATTCCTCGATTTGATGTTTGGCTTGGATTCGGGCACTTGTTACTGCTGCAAAATCGACCTCTTGTCTGGTTTTATTACGCTCTACAAGCCGAGTAGCAGCGTCTAATGCGCTTGTTCTGTCGCTAGACAATAATAGTTGAACAGCTTCTCGAGCATCTGCTATTCGCCCTGCTGAGTTGATTAGGGGGCCAAGGCCAAAAACAAGATCGCTGATATTAAGTGGATAGGAGCGGCGACTTCTGTTAATTAGAGCCCAGATACCTAGTCTAGGTTCAAAATTTAGTTTTTTTAGTCCAAAATGGGCTAATGTCCTGTTTTCACCTACAATTGGGACGATGTCACAGGCAATACTGAGTGCGACGAAGTCAAGCAGGCTTTCTAATTCTTGTACCGGTGTATCGTGGTAATATGCATAGGCCTGGGCTAGTTTGAAGGCGATGCCGCAGCCACTCAGTTCTTTAAATGGGTAGTGGCAATCGGATCGTTTTGGGTCTAGGTTTGCCACTGCATTTGGGAGTGCACCTTCTGGGAGGTGGTGATCGCAGATAATAAAGTCTATTCCATAAGAATTGGCAAGATCTACTGCTTGATTGGCTTTGATGCCGCAGTCCATTGCAATAATCAGTTCGCAGGTTGAATTTTTGGCGTATTCAATACCATTGATACTAACACCGTATCCCTCTTTATCTCTATCAGGAAGATAATAATCTATATTTGGGTAGAAAGGCTTTAGGAAGGCATACATCATTGCTACGCTAGCGGTTCCATCCACGTCATAGTCTCCGTACAGCAGGATGCGTTGTCCTTTTTGAATGGCGAGGTCCAATCGCTCGACTGCTCTTTGCATATCCTTCATCAGGAAAGGGGAATGAAGGTCTTCTAGCGTTGGTTCAAAAAAGCGATTAGCGTCTGAAGAGGAGTGAATCCCACGCTGAGCGAGGGCGGTAGCTAAAAGGGGGTCTATTGCCAATTCGGATGACAATAAATGAACCAGTGTTGAGGAGGTTTCAGGCAGTATCCAGCGCTTCATTTATTACGGTATTTACCGCAAACATACAAAATTGTTTGGCTATGGTGCTATTTTGGTTCAGTAGCTTGGTGCGTTATTTCCTTTTTTTCTTTTTAGAGCTTTTTCTTTTTGTGTATTTTTTATTGGACTTTTCGGCATCTAAAATAGTTAAGGCAGATATACTCAAATTATGGTTTGAGAATCCGAACTGATATGGCTGTGGCATGAGTCCGAGGGTAATATTACAACGGATTTCTATTGGGTCAAATCGCACCCCGGCAGTAAACCCTACGTCAGGCAGCAAGAAATTGGCTTTTTGTTCAATATTTTTAATCGTGTACAAATCGCCCTCATTGATGGTATAGTCGATGGTTCCCTTATAGAAATTAAGATAAGAGAAGCGGAAGCCTACCCCAATATTGGCCATTTTTCCATAAGACATGAAGGCGGGCTGAACGAAATAACGACTAAAGTTCAGTTCAGCTTTCCTTTGTTTGTCGAAGGTGTTAATAGAGCGGCCTAGGCCAGCACCGGAAGTAATGGAAAAAACGGAGTTGGTATTAGAAAGAGGAAAGTGTTTGGAAAGGCCAAGCTCAAGGAGATGTCCACTGCCGGTATGGAGTTCTGGCGGGGGCGTGGGGAATACAAAAAAATTCGTTTGCTCAAAAGAGCCAGATAGGTACATGAGGTTAGCCATGACGGATATGTTTTGAGCGGGCATCCAAGCAGAACGAACTTCTGTGCCTCTTATTTGGCTGCTTCCATTCAAGGACGCTTCTATACTGATTTGGCCTTTTTGAGATACGGTCGGAAGGTGAAGAGTATTGGGGGCGTAATAGTAATGTTGTGAGCAGCTTACTAATATTAAGTGGGATAGAAGTAGAAAAAGGAGCTTTTTCATGAAAAAACAGTTTAAGCAAAGTAAAAGGGGATTAGAGAAAGCCGCTCTAATCCCCCTTTTTTATTGTTTAAAGTAACGGATTCTATTATTTATGTGGATCCGAAAAACGTTCATCTTGGAGGAACACATCATCGGTCAGGGTATTAAAGAACGCTAATAACGCTTCTTTATCTTCTGGGCTAAACTGCATTTTAATAGGTTGATTTCCTTTTCTTAGCTCTTCGCCCAGGTTGGGGTGGAACTTTATTCCGGTGCTATAGTGATCGATAACTTCTGATAATGTTTTAAAGCGTCCATCGTGCATATAGGGTGCTGTTAAAGCAATATTTCGAAGAGTAGGCACTTTAAACACACCTTTTTGGGATGCAAAGCCAGTGATACCACCGACACCTTGATCTGTGGTGGTTTCGTCTAGTCCATTATTTGAGTATACTTTCATGGGGCGGCCAAAATTTTGAGAGTGGCAAGTGCCACAGTTGGCCATGTATAGGGCTTTGCCTCGGTTTTCGAGTGCGGAAAGGGTCGGAAATTGCTGGTAATAATCAATCCCGAATTGGTTGTTGTTGAAGGCTGCATTGGCTGCTGCATCAAAACGGCTTTGGTAGGACCCCATTGCGTTTACGAAGGAGGCGAGGGCCTGTGAAATGCGCTGAGCTGTTATTTCTTCATCTCCGAAGGCTTTTTTAAAGAGTGGTTTATAGTAGGCTTGCGCTTCTACCGCTGCTTGAATTTCATGGGGCTGCATATTCATTTCTACCGGATTTGCCATTGTCTCCAAGTTTTGTTGGGAGGCAGTGTTGGCGCGGTTGTCCCAGAAGAAGGGTATGGCACCGGATCCATTCAAATCAGTACCGTAGTATGCAGCGAAGTTGGCGACGGAGCTCAGGGCGATGGCATTGCGCTGGCCAGCTCTAGATTCGACACCAGGACTGACGGCCTGGTTATCAGCGAAGCCAAGCTCTTGTTTGTGGCAACTCGCACAACTTATAGTTTTGTCGCTGGAAAGGTTTTTGTCATAAAACAAGACCCTACCTAGGGTTGCCTCTTCTGTACTAATCTCGGGAGCAAAAAGCCCTGTTCCAGAGAGGTGCATAGGTAGTTGTGCCGTGTACTTAGGCGGAAGCGCCGGCAGGTTTAGGTGTTGTGAAATTAGTTGATACTCTTCGGGGGTGTAGTACACGTAGTCGAACTCCTCCTTGCAGGAGGATGTAAAAAGTAGGATAGCAAAGAATCCGGATAAAGCTAAGGGCTTTTTCATAAGCAGCTTGATGTTTGATTGTAAAGAGCGCTTGTTTATGTACAGCAACATTCAAGATTTAAAGGTCACCAAACGTATTAACGACCCTTATCTTTTTTGTTAACAGCCAATGATTAACAATTATGACGCAATGTAGGCAACAAAAGCTGCCTAAAGGTTATGCAAATATACTTGTTTGTTGCTGTAAGGATAATTGCGAATTCAAAATAACATAATTATAACAGGCATTTGGCTCAAATTTGACAACTGGTTTTGTGTTTACACCTAGAAAGATTTAGGTGTAAACCGATTTTTCAATAACTACAACTCCTCAAGGCCTCAACGCTGGAATTCGAACGGTTCAGAGGGGGCTAATTCCGAACGAATCATCTACCTTAGCGAGTGGAAACAAAACGGACAATTTGAATGCAAGATATTATTGAAAAATATCGGGCTGTTATCGTGCAAATAGCCACCCCGTTTAATACAGGCACAGGCTTTATTATTAATGATGAGCAGCTTGTTGTGACCAATTTCCATGTAGTGGAAGACTGTCAGGAAGTGGCTGTTGAGGGTCTGCTTCTTGGGCGGCAGTTAATGCGGGTGGTATATGTTGATAGAAAATACGACTTGGCTTTTCTCTCTTTAGATAAATCACTGCCGTCGTTTCCCGCTGTTCAGTTCAGAGAAAGTAAGACAGTTCGGGTAAAGGATTCGGTTATTGCTCTCGGACACCCATTTGGCTTACAGTTTTCCGCAAAAACTGGATATATCTCTAATTGTAGGGAAATGATTAATGGGGTACCTTACCTTCACATTGATATTGGATTAAATCCTGGTAATTCGGGTGGTCCATTAATTGATGAAGAGGGCTTTGTTGTAGGCATTAACACCTTTGTTATGCGCGATAGTGATAGTATGGGTTTCGCTTTGCCTTCGGAATTATTAATTCAGGCAATGCATGCATTCAAGGAGGCGGGCGGAAAAGATGCCGCTAGATGTACAGGCTGTTCCAACACTGTAACAGAAGCGACTTGTGAGGAAGATAGTTGCACGGTTTGTGGCGCAAAGGTTCAGTTGCCTTCAAAGTCAGTTATTTACAAGGCGCAAGGTGTTGCTGGTACGGTTGAGCGATTAATTGAGCGATTAGGCTATCTTGCAGCACTAAGTCGTTGTGGCCCCAATGCTTGGGAAATCAGGAAAGGGAGTGCAAAAATAGCCATAACTTATCACGAAAAATCTGGCTTAATAAGTGCAGATGCGGTTCTTTGTCAGTTGCCGGAGAGACACATTAAGCGGTTGTACGAGTATTTATTGCGCGAGAATTATTCCAACAATGGAATGACGCTAAGCGTATATGAGCAGGATATTTTACTTTCGCTCTTGATTTATGATCGCTATTTAGATGAAGAGACGGGAAGTGTTCTTTTCAATCAATTATTTGAGCGTGCGGACTATTACGATAACGTATTAGTCGAGCAGTTCGATGCACTTTGGAAAACAGAATAAATTATGGTAACAAATCTATCATTGCAACCCTCCATCGTAAATCGGTTTCTTGCCGAATTAAGAGATGTAGATATTCAGCAAGATCGTATGCGCTTTCGATTAAATGTTGAGCGCATCGGAATGATTATGGCACATGAGATTAGTAAGTCATTGGATTTTGATCCCTTGGAAATAGAAACACAACTTGGAGTTGCGACTATGATGATTCCGAGTCAGCAGGTGGTATTAGCAACCATTTTGCGCGCAGGGTTACCGTTTCACCAAGGAATGCTACAAGTGTTTGATTCTGCTGAGAGTGCGTTTATTGCTGCTTACAGAAGAGAACATCCGGATGGCTCTATGGAAATCCAATTAGATTATGTTAGTTCTACGGATTTAGAGGATAAAGTATTAATTATTTGTGATCCTATGTTGGCGACTGGAAGTTCGATCAATGTAGCCATTCAGCATCTAGTCCGTTTTGGGAAGCCTGAGGCGATCCATGTGGCTGCTGTAATTGCAAGTGCGCAAGGGGTAGAGGCGGTTCAAGCGGCTAATCCATTAGTACATATATGGGTTGGAGCCATTGACGATGAGCTTACTGCCAAATCTTACATTGTGCCTGGCCTTGGTGATGCAGGGGATCTAGCCTTTGGCGAGAAACGGTAGGTCTTTATGAAAGTTCGTCCAACTTATCAATTAGCCATTTTTTAGGGGTGTTGTAGGAGGTTGCCATTACCTTGTCTTTTAACTCCTCCAATGCTTTTCGATCCCTTGATCGAATTGTGGTTAGCTTTTTTACTAGATTAAGGAAGTTATTGTATTCCTTTTGAAGGTTTTTGGAGATCATCTTGTTCCTTCTCAAATAGATTCGGAAAGAGTCTATAAGGGAGTCCAGGGCTATATATTCTCCCTGTTCATAATAGACTCGTAATAGGATTGTCTTTGCACCTAAAGTATAGGTTACATCACTATACTCCACGCTTCTAAGCACTTCAAGTGCTTTTGTATATTTTTTTTGGTGGGAAAATAAGTTGGCTAGGTTGTAGGCTCGTGCATTATTTCGGATGGATGGTGGTAGGTATTGGGAATAATTTTCAATAAAGGTTTCTACCCAGTCCAGGGCTCCAGCACGCAATCCTGTTGTGATAATATTTTTATATACTCCCTCTGGAAGTTGTCCGTCTTCAATGAGTACCCCATGAGTCACCATGTTTTTAAAAATTTCAAAGGCACGATGGTAATATTCGGACTGCCCTTGATTGATTTTTAGTGCACAGTAATTTTGGGCGATGTAGCAGCACTCCCGGTAGTCATCGGGTGCCAGGACTTCAGCAACACTATCTAGTTGTTCCATTAACTCAACAAAAAGGGTTTCGTTATTGGGCTCGGTAAGAATCTTAATTACAAGTTTGTAGATAGCAACCATAGGTATATGGCTTAGCCGCTGTGACTGTATTTGTTCCCAGAATCCAGGTGGCAGAGGTAGCTCCTTGTTGGTGCTTCTGAATTGTCGATAGGACAGCCATGCCACGTACATTTTTAATTTTTGAGTTATGTAGAAGTTTTCAAGGGCTTCATCTGCTGGAAGCAGCTTGGCCATGTAATCGGTTACTGCGACTACTCGGTAGGATCGGTTGAAAATATTCCAGTGGTACTGGAAGGAGAAGAGGTAAAAATCAGCGTTTTTAGCTTTAGTTTCTTCAAGAGATCTTGTGATTTGCCTTTCGACGCCAGCCAGGTGTTTATCTAACCCTGATGTTTCCAAGGCTTTTTGCTCAAACAGCCACTCATCGTGTGGGTTTTTTGCTCTAAGTTCGAGTGCCCTAAATTGTATGGCGAGTTTAATTAGAGAGGATGTTATACGGCGTAGGTGTGCGTCGTCAAAAGTTCGGCTGGGGAACAGTTTTTTCCATACCCTTTCCTTCGTTGTCTGTTCGAGTTGGCTGGGAGCTTTTTTTAGTGTTGAAAAGCAAAAGTCAAAAAGGTGAATTACATCCGCATCGTCGTTAAAATAAGGGGAGACGACTAATTTTCGCAACCTATTAAGCTCTACCTTACTAAAGGTTTGCAATAAAGTGACAAGTTTATCGCTGAGCACTTCGGTATGATTATTTAAAGATGATATAGTCAGCTGGGTTTACAGGTCGACCTTTGTACCAAAGTTCAAAGTGTAAATGGGGGCCAGTACTAGATTCTCCTGTATTTCCGATGATCGCAATAGCTTCTCCGGACCGAACGATTTCCCCTGTTGTTTTTAGTAGGACGGAGTTGTGTTTATAAAGTGTGACCACATTATTCGGGTGTTGAATAGCAATGGAATAGCCCGTTTCAACCGTATATCCAGCAAAGATGACGGAACCTGCAGCGGCGGCTTTTATAGCGGTATTTTGTGGTGCTGCGACATCTATTCCGTAATGTTCTTTTTTAAGATCGTAGCCGGCAGTGGGTTCCCCGGATACAGGAGGAATAAAATAGAGTTGTTCTAAGGGTAAATCTCTTGAGCCAGGAGTGGATACATTGGCATTTGTTGAGTTGTTTGTAACATTTCCAGTTGCTACAGCATTTCGCAAAGCGTCGTCTTCAGGGATTCGTTCGATTAGTTCGGAGGGGACAGAGTCTGCATTTGAGACATTCTCATCTTCATTTTTTTGATTGGCGACCTCCTCTTTTGTCATTCCGCTGTGGTCGCCAGTGAGGATTTTGCGAAGATTTTCGGAGTATCGTCTAGTTGCTTCGACTTCGTTTTCGAGCTCTTTGGTTTTAGATAACAGTTCTGCGATTTCTGAGTCACGGTTGAAATCTCCGTAACCAGGTATATACCTTTTAAGGGGAGTGTAAACAATAAGTAGGGTAATTGCGATGGCTGTGCCAACCATGATTGAACTAACAATGGTGTACACATTTAGAGGAGTAAGTTTAAACGACGAAATTTCTTCGAATGTTTCGTCGTTCATAACCACTAGACGGTATTTATCGCGGAGTTTTTCAGTCCACTTGCGATCGTCTTCCGGATTTTTCCTAAAAAAACCGGCTATTTTTTTAAAAATTGCGAGGTATTTTTGCATTCCTTTTTGTTGTGTCTGCAAATTTCGTTTAAAAAAAAGAAACAAACCCGTTTTTTGTAAAAATTAGCCATTAAGGGCAACCCAAACCGGGTATTTTACACCAATAATTTGTTGGAATTGGCCAAAATTCTTGTTGTCGATTCACCTTAGAGTTATGAGAAGTATAAAGAATATCAGTATCCTAGTCTTTCTAATTAGTTTGGTTGTTGCCGGGTGTGTGACTACTAAGAAGAAAGGAGATGTTAGTAAGTTCAAGCGTGGTTACAATAGCCTTACGGAGCACTACAATTATTGGTTTAACTCCAACGAAATACTTCGTTTAAAGGAGGTTGAATTGGCAAAGGGTTTAAAGGATAACTACAATCAGATTTTACCCATTTATCCGGAGATGGTGGCCGATCCAACGCCAATTAAAAAGGATTTTGAATCGGCTGAAAAGAAGGCTGCTATGGGTATTGGCCTCCATACGGTTGGCACTTGGACGGATGATTGCTATTTGCTCATGGGGCAAGCTCAGTTTTACCGACGGGATTATGAGACTGCAGAGGCTACATTTTCTTATTTAAAAGATGAGTACAATCCGAACAAAACAGCGAAAAGCAAGCTAAAGAAGTCCTCATCAAAGAAGAAAGCTTCTGCTAAGAAAAAGAGCAGTGCTAAGAAAAAGAAAGCTGCTGCGAAAAAAAAGAAGGCCAGTGCAAAAAAGAAGAAGGCAGCCAAGAAGAAGGCGGCTAAAAAAAAGGCGGCAGCCAAGAAAAAGGGAGACTCGAAGGACAGCGGAGCAACTAAAGACGCCAGCAAGGAAGATGCAAACAAGCCCACTAAACAAGAAGAATCAGAAGAGGAACAGCTTGAATTAATTGGCCAGAATCCATATCGCCAGAATCGCCGCGTGGCAGCTTATCCGGAGGCTATGATTTGGTATGGCCGGACCTTGGCGGAGCGTGAAAAATACGAAGAGGCGGAGTTTGTGTACAGGGAACTTTGGGAAGACAAGTGGTTCCCTCGGCATTTACGGGATGATCTAGCTAAGGCAGAGGCTCATCTTTGGATTAAGCAGAAACAGTACGGAAAGGCTGGGTCTGCACTTGAGCGTGCTGTTAAGTTTACTGAAAAGAAGAAAGACCGGGCCCGCTTGGCATTTATTCAAGCACAACTATATGAACGTTTCGGGGATACAGAAAAGGCATATGCTGCTTTGGAGACGGTTTTAAATAGTAAACCTAATTACGAATTAGAGTTTAACGCTCGGTTAAATCAGGTGTTGGATGGTTGGCATGCGGCTACGATCAAAAGCGCTGAGGCTAATAAACGGCTTGAGCGCATGATAAAGGATGGTAAGAATAAGGAGTATTTGGATAAGATTTACTACGCATTGGGAGAGATTGCCCTTGAAGATGGTTTGAAAAAAGATGCAATTGGCTTTTATCGCTCATCATTGGATCACTCCTTAGGGGATGCTGGTCAGAAAGCAGAGTCGTATTATCGGTTAGCCACGCTGTATTTTGACCGAGAAGAGTTTGTATTGGCAAAGGCTTATTATGACAGCACCCTAACCGTTTTTGATGTGAAGGATGAGCGTTATCCGCAGGTCAGCCAATACGCTGCAAATTTGACAGAGATAGCCCGCTTGATTACTACCATCACCAACAATGATAGTATTGTTCGCGTTTATAACATGAGTGAGGCAGAGCGTGTAGAGTTGGCGAAAAAAATTAAGAAAGAGCGGGATGAGCTCGCTGCTAAGCAAGCGTTAGAGGCTGAGAAAAATAAAGATGCAGTGGCAGCAGATAAGAAGCCCCCTGTTGCAAATGCTGGTGCTAAACCGTCCACTTTTTATTTTTACAGTGAGGCAGCTGTAAAGAAAGGGAAACGGGATTTTGAACGCACTTGGGGGGAGCGTAAACTTGAAGATAACTGGAGGAGAAGCCAACGAATCTCGAGTGGAGGAGGACCTGACGAGGTCGCAGCAGAACAGGATAATACAGATAAATCCAAGCAAACAGAGGATACTTCTCTTGCGGATATTTTCAAGGATTTACCTAGAAGTGAGGCAGAGCTGGCGGTTATACACTTGGCGACGTATGAGGCAATGTACAAACTGGGAACCCTGTTTAGGGATAAATTGGAAAATGATCGTCGATGTGTTTCCACCTTAGAGGAGATGCAGGATCGTTACCCGGACACATTACGGTATGAGAAAGAGACTTGGTATTATTGTTATTTGAGTCATACCGATTTAGAGAATGCAGCGAGAGCAAAGTACTATTTGGATAAGTTAGTTGAGAAGTATCCAAATAGTCCATTTACCAGAGCTCTAACCGATCCCAACTTCCTAAATGCGGGAAAAGAAAAAGAGAAGGAGTTGAATGCCTATTATGAGTTGACCTACAATACATTTAAGAAGGGTGATTATAAAACAGCCTTTTACCGATGTGAGGACGCTCCTAAAAAGTATGGATCAACCAACCCGATCATGGCTAAGTTTGCTTTGTTGGGCGCGTTGTGTTTAGGCAGCCTACAGGGTAATGACTCTTATTGTCAGGCACTGAATGATGTTGTTGGTCGTTTCCCAAATAGTGCAGAGGCGACTCGCGCGAAGGAGATTGCAAGGTTACTTTCCTGCAAGGGATATGAGGCTGGTGGTACAGCCTCTAAACAGGTGGATGATGCTTTTGAAGTGGAGGAGGACAAGCTTCATTATTTGTTAATTTTGTTTACGGAGGGAGACATTAAGTTAGAGAGCATAAAAAATGCGGTATCTGATTACAATCGGGAAAATCACAGGACAGAGCAGTTGCGCTTGTCAAATATTTATTTAGGCAGCACTCAGGATCAACCCATACTTGTGATTCGAAAGTTTGATAATAAGGAGAAGGGAATGAAATATTTGAATGAGGTAAAGAGCAAACGTGATTTTCTTGGAGAAACGGCGAAGGTGAGTTACGAGAAAGAGTTTTACCTGATTACGCAGGAAAACTACCGCAGAATATTAAAAAATAAGACGATTGATGGGTACCGGGAGTTCTTTGAGGAGAATTACCTAAAGTAAATGTCAATCTAATAATGAAAGAATAATAAGCATAAATAATGAGGCCGTCTCACAGCTAATGTTGTGAGGCGGTTTTTTTTGTTAACTATTGATTGACCAATTGGAGTTTTAGGTTGTTGTTGTGTGGCGCTCCTGGAGGGTTGACAAGATAAAAAATCGTTTTCAGGGCATTTTTAGCGTTTTCAGCTAAGATTTGGGCGGATTTAGTTGGTATATGAGGCGGATTAGGCAGACCCTTGGCTAGCTGCAGTTTAACCCACATCTTTTTGAGGTTGTGAGCGATAGCTATCAGACCGAATTCACAACTGACTTTGGGCAACCCACGAAGGCTGAATCGTTTGAATCCTCTATTCCATTTAATTTGTCCAAAGACTGGCTCAGGCTCGATA
>JBKDAM010000118.1:0-5932 GCA_046316495.1 Chitinophagales bacterium
AATTCTTTAATCGCTCTTCTAATTCTATATGTCTTTTACTCCGTTCTCACTCTCCGTTTGGGGCTGCAAAGATACGATCAACCGATTTTAACCACCAAATTTTTTCGTAACTTTTTTTTATTTTTTTCTGAGGCGCATTTCGTTTAACACGTTTCCCTCAAAATCGGCCGCAAAGGTAAGACAAGTATTTTTATATCACCAAACTTATTTTAAAGTTTTTTCATTTTTTTTTAAATCATAATAGATCATCGAATTATTGGGCTTCTCAGCTGAATAAACAAGGAGGTCCGATTCTCTTTGCCCAACAAACCTTTTCAGGGCATTCAATTGTGAACTACCTTTGTGTAACTCATGTCACCATCTATACTCGGATGAACCATGCAATTTTGCACCATCATAAAAATAACAGTCAGTCATGTTTAAAAAAGGCTCTAAATCGTACAGTATTTTCAATTTAAAGTGCCCGCAGTGTCAAGAAGGCAATGCGTTTGAAACCGGGAGCTGGTCATTCAAGAAATCCTTTGAGATGAAGGAGACCTGTGAATGTTGCGGCTTGGATTACTTTCCGGAACCTGGGTATTATTATGGTGCCATGTTTATTTCCTATATATGGACAGGCTGGTTCTCTTTGTTGTTTGTCGCAATCTTCCACTGGATCCTAAAGTGGAGCCAGGAGGTGGCTTTTGGCCTTTTAATTCTTTTTTTGGTGGTCAACTTTGTATATATTTTCCGTATTTCGCGGATGATGTGGATTAACATCAATGTAAAGTACCAACCAGATATTCTTCGTAAATCTGAAAAATAACGATACGTATGAGTTACACGGAGGTATTTCTCAATTCGTTCAAAGGCTATGCCCAATACTTGTGGCATGAGGTATTAAACCCCCATTGGGGCAATTTTTTCTATTGGTTAATTGCTATTTCGGTAGTGGTTTACTTGTTGGAGCTTTTATTTCCCTGGAGGAAAAATCAACCGGCATTACGCCAAGACTTTTGGCTAGACAGTTTTTACATGTTTTTTAACGTGTTTATTTTCTCATTGATTGGATATGCTGCTCTTTCTAATGTGATGGTTGAGTTGTTTAACGACTTTTTACAAGGGACATTTGGCATTTCGAATCTAGTAGCCATTGAGATTGGTTCTTGGCCGCGGTGGGCACAGTTATTAACCTTGTTCTTGATTCGGGACTTTGTTCAATGGAATACGCATGTGATTCTTCACAAAGTACCATTCCTGTGGCGTTTTCACCAAGTACACCATTCGGTGGAGCAAATGGGCTTTGCTGCGCATCTTCGCTACCATTTTATGGAAACCTTTGTGTACCGAACCATGGAATACCTGCCTTTGGCAATGATCGGCTTTGGCATTCAGGACTTTATTGTCGTGCATTTATTTGCCTTAACCATTGGGCACCTCAACCATGCCAATATCTACTTACCACTGGGCCCCTTAAAATACCTTCTCAATAGTCCGCAGATGCACATTTGGCACCACGCGAAGGAATTGCCCAAAGGCACTTCCGGGGTGAATTATGGCATCACCTTGAGTATTTGGGACTACCTTTTTGGTACGGTATGGATGCCACATGATGGCCGGGATATTGAATTAGGATTTGAGGGTGTAGAAAAGTACCCTCATGGATTTTTTGAACAAGTAGTTGAACCCTTTAAAAAAGAGCAATGATCAACGACTGGAAATTTGTAATCATGTTTTGCCTCACGTTAGGTTTGGCACCTTTTTTTCCAGAGCCCCATCTTTTTGGAAAAATTAGATGGGTAGCAGGCGGAGCCATTGGAATGAAATGGCTGGATTGGTTTGACCTGTTCTGGCATGGCGCTCCTTGGGTCTTGTTGCTTCGGCTCCTGGTCCTTAAAGTGTTGAAAAAAGCATAAAAAAAGCCCGGTTGGTAATTCCAGCCGGGCTTTTTCCTTATTTTCCTTTAAAGGTAATTTCTACTCTTCTGTTCTTTTTGTAGCATTCTGGGGTATTCTCTGTACAGAGGAGCTTAGATTCCCCTTCTCCGTACGAATCCATTTCCTCTCCATCCAGGCCGGCTTCTATCAGAGCTTGTTCTACAGCCTCTGCTCGTTCGCGGGACAAGATCAGATTTGATTCTTCCGAACCCGATGGATCGGTATGCCCCACCAAGGTTAACTTCAAGTTCTCACGCAGCACAAATTCTGCCAAAAACCGAATTTGTGCCACTGCTGCTGGTTTAAGGGTAGATTTACCCAGATCAAACAGGATATCGGTGTTCAGACTTGTTTTTTGAGCTATTACCTCCTTAACCGTCTGAAGTTGCAAGACCGTTATTTCTGCTCGATCTTGTTCTGTGAGGGTGATGGGAGCTCCATAATATCCTTTTTTAATGGCAGAAAGGGTCATTAATTCTTTTTCCGGAATAAAGATGGTCACCCTTCCTCCTCCTGGAGGGGTTCGGTATTGACCAAGCATTTGACCTGTTTGAGATTGACGAAGCTCTACCAGGGCGTTGGGCATAGGCTCTCCTTTTTCGTCTCTTACTTCAATTAACATCGACACGACCCTTGCTTCTGGACGTTGAGCATCCGGCAGGCTCACTGAATAGATATCATCCTTTTTTTGTTCATCTGGACCGGCAAAGTAAGCAGTGGAGCCATCTGTGGTCACCACGTAGCCCCAATTATTTCCCGAATTATTAATTCCTTTGCCCAGATTAACTGGATCACTCCAGTTGAGCCAGCTGTCGTCTAGTCGAACGCTTCGGTACACATCCAGTTCTCCAAGCCCTCCAGGTCGATTGGTACTGAAATAAAGTGTCCGCTGATCGGGGTGAATAAAGGGGGATCGATTAATCGAACCTGCGTTTACGGGCACTGGCAGGCGCAGGGGCTCTGACCAGGATCCATCCTCCTTTTTTGCCGCTGTAAACACATCAATCAATTCCTGGCTACGGTCTTTTGTCTTTCCAGCAAAGAATACCCGTTGTTCACCGGGGACAAAGTGGACATCAGCGACCCAGGTGAAAGAAGAAAAGTCCAATGGGAAACGTTTAGGAGCCGCCCATCCTGTCAGGGTTCGCTCGGAGGTAAATATTTTTCCATTGATAAATAGTACAAGGGTATTTCCATCTGCTGTAAAGCAAAGAGGGGCTTCATTTCCACTGGTGCAAAGTGAACGAAGGAGTTGTGCCTCCCCCCAGCCCTCTTTATTCCGTTCGACCAGGTAAATATCTTCACCTCCTATTCCGTCGGGGCGGCTTTCCCCGCAAAAAGCCAAGAAACGGCCGTCGGAAGAAATAGCAGGAACATATTCTCCCCGCTGACTGGTGTTAATGTTTCCACCCAAGCGTTGAGGTCGAACTACCTCACCTGGTTGTGCTACCAGTTGTTTCATTGGGTAAAGCCAGGCAGAATCTGAAGGAAATTGGGGGGCGAACTGGTCGATAAGCGCTACGACTTGATCCCAATTCGCTTGGTCGATTTGGTAGGCTAAAAGGGATTTTAGTGCTTTTGAACCGCAGTCGCTATCGGGACGTCTTTGGACAAACCGAATCCATCGCTCGCTGTCCAGGCCCTTGTAGGTATCTCCGCATTGAATGCGAGCGGTTTGCTGGTAACCTGCCAGCAGGTCTTCCAAGATCCATTGTTGTTCTTTAGGTAGCTGTTTTTTTTCTGTATCAGAAACTGGTTGTTGGAGTAGCAGGTCGGCCAGATACGATGAAACATAGGCGTCGAAGGGAGCGTCTTTGGTTTCTGCCAAAAACCTCAGGTAGCCTGCCACCGTATTTTGGGTAATTGCGGACTCAAACTTGGATCTGGTGGCGTGTTGACTGAGATCATGATCGGGGTGTTGGCTCATAAAGGTACGAAGCGCCTCTGCGCTGGTCCCTTTTTCTGCTTCATAAAATCGAAGCAGGTCTTTTTTAAGTAGCCCTTCACGTCCTGGAAAATTTGTTTTTAGATACTCCAGGTGATTTTTGAGCAGGTAGCCCACCTTTTCGTACGAGTCTGCGCCGCCTGCATTCGCCTGTTTTCGCAGCACTTCCATCTGTGCTTCGGTGGCTGCGGTTCGGATTTTTCCGGACATCACCTTTTGGTACAGCTTCAAAAACTGATCGAGGTTTTGGAGCTCTTCTGATTCAGCGAGTTCTTTCCAGCGATTTTCGACCAAGGGTCTATTCAGTTTTTTTAAGAATTCGGGAGAAAGGTCATAACGTTTCGCCCATTTTTTCTTTAGTTTTTTGTTTGAAAATGCGCGTAGTTGCTTTTCGACCTCTTGTTTCAAGACAAAAGCGGAGTCGTAGTGATGGGCTGGATTCGTAGGAGCTGCCAGGCACTGCACCAAACCCCATTTAGCGGGGAGGGTGTTTTCTTTTTCGGACAATGCTTGGTTAAATGCGGCTTGTGCCTGTTCGTATTGTTGGTCATCCAGGGCCTTGTATCCGGTGGTTAACTGTGCCAAGGCGGGGGATCCGAGCAGGAGCAGGAACCCCATCAGGTATCCGAGGGTAATTTTCTTCATTTTAATTAACAGTTAGTAGACAGTTGGACGCAAGTTTAATGGGCAAATCCACCCGCGGGAAGAGCTTGAAGAGGGCTGCCGACCGGTGCCATTTTTACTTTTAGCTGGGCATCTCCGCCATTGTTAAAATACAACACTTTGATGTTATGCCAACCTCGCTGGAGGTACACCAACCCACTTTTTTCCTGCAGGCCATGGTCACCGCCATTGTTTACGATCAACTGCCCATCGATGTAGAGCATAGAGCCATCATCGGATTCGGTGGCGAATTGATAGCCAGTGGTTTGATCTACATTAAGGTATCCTTGCCAGGTCATTCCACATTTTCCGGCACACATGGGATCCAGAGAAAACTGATCCACGATTCCTGCCACGAGGGTGGAGCAAGACTCGAGAGTTTCGATGGAGTACTTATCGGATGCTTTTAGTTGTGCCAGCAAGCCGGGTTGAGGAGGACGAATGAATGTAAGGGCTGGAAAAAGAGCATATTGATTCGCTGTTGCTGAAGCCTCTTTGCTTTCCAACAAGTTAGGCTGAAATGCTTTTGCGCGGATTTGCATGAATTTTTCGGGTTGAAACGGAGCGGAGTAGAGTGTGGAAGCTCCGGTAGGTTCGGAGCCATCGGTGGTGTACCGGATACTTGCTCCAGGTGCAGCGCGCATTACCACGGTCGGTTTCATGGACTGAGGATCGTAGTTTACTTGAACGGAGGGGGCATCCAGGTAAGCGCCAAAACCGGTTATTTTTACAGCAAAAGCCTGATCTGCTTTGATTTTGGATGGATGATAGTCAGGGAAATGAATGACAACTCCCTCTTTTCCATTTTCAAAACGCAACGACTCATTGGTTGATAGCAGGGTCACTGTACTGGTTGATGGTAGCGTAAGGCCCTTCAAGAGTAGTTTTTTTGAGATGGGGTAAACTGGTAGTAAGGCGTACAGGTTGTTGGTTTTGGGATTGTGGGTAAAAAACACTTCTTTCACGGCAAAACCAGGTTCTGGATAAATCGTCTGTTTCAGCAAGGCATCGCCTCCGGTTTTCCAGCCATCTGCTTTTTCGGTGGTAAAATCCCTTCTTCCTTCGCTCCATTGGCAATCCTGCCTCCAACGGCGGGTATGGTAAATGGCCTCTCCGTTCGCGGAAAGCCACTGACCGATGTCCGTGAGGCGCTCTTGCATGATGGGAGGGATTTGCCCATACGCATCCGGGCCAATATCCAGCAAAAAATTTCCTCCTCTCGAGACCTTATCGATTAAGTGAAGAATTAAGGTTTGACTGGAGTTGTAATCCCAAGCATCCTCGGCGCGGTTGTAGCCATAAGAGAATCCCATTCCACGGCTTTCTTCCCAATCATGCCCTTCAAAATCAAGTTCGGGTTTGTCGCCGATATTGAGGCTGAGCTGTAGTCCCTTGATACTGGCGTCGC
>JBKDAM010000119.1:0-23714 GCA_046316495.1 Chitinophagales bacterium
GGTTCCGGATAATACCAATCCGTTCCAATTCAGAGACGGTTTGTAGAGGTCGAGCCCCAAATTCAGCAGCATTTTCTTGAATTACTCGGTTGCAAAACGAGTGGTAAGTCATTACGGGCACCCGGTCAGCATCGGGACCAATCAAACCTAATAGCCGCTCCCGCATGGCAATCACCCCGGCATCGGTAAAGGTTAAGCACAGGATGTTCTGGGGGCGGGCATCGGTATTAAGCAGGATGGAGCCAATACGGGTGGCTAGTACTTGTGTCTTTCCTGTCCCCGGACCCGCGAGTACGAGCACAGGACCCTCTACTTGCTGTACAGCCAGCAGCTGCTCAGGGTTTAACCGCTGAAGTTGTTGAAGAAACCGTTCGTTGAGTTCGGAAGGCGTATTCAATCCTTAATTTGTTGACAAAGTTCCACAAGGACGCCGTTGGCTGATTTGGGGTGCAAGAAAGCAACCCACTTATTATCCGCGCCTCTTTTGGGAGCTGCTTGCAACAACTGAAATCCTTCGGCTTGGAGTCGCTCCATTTCTGCCAGAATATCCTCTACTTCAAACGCAATGTGGTGAACCCCTTCTCCCTTTTTCTCGATGTATTTTGCGATGGGGCTCTCTGGATCGGTTGCTTCCAATAATTCTACCTTGCTTTCTCCAACAGCAAAGAAGGAGGTTAGAACCTTTTCCGTTTCCACCAGCTCTTGCTTATAGGGAGCGGAACCTAAAAGGGACTGAAACAGCGCATTGCTCTGCTCCATATTTTTTACAGCAATTCCGATATGGTCTATTTTCATAGAGAAAAATCAGGTTTATTTTAATTGTGGAGCCGAAAATAAAACGGCAAAACGCCAGTTTGGGTTCCCTGTCTCTTATTTTTTCACGTAAAGATCCTTCACCCCTGTGATTTTGCGCAACTTTTCCCTGTTATTTTCCATTATCGCAGTGGTGGAACAATCGACTGTTGCACCAACCAAGGTCCCGCCGCCCTTTCCATCGGTGGTATAAACCTCAAAACCGCCTTGTTTGACCTTGTCTTTCAGTTTTTGGATGTTGGCCGGATCCTTAAATACGCCGATGACTAATACGCAAGTTTTAACAGCGGGTTTGGTGCTGCTCGTGCTCGGTGTGGTCTTTTTTTCGGCTGCAGGTTCTTTTTTGGGCGCTGGTTCTGGGTTAGGATCTGAAGTTGCTGTTTTTATAGGCTCCTCTGAAGTGCTTTCCTCTGCTGTGCTGGTACGATTCTCATCCGAAGTTTCTACCTGTTCCTGAGTTGCCTTGGGGGCAGCCGGCAGGCTCCACCAGTAATAAATCCCGGCGCTAATAAGTAAAATACCGGCTATTAAGACCAATATATTCGTGTAATTGCGGGCTGGTGGAACAAAAACGACTTCTGTTTGATCCTGCAAGCCTTCTGGCTGTTCAACCTCCTCAGAAAGCCCAGGGGTTTCGGAGCTGACCTGACGGGAGCGGGGCAAGGTAGAAAATTGAATAGGTGGCAATCCATAACTTTCCCTGCTGTAGTTGTAAGCATCGGGAACAAACAACATTTGCTGCAAATAATTACGATACAGCCGACCAACATTCGCGAAGGCAATGATATCACGCTGCTCCAATCGTTCCCGAATTACGGAAACCTGCCGTTCAATCCACTGTTGAGCTTCCGCTTCAGAAATGGATTTTTCCTTTGCCACTAATTGAGCGAGAACTCCATCATCCAGCAATATACTTTCATCAAATGAAAGGGTGCGGTTGGGCGGAGCTACTGTGCCACCTGCGTGGTCCACAACAGAAGAGGCTGGTTGGGCCACGAAGGCGCCCAGTCCTGGAATAATTACACGGTCTTGCGTGAACAACAATTGTTCAATGTACTGCGCCAATTCAGAATTCATGCCTGGTCGTTGTTTTCGGTTGCAGCCCCAAGTCTTTTTTCCCAACTCTTTCATGCCCCGGCCAAACCGGGTTTAATAGGATCATAGGATTAAAAGCAGCGAATCGGGTATATCTACTTGATTTTGGTAATTATCCGCAACCCTTTTAAATAAAGCGGTAAAGTTAGTACAAATCGAGGCATTATTCATCAATAAAAAAACAAGGGAGGAATATTTGGTGTAATTTAAACAATAACCTTATTTTTGAGCCGGGAAACAAAACAGAAGAAACCCGGTATGAGCGAAGTAGATAGTTTTTTTAAATCAGCATTTTCAGTAGATAATGTCATTTTTGGTTTTGATGGGGGTGACTTGAAAGTACTGCTGATTCAACGTGGAGCCCCTCCTTACAAGGGCAAGTGGGCGTTGCCAGGCGATTTGGTATATCCTAATGAAGACATTGACACGGCTGCAGAGCGGGTTCTAGAACAACTAACTGGTTTAAAAGGTGTTTATTTGGAGCAAGTAAAAGCATTCGGAGCCGTCAATCGGCACCCATTAGGGCGTGTGATCACGATCGCTTATTATTCACTTGTAAAAACCAATGACTTTCAACCAACCCCGGCCTCTTTCGCTCAGTCTGCCCAATGGCACAGTGTGGGCACTGTGGAAGAACTTGCGTTTGACCACAATCAAATCCTACAATCTTGTCTAACACAGCTGAAGCAAAAAGTTCGGATTGCACCGATTGGGTTTGAGCTACTCCCCCCTAAATTTACGCTCACCGAACTTCAGCACTTGTATGAAGCAATTCTGGAAACGGAGCTGGACAAGCGTAATTTTAGGAAAAAAATCCTTTCTATGAATTTATTGCATGATTTGGATGAGATTCAATCTGGAGTTGCACATCGTCCAGCAAAGCTATACCAGTTTGACCAAGAACGCTACACTCGGTTTCTGGAAGAAGGTTACACCTTTGATATCTGATGCGGATAGAAGTTTGGAGTATTGGAAAAACAACCGAAGCGTATCTGCAAACAGGGATTGAGTTGTACGCAAAACGCCTACCTCATTATTTACCTTTTGAGTGGGTGGTATTGCCCTTACCAAAGGTTCGGAACACAGATGGGCGTCAGATGAGCTTGGAGGAAGGAAAATTGATCTTGAGTAAGCTACAACCCGATGATTTTTTGGTCTTGCTCGATGAGCGCGGCAAAGCCTTTTCCTCGGTGGGGTTCTCCAAATGGATGGAACAACAATTAGCAGGATCTCGCAAACGAATGATTTTTTTGATTGGGGGTGCCTTTGGATTCTCAGAAGCCGTCTATCAACGAGCCAATTTTCAGATTTCGCTGAGTGCGATGACCTTTTCGCACCAAATGATCCGACTTTTTTTCCTGGAACAATTGTACCGGGCCATGACCATCTTAAAAGGAGAGTCCTACCATAATGAATAAGCAGTACTTTTTTTGGAAAACAAAAATCGTATTCCACAATTTAATGCATATTGCATCCTAATTCAGGTCAAACACACCGTAAATTAGTATTTTATCCTGAAAACCAGCCAGTTAAACAATTTTTTCCAAAAAAAGAGCGTAAAAGCAAATTGGCTGGAAGGAGAATATCAACGCACACCAACCAATGGATTTTAAAGAAGGAAAAGAAAAATTTATTGAATCCTGGGGTAAAATGGCAAGCGACTGGGGCATTAACCGAACCATGGCCCAGGTGCATGCCTTGCTTTTGATTGCTCCAGATGCTCTTACTGCCGATGAGGTAATGGCGGAACTGAATATTTCACGAGGTAATGCGAACATGACCCTCCGGGCCTTAATGGATTGGGGATTGGTACACAAACAACTAAAATCAGGCGAACGAAAAGAGTATTTTTTTGCAGAAAAAGATATGTGGGTAGTCGTCCGTCAAATCATCATCCACCGTAAAAAACGGGAACTGGAGCCCATGTTAAAGGTCTTGGAAGAATTGTCCACCGTTAAAGGGGTTGACCTTGAATCAGAGACTTTTTCCAGGGTAATTAGCGATATCAAGCTATTTTCGAACAAGGCCAATCAAACCTTGGATGTATTAACCAGATCCGATTCCAACTGGTTTACAAACGTTTTTCTGCGGTTTTTAAAGTAATTTCATCCATTTTTTAATACTTCATTTTTCGTGCAACACATGAAAAAAATTGCTCAGCTTTTATTCGTTCTCCTCCTGGGGGCTACCCTCCAGGCACAACGGGTGCAACCCGTCCGTTTTGCAACTCAGGTGGTGTATTTCCCTGAAAACTTTTCAGAAATGCTCCGCACTCCAGTCCAAGACGAAGAAATGGTCGACGGTTATTTCGCCCGTTACTTGCAAGTGCACCAACTTCCCAAGGCTTCTCAACGCAAAAAGTTAGAGGAAATGGGGGTTGTTTTCGCAGGCTATGTGCACCATCAAACCTATTTGGTATTGCTCCCAAGCTCGTTTTCGCTGAGCAACCTATCCATTTTATCGCCCAGGAGCCTCATGGCTCCAGACCCCCGTTGGAAAATGCACCAAAATCTACTGGATCGCCCCTTTGGAGACTGGGCGGTTAATGGAGATTTGGTCGACCTTCAAATTCAATTGTATCCCACAGTTTCTATTGAAAAAGGGGTACTTTTATGCGAAAAGGCGGGAATTCAAGTGTTGCAGAAAGGCCTTTATAATGGCTTTTTGGCCGTGCGGGTAGCCCAAGATCAGCTGGATGCCATCGCAAAGCTTCCCTTTGTTCGCTGGATGGAACTCCAACCCGAACCCAGTGAACCAGAAGACCTAAATGGTCGGTCTTTGCACCGTTCTAATTTGCTGGATAGTGACCACCCTCTGGGTAAAAAATACAATGGTACAGGCGTGAATGTACTGGTGCGCGATGATGGTGCCGTAGGACCGCATATTGATTTTCAGGGGCGACTTTATAACCAGGACGGTGTGGGAGCACCTACTTCTGGTACGCATGGTGATGGCGTGGCGGGCATTATCGGCGGCGCAGGTAACCTTGATCCAACCAAAAAAGGGATGGCCGCTGGATCCGATGTGTATGTAGTGGACTATACCGCTGATTTTCAGGATGGCACCATGCCTTTGTTTTTTAATCAAAACGTGACCATCACCAATTCCTCCTATTCAAATGGATGCAATGCAGGGTACACCCTCGCTGCACAAACAGTGGATCAGCAAATTTTCCAAAACGAGGGCTTGATGCACGTATTCTCTGCAGGTAACTCCAATGGGCAAAACTGCAACTACGGAGCAGGAAATCAGTGGGGGAATATCACCGGCGGACATAAAATGGCTAAAAACGCCATCGCTACCGCTAATTTACGAGCAAATGCTGTACTAGAAACCAGCTCCAGCAGGGGACCCGCACATGATGGCCGACTCAAACCAGATATTGCCGCCCATGGAGCTGAACAGAACTCCACCAATCCCAACAACGGTTACCAAGTGTTCGGAGGAACGTCCGCAGCGGCCCCAGGGATTGCAGGCTGTCTTGCACAGTTAACCCAAGCCTACCGAACGCTCAATGATACCAGCTTAGCTCCAACCGCACTTCTTAAAACAGCGCTGTTGAATACCGCCAATGACCTGGGAGTGGTAGGCCCTGATTTTAAATTCGGTTGGGGACACGTCAATACTTTTCGCGCACTTCGTCTGCTAGAGCAACAGCGTTACACCCAAGGACAAGTGGAACAAGGGGATACCAGCAGCCATTCAGTTGCTATTCCATTTGGAACCAAACAAGCAAAAGCGATGCTGTACTGGGTGGATCCACCTGCAGATGAAAACGCGGCAAAAGCATTGCTTAATGACCTTGATATCCGTTTAATCAGCCCCGCAGGAGATGTTGTTTACCTTCCTTGGAAATTAGACCCGACGCCTAATGCCATTACACTCGATCTGCCCGCTGGATTGGGACGCGATTCCTTGAACAACACAGAGCAAGTAGCCCTGATCAATCCAGCACCCGGTACTTACCGCATTGAGGTGATCGGATATGAGGTTCCTTTCGGTCCACAGGCCTACTTCCTAACTTGGGAATTCCTGAATGACCAGGTACAATTGACCTATCCGAATGGAGGAGAATCTTTTGTACCCGGAACCGCTGAATGGATACGTTGGGATGCCTACGATAATACCGACCCTTTCTTCCTACGCTATTCCACCGACGGTGGACAAACGTTCATCCCAATTGGCTCATACAATAACGATGTGCGCATGCTACAGTGGACCGTTCCGAACGTCACCACCGGCAATCTAAAAATGTTGTTGATCCGTGGAAATCGTCGAGACACTTCTGACTTCAACCTCACGGCCGCACCAATGCCTACCAATGTAGCCGTTGAAAAAGTCTGCCCAGATTCGATGACTGTATCTTGGACTCCAGTCGCGAACGATACCCTTGCCTACGACGTGTTTGCCTTGGGTGAAAAATACATGGACTGGAAAGGCAGTTCTTCTATTAACGCAAACCAGTACACATTCGCCATCGAGGATGCCACAAAAGAACAGTGGATCAGCGCTCGAACCAGTCACCCAAGCGGGCTAGCAGGGCGTCGAACCAATGCCATTTACTGGCCTGGAGGACTAAAAGGTTGTCCACAGCCCAATGACTTGTCCCTGAACAGCCTGTTATCCATCGGCAGTGGCGCAATCGTGACCTGTGGAGCGAGCTCGAAAGATGTCGTGATTCGAATCATTAACGAGGGACAAAATACCGCCATAGGTGCTTCTGCGACCTACCAACTGGACAATAATCCCCCGGTGACCGAAGCGCTTCCCGATATTCCAGCGGGTGACACTCTGGACTATACTTTCTTAACTCCGCTTAACCTTACTCAGAATGCAGCGGTAAACCTTACGGTCAGCGTACAGTTGAGCGATGATAATTACACCTCAAATAATAGTGTACAACAAGGATTTACAGTGGTTGCAAATGCAACCAACGCACCCTTTACAGTGGACTTTGAGGCAGCTGATTTACCTTTGGGTTGGAGTATCCTGAATCCGGACGGAGGACTTACTTGGACAAGATCGCCCAATACCGTAACTGGATTGGATGGAACCCCCACTAATACCATTCGAGTCAACCATTTTAACTACTCAGCACAAGGACAAGAGGATTATTTGTACGCTATTCCGTTCGACTTGACCAACATGACGGACCCCGTGCTTCGATTCCAATACGCGCATGCGCAGTACAACGCATCGTATAACGACGGATTGAGGGTTGAGGTATTTCCAGCCTGTAACCTGGGAGAAGCCCCCGTTGTGGTTTGGGAAAAATTCGATCCCGCTCTAGCGACTGCCACTTCCACCTCCAACTGGGCTCCGACCAGCCCAGACCACTGGCGTGCAGAAGTGGTGGACCTCAAGCCATACGCTGGTCAAACGCTGGTGGTTCGTTTCTCTGCCCTCAACGATTATGGCAATAATACCTATTTGGATAATGTAAGCTTAGCCAACCTTTCCAATGTTGCTCCGGTAGCGTTTTTTGCAGCACCTGATACGCTTTGCCGCTTGGATTCTACCCAATTCCTGGCTACTCCAAGTCCCGATCCCAGCCACACGTACACTTGGACGTTTGGAGCAGGGGCGACTCCCTCTACCGCTACTGGATTGGGGCCACACTCTGTGGTGTACACCTTCGCAGGTAACCGGACAATCAATTTGTACGTGTCCAACGGTTTTGCGACGGATACCTTTTCCAAAACAGTCAACATCCGCTCCTTTCCAGTGTCTTCCTTCACCTCCAGTAACGATGGCCTGACGGTGACTTTTACAAACACTAGTCAGAATGCCGATTCCTACAGCTGGGATTTTGGAGACGGCAACACTTCTACAGAATCTAATCCAGTGCATACGTATCAGAATCCTGGTCAGTATGCCGTCAAACTCTCCTCCACCAATAATTGTCGAACAACGAGCAAAACCAACACGGTTACACTGACGAGTGGCACCCTGGAGCAGCTAGGCATCCAATCCGCCAGGATTCTGCCCAATCCAAACAAGGGTACATTTGGATTGGAAATTAACCACCCACAAGGGTTTAGCAACGCTCGTTTCCTTTTGGTAGATGCCAGTGGCAAAACCGTTCATGCCATCCAAGGTGTGGAAGTGCCTGCCGGAAAAAGCATGCACGCTGTGCACGGGACCAAGCTGCCCGCTGGAAACTACCGTTTGATGATTCAAACAGAGCGAGGAAACGCGAGTTTACCCGTTGTTATCGTAGAATAAGGCAATGAATTCGTCCAATCGCCGGCTTTTCAATTCGTAAAAGCCGGCGATTTTTTCTTAATGAGAAGAAGGCAAAAAAAAGCAGGCTGACGCCACCACAAGGTGGTTAAATCAGCCTGCTTTTTAATAATAAGAAAACTATTTTTTTCCGAAATGATGCAAAAACGCGCCGGAAAAATGCAACACTACTGCCCTAGCAATTATGCAGAAAAGGAAGTTCCACAGCCACAGGTAGAAGAAGCATTGGGGTTATTGAAAGAAAACCCCCGGTTATCCAGGCCTTGGACAAAATCAATCTCCATTCCTAGCAAATAAATGGCATGGGATTTTTCCATGGCAACCTTCACGCCATTGCTTTCGAAGAGGTTATCTCCTTCTTTTGGGGCATCGAAGCCCAGGATATAAGAAAATCCAGAGCAGCCTCCTCCTTTTACCCCAACCCTTAAAACATAATCGGAGGGGATTTCAGATTGGGCGGACCGGATGCGCTGCAATTCTTGCGCTGCGCCTTCAGTAATGGTGATCGGTGCGGTGGCCACCGCAGTTTCAACTACAGACATGGTACTTATTTTATGGTTGAAAAGGACCACAGAGCTGTAACCCTGTGGTCCTGGAATTAGTTCGCGGATTCTTTCTTTTTCTTTTTGGGAGCCGGCACGATTACAACACCGTCCTTCGCTTCGTTCATAGAAGCAGTCAGTTCGGCGCCTTCGGCTGGACTTTCATTCAAGATATACTCGGCGAGCGGATCCTCTACATACTTTTGGATGGCGCGGTGCAAAGGTCGTGCACCGAATTGAGGATCGTATCCTTTTTCACTGACAAAATCCTTCACCTCATCGCTCAGGGTCATAGACAGTTTCATAGTTTGTAAGCGCTTCATCAATCCTTCCAAAGCATTGTCGATGATCTGGTGAATCTGCTCTTTAGAAAGCGGATTAAATACGATCACATCATCGATACGGTTGAGGAATTCAGGGGAGAAGGTCCGCTTCAATGCATTTTGAATAACCGTCTTGGCAGTGTCTTCAGCTGCTTCCTCCCTCGCTTTTGTGGTAAAACCAACGCCCTGTCCGAACTCCTTCAACTGACGGGCACCAATATTGGAGGTCATAATAATCAAGGTATTTTTAAAATCGACCTTCCGACCCAACCCATCTGTGAGCTGCCCATCGTCTAAAACTTGCAACAAGATATTAAACACATCCGGGTGTGCTTTTTCAATTTCATCTAAAAGGACGACGGAATACGGCTTTCGACGGACTTTTTCGGTCAACTGACCTCCTTCTTCGTACCCAACGTAACCTGGAGGGGCACCAATCAGTCGGCTGATGGAAAACTTCTCCATGTATTCGCTCATATCCACTCGAACGAGGGAGTCCTCGCTATCAAACAAGTAGCGGGCCAGGGACCGGGCAAGTTCTGTTTTACCTACGCCTGTTGGGCCGAGGAAAATAAAGGAGCCAACCGGTTTTTTAGGATCCTTCAATCCAACACGATTACGTTGGATTGATTTTACCACTTTTAGGATGGCCTCATCTTGACCGATGACCATTTTTTTGATATCATCGCCCATGTGGACGAGTTTTTTGCTCTCACTTTCACCTACTTTCCGAATGGGGATACCGGTCATCATGGCCACCACCTCTGCGATATCATCTTCCTCAACTGGGTAGCGTTTTGATTTTGCTTCCTCTTCCCACTCTGCTTTTGCGAACTCCAATGCACGCGCAGCCTTGCTTTCCTGATCGCGAAGATGGGCGGCTTCCTCATAGTTTTGGTCGCGTACCGATTGGTTTTTGCGTTCCTTCAGTACCTCGATATCCTTTTCCATCTGTTCGATTTCCTTGGGCACCACGATATTTTTCAAGTGAACTCGGGCACCTACCTCATCGAGCACATCAATGGCTTTATCGGGTAGAAAACGATCTGTGATATAGCGATCACTTAGGCGAACACAGGCTTTAATCGCTTCAGCGGAGTAAACGACACTGTGGAACTCTTCATATTTTGACTGAATATTTTGCAAAATATGGATGGTATCTTCTTGGCTGGGAGGGTCTACCAATACTTTTTGGAAACGGCGATCCAGCGCACCATCTTTCTCGATGTATTGCCGATACTCATCCAGGGTGGAGGCACCGATGCATTGCAATTCCCCTCTTGCGAGGGCGGGCTTGAAAATATTGGAAGCATCCAGCGAGCCTGTAGCGCCGCCAGCACCCACCATGGTATGGATCTCATCAATAAACAAGATCACATCCCGGTTTTTTTCCAATTCGGTCATAATTGCCTTAATCCGCTCTTCGAATTGTCCGCGGTACTTCGTTCCTGCCACCAAAGCGGCCAAGTCAAGCATCACAATTCGCTTGTTGAACAACGTTCGGCTCACCTTTTTCTGTAAGATGCGAAGGGCAAGGCCTTCTACAATGGCGGTTTTTCCGACACCGGGCTCACCTATAAGGATGGGGTTGTTTTTTTTGCGGCGGCTGAGGATTTGGCTCACCCGTTCAATTTCATTTTCACGACCGATAATAGGATCTAATTTACCCTCTTCTGCTAGTCGGCTGATATCCCGCCCAAAATTGTCCAGCACAGGAGTCCGGCTTTTCGTTTGTCCTTTCACATTGGAAGAGCGGCTAAAGCGATCCTCTTCCTCCTCATAACCGCTGCCTTCGGAGGATTGGTTCGTGATGCCGGGAGGGGTAATATCTTGTTCGGAGCGCACGTACTCCAGTTCTTTTTTAAACGTTTCGTAATCCACAAAAAATTCATTTAAGAGTTGTGTAGCATTGGTGTCTGTGTGTTTTAGTAGCGACAGCATCAAATGCTCGGGGAAAATTTCATCGCTGCGCATTTGTTTGGCTTCGATAAACGTAACCTTAAGAACCCTCTCAACTTGGGTAGTTACGGGTACTTTATCTACAAACAAATTTTCGGCAGCAGGGTAATTGGAATATTTGGGAATGGCGCGCTCAATCCGTTTGCGCAACTCATTAACATCCACAGAAAGCGAATCCAGGGTGCGGACTGCCAAAGAGTCCCGCTCACCGATGATACCCAACAGTAAATGCTCCGTCCCAACGTAATCATGACCCAAACGACGAGCTTCTGCGCCGCTTTGGTTTATGATCTGCTTGACCACCGGGGAGAATCGTTTATTCATGATCTTAATCAAAGTTTAACTCGGAAAACTGCGACAATTTTAAGTGTTTTTGAGTAATTAGGAGAATTGATTTTCACCTTAATGCTTTTTTAACATTTTTGTGACGTATTAAGTTCATCCAGCTACAACTTACACCCTCAAACGGTCAGTTTTGGATTCCAAATGGAAAAAATCGGGCCAAAATAAAATTCCTGACGTTCTGTCAGGCTATTTTACCATTCTTCTGCGTCCAAACGCCTATATTTGCCCCTCGCAAGCTAGTAAAAAGTCGCCTTTTTAGATATTTTACTGAAAATCAACATTCTATGAAATACAGATTAGACAAGCAAGAGCATTTTGCCGTGATGATTTTGGATGAGGAGAATTTGAACTCTTCCATCGCCCCCCAGTTAAAAAGCGACCTGATCATTCTCAACAACGAAGGAATTCATCATTTGGTGCTGGATCTCAGTCGGGTAAAATTTGTGGACTCCAGTGGGCTGAGCGCCATTCTGACAGGACACCGATTGTGGAAAGAACCTGGATCCTTCATTGTGGCAGGAGAACTTCAGCCAATGGTAAAAAAACTGATCGAAATCAGCCGCTTGGATGCTATTTTAAAAATGGCACCCTCTGTAGAACAAGCCACCACTCAACTTGGCGCTCAAGCCTAGTGAGTGTCCAGCTACTACTTTTTCACTCTTTCAACGCTCCGCTTGTCGGCTATTCATTCAGTACCGCATACGCTCGATTATTTTAGAACATGACGCCAGAAAGGGAACAAAAAATGAGGCAGGCGGCAAGGCTTACCCAACCTGATCTGACCGTAATTCTCGAAAACAGTTTCGACCCACTCAACATTAGCGCCGTAATGCGCTCCTGTGACGCGGTGGGCATTCGCGAAATTTTTGTGGTATATACCCGGCCCTACCTAGATAAAAGAGGCCTTGTACTTGGTAAACGAACCTCCGCTGGCACCTTTAAATGGATTGATGTCTACGTATTCGACAGCCTCGAAGAGTGTTTCCGGCGCGTGAAGGAGCGTTACCAGCGGGTCCTGGCCACATTACCGGGAGATAAAAGCCAATCGCTGTTTGAACTGGATCTTTGCGTACCCACCGCTTTGTTGTTTGGGAACGAAGACGACGGCATTAGCCAGGAGGCCCTCTCCTACTGTGATGGCGCCTTTTTTATTCCCCAAGCAGGATTTGCTGAAAGCCTTAATTTGTCCAACGCTTGCGCAGTCAGCTTGTACGAAGCCTACCGGCAACGCAGTGCAGCAGGATTTTATAGCCATTCCCCCAGATTAACTGAAGAGCAACAACATCAACTGATGGAACGCTGGACCCTTATGCTGAAATCTGAAGGGTTCAGAAACCGAGGACAGAAAATACAAGCCGAAGATCCGGCAATTGCCCCTATTTTTGTCCAGCGAAAACCCAATTAACCGTTCTAAACGCTACCATTATGCAGCCTTTACAATTGTCGCTGGTTATCCCATTGAAAAATGAAGCCGACAGCCTTCCAGAACTGGAAGCCTGGATCCGCCGGGTTTGCGAGGAACATCAGATTCGCTACGAGGTAATTCTTATTGACGACGGCAGCAACGATGGGTCCTGGAAAGTCATTGAACAACTCAAGCAAAAAAATCCAGCGATAAAAGGGATAAAATTTAGGCGTAACTACGGCAAATCTGCAGCACTGTTCACGGGTTTCAAACTCGCACAAGGTGCCATCGTGATCACCATGGATGCAGACCTACAGGATAGCCCGGATGAAATCCCGGAATTAATGCAGATGATCCACGAAAAAGGATATGACCTGGTGAGCGGTTGGAAAAAAAGAAGGCACGATCCACTCAGTAAAACCCTTCCAAGCAAACTTTTTAACGCAGTCGCCCGCAAAATAAGTGGTATACATTTACATGATTTCAATTGTGGCCTGAAAGCCTACCAATTGGATGTTGTCCAATCCATTGAAGTCTACGGAGATATGCACCGTTGGATGCCCGTACTGGCAAAATGGGCTGGGTTTACCCACATCGGTGAAAAAGTAGTTGAACACCGAGCCCGTAAATACGGATCCTCCAAATTTGGTTGGGAACGCATCATAACTGGATTTCTGGATTTGCTTTCCGTCTATTTTGTCGGCAAATTTGGGAAAAAACCCATGCACTTTTTCGGAAGCTTGGGCACCCTTTCAATTCTTTTGGGCCTAGCCATCCTCACTTGGCTGAGTGCCTCCAAAATCATTTACAACCAATACGGTATCGCAGATCGCCCCGCCTTTTTCTTCGGGATTCTGGCGCTAATAATTGGTAGTCAGCTGTTTTTGGCCGGCTTTTTGGCAGAATTAAATAACCGGAATGCCTACAACAAGGACCAATATCTAATCGAAAAAGAAGTATAAATGGAAGTAGTGAATGGACGGTATGAACTCACCGGCGGTGTGAGTCCTTTGGACCTCTGTAAAGAATTTGGAACCCCTCTCTATGTGTACGACGCTGCCATCATGGCAAGGCAGTACCGACGTATTACTCAAGCATTCTCTTGGCCTAAACTCCGCATCCACTACGCGTGTAAAGCGTTGACCAACCTACAGGTGATGTGGCTTTTTCAAGAATGGGGTGCAGGATTGGACTGTGTTTCGATTCAAGAAGTACAACTAGGCCTGCACGCCGGGTTTCAAGCCCATGATATTTTGTTTACACCCAATTTCTCCGACCTGGAAGAATTTAATGAGGCGGTCCGACTGGGGGTCAAAATCAATATTGATGCCATTCCCATGTTGGAAAGTTGGGGGCTTCACCATGCGGAGGTCCCCTTTTGCATACGGATTAATCCGCACCTTATGGCAGGTGGAAATGAAAAAATAAGCGTGGGCCATATCGACTCCAAATTTGGCATTAGTATTCACCAACTGCCCCATGTGCTGCGATTAGTAGAATCCCAAAAGCTAAAAATCAACGGGCTTCATATGCACACCGGATCGGATATTTTGGATGTAGATATCTTTATGAAGGGCGCAGAAATTTTATTTGAAGCCGCAAAACGGTTTCCAGACCTCGAATACATCGATCTCGGAAGCGGATTTAAAGTTCCCTACAAGCCAGAGGATATTGAGACCGATGTGGAAGAACTGGGCGAAAAATTAAGCAAACGATTTGCAGACTTTTGTCAGGAATATGGCCGTGAGCTTACCCTTATGTTTGAGCCGGGCAAGTTTCTGGTGAGCGAAGCAGGATACCTTTTTGCAAAATGTACCTTGGTAAAACAAACCACTTCCACTTCTTTCGTTGGACTAAATACAGGGTTTAACCACTTAATTCGCCCTATGTTCTATGGTTCCTACCATAAAATTGTCAACGTCACGGAGCCATCTTTTAAACCTCGGATTTATACAGTAGTAGGAAATATTTGTGAAACAGACACCTTCGGACACGATCGACGCATCGCAGAGGTGGTTGAGGGCGACATCCTTGGTTTTTACAATGCTGGTGCTTATGGGTGGATGATGTCCTCCAATTATAATTCGCGTTTCCGACCAGCAGAGGTGCTGGTTCAAAATGGAAAAGCCCGGCTCATCCGGCGTCGGGAAAACTTGGAGGATCTATTGCGCACCCAGGAAAATCTTTAATTGAAGCATCTCTCCAGCTCCTCTGTAAAACAATGCAACCAATCAAAACGGATGCTCAAAAATTACTCGGAGTCCTTCAATTCAAGTCAGCTCGCGATTGATTATCTTTGCAGCACTATTGTTCTAAATTAAGTTCCGATGCCCTAACTTCATCGGATTAAATTACTGCCATGTCAGAAAAAATAATATTCTCTATGTCGGGGGTAAATAAAACCTTCCCCCCACAAAAACAGGTGCTCAAAAACATCTGGCTCTCCTTCTATTATGGCGCCAAGATTGGAGTACTGGGTCTCAACGGTTCCGGTAAATCCACCTTGCTTAAAATCATAGCAGGCTTGGATCAAAACTATGAAGGTAAAATCGAATTCGAAAAATCGTACAAGATCGGTTATTTGGCCCAAGAGCCCGAACTCGATGAAACCAAAACTGTCCGTCAAATTGTAGAGGAAGGAGTCCAGCACATCATAGACCTGCTCAAAGAAAACGAGGACATCGGAATGAAATTGGGGGAGGTCACGGACGATGAGGAAATGATGAAGCTCATCGAGCGCCAGGGAGAAGTGCTGGAGCAAATCGAACACTACAACGGTTGGGAAATCGACCACCGCATCGGATTATTCACCGACGCGCTTCGCTGCCCAGAAGATGAGCGCCCTATTAAAGTCTGCTCCGGTGGAGAAAAGCGCCGGGTAGCACTCGCTCGGTTGCTGCTCAGCCAGCCCGATATTTTGTTGCTTGACGAACCTACGAACCACCTTGACGCAGAATCCGTTGGCTGGTTAGAACAATACCTGCAAAATTTCCCCGGTACTGTCATAGCAGTAACGCACGACCGCTACTTCCTGGATAACGTGGCAGGCTGGATCCTGGAATTAGACCGTGGAGAAGGGATTCCATGGCAAGGAAACTACTCGACCTGGCTAGAACAAAAAGCCAAGCGACTCGAACAGGAAGAACGCTCAGAAGAAAAACGCCGCAAAACACTGGAACGTGAGTTAGAATGGGTGCGAATGTCACCCAAAGCACGCCAAAGCAAAGGAAAGGCGCGTTTGAATGCCTATGAAAAACTAGCAGACGAGGGCGTAAAAGAAAAAGAGGCAAAACTAGAGCTCTGGATCCCGAATGGACCGCGCTTGGGTGATAATGTTATCTCCGTAAATGGGCTTAAGAAAGCATTCGGAGACCGCATTTTGTTTGAAAATCTCAGCTTCGATGTGCCTAAAAATGCAATTGTAGGTATCATTGGACCGAATGGGGTCGGCAAATCCACGCTCTTCCGGATTCTAACCGGCAACGAAACACCAGATTCCGGCAATGTTACCATCGGTGACACCGTTAAACTGAGCTATGTTGACCAAAGCCACTCTGCCTTGCTCCCCGAAAAGACCATATATGAGATCATTTCCGAGGGACAAGACTTGATTCAGGTCGGAAATGCCTCGGTGAATGCCCGCGCCTACATCGCCAAGTTCAACTTTACCGGTGCTGACCAGCAAAAAAAACTGGGAGTCTGTTCGGGTGGAGAGCGTAATCGCGTCCACTTGGCAATGACCCTCAAGGACGGAGGAAACGTATTACTGCTGGATGAACCGACCAATGATATTGACGTGAACACCCTTCGCGCTTTGGAAGACGCCCTGGATGATTTTGCAGGTTGCGTGATGATTATTTCACACGATCGTTGGTTTATCGACCGACTCGCGACCCACATCCTTGCTTTTGAAGACGATGCGGAAGTGGTATTCTTTGAGGGCAACTTCACTGATTATGAAGCAGCAAAAAAGGAAAAATTGGGAGATATCACCCCGCATCGCCCTCGGGTAAAGCATATTTTAGGCTAATTCTAATCCGATTAAATAGACGCCCTGCACAGAAAATGCGCAGGGCGTTTTTTATACCCAAAAATGTAGTACTTTTGTCTATCGTAACAGGGGAAAGCAAGAATGTATTATTCCCTCTTGCTTTCCCCTGTTTCCATCACCAACCATCTAATGGACCTAGTCGCTCAAGATCCCTTGCTGTATTGGCTGCTCTGGGCTATTGCAACCCTCATAGGGGTCCTGCTTGGCTGGACGTTGCGTGCCCAATGGAGAGAAAAAACACTGCTCGCTGCCTACGAGCAAAGTGAGCAAGAGCGGAATTCGATCGCCCATTTATACTCCCAGCTAAGGACGCATTACGACCAAAAAACAGCAGATTTGCACCGAGCTGAACTGGAATTCAGCTTGCTGCAAGAAAAAATGGTGAACCTAGAACGCATCTCGAGCAATTTCGATGCCCATCGCAAAGCCGATCAGGCAGCACTTGAACAAGTGCAAAACGCAACGGTCTTTGCTCAAGAAAAGGCCCTCCTCCTCGAAGAAAATATCCGGTACCTACGAATGCGGGACCAACAGCAAAGCAGTGAAATTCAACGACTTCACGAGGAACTGAAGGATAGCCAACCCAACCGAATAAAAATAATTGATCTGCAAACTCAACTGGAAGCCTGGCAGCAACAATGCTTGAATCTAGAACAACAAAAAGCGGAGCTGTTAGAACAATTGGAGGTGCAAAAAAAACAAGTTGCCCAACTCCAGAAAAACTTGGATCAATTGTCAACCCTCGCAGAAGGAGACTCTGACCAACGAGACCTCACCTACCCTTCCGGCCATTCGGACGAAGAAGAATAGCAGCTAACCCATACCCTTTTCTTCCCATTCACTTAATCAACACTAAATTATGCGCTACGAAACGCTCGCCACGGAACTTTTCCAGCACAACCGCCGTCGATTCGTGCGGGAAATGATGCCCGGAACTGTTGCTATCTTCAACTCAAACGACCAAATGCCCCGATCCGGGGATCAATACTTCCCTTTTCGGCAAAACACCGGTCTTTTCTGGCTCTCAGGTATCGATCAGGAAGAGAGTATGTTGTTCCTCTTTCCTGGTTGCCCTAAAGAAAAACACGAGGAAGTGCTGTTTATCAAGCGCACCAACGAACACATCGCCGTTTGGGAAGGCCATAAACTAACCAAAGAGGAAGCCAGACAAATCTCCGGCATCGAAAAAGTGTACTTCCTGGACGAGGGTCCTGTGGTAATGAGGGAACTAATTAACCTGTCTTCAGGTATTTACCTCAACTTCAACGAACATGATAAATTTATAACACCGGTAGAATCGCGCGACCAACGTTATGCGAAAGAAATACGTAGAGACTATCCTGGACATCCGATTCACCGTGCTCAGCCCCTTTTGAAAAAACTGCAAACCATCAAAAACCAGTGGGAAATTGCCACCCTCCAAAAAGCAATCGACCTCACAGGCACCGCATTTCACCGGGTTATGAAGTTTGTTCGACCAGGTGTGTGGGAATACGAGGTGGAAGCAGAAATCACTCATGAGTTTATTCGAAACCGCGCCTCCGGGCACGCTTACTCGCCCATTATTGCCACCGGTAAAAATGGTTGCGTACTCCACTATATTGATAATAATCAACAATGTCAGGATGGTGACCTGCTGCTAATGGACTTCGGAGCCGAGTATGCCAATTATGCCGCTGATCTCACCCGAACCATTCCCGTGAACGGACGATTTAGTCCCCGACAAAAAGCAGTCTATAATTCCGTCTTAAAAGTACTAGTAGAAGCACGAGCACTCTTGGTTCCAGGTAATCTCCTAGAAGAATACAACAAGGAGGTCGCACGGATGATGGAAAGTGAACTGCTGGATCTGGGTCTTATTTCCAAAACAGATATTCAGAACCAAGATCCGAACTGGCCCGCCTATAAAAAATACTTTATGCACGGTACCAGCCACCACCTCGGTTTAGATGTCCACGACCTAGGGAATCGATACGATCCCTTCCAGGCTGGAATGGTGTTTACCTGTGAACCGGGTATTTACATCCCAGAAGAAGGGTTTGGAATCCGGCTGGAAAATGATATCCTGGTCACGGACCAAGGCCCACTAGATTTGTTTAGTCAAATTCCAATTGAGGCTGATGAAATTGAATCTATCATGAACGCCTAAGGGAAACGCAAGGCTAGTTCAAAAGCAGTTGCGAACCGATGGTTCCAACGTTCCATATCAACCACCATCGCAGCTCGGTTATCAAGGAGTAATTTCCCGTGTTTGTCTACCATTTTTTGGTAATGCTGTAGGCAAACACGGGTAATGGCCGTTATGTAATGCACTATGCGCAATGCCGTTTCCACCTGAGCTGCCGACATTCCACTGGAAGAAAATGCGGTATGAGTTACCTCCACTTGCCGCTCAAATAAGTCGGATAAAGTAGAAAGTTGCCCCCTCTGCAATAAATAAGTGGCAAAGGTTGGGACTCCTTCCTGTATATCGAACCAGGCATCAAAAATATCATCACAAGCTTGGATTAAATGGCCAAATGCAAATAAGGCACTTTCCTCCAGCGCACTCGGTGCGATGGGTGAAAGCTGCCTGAATAAGAGTACAGAATACCCACCCTTCTCTGCCGCATGATGAATAAGAGCATCCAAATCGCTCGGAGGATGTTGTTTGGCAGCCATCTCGGTGTTAAATACCCGGTGCATTACCTGATCAAAAGCTGCTTGACGATCCAGGGACATTTGCCGATGCAGGTTCTCCAAAAAATGCAAGGCAAGTTGCCGGTGATCATCCATACGCTGCCCAAATGCCTTCGGTTGATCTTTCCAATTAAATCCCTGTAGCTCCTGCTCCTGCGATACTTCTAATAAGTCATCAAAATAATACGCGAGCGCCGCTAAATTAGATAACCGATATCCCTGATCATTGGAGCGACATTTGGGCTGCAAGGTCTCAAATAGAAGTTGAAGGAACGTGCCACCATAAAAATAGTGTTTCAACCGACGCTTCTCCTTGCTGGAAAAAAACGTAGGTTCTGAAAGTTGAAGATCACGGTAGGTACGCTCCTTGAAATAACGCGCTGCAAAGGCAAAACCCAGCAATAAGCGAAAGGTAGCAACCAGCATCCAATACCAATGCCTTCCAAATCGAATTACATTTGTCATTTTGTTCTGTGTTTCCAATCTACCTTGCCACTACTCTACTTAGGTAATCCGTTTCCCAAATGGCAAGGTCTGGATAACTTTTACCAATAAAAAACTAGAAATATACACGATGGGGACGATCACTGGAATGCTGCGCTGAGGTATCGCTGCCCCAAACCAGTATCCACACTGGGCCCACCAATCCATCACCAGCACGTGAACCAGGTAAATCCCGAAACTGGCACTGGCCAATTCCTTTTCGATCTCCAGCAAGGGTATTTTATTCCATTGTAAACGCGCGAGCAGGAAGAATCCAATCACTGCCATCCCAACATTGGGCGTCAGGTAATCGTAAAAATACCGATGAAATTTCCCTTCATTTAAAAAAACACTGGCATAGTACGTTCCGACCACGGTTAAGGTCGAGCCCAATAGAATCAAGACAATAGAAGCGATCGTCATCTGCCTTCTGGAATAAGGCCAAGTGGAAAGAAGGCTATTAGCAGCTTCCCCGGGTAGTGGCTTTTGAATCAGGTAAGCACCCAGCACAAAATATCCCACATTATTACTGAACGTTTCGGCATACAAACCCAGTTTTATGTCAAAAAAAGTAGCTCCAAGTTTGTATCCCCAGGCGGCCAAAGCACAAAGAACAAAAACATACCAATAATCCCGATCTCTAGCCTGTCGAACCCAAGGTCGTAAAAGTGGATACACAAAATAGAGGCCGGTTATCAGGTAAATAAACCAAAGGTGATAATGAACAGGTCCCTCTACCAGCCGAACAGCAGCCTCCGGGATCGTAGCAGGCTCCTTCCTGGCCAGGTAGCCATATAGCAGGTACACAATCATCCAAAAGATCCCCGGAACTAAAACCCTACTCAAGCGTTTTTTAAGAAAATCACCCGTTGGATAATCCTTTGTTAATAAAAGCCCGCCGCTCAACAAGACAAATAAGGGTACAGAAGCCCTTGAAATACCATCCCACCAGTTAGAATACCACCATTCCCAGGTGTTCATATCCGGAAGCTGCTCCGCCAAAGGGCCGGAAACATGGATGGCGATTACCATAAAAGTAGCCAGGTTTCGAAGGCGATCCGCCCAGGCAAAGGAGGCAAGCTGTGACTTGGCGCACATAAATTTTGAATAAAGCGTTTAGCAATCAAGAAAGAATCAAGTGCAAAGATGGCATCTCTTTTGAATTTTGTACCTTTGCAGTCAATATTATGGAAAAAGTAAAATGTTTGATTATCGGCTCAGGCCCCGCAGGTTACACAGCTGCCATCTATGCAGCACGTGCCGGCCTCAAGCCCGTGATGTACACTGGCCCTCAACCAGGAGGGCAGTTGATGATCACCAATGAAGTAGAAAACTACCCAGGGTATCCAGATGGACGTCAGGGCCCCGAGATGATGGAAGATTTCCAGAAACAAGCAGAACGCTTTGAAACGGATATCCGCCACGAAATCATCACAAAAGTAGATTTCACAGGCCCAATTCACAAGGTCTGGTCCGAAAGCGGCCATGAAATCCACTCCCCAGCTGTAATTATTGCCACCGGCGCCAGCGCCAAATGGCTTGGAATTCCGGGTGAAGATACCTTACAAAATAGAGGGGTTTCCGCGTGCGCAGTTTGCGATGGCTTTTTCTTCCGGAATCAGGAGGTCGCTATCGTTGGAGCAGGTGACACCGCTGCCGAAGAGAGTACTTATCTTGCCAAAATCTGCTCAAAAGTACACCTCATCGTACGCCGCGATGAAATGCGCGCTTCTAAAATTATGCAGCAGCGCGTGTTGAACAACCCCAAAATACAGGTGCACTGGAACACCGAAACCGAGGAGGTGCTTGGCGAACAAGCCGTCGAGGGTATTCGCGTGGTGAATAACAAAACGGGCGAAAAAACAGTCTTGAATGTAACCGGTTTCTTTGTTGCCATCGGGCACAAACCTAATACTGATATTTTCAAAGACTGGATTACCCTGGATGACAGTGGCTACATTAGCCTACCCAACCCAGGACGTACCCACACCAACATCGAGGGAGTCTTCGCCTGTGGTGATGCTCAAGATAAAGTCTACCGCCAAGCTGTAACCGCAGCAGGAACAGGCTGTATGGCTGCACTCGATGCGGAACGCTACCTGGTGGCCACCGAGCAATAACTGCACGCCCACTTTTTATACCTACTAAATAAGATCAGATTGCGGTTGTGGGGCTCATCCACAACCGCAATTCCCGTGTAAAGACGTTCCTTACTTTTCATCAATACAACCTAATACAATGGCAAAATTCAGACCCGGTGTACTGCACGGACAAGAAGTAACCGACCTGCTCAATTACGCGAATGAACACAATTTCGCCTTACCTGCTGTCAATGTAATTGGCACCAACTCCGTGAACGCAGTGCTTGAAACAGCAGCAGCTGTGAATAGCCCCGTAGTTATTCAGTTCTCCAACGGAGGAGCCGCGTTTTTTGCAGGAAAAAGCTTGAGTAACGAGGGACAAAAGGCCGCCATCCTTGGTGGAATCTCAGGAGCACAGCACGTTCACGCAATGGCAGAAGCCTACGGTGTACCCGTGATCCTACACACCGACCACTGCGCTTTGAATATCATTGGTTGGGTAGATGGACTATTAGAGGCCGGCGAACGTTTTTTTGACAAAAATGGTTACCCGCTCTACAGCAGCCATATGCTTGACCTCTCCGAGGAGTCCTTGCACGAAAACATCGAAATATCTGCCCGTTACTTCGAACGGATGGCCAAAATGGGGATGACCCTCGAAATTGAGTTGGGTGTTACCGGAGGCGAAGAGGACGGAGTAGACAATACAGACGTAGATTCCTCCCGTTTGTACACACAGCCTTCTGAAGTAGCCTATGCCTATGAAGAGCTGAGCAAAATCAGCCCACGCTTCACCGTTGCCGCTGCCTTTGGAAACGTACATGGAGTTTACAAACCCGGTAATGTCAAACTGCAACCCGTTATCCTGAAAAATTCTCAAGATTACATCCGGGAAAAATACGGATTAAGTGGAAAAACACCGGTCAATTTCGTTTTCCATGGTGGCTCCGGCTCAACACAGGAGGAAATCCGTGAGGCAATTGAATACGGTGCCGTAAAAATGAACATCGATACCGATATGCAGTGGGCATTTTGGGACGGTGTACGTGGATTCTACGAAAGCAAAAAAGGATACCTACAGGCACAAATCGGCAACCCAGAGGGTGAAGATAAGCCCAACAAAAAATACTATGATCCCCGCGTTTGGTTACGCGCAGGCGAAACCGCTTTTGTCGCTCGCCTTCGTCAGGCATTTGAGGACTTAAATTGTATCGATAAAAACGCCTAACCTCCGGTTCTTACGGCTGGATGAATATGTTTGAAGTTCTTAAATGTGAATTGGGGCTGCCTTAACTAGGCTCCATTACGTTCAGCTTCAAAAGAACCTAGATTCATTCCAATAAAAAGCGCCCGACTCCTTCAGCAGGAACCGGGCGCTTTCCATATAGTTAATCAGCACCAATTAAAGTGCCTTCAATACTTCTTGCTCTAAATTTGTCCGTGGGTTAATGGCAATAATCTTTCCAGTCCGATCAATCAAAAAGGTACGTGGAATGGAGTTAACCCCATATACCGCCGCAGGGGCAGAGCCCCAATGCTGAAGGTCACTCACATGGCTTGGCCACTCCAGCTTATCCTGGGCAATGGCTTGAATCCATTTAGCCTTTCCATCCGATTTCCGGCGAGCCATTTCATCCGCTGGCATATTCTGACGAGGGTCTGCTCCATCCAATGAAACGCTGAACACATCAAATC
>JBKDAM010000120.1:0-38193 GCA_046316495.1 Chitinophagales bacterium
GACGATCAGCACGGTAGGCTTTGAGTTGTACCAGAACGTACCGAACCCATGGGTAAGCAAGACCCAGATTGGATTCCACTTGCCAGAAGCAGCGGAAGCACGTCTGACGATCTACGACGCTTTGGGCCGGATTCTGTACACGGCGAAAGGCCAGTTTGCGAAAGGATACAACGTATTCACGGTAGACCGGAAGTTGGTAGACGGCGTAGGCAACTTGTACTACAAAGTGGAAACTGACAAAGATCAATCCGTGAAAGCAATGATCAATGGTTAATGATTAATTATTAATGGTTAATTGTTAATGATTAATTGTTAATGATTGATTGTAGATAAAAAATGGGTGGTGAGCATTTTGCTTGCTGCCCATTTTTTTATTTAGTCGTTCGACATTCATGATCACGGGCGGGTGGTGAGCATTTTGCTCGTTTTCCAATTGTTAAATATGGAATGCAGGTGTAGTTCTGAGTCAAGTTCTAAGGATGCCTTGTTAATCTAGTTGATAGGCTCCATTAACCCTTAACCATTAATAATTAACCATTAAAAACCACTATATTTGGCCGCCAAATTAATAGAAGGTAGAAAAATAACTACTAAAATTTAACCAAACTGATTGTTATGATAAGCCAAAGATTCAAAACTGTCCTCATTGATGATGAGCAGGATAGTCTTTCTTTATTGAATTGGAATATTGAACAGGAATGCCCGGAATTGGAGGTGGTGGCGAGTTGTCAGGGGGCGAAGAAGGGTTCTGAGGCGATACAGGAGTTTCAGCCAGACCTTGTTTTTTTAGATATCGAGATGCCGGAGATGAATGGGTTGCAGCTGTTGCAACAATTTCCCAATGCTTCCTTTTACCCGGTCTTTACTACTGCTTATAGCAAGTATGCAATTAATGCAATTAAGTTGGGGGCTTTTGACTATTTATTGAAGCCAATTAAGCGCTTGGAGTTGCGAGAGCTGGTGGATCGTTTGGTTGTGAAACGCCAGCAGAAAACGCAGCTGGTGAGTGTGGAGTCGCTCCAGTATTTAAAGGAGTATTTGATGGATGGTGGGAAAGCAAGACGGATCACGGTGCAAGTAGGTGATCAGATTCATTTTCTAGAAATTGACGAAATTTTATATGCTCAGGCAGAGAGCAACTACGTCACGATCAATCTTTCAGATGGTCGGAAGGTATTGGTAGCGAGAACCTTGAAGTACTTTGATGAATTATTAGCGCCACATGGATTTTACAGGGCGCACGCCTCCTATTTGGTGAATTTAAAGGCTGTTCGGACCATTATCAAGGGCGAGTCGGGAGGAATCATACTATCGAATGGAGTAATGGTTCCAATTTCCAAAAACAGAAAAGATCAGTTGTTTAAGATTATATGAGGGGTTTTAGGACACTGCTTTTGCTGTTTCTATTATTTTGGGCGCTTCCTTCAGATATAGTAGCTCAGTACTTGTCGGTTCGGCATTTGAATCGAGAAAATTCCATGCCGACCCAGGCGGTCAATGACATAGCAAGGGATAGCAGTGGGGCGATTTGGATGGCGACCAACATAGGCTTGTTTCGGTACGATGGTTTAAATTATGAACGAATCCGCTTATACAGTCAACAGAACAAGGAGCAGTTAAACCAGGTTAAGTTGGTCATGATTGACCGGTCGGGGGTGATTTACTTGGCTTTTGTCAACAATGGTTTTGGTGTTTTACAGGAAGATGGGCGTTTGACGCACTACAAAGGATATCAGGCAGATACGGTGGGATTGCGCAATGCCTTGATTGATGACATAGTGGATTTGGAGGATAGGGTATTGCTTATTTTTGAGCGGAATGGTTTTGCTTTTTTCCATAAGGAGAAGAAAACCTTTACCTATTATGTGCCAACGGAACACTTTGATCAGTTAGAAAAAACCATGCGAATGGACATCGTCTACAAAGGTGTAGCCGACCCGCTGGAGCCCAGAGATGCTTGGTTGACAGGAGTAGGCGGGGTGTACCATTGGAATCACCGGACGCAGGAGGTGAGTTTGTATCCCTTAGATCCGTCCTTTTCTACCCAGCCTCCTTCCAATGAAATATACCTGCATACGGATCGGAAATTGTACATGGGAGGATGGGGGAAGGGATTGCATATTTTTGATACCCGGCAACTGTGTTGGGAGCGGCGGGTCGCTTCGGCGTCTGGGGTGGATTTAAGCTTGATCACGGCGATTGCGCCGTTATCAAGTGAGGAACTTTGGTTGTGTACTCGTGATTACGGTATTTATTCCTATCATATTCCTACCAGTACTTGTTCGCTGTTATTACCCTTGTATAGAGATCTGGATGCTTCGGCCGAGTTAAATCACAATATTGATGCGGTGGTATACAAGGTGATGGCAATAGGCAATCGGTCTTGGTGCCTGATGAAAGCAGGCCGACAAGGGCTTGCCTTTGTTTACCGGGAGCGACAACTATTTCAGAAATACCAAACGGGGGTTAGTATGCACCATTTGGTAGCGGGCAAGGGGGAGCACGATTATTTGATTACGAATCAGCCCTTTTTCTTTAAGCGGCATCGAAAGACTGCCCAGTTAGAGCAGATAGCGATTGCTCGACATCTGGATGACACTGGCTTCAAGTCCGGTTTTTTGGGACCGGATAAAGCCTTTTACATTGCTGGATGGAGGGGGCTATACCGGTACGACGAGCGGGCTAAATTAGCTCGATTGAAGTATTTGCCCGTGTACGATAGCCTAACCCGCTCGGATACCGATATTCAGATCTTATCTTCGTTTAATCAAAAAGACGAACTGATCTGGTTAGGGACCCGGAGGGGATTACACCGGATTCAGGTGGAAAAATCGGGATGGAAAGAGAAATGGTTTACTTTTTTTGACACCATTCCCGGCAGTCCACCCGCCAAGATGGTTTGGTTTAATGATGTGCATGCTACTCCAGACGGCAGGTTGTGGACGGTCAACGATGTGTCGGTAATGATGAGTGCTGACCGTGGAAAAACCTTTTCGACCTTTCGGCAATCAGATTTTCAGAAGAGCGGTGTAGGAATTGCTGATTTTATGACCTTAGCACATGATGATAATGGTCGGTTGTGGTTGGGAGGAGTAGGGGAGGGGCTTGGCTATTTTAATTGGAGGGAAAATGGGATTTCGGCTTATTATCCATTAATTATGGATAAGAATGCTCCTTTATTAAGTGAGGTATCGGATATGACCCGCGATTTGCACGGCAATATTTGGGGGATTTTTCAGGAGGGCCTTTTTCGTTTGGATGCGGGGACTCTTGAGGTTCAGACCTTCGGGAAGGAGTTCGGTTTGCCGGAGGGCGGCTTGTTTGCACTGGATACTGTCCCGGGTGGACAAATGTACTTGGGCACGGAGGGTGGTTATTTTTTATTTCACCCTGATTCTGTTTTGAGTTCTGTAAGTAAGCCATTGGTATCGGTATGGCAGGCCTATCTTATTGGGATGGCGGAGCCGGATACCCTTCGTGGCGGGCAGGATTTGTTGTTGAAATACCCACAGAATGGCGTTCAGTTGCGGTTGGCGGTTCAGCCGTTTTGGTTGACGGCCCGGTTACACCTTCGGTATCGGTTAATTGAAGGAGGGCAGGAATCGGATTGGACGTATTTGGACAACAACAATTTAATTAGTTTTTGGAATATGCCTCCTGGGAACTACCGGATTGAGATACAGGTAGCGGATGCACTTGGAAACTACTGGCCGGAGTCTACTTTGGAGGTAAAGATGGAGGTATTGGCGGCTTGGTGGCAGACTTGGTGGTTTCGGGGTTTGGTGTTGCTTATTTTGGTGGGGGGCTTGTTAGGATATCTGTATCGCAGGCAACGAGCCATTCAGGCAGAACTTCAGTTTAAAAAACGGTTAACGGAGCTGGAGCTGGCCAGTTTACGTGCTCAGATCAATCCGCATTTTATTTTCAACAGTTTGAATACGGTAAAATGGCAGGTGATTAATGGGGATCGGCAAACGGCGGAGGCTTACCTTGATTTGTTTAGCACCTTAGTCCGCCGCGTATTGGATTATTCGACGCAGAGTTTGATTTCTTTGGAAGACGAGGTTGATTTTTTGTTGCAGTATGTGGAGATGGAGCAGATTCGCTTCAAGGATGCTTTTGTCTTTCAGCTGGAGTTGCCAGATGCCTCGGACTGGACGATGATTGAAGTGCCTCCTTTGGTATTGCAGCCGTATGTCGAGAATGCGATACGGCATGGGCTTTTGCCGAAGGCGGGCAAGGACAAGCAGATTTGGCTAACGATTGATTTGAAGGAAGGTTATTGCCATATCCATATTCGCGATAATGGAATAGGGCGTGCTGCTGCACAAGCTGCACGGGGAAGTGTTGACCTACTGCGTACTTCAAGGGGGATGCAGATCAGTAGCGACCGATTTGCAGGATTGTCTTCTACTATTTTCTCTGATTTTCGGTTTGAGGTGAACGATTTGCACGACGAAACTGGACGGCCATCGGGCACTGAAATTCACCTGTCTTTTCAATATTTAGGATAGGGCAAAATCCAAATACTAATTTAAACCGCCAATTACTCAACCAGACCGGCCAATTACTAAATGGGCACTTGTCATTTCAAAGGAAAACATCAACTTTGGATCAACAAGAAACACATGAGTGCTTGTTGATCCTGTATAACTGGAGTACAAACCGTTTGAAATGGCAAAGAGGGCTTAGGCTGAACCGACTGGAAAGGAAGGGTGCAGTCTGAGCCCGATCTGCTGCTTAAAGTCCTAGTTAGCATTTAGGGATGAAGCACGCTTAACAGGAATTGTGCACTTTCCCTTTCTACTCCCTCCCAATCTGATGAAGTAATACTGGACGCAATGACATGGTCTGCTGCGTCCGGGAATGCGATGGCTCGTTTTTGACTGGGCGGGGTGCCGAGTTGTTGAAGCATTTCGAGCATGGCCTCTACGGAGACTACGCGGTCTTGCTCCATTTCATTTTTATAATAATAGCCTACAAAAACGGGGCAGTTCACCTTTTGGAAAGTAGCGGGCACCATCGCATTTTCAAGGAAGGCCGCGAACTGAGTGATGCCTTCGAAGCGCTGGTGGTTCGTCCAGTAATGGACCATTTCTGGTTTTCTAAATGTCCAGTCATTGTGTTCTCCGCCCCGGAGCAGGCGGGCTAATTGTAGGCCCCAGGGGCCAGCCAGCACACCGGATAGCCCGGTAAAAAGCCGGATACAAGGTGACCAGGTAACCAAGGCTTTGATTTCGGGATGACGGGAGGCCAAAAACAAGCCAAGCGCACCACCAGCGGAGGTTCCTAGGATGACCACCGTATCACCGAGTTGTTTGGCAATTTGGTAAGCCCGTTCAGCTGATTCTACATACGAGTCTGCAGTGAGTTCGAGTAGGTTTTGATCGCCCTCTTCCACTCCATGCTCATCGAGACGGGCGAGGAACAGGTTGGCTCCGAACTGCCGGGCGAGGTGTTCGTGCACGGGAGCTCCTTCTTGTCGGCTGGCACCGAATCCATGTAGGTAGAGGAAGGCGTATTTGGTTTTTTCTTTTCGGCTACTATCGGCCCAAAGGATGGTTGCTTTGCAGCCCGGTTTGATACCTGGTTCTGCTTGTTCTGTGGCAGCGATGTCTGCTTCGAGGCTTTGCAGGGTAGGGCTGGGCTGGTAGGCGGGAACGGCAAAGGCGGGTGTTGGTGGCTGAGGCCCTATCGCATAGGTGATGGCCGCGATTGCGAGCAAAAGGCCGACGATTTTAACGGATTTCAGCAGAAAACGCTTCATATTTATGAAAAATGAGGCTTTTTAGGTGATTTTTAGGTAAATGTATTTATTTTTTAAATGGTTTTCAACTAGGATTTCCCTTTTTTCATCCACTCTGGCAATTGCCGCAATGCGGCGAGTTCGCGGTATTTTTCCCGTACTTCTTCTGCCGGGATGCCGAAATAAGCTTTTCCTCCCGGGAGGGACTTGGAGACCCCTGATTTGGCGAGTACGATTGCATCTGCGCCAATGTGAAGGGCTTGCGCTACGCCTACTTGTCCATACAAAACAACCCGGTCTTCGATAATGGTTTTTCCTCCAATACCCACTTGAGCAGCGAAAAGGCAATTTTTTCCGATGACTGCTCCGTGGCCAATGTGGATCTGGCAGTCGAGCTTGCTGCCTTCTCCAATGATGGTGTCTCCACTGACCCCTTTGGAAATGGTACAGCCGGCACCGATGTGGACATGATCTTCAATAATCACCCTCCCGCCAGAGCGCCAAGGCTCGAACTGGCCATTGGTGTGTTTTTTGAAGTAGAAAGCATCTACCCCAATATTACAATTAGGGCCAATGACCACATTGGAACCGATGTGGCTGTGTTCTGCAATGTAGGTATTGGCTTGAATATACGTGTTGGCACCAATGGAGACGTGGTTGGCTAGGATGACTCCCGGTTCGAGGAAAGCGCTTGGGTGGACTTGTGCGAGGTGGTGCACGGGGGTGGTGAGGGGTTCGAAGGGACGATATTCCTTGATTAAGGTATTGTACACCTCAAATGGGTTGGGTACTACTAGGATCGCTTTTCCGGGCGGGCATTCGGCTGGTTCATTGAGCAGCAGAATGGTGGCGGCGCTGGAAAGGGTTTTTTCAAAGTATTTTTTTACATCGGAAAAAGCGATGTCGCCGGCTTTTACCTTATGGATTTCATTGATGCCGGTGGCAAACAGGCTAGCATCGCCAATTACTTCGGCATTAAATCGTTGTGCGAGGGATTGAACCGAGAGCGGTTGTGGAAATTGCATAGAGAAAAGGCTTGTATGCTGGGAATTATAAAGAGATGCATCTAATGGTTGTTCGATTTTGGTTCCGTTGTGGTCAACAAAGAGGCTTGGGACTCGTTTTGTCTTTAATAGCAGACAATATTTTTTCAAAAAAGATTAAAAAACACACAAAGGTAGTCGAAGCCTCCCAATTGAAAGAAAGAGTTCTGTTACCTTTGCATCCAACTATATTGTATGATGATGGAACAAGGATATGTACAGACGTTTATCTCTCCCAATGGAGTAGGAACGGTAGAGTTTTTTCACCCGAATCATAACAGCTTGCCGGGGCGATTGTTGCAAGAATTGGCGGCAGCGTTTAACCGACTGGGCCAAGACCATGAGGTTCGGGTAATTGTGTTAAGAAGTGCCCAGCACAAGACTTTTTGTGCGGGCGCGAGTTTTGATGAGTTGGCTTCTATTCAGGATTTTGAGACGGCCCATCGGTTTTTTTCCGGATTTGGGCAGGTAATTAATGCAATGCGGACTTGTCCGAAGATCATACTTGGGAGTATCCATGGGAAAGCTGTGGGCGGTGGTGTCGGTTTGGCGGCTGCAGTGGATTACTGTTTTGCGACCCAATATGCGTCCATTCGATTGAGTGAGTTAGCAGTGGGCTTCGGTCCTTTTGTGATTGGGCCTGCGGTAGAACGCAAAGTAGGGGTAGCGGCCTTTACACAGCTGGCTTTGTCACCCTCGGAGTGGCAGTCTGCTGCTTGGGCGGAGCAGAAAGGGTTGTTTCAAAAGGTATTTGAAAACCATGAGGCCTTGGATGCGCATTTGGTGAAGTTTGCTGAGGAGTTGTGTGCGGCTTCTCCGGAGGCGTTGGAAGGGCTGAAGCGAATTTTTTGGCAAGGAACGGAGCATTGGGACACTTTATTGACGGAGCGTGCTGCGATTAGCGGATCCTTGTCGCTATCGGAATTTTCCAAAGCAGCCATTGCCGCGTTTAAAGCTAAATCATAGGGTTGCGGCAAGAAAACAGCGCATTCGACGTTTTTACTATCTTTGCAAAATTTGTCAGAAATCTTTCATGCTCGATCTATTCAAATCAGTCCTAAATCACCCTATTTTTCGTCGTATTCAAACGGTATGGCAGCAGTTAATGGCTCCGGTTCGCTCTGTTCTGGCGGCCATTTGGGCTCCCATTCAGCCTGTTGTCGCCCCGATGGAGGCTACTTGGCAGCAATGGACGGCTCCTTTGCGGGCCAGGTGGTCAGTGTACCGTCAACAACACCCGCTTCCTGCTCGGGTAGTGGAAATAGGGGCAAGGATCGCTCAGCGTGGTCTTCAATTTTTGCTAGCCCTGATTTTGCTGGTTTGGATGGGAATATTCGGGCATATGCCGAACCGCGAAGAGCTTCGCAACATTGAGACGGCCAATTCAACGGAGATCTATTCGGCCGATAGTGTGTTGATTGGAAAATATTACATTGAAAATCGGACGGCCATCAATTTATCAAATATTTCTCCCTACGTCGTAACGGCACTTTTGGCTACGGAAGATAAACGCTTCTTCGAGCACAGCGGGATTGATCTTACTTCTTGGTTGCGTGCAGTAAAAGGAATCGCCATGGGCAATCAGGAGACAGGTGGCGGTTCCACGTTGAGCCAGCAGTTGGCAAAAAACTTGTATCCTCGGCGGAATTACTGGATTCCTGGAATAAGTATGCTGATCAATAAGATTAAAGAAAACATCATTTCGATCAAGTTGGAGGGCATTTATAATAAAGAGGAACTTCTTAATCTTTACTTGAATACGGTTCCATTTGGTGGGGACCGCTACGGAATCAACGTGGCTGCCAAGTATTTTTTCAATAAAAAAGCGAAGGACTTGACGGCAGAGCAGGCAGCAACCTTGATTGGAATGCTCAAAGCGACCACCGCTCTTGATCCACTCCGGAACCCACAGAATTCCACCAAGCGACGCAACCTCGTATTGAGAAGGATGCTGCAAAACCAGCAATTCGAGTTTGAGTCGGAGGAAATGAAGACGGTGGCAGAAATGATTCACAAAGGAAAAATCAATGAGCAAGAATATGAGGTGCTGATAAAAAAACCGCTTGGTACCAAAAAGACGGGCGGTGATGGCAACAACGAGGGGACTGGAACTTATTTTAGAGAGTACCTTCGGACGACCGTGATGCCTGCGATTTTGAAGAACATCAGCAAGGAGGATGGTTCCCCCTATAATCTTTATCGGGATGGCTTGAAAATTTATACCACTGTAGATGCCAAAATGCAGCAATATGCGGAAGAGGCGGTGGAGAAACACATGAAAACCCTTCAGGGACAGTTCGATTCCCATTGGAAAGGGGTAAAAACGGAAAAGCCCTGGGGAGATGATAAGTGGATAGATGAACAAGTACGCCGAAGCGACCGCTGGCAGCAGTCGAAGGAGGCTGGTATGTCGGACGAGGAGATTTTGGCTTCTTTTGAGCAGCCGGTTAAAATGACGATTTTTTCGTGGAAACAGCCTACAGCGGAGGTGGATACGCTGCTTTCGCCCATTGATAGTGTTCGGTATTATTTCTGCACGTTGAATTGTGGGTTTATGGCGATGGAACATGCTACCGGGAAAATTAAAGCTTGGGTTGGAGGTACTAATTTCCGGTATTTCAAGTACGACCACATCCAGAGCAAGCGGCAGGTGGGTTCTACCTTCAAACCAATTGTCTATGCTGCGGCGCTGCAAGATTCTGTAAAGCCTTGTTCTTTCTTGCCGAATGAACTAGTTACGCTCGTTGATTGGACGCCGCACAATGCGGATGAAGTTTATGGAGGCTGGTACTCGGTAATTGGGGGCCTAACGCAATCGGTCAACGTGATTGCAGCGCAATTAATTGAAAAAGCCGGCATTCAAAAGACGATTGATTTGGCGAAAGGGATGGGAATTACCTCCACTTTGCCCAGGGAGTACGGGATTAGTTTGGGGGCAGCTGAAATTAGTCTTTTTGAAATGGTAAAGGCCTATGGAACTATTGCCAACGGTGGGCTTCGCCCAGAGCCGGTGACTGTATTAAAAGTGGTTAACCGGAATGGAGAGGTGATTTATGATTACCAGGAGGAGCTGAAAAGCCGGCCCGAGCTGGGGCCACATGTGCAGGCCCTTAATCCAGAGCAGGCAGAAGTTATGACCAAAATGATGCAAAATGTAATTGAGCGTGGAACTGGTCGCCGTTTCCGGAGCTACGTATATGCAGGGGAGTTTGCTGGTAAAACGGGTACCACCCAAAACCAGTCGGATGGTTGGTTTGTCAATTTTAACCCGACTCTTGTGACAGGCGCTTGGGTGGGTGGGCCCAGCAGGGCAGTCCGTTTCCGTTCTATGAGCTTGGGGCAGGGTTCTGCCATGGCGCTTCCGATTGTCGGCAATTTCTGGAATAAGGTGGCGGGCGATCGCAAGTATCGGTCGTTATTGGAGCAATCGTTTGAATTGAGTGAGGCAACCCTTTCGGCTTGCAGTTGTCCTAATTTTATCTCTGTTTCTCCTGACACCTTGTATATGTTGATGCAGGATTCTACTATTCGGGATTCCTTGAAGGCCAACCGATTCGAAAATTTACAGCAGATTGTGGAAGAGCGGTTTGGGAAAACCCTTCCAGCGGAGCCGGAGGGAGTAGAAGGAATCGAGGGTGTTCCGGATCCAGAGATCGGCCCTTCTACGGATGAAAAAAATAAGAATCGATCCAAGGAACTGCTCAACCGGTTACTGGGTCGGGATCCTAAAGAAAAGAAACCAGGGGGAGGACGTTAACTAATACCTGTTTCTCATTTGAAAAAATACCACTTGTCTGTTTCAGTCAAGTGGTATTTTTTTTGAGAAAAGGAGGTTGGTTTTGGCCGGGCGACGTTAAACTTCTTAACAAATTTACTTTTTTTGTTAAAAGAATTTTATTTTATAAAAACCTTTTTTTATTGAATAAAATCAATTATTTACATTTAAATTGAATCGATTTAGAAATAATTATTTGTTTTTTTGGGAAAATGAGGTTAGGCACCTTGTTTGTTTGCAAAAGTTTAACAAGGAAAGTCTTAAAACTTTTTAACGTTTTCTTAACTGCTTCCCTATCTTTGTGGGGAGAATTGGTTAATTGCTTTTGGAGGCAGTTTAAGAACGAGGAATATGCGTACAGATCCGGTCATTGATGTATTAATACCTGCTTGGAATGAGGAGGAGTCGCTTCCCTTGGTTTTGAGGTCGCTTCCGGCTGGTTGGGTGAGGCAAGTAGTGGTTTGTGACAATGGTTCGACGGATCAAACGGCGGTGGTAGCGGAGCAGTTGGGGGCGGTGGTGGTAACGGAGCGGCAGCGCGGTTATGGAGCGGCTTGTTTGGCAGGGATGCAGTATTTACAAATGCTACCAAAAGAGGAGCAGCCGGCTATAGTGGTGTTTATAGATGGTGATTATTCGGATTATCCCGAGGAATTGCCCATGTTAGTGGGTCCGATTGTGCAAGGGAAAGCGGATATGGTGATTGGTTCCCGGATGGCTGGGGGATTGGAAAAAGGAGTGATGACGGTGCCACAGCAATTTGGTAATTGGCTGGCTCCGGTTTTGATTAAGTGGTTATTTGGGTACACTTTTACCGATTTAGGGCCTTTCAGGGCGATTCGATGGGATGCTTTATTGGCCTTAGAGATGCAGGACAGAAATTTTGGGTGGACCGTTGAGATGCAGGTGAAAGCGGCCCGGAAGGGATTACGAAGCGTTGAAATTCCGGTTCAGTATCGGAAGCGAGCAGCGGGTAAGAGTAAGGTAAGTGGTACGATTAAAGGGACCATTAGGGCGGGATGGAAGATAATATACACGATTTTTCGAGAAAAGTGGCGGGCAATCTGGGAGAGAGGAGAGCAGTGATTTAGGGGAGGACGATAATATTGGAATTCATTTTTGTAAAAAATAAAATTATCAGGCAGGTAAAGACTGCCACACCAACCAGACAATTTTATGTTCGGAATTCATTCGCTTTTTGAAGCGCTGAAGTATCAGGCCTTCGTCGATTTTGGTTACTTGATGCTGCTGATTTATTTTATCGCCATGAGTGCGGTAACCTTGTATTGTATTTTTCAATTTCATTTGTTGTACTTGTACAAAAAGTACCATAAGGCAAATCCGGTCATTCATTACCGTCAATATGACAAAGAGGATCCGAATGTTCCCTTTGTAACGGTTCAATTACCCATGTTTAATGAGATGTACGTTGCGGAGCGCATTATTGATTGTGTTGCTGCGCAGGAATATCCCAAGGATCGCTTTCAGATCCAGGTGTTGGACGATTCTACGGACGAGACGGTTCAGATTGTGGCGAATAAAGTAGCGGAGTACAAGGCTAAGGGGTTTGATATTGTGCATTTGCACCGGGTAAACCGCCAAGGATTCAAGGCGGGTGCTTTACAGGATGCGATGCCCCATGTTAAGAGTGATTTTATTGCCATTTTTGATGCGGATTTTACGCCTCGTCCTGATTTTCTTCGCACGACGATGCCTTATTTTGAGGATAGCAGTGTGGGTATTGTACAGACCCGTTGGGAGCACATCAATGCTGATTACAGCTTGTTAACCAAGTTGCAGGCTTTGCAATTGAACGTGCATTTTACGGTCGAGCAGGCGGGTCGTTCCTATGGCAATTTGTTACTGCAGTTTAATGGAACGGCGGGTGTTTGGCGCAAAAATGTAATTAATGAAGCAGGAGGCTGGCAGAGTGACACCTTAACGGAGGATTTGGATTTGAGCTTTCGTGCTCAGATATTGGGATACAAGATCAAGTATTTGGAGAAATTGGAGAGCCCTGCCGAGTTGCCGGTTGAGATGAACGGGTTGAAGAACCAGCAGTTTCGTTGGAACAAGGGAGGTGCTCAGAATGCGCGCAAGTTGTTTCACTTGATTTGGACGGAGGGAGCGAACAAGCTTACCTGGATACAGAAGATGCATGCTACCAGTCAATTATTGGCTTATGGAGTATTCTTGTGGGTATTTATTGCGGCGATCAGCAGTATTCCATTGGCGTTTGCCTTCCGGGAGTTGGGTATTTCCACGCACTTTTTGTCGTTCTCTATATTGGGCTTGTTTTCGATAGCGGGTATTTCCTATACAGCGAATATTACTGCTGCTTTAAATCGTTCTGTTCCGGCCACTATTTGGGAGAAGCTGCGCTTTTTCGGGTTGTTTATCACGTTTATGCCCATTTCACTGGGTTTATCGTTGTACAATGCGATTGCGGTGATTGAGGGATACATGGGTAAGGCGTCCTCGTTTGTGCGTACGCCCAAGTACGGCATCACGGGTAATAAGAAATCGACCTTTAAAAATGCCACTTACCTGGCGAAGAAGATCAGTTGGATCACGATTGCTGAGGGGCTTATGGCCTTGGTATTTGCGGCTGCGGTGGCCATGGGAATTGCTACGGAGAATACAGCGTTTGTACTTTTCCACTCCATGCTGGCATTTGGTTTCGGGACTATTTTTTATTTCTCGGTGAAGCAATTGGGGAGCGCTGAGTAAGGTTTAATTAATAAAAAAGCCGGTATTTTTCGAAAATACCGGCTTTTTTAATTTTCTAATCGTTGTATTTTACCTTTTTGTAAGGTCTTTTTCTATTTATGTCCTATAAAAAAAGCCTGCCCTATTTTTTTTATCAATCGTTGCGGTATTCCTCCAGTACGTCTGTTTTTCAGCAGCATTGGTCGTATTACGCTCGATGGAGGGCTTCTTTTTCCAATAATCGGAATTCGGTGGTAGACCAGCAGCCATGGATTAGTTTCAAGGCGGTTGATTTTTTACAAGAGCACTTAGAGCGGGAGCATACTTTATTTGAGTACGGAGGCGGGGGCTCCACCTTGTTTTTTTTAAACAGATTAGCCAGAGTGGTTACGGTGGAGAACGATGCGGAATGGTTCAGGGTATTATCTCAAAAAATAAGTGAGATGGGTATAAGCCATTGGGAGGGAATCTTTCAGGATGGGGAGCCTGTGACGACCGATTTGGTACGTGATCCAGAGGTGCCTGCTGATTATGTGAGTAGCACAATGGGGCAGTCCAACTTAAGTTATGAAAAGTATGCAAAAGCCATTCATCGCTATCCGGCGGCTGCTTTTGATTGGGTATTGGTAGATGGACGTGCACGGCCTTCGTGCATGGTGGAGTCCTTTGAGCACCTGCGTTCGGATGGCCATTTAATTTTGGACAATATGGAGCGTTTGCATTATCAGCGCGCGTTTGCGAAGCATTTAAAGGAGTATTTTGAACCGGTCTTGTTGGGCCGTTCACCCTCTCCTTACCATCCGGATTTCACGGAAACGCAGATTTGGAGAAAAAAGTAGGTTGATTAAACGATTTTTTTGATCAGTTGGGCGGGAATGCCTCCCACCACTGTATTGTCTGGAACGTTTTTAGTGACTACTGCACCTGCGGCAACTACGGCATTTTCTCCGATGGTGACACCTGGGAGGATGGTTGCTCCAGCGCCGATCCAGGCATTTTTTTTGATCAGGATGGGCTGTGTAAGCAGGTCTCTCCGCTGGGCGGGTTCCAAGGGGTGGTTTTCGGTGATCAGTTTTACTTTTGGGCCGATGAGAACATGGTCTTCCAAGATAATTCCCCCTAAGTCGAGAAAAGAGCAGTCGTGATTGATAAAAATATGCTTTCCAAGCTGTATAAATCGGCCAAAATTGGTGTAAAAAGGAGGGAAAATGGTCGTTGACGCATCAATTGCCTGGCCTGTAATTTCACTCAGCAGCTGACGGACGGTAGATAGATCGCCGGATTGGTTGAGTTTTGCGCAGAGAGAAATGGTTTGAAGGACCACTTCATTTACCGCTGCGAAAGCAGGATCTTGCACAGAGACAGGTCCTCCTTGGCGTAGTTGGTCAAATATATCCATCTAAATCAGTAAGATTTCTGCTTTTGTTGGAGCCCTTAGTAAGGGGTGGCCGGCAGGCAGAAAGACGAAAGCAAGGTTACCGTTTTTCGATTCGCTGCGTGGCGATTGTTTTACGGGTTTTGTCTTGCAAGTACACTAAATAGATTCCTTTTGGAAGGTCTCCGATGTAATATTGTTCGTCTTTTTCGAAGTGGTATTCCCGGAGGTTTCGTCCCATGAGGTTGAATACGGATAGGAAACCGATGGGTGTAGTGGAGGATTCCTCGACAGAGATAAAATCTGTTGCGGGATTGGGGTAAATTTTGACCGAGTTATTTTTGGGAGGTTGGGCAGAGAGGCTCTGGATACCCAAGAACAAGGTTACAAACAATGCGGTTAATGTAGATGATGTGTGCATACGATTAAAGAATTGGCTGCAATGTACGAATATAGACCGCTACGGGCGGGGAATAGTTTCGTTCTTTTCAAAATTTTAACAGAATTAACACAATAAAAACAAATCTGCTCGCTCAACTGGGGCTGGGCGAGCAGATTTGGCTTCTGGGTTGGGAGAAAGGCGCGGTTATTTCCGTTTTTGGAGTTCGGACAGGAAGCGATTCAGTTCTTGTACATCGAAGTAGAGGACCTCTCTGGGTTTGGATCCTTCAGCGGGGCCGACGATGCCAAGGCCTTCTAGTTGGTCCATGATACGGCCTGCGCGGTTGTAGCCAAGTTTCATTCTTCGTTGGATCATGGAAGTGGATCCGTGCTGGGTTTCGACGACGAGTCTTGCGGCATCTTCCAGGAGGTTATCGAGTTCGGACAGGCTGAATTCTTTTGGGTTATTGCCTTGATCGCCTTCTTCGTGGAATTCTGGAAGGAAGAAGGGTTCGGGGAATCCTCGTTGTTTGGCGATGAATTCGATTACTTTTTCCACTTCAGGGGTATCTACGAAGGCCGACTGGAGTCGGACGATGTCTCCACCTACGCTTAGGAGCATATCTCCTCGTCCGGTGAGTTGTTCGGCGCCGCCGGTATCGAGGATGGTTCGGGAGTCTACTTTTGAGGCCACTTTAAAGGCGATCCGCGCGGGGAAGTTGGCTTTAATAACGCCGGTGATAATATTGACGGAGGGGCGCTGGGTAGCGATGATCAGGTGGATTCCGACGGCACGCGCGAGTTGGGCGAGTCGTCCGATAGGGAGTTCCACCTCTTTGCCGGCGGTCATGATCAGGTCGGCGAATTCATCGATGATCAGGACGATAAAGGGCATGAAATAATGTCCTTTATTGGGATTTAGTCGGCGGCTAATGAATTTGTCGTTGTATTCGGTGATGTTGCGTACTTCTGCTTTTTTAAGCAAGTCGTAGCGCGTATCCATTTCGATGGTAAGGGAGTTAAGGGTATGGATGACCTTGGTGGTGTCGGTGACGATGGGTTCTGTTTGGTCGGGCAGGAACGCCAGGAAATGGTTTTCTAGTCGGGCGTAGGGGAACAGTTCGACCTTTTTAGGGTCGATCATAATGACTTTGACTTGGGAGGGGTGTTTTTTATAGAGTAGGGACATCAGGATAACGTTGATGCCTACGGATTTACCTTGACCGGTGGCGCCTGCGATAAGGAGGTGGGGCATTTTTGCCAGGTCAGCGACGAAGACTTCGTTTTGGATGTTTTTGCCCAGTGCGATGGGCAGGTCCATTTTTGCTCTGCGGAAGCGGTCATCCTGTAGGGTTTCGCGCATTCCCACGATTTGGCGTTTTTTATTAGGTACTTCGATCCCGATGGTTCCTTTTCCTGGAATGGGGGCGATGATACGGATTCCGAGGGCAGAGAGGTTGAGGGCGATATCATCTTCCAGGTTTTTGATTTTGGAGATTCGCACTCCTCTGGCGGGGATAATTTCGTAGAGGGTAACGGTAGGGCCGATGGTGGCCCGAATTTTTTCTATTTCTATTTTGAAGTAGAGTAAGGTTTGGATGATTTGGTTTTTATTGGCTTCGAGTTCTTCGCGGTCGATTTCCAGGGCGGTATTATCGTATTCGCTGAGGAGTTGGAGATGGGGATATTCGTAGCTAGAGAGCTCGAGGGTGGGATCGTAAGGTTCGGTCAGGTTTTGGCTATCTTGTTGAATGACCTCTACGGGAGCGGCGAAGGCTTCTGCTTCGGAGGTAGCGGGGCTTGGGTTGGGCGCCGGGAGGTTTATTTCCAGTTCTGCGTCTTCCGAAAGGGGTTTGGTTGGTTTGTCGGGTACTGGGGCAAAGAGTGAACTGCGTTCGGAGAGATCGAATTGAAGTTGTTCACCGGGGAGTATGGCTGGTTCAATGGTGTCGGTGGGGGTGAGGGGGGCTGGATCAAAATCCCTGTTCGGAGTTTCTAGAATGGTGGATGCGATAGGGGAGTCGAATGCTTTTGCGGGGGCTGGGCGTGCGTTGGAAGGGGGCGTTGGTTGGACCTTTCTCTGTTTGGCATAGTTGCCATTGAGCAGGTCATTCACGGCATTTTTGAGTTCGACTCCAAAGCTTTGCCAGGTAAAAGATTCGAGGTTAGGGTTATTGTTCCAGACGAACACGGCCAAGAAGCCGAAGAGGAGCAGAATGAGGGTTCCAGGCACACCGACGAACTGTTGGATGGCGATTCCGATGGATTTACCGAATTCACCGCCAACGGGGAACTGTGCTTTTTGGAAGAAGAACGCGGCGATGACGGAGATGGTGACCATCCAGATGGTTACCCGTTGAAGGGTAGGCAACAAAACGCCGATGGGCAGTCCACGCATCAGGGCGAGCCCGTATTTATAGAGCAGGTAAACGAAGCCGAACGAGGCGATTCCGAAGCCCCAGTACATGAAAGCGTCGGCGAGGAAGGCACCAAGGCGTCCCAGCCAGTTATCAACCTGTACATCGCTGAAGAAGATTTCCCAGGAGAATCGGAAGACGATATCTTGGTCATTTTTCCAGGTAAACAGGTAAGAGACGAAGGCAATAAACAGGTAGAAGGACAGGAACAGGCAGAGCATCCCAAACAGTTTGGGAATACGCTCATCGTCAAAGCCCGGGGCAAATTGTCTGCGTTTTTTGGCCATAAGATGCCGCAAAGTACGTTATTTTATGCGTTTTCGAGTAATTTTTTTACTAACATCCATGTTAAAGCGGGGAAAGGGTTTGGTTTCGGCGTTGATACCTGGCAGGAGCTGACTCATTTAGAATAGGGTAGAGTAGATTCGCTCCCCGAGGGGAATCTAGTTGCGTTTATGGATTTAATTTTGTAAAAATGGCACTTTTTAAAATATTCATTTTTGGGATGGGGGATAGGGCATCAAAAGTAGTATTGACCGTTTTTTGCAAAACTGTCCTTGCGCAGGGTGAATGCGACGCCTCATATTTGCACCAAGCAAGCCGATCTGGTTTGGCCGGGAGCCGATTCGGAAAATCCATAAAAGAGTACGGACGCGGAAGCTGAAAAGCGAACAGAGTAAGCAATCAATCTAACCCTATTGTTCTTCTTATGCCGATTAAATCTTTTTTTTCGACCGCCGTATTAGGCATGCTGCTGCTTTTTTTGTCTTACAAAACGGTAGCCAATTGGTCAGTTGCTATTCAGGAGCCGGCCCTAGTGCAAGTGGAGAAACCCAGTGTTGAAATTCGCGCTACTGCGGATGGGCACTTAGCTGCCTGGGTAAAGAACCATCCTGCGTATCCTAAGACTGTTTTTTTATTGCAGGGGGATGGGAAGGTGCGATTAGAAGCTCCTTTGGTATTGATGAATGCGAGTGTTCAGTACGATGGAAAGTGTGTTACTTTTATATCGGGTACTGGACAGGCGGTTTGTTTCACGATTAGTCGGGAGGCTTGTTTAAAAGCGCCGAGTAATGCCAAGTATTACATGGGTTGGGGATTAGTAAAGCAGGCGGGAGCGGATATTGAAGCGCAGTGTGTTGGCGCTGGTGCTGGTCCGTTCCCGCCTGTAGTGGCCTATTCTTGCAAGTGTATTGGTACGGCTCAACCGAGTGTCAACTGTGATTCTGGTGGCCCCGGTGCTACTGAATGTGGGACGGGTTCATCGGTTGCGAGTATCTCGGTGAGTTGTTCTGTATCTTGCGGAGAAGGGTATTACGCTTGTTGTGTCGATTAGGCTACAAGAAGGGTAATTTAACCACGGTGGCTTCCAGTTTTTTGGAGCCTACAACGATATGGATAACGGTTCCTGGCTCTGCGAATTTAGTTTTAACGTAGCCGGTACCGATGGGCATATCGAGGGTAGGAGAGTGGGTTCCTGAAGCGACTAAGCCAATGGTGGCGCCGCGTTTACTTTCGATGACATAGCCTTGTCGGGGTACGCGGCGTTCACTTGTTAGTTGGAATCCGACGAGTTTACGTTTGACGCCCTCTGTTTTTTGTTTTTGGAAACGTTCGATGGAGGGGAAGTTGACGCCTTTATTGAGTTTAGTAATCCAGCCTAGGCCAGCTTCGATGGGGCTGGTTTTGTCGTCGATTTCGTGGCCATAGAGGCAGAATCCTTTTTCCAGGCGCAGGGTATCGCGGGCGCCGAGGCCGCAGGGTTTGATTCCGTAATTTTCGCCATTTTTGAATACCTTATCCCATATTTTGGCGATGTCTTTGTTGCGGGCATAGATTTCAAATCCGCCGGCGCCGGTATATCCGGTTGCGGAGACGATGACATTATTACAGCCTGCGAAGCGGCCTTTTTTGAAGGTGTAATACACCATTCCTTTGAGGTCGATTTCGGTCAGTTTTTGAAGCGCTTCGGCTGCTTTGGGGCCTTGGACAGCGATGAGGCCGGTTTTGGAGGAGATATTGGTTAATTTGACTTCGAAGCTTTTGCTGTGGCGTTTCAGCCAGCGCCAGTCTTTTTTTTCATTGCTGGCGTTGACCACGAGCATGAATGCCTGTTCGCCTTCTGCGCACATATCTTCTTCCAGGCGGTACACCAGTAAGTCATCCACGATACCCCCTTTTGCATTTGGGAGGCAGGAGTATTGAACATCGCCTATTTTTAATTTGGCGACATCGTTGGAGGTTACGCTTTGCAGGAAAAGCGTTGCGTCTTTTCCTTTTACGATAAATTCGCCCATGTGGCTTACATCGAAGACACCTACCGCTTTGCGCACGGCATGGTGTTCTTCTGTGATAGAGCTGTAGGAAATAGGCATATTATAGCCTGCGAATTCGGCCATTTTGGCCCCCAGGGCGATGTGCCGATCTATTAAGGGTGTATTGAGCATAGTTGAAACTGGGATAAAGTTGTGATTAGGACAGGGCAAAGGTAATGGTTGAATGGATTACGGAATCAGAAAATAGTGCGTAATATTGCAACTGGGAGGAGGGTCTCCTTTTCAAATGCTGATACAAGATGAATTATCCGAATTTGTTTACTCCATTGGACCTTGGTTTCACGACGCTTTCGAATCGGATTTTGATGGGTTCGATGCACACGGGTTTGGAAGAGGAGCGTGGGTCTTTGACGCGGATGGCGGCTTATTTTGCGGAGCGTGCTCGGGGCGGGGTTGGATTAATGGTGACGGGCGGAATTGCTCCTAACCGGCAGGGATGGTTGATGCCATTTGGGGCAAAGATGACGAATCGGTCGGAGGCTCGTCGGCATCAACTGGTGACGCAGGCGGTGCAGTCGGAAGGCGGTAAGATTTGTATGCAGATTTTGCATGGGGGGCGTTATTCGGGCCATCCTTTTTTGGTCGCGCCCAGTTCATTGAAGGCACCGATCTCGCCGTTTAAGCCTTGGAAAATGTCGAATCGTTTGATAAAGGCAACGATACAAGATTTTGCACGCAGTGCGGCGCTCGCGCGCGAGGCGGGGTACGACGGGGTGGAGTTGATGGGAAGTGAGGGGTATTTGATAAACCAGTTTATTGTTCCAAGGACGAATCAGCGGCAGGATGAGTGGGGCGGGGATTTTGAGCGCAGGATGCGGTTTCCGATGGAGGTGATGCGGGCGGTTCGAGCAGCGGTGGGGCCGGATTTTATTATTATTTTCAGGGTATCGATGCTTGATTTAGTGGAGCAGGGCTCTACCTGGGAGGAGGTGGTTCAATTAGCGAAGGCATTGGAGGCAGCGGGTGCTACAATGATCAATACGGGAATTGGCTGGCATGAGGCTCGAATTCCTACCATTGCTACTTTGGTTCCTAGAGGAGCCTATGCATGGGTGACGGAACGACTCAAAGGAGCGTTAGCGATTCCTTTGATTGCGACCAATCGGATCAATACACCAGAAAAGGGGGAAGAAATTTTGGCCGCGGGTATGGCCGATATGGTAAGCATGGCCCGTCCGTTTTTAGCGGATCCTTATTTGCCCAAAAAAGCAAAAGAAGGGCGGGCACAGTTAATTAATACCTGTATTGGATGTAATCAGGCTTGCTTGGATCAGATTTTTGACCGAAAAGTAGCTTCGTGTCTGGTCAATCCCCGTGCTTGTCAGGAGACTATTTTGCCTCCGGATGGCCAGCTGGCTAAGCAGCTGCAAAAAGTGGCGGTGGTAGGGGCAGGTCCTGCTGGTCTTTCTGCAGCAACGGAGCTTGCTGGTCGAGGGCATGAGGTTCATCTTTTTGAGGCTGGTCCGGAAATTGGTGGACAATTTAATTTGGCAAAACGTATTCCAGGTAAAGAAGAGTTTTATGAGACTCTTCGATATTATTCCTCTTTGTTGGAGCTTCGAAAGGTAAAGGTATATTTGAATACCCGCGTGGTGCCAGAGCAGTTACTGGAAGGCAACTTTAATCGGGTTGTACTGGCCACCGGGGTGGTGCCCAGGCAGCCTGTTATGCCGGGAATAGAGCATCCAATGGTGGTATCCTACTTGGATCTTTTAAATGGCAAGGTAGCACCCGGGAGGCGCGTCGCCTTGGTAGGCGCTGGGGGAATTGCATTTGATGTAGCGACTTTACTGACAACTGGCGCTCCGTCTGCTGATTCTGTTGACCATTATTTGAAGGAGTGGGGAGTAGATCCCTCGTATGCTCAACGAGGGGGATTGGTCTCGATGCCCCTTTTGCCGGCTGATCGCAAGGTGTGGATTTTGCAGCGCTCTGAAGGGAAAGTGGGGGCTCGACTGGGAAAAACCACTGGCTGGGCACACCGTTTGGCCCTCAAAAACCGTGGAGTAAAGATGTTGAGTGGTGTTCAGTACGAGTTGGTGGATGATCGCGGATTACACATTAAGGTAGGAGGGAAGGCACAATTATTGGAAGTGGATCAGGTAGTAATTTGTGCTGGACAGGAGTCTTTGCGCGATTTATATGCTCCATTGAAGGAGGCGGGTCTTCAGGTGGAGTTGATTGGAGGGGCTTTGGAAGCCGCGGAACTGGATGCTCAACGAGCCATTCGGGAGGGAATCTTGGTAGGAGTAGGGGAGCCGGTTGTTTAGGACATACCCTTGATTTAGGCTTGTTTTGATTTTTATTTTATTAAAATAGAAAAATAGTATGCGATTTTTATCAGTAGTATTCATTACGTTGTTCTTGAGTGCTTGTCAGCAGGAGGAGACAAAGGCTTTATTGCAGGGCGACTGGAAGGGGGTGTCTTGGACGGTCAATGGAGAGGAATCTGGTCGTGTTGAGGCCGGAGTTCAGTTCCATTTTGAGTCGGACGATTCCTACACAGCCACCTATGGTGACCAGTTAGAGAAAGGGAGCTATCGGGTGCGCAGCGGGAAATTGTACACCATTGCCGAGAACAAGATTGAAAAAATGGTTGGTATTGCCCGCTTGACGTCGGACACGCTGGTGATGGATATGAACCGTGTTGGAACGGCCGAGCAGTTGGTTTTGGTTCGCAGTAACTAGTTAACGTTGGTCGTGCGCTAGTCAGGCTGAAAGAGTGTGTATCCATTCAGTAACTCTCGGACAGTCATTCGTTTTTTCCCTTCTAGTTGGACCTCCTCCAGTTGGAGGAAGCCGTTTTCTGTCCTAACTTTTAAGAAGGTTTTGCCGTCGGTGGTATAGCTTCCGATGGGTTTACTGCTTTCTGTTACTGCATCGGGGGGAAGGGAGCTGCGCAGTATTTTAAAGGTTTTTCCTTGGAGGGTAGTCCAGGCACCCGGGTAGGGGCTAAGTCCGCGAATAAAGTTGTGAAGGGTTTGGGAGGTTTGATGAAAGTTGATCTCACAGGTTTCCCGAAAGATTTTGGGAGCGTGGGTTGCTTCCTGATCGGGTTGCGCCTGTGCTTGAATACTGTTTTGCTCCAGTCGGCGGACGGTTTCCAGCACCAGTTGGGCGCCGATGAGCATCATTCGGTCGTGTAGTTCGCCGGCTGTTTCATCTGGTCCGATTGGGATGGGTTGTTGGAGCAGAATATCGCCGGTATCGATTTCATGTTGGAGCAAAAAGGTGGTAACGCCGGTTGTTTTTTCGCCCCGAATAATCGCCCAGTTGATGGGAGCTGCTCCTCTAAATTTGGGAAGTAAGGATCCATGAAGGTTGAGGGTTCCCAGTGGCGGCATATTCCAGACTACTTCTGGCAGCATGCGAAAGGCCACTACCACTTGGAGATCGGCCTTTAAGGTGCGGAGCTCTTGCAAGAAGTCAGGGTTGCGCAATTTTTCGGGTTGGAGTACTTTCAGGCCGTTTTGGACGGCAAATTGTTTAACCGCGGAGGCTTGTACGCCCAGACGACCACCTGGTTTATCGGGGGCAGTTACGACGGCCGCAATTTCATATCCATGTTGGAGGAGTATCTGGAGGCTAGGCACGGCGAAGTCAGGGGTGCCCATAAAAACGATTCGCATAAGAGAATGGTAGCGGAATGGTGAGGTTGGTGCAAAGGTCTAAAATGTGGGAGGGAAATTGGTTGCCACTGGGAATTTATTCCTAAAAAACGGTGAAGGAGCTGGTTTGTTGTTATATTTGTCGTCTATCTACGGAACGATTATTATGCAAGAAGTATTTTTTGATGCCACTAGAGGGCAGTCGTTGTACAGTGCTCATTGGGCTTGTAAGGATCCGAGGGCAGTGGTATTGTTGATTCATGGGCAAGGGGAGCATATTGGCAGGTACAGGGCGGTTGCTGATTTTTTTCATCAGCGGCGAGTGGCTGTATGGGGATTTGATCAGCAAGGATATGGCCGGAGTGGGGGGCAGAGGGGGCATGCGGATGGATTAAAGGCTTATTTAGACGATTTGGGCTTGTTCATTAGTAGGGTTAAGCGGGAATATCCTTCCGTTCCTCTCATTCTTTATGGGCATTCGATGGGAGGAAATATTGTATTGAATTATGCCTTGCGGGCGGGGGATACTCGGATCAAGGCGGTGGTTGCGACGGGTCCATGGATTCGACTAGCTTTTGAGCCGCCGGCGATTAAAGTTTGGTCCGGCCGGTTGATGCGGTATGTGCTTCCTACCTTGAGTTTGCCGACAGGACTGGATACCCGGTTATTATCGAGGGACGAGGAAGTGGTTCGGCGGTATGACGAGGATTCGTTGGTACACGACCGGGTCAGTGCGGCGGCGGGGATTGCCTTGATGGAGGGGGCTAGTTGGTTGAATCGGTATTCGGGGGCAATTGCTTATCCGACCTTATTGATGCATGGTGGTGCCGATGGAATTACTGCTGCCGCAGCGACCTCTGCGTTTGCGTCCCGGCTTTCAGGCGATGTATTGTACAAAGAGTGGCCTGGTTTGTACCATGAAATTCATAATGAGCCAGAGCGAGGGGTGGTGTTGGAGTACCTTTGGACTTGGCTGGAGAATTGGTTGGGTGCCTAGGGTTGCGTTTTTATATGTGTTTTTCCGGAGAAATCTTGTTAAATGATTGATAGAGTGAGGCAGTTGTTGAACGATCCCCTTACTTTTGTCGGTATTATCTATTTTTTTAATATGGGAAAAAATAGGTGAAGTGCTTTTTTTCCTATACATTTGGATAGGTAAACACAATTAACCCATAAAATAGTAAGCAGCATGGATACGAACAAAAAGCTATTATTGTTAAACGGAGTAGTATTGGCCTTTATTGGCGTCTTATTTTTATCCTCTTTTGGGGAGGAAGAACGGGGAGGGGCGGGAGTTTTGTCTCCAGATCAGGTAATTCGTTCGATTGATTTGAACAGGTCTTTTGATTTTTGTGGGGAGCCTTTTCCGATGGATAATGAAGATGTTCGGCAGCGGTTGGATGCGGAGTTATTGAGAAATGTGTATTTGCATTCGGCAAGTATTATAGCGATCAAGCGAGCGAACGCCATTTTCCCGGTGATTGACCCGATTTTAAAGGAGGAGGGGGTTCCTTCCGATTTGAAGTATTTGGCGGTTGCTGAGAGCGTGTTATCGAATGCGGTATCTCCGGCGGGTGCCAGGGGAGTTTGGCAGTTTATGAAAGGGACTGCACTTGAATACGGGTTGGAGGTAAATGAGGAGGTAGATGAGCGGTATCACTTAGAGAAATCGACCCGTGCTGCTTGCAAGTATTTAAAGAACGTTCGAGCCAATTTAGGCTCGTGGGTATTAGCGGCGGCGGCGTATAATGCCGGGTATGGTCGGATCAAGCAAGATAAGGAGACGCAGCGTGCGAATGATTTTTTTGAGATGAATTTAGCGGCGGACGAGACGATGCGTTATCCATTTCGGATTGTTGCGATTAAGGATGTTATGCAGCAGCCTGAGCGATATGAGTATAACATTCCGAAAGATCATTTATATCCTGTTCCACCGAAGGGGAAATTAATTGAGGTCAACGGGCCAGTAGCCAACTGGGGGGATTTTGCGCGGGAGCACAATACCAACTATCGACAATTGAAGTTGATGAATCCTTGGTTGGTGGACAACAAGTTGACCAATAAAGACCGGAAGACCTATTGGGTGGCGGTTCCGGAATGATTGGATTAATTGGACGTTTAGGGAGTTGTTTGCCGTTTTCTTGGTTACAGCCAGGGCCGGGTAGTCCATTGTTTTTGCCTTTTTATCATTTAGTGAGTGATGAACCAGCTCCGCACATCCGGCATTTGTACCCGGTATGCAGTATTCAACGTTTTCGGGCTGATTTGGAGTGGATGTTGCGTTATTATGAGCCGGTTGGACTAGAGGAATTGGATAGGAAGGTAAAGAATGGAAGGCCGGTAGTTCATTTAAGTTTTGATGATGGATTGCGGCAGTGTGCAGAGGTAATTGCCCCTATATTGTGGGAGAAAGGGATTCCTGCTACCTTTTTTATTAACCCTTCATTCGTGGGGAATCGGGCCTTGATGTACCGGTATAAAGCCAGTTTGCTGGTGGAGGCAGATCCAGCGCACCGGGTAGATTATTTATCGATTGGATACCGGGATCGAGGATGGTTGGATGAACGAGCTCGGCAGGTTGGGGTGGATTTTGAGTTGTTTTTACGGGAGTATCGGCCCTATATGGGTTTGGAGCAATTGGATGACTTAGTGCGGCAAGGATTTAATTTGGGGGGGCACAGTATGGATCATCCGATGTATCGGGCGCTTACGTTGGAGGATCAGGTCAGGCAGACCCTGGAGAGTGTGGATTGGGTGCGGTCACGGTGGGGTGTGACGGCTGCTTTTGCTTTTCCGTTCACGGATGACGGGGTTTTGCCTGCTTTTTTTGGTAAAATCCCAGCGGATTGGCGGACCTTTGGTACGGCAGGTTTCAAATTGGACAAGTTGGCGCGGCATTGGCAGCGCGTACCGATGGAGCGGTACATCGATCCCATGAGTCGGGTTGTTCCAGGTATAATAATAGTCTACTGGCTTAAGCGATGGATAGGTCGCTCGTGGGTGAGGCGGTAATAAACAGGGCGGAGTGTTGTCGCTTAGTCGTGGATACTAGGCATTCCTTTTTTTTGTGCTTCCAGGAATTGGGCGGCGTAGTCGCTTGGAGAGAGGCCGGTGCTTGATTTGAAGATTCGGTAGAACGAGGCGCTGGAGTTGAAGCCCACCAATTTATATAACTGGGAAAAGTTAAGTTCTTGACCATTTTCCAGTGCTTCAGAGATCATTTTTTTGGCTTCTGCAATTCTAAAGTTGTTAATAATACCTTTGAACGAAGCATCACTGTGTAGGCTGATGGCTTTATAAAGGTATTGGCGGTTGGTGCCTAGGGTTTTAATGATAAATTTCTGGTCTAGTTCTGGTTCGAGGAAGAGTTTTTGTTTTTCGATGAGGTTAATGATTTGAAGGAAAAGTTCTTTTGGTTTGTTTTCCAGTCCCTCGAGCTCTTGGGTTTCCTCATCAGCTGCATCTGCGATTCGCAGGGCGTAGGTTTCTTTTTTTTCTGCTTCCAGTTCCATCCGTTTTCGGAGGGTATCCAATTGGAAGTCTTGTTCTTGGCTTCGTTGGAAGAGGGTTGCTTTCAGTTTTTGGTCTTTCAGGTAGAGGTATAGAATAAAGATCAGGATACTTAGTAAGAAGGCTGCGAGGGCCATGATGGTCAGTTTGGCATTTCGCTCCGATTTTAGTGCTATTGCCTGGTTTTGGATGGTCAGGTTTTTGATGGTAATTTCATGTTGAAGTACTAATTCATTGAGTTGGCGTTTTTGTTGTTCGTTGAGGATTTTATTTTTCTTTTGGGAGAATGATTCGAAGTAAGAGAGCGCTTCATTGGTTCTGCCGAGGCTTTTGAGCGCTTGGTACATGGCGCTATCTAGTTTGGCGTCGAGTTGGACCAGGGGTTGAATTTTGAGGTATTCACGGGCCTGTTTTTCCAGTTCGAGTACCTTGGGGTAGTTTCCGAGGATCAGATTTAGGCTGACCATATTAGAGAGCCCCATTGCAAGCAGTTGGGAATCATTTATTCTTCTTGCGATTTGATTGGCTTTTTCCAGGTATTGGATGCTGATATCGTATTTTTTTAGGATTTGGTACAAATCTGACAGAGAGCCATAAATCCGGGCTCGGTGCTTATTATTTTGAGTGTATTGGTTAAAAGTCAGCGCTTGTTGATAGGCGGTTTCTGCCTCTTGGTGTTGTCCCAAAGTCATTAGGGCCAATCCGATATTGTAATAGTTGCCGGCGATGGCGTCGGTATCACGGGTTATTTGGGCTTCTTCTAGTGCGCTTTTGAACAGGGAGAGCGCGTCATTGAACCGTTTATTTTGTTGGGCGATATTTCCCATTCCCTGGAGGGCGCTCATTTTGAGGCTGTGCTCGTTGTTGCGAGTGGCGAAGTCATAAATCAGTTTGGTGAAATACAAGGCGCTGTCTAGGTTGCCGGATCGGTTGTAGGCTACTGAGGTAATTTTCCAAAGCTGAGCGAGCGTATTGGAGTCTTGCACCTGGTCGGGTAGGCGGAGTGCTTGGAGTGTAAATTCTAGCGTTTTGGTGTGTTGTCCTTTGCGGGCATAAAGGTTACCGAGTTGGGAAAAGTATTTTCGTTGTTCTTCCTGCGTGTAGGAAGGGACTACCTCCCGGAATGTAAGGAGGTATTGTTCTGCTTCATCTAGTTGGTTATTTTTTAGGTAGCTGGAATAAACGGACTCTTGCGGTTGTGGAGGAGCTGCTGCAAGCCATATTTGGGACCCTAGTAATGGTAGTAAGAGCAGGTATTTTATCCGGGTGATGAAGGGTGTTGGTGAATAATGCATTTCAAAAGTAGGATCTAAAGATGGATTAAGAAAAGATAGATTTCATGCAAAGTTAGTTAGTAGAGAGCCAGTGAGTATCTGTTTTTCCAATAATATGTAGAATTATTGATTCATTTTTGGATAATTGAGCTGAATCGCTCCATTCGGCTTGGTCTTTTTTTTACGAAATGAGAAAACAATTTCACAAAATGAGAAAGTTGAATTTAGGCGGGTGGGATTTTTTACAAAATGAGAATAAGTTTTGCTTGGATGCAAAAGGAATCGGTGGAGTAAGATTGACATTTGTGTTGTGCGAACAGAGTTCCCCTGCAAAAGGAGGAACAGGGAATGTATCCCAACTTAATTTGATGAACTAATTGATTTAATCCGCCCCTTCCTTATTAATCTTATTTTAGTACTCTTTGTAGTAGTTATATAGCCACTATTAATTTGTTATTCTCATCATTTTTTACATCATGAAAAGATTTTGTAGACATGAGCTAGGGCTCATTTCACCTTTTAGCACAGTTAAGAGCGAATTGTAGTCGCTCCTTTTGATCAGAAAAATACGTATAGCATTTTTTAAATCGAAATATTTCCAGAATAAGATCCTGAGCTTTTTGAATTTATTGAAATCCGCCGGTTATGATACCTATTGCTGATTTCGGTACATGTAAAGTAGAAGGACTAGCTTGGAGTTTGTATTAATTTGCGGTTGTTTTCTGGTTGTTAAGATATGCTGAAGAGTTCCCAGACTTTGCGATTAGTTTTCACTTCTACAACTGAATTTTGCAGATATGACATCCTTTTTTTCCACTACACTGTCTTTAGGTAGTTTTCCACTATTCTTTTTTTGTGGCCAGGTTTTGGATGCTCAGGGGGGCAAATTTGGCGTTCAGGGTATTCTCCAGAAATCAAGCGGAGCTGAGCTTGACGATGGCAACTACTTCATCAACTTCAGACTGTGCAACGCTGAGCAGGGGAAAACTGTATTGTGGACGAAAGCCAAGTCTAATGTGATGATTACCAATGATATAAACAAAGTGGCGCTCGGTTCTGTAACTAGTCTCTCGTTGCCGTTCAATGAAGACTATCATATAGGTGTCAAGGTAAGCCTTAATTCCGAGATGTCGCCTCGGGCAAAACTAACCATAGAACTGTACGCACGTTCGCTCAAAGGCAAAAGCAACCTGTTTCTGAGTAAAGGAAGAGTTGGGGTCGGAACAGTGACTCCGGATAGCAGTTATCTGCTTCACTTGAAGAATAATTCTGGAGTAGCCAGTAAGCAATTTGAAGGCACCACTGTAGCTCATCTTTCACTCAAGAAAAATAATTATATGTTTTTAATGGGGTACGAGGCCTCTGACAATAACTTCAAATTAGATGTTGGGACAATATCAATGAAATGCGTCAAACAGACTTGAAATAAACACGAATGGAACAAATGTAACGAAATCGGGCACATTGTCAGGTGGCCTTGCCGTTACGGTAGGTGCCTCTTCTATGCATATCGAAAAATTCAACACATTCGATTACAGATAATGCAGATAACATATAGTTTGGATTTAGTGGTAGTACCAAACTAGAGATAAATTCTTAAGAGCCAGATGTAATCCTGTTGTCTAACCTTCTTCAGCATACATAACCATCATTTAATTTATTTTCTCATCATTTTTCTTAACATCATGAAAAGATTTTGTACTATGGCAGCCTTGGCGGTTGCCTCCCTAGGTAGCGCTGTGTTAAGCGCACAGAGCATAGGGGTGAACACTACTACTCCAGATCCCTCTGCGGCGCTGGATGTTTCTTCTACCACCCAAGGGGTTTTGATTCCTCGAATGACGGAGGCCCAGCGGACGGCCATTGCCAGTCCTGCTGCAGGTTTGTTGGTTTACCAGACAAACAACACGGCTGGTTTGTATCAGTACAGTGGCTCGGCTTGGTCACAGGTTGGCGGTAGTTCAGGCGCTCTAACCGGTGCTGGGACGAATAATTTTGTCGCTAAGTTTACAGGTGCGGGAGCCTTGGGAAACTCTCAAATCCAGGATAACGGGACGAGTGCGGCTGTAGGAATTGCACCACAGATCAATTATGCTTTGTATGTTTATCGGCAACAGATTACCACCAATGGAGATGGACAGCATACCTTATTGGGGTATCGGACTCGAAATTCCCAAAATGATGGAACTGGATATTCCTTTGCGGCAACCAACTCGGGCACATCTGGGTTTAATTTCTGGGGAGATATTTATACATTCGGAGTAGCAGGTCACAATTACAATGACTATTCTAGAACAGGTGGAGTATTGGGAGCTGAGCAAGGCGGGAACTACTGGGGAAGCCTTGGGTATAGAAGCTCCGCACTAAACAACTTTGGTGTATACGGCAGTGCTGCTTATTCCTCTGGTGCCGGATTTTTGGCGACGAACGAGCGTACTGGTATTGGTGCCGGATTTTATGGTGGCGTTATGGGCGGCTGGGTTCGTGGCGAGGTATTGGGATTGACCACTGCAGGAGAGTTGTATGCTGCTTATAATGTGGGCAACGAGTACACCTCTGGTTACCAGGCAGATTTGGTACAGACGGGATCTGAGAAGCAAGCTGCTTTCGCTCAGACTTCTACTAGCCTAAAGGTAACGGATGATGGATATGCTATGCTGCAGAATGGAGAAGCAGTGGTGACGATGAATTCCTCCTTATTGGCGATGGCCTCACCTACGAAGCGTCCGGTGATTACGGTGACAGCGGTTGGGAAGCCGGTGGCCTTGTATGTTCGTTCTATTGATCGCAACACCTTTACCGTTGCCGCGGTAGACGGATCTGCAGTGGAGGTGGAATTTGCCTGGACGGCCATTGCACAGCGTGTAGATGCGGATCAGGTAAAAGTTCCGGCTGCATTGTTGGATGCACAGTTGGACGGTCATTTGAAAGGAACCATGTTCAACGATGGTAATACTGAACAGAGTGCCAAGCCAATCTGGTGGGATGGACAGCAATTGCGTTTTGATGCGATTCCACAGAAGCCCATTGTTAAGCAAGAACCTACCAACCGGTAATTAACTTGCTGAACGCTTATTTCATAGTATTTCTTTTGGGGCTTTTGCTAGTAAGCCCGTCAGCTGCACAGAGAGTAGATTTGCAGGCTGTCGTAGCTTATTTAGCTTCTGACCAAATGAACGGACGGGATGCGGGCTCAAAGGAATCGGAGGTGGTGGCCGGCTGGATTGCGGATCATTTAGAAGCATTTGGTTTAAAACCGTTAGTAGGTGAGCATTTTTTTCAGCCCTTTAGCTACCGGACTGGCGAAGAACCAGTCCATGCGGTAAATATTGCGGGGAAGTTGGGAAAGGGGCCGGTTCGGCTATTGCTTACGGCGCATTACGATCATTTGGGGAAGGGGGACATTCACTCCTTGGAAGTATTCAAGGACCAGGTACACAATGGAGCGGACGACAATGCCAGTGGTGTGGCGGTACTATTGCAGCTGGCAGAGCGTTTTTCGCAACTGCCTGATGTGGGTGGGATCGGGTGGATATTTTTTTCGGGTCATGAAGATGGCTTGTACGGATCTACCCATTTTGCTCATGTTGCCATTAGTTACGTGTCATCCTTACAATGGGTCGTCAATTTGGATATGGTGGGCCGTTTAGACAGTCTGCAATCTCCATCGCCTCTCTACGTACGGGTTCCGGAGCAAGGGAAGGCCTTGGTTGAATTGCTGCAGTTGGAAGCCACTGAGCAATTGAAACCGGTTGTTAAGACCGCCACAGTTCAGTTGGATGATCAAGCTTTTCATGCACTTGGTGTCAGGACCTGTACTTTTTCCACGGGTTTGCATGCGGATTACCATAGAACGACCGACGATCCAAGCAGCTTAAATTACGCAGGGATGGAGCTGGTTTCAGCGTACATCTTCCGTTTTGTACAGAATATTTTGAATAAGTAATTTATTTTAGAAAAAACAATACTTGTATTAGAGCTTTACTAGATCTACTACAAGTTTTAAAAGCTAAATAATACATGAGACAACTAATAGTTACCCTCTTGTGGAGCTGTTTAACCTACCAAGTTGGTTGGGGACAAGCTTCCTTGTATATTTCCAGTGGAGGGAATGTACAAATGAGTGGTGCTAGTTCCTTGACATTAAGCAATGCCAAGCTCGTCAACGAGGGCCAGTTTTCCGGGGGGGCCGGGGGGACTGTTTACCTGGTTGGGAATGCTTTGAATGCATCAGCTAGTATTGATGGGATGGGCACTACTACCTTTCAAAACCTTACGGTGAATAAGTCGGCCAATGCGGCGCGGGTAAATTCGACCGTGCAGGTGAATGGTTTATTAACTTTACAGAGTGGAGGAGTGGAGTTGAGCAGTGGTGATATTTCGTTTGGATCAACTGGGATGTTGATGAATGAGACCGAGACCAATCGGGTATTTGGGACGGGAGGAGCCTTGCTTGCTTCTGCCAATTTAAATGCTCCGACGGCGGTGAATCCGGCTAATTTGGGGATGGAGATCACTTCGGTTGCTAACCTAGGAAATACGCAGGTGAAGCGCGAGCATTCAGCGTTTTCGATTGCAGCCCCTAGTTTTTTTCGCAGTTTTGAAGTGACTCCAGCGAACAATACGAGTTTGGATGCTACGATAAAATATTATTATTTGGATGCTGAATTGAACGGTAATGCGGAAGGTAGTGCCTTTATTTGGAGGAGCGAAGACGCTGGTACCACTTGGACCCCAGCTGGAGGTGCGCCCACACGGGATGCTACCAACAACTGGCTTCAGCTATCCGGTATTCAAAGCTTTTCATTGTTTTCCGCGGCGGCAAATTGTCCGAGCTTGACAACGGCTCCAGCGAAGGTTACCATCACAAATAGTATGTGTGATGGGGACTGTACCGTTAGTGGAGGCGTAATTGTAGCGCCATCGGGTACCCCTTGTCCATTTGGTACTGAATTACAGTATCAGGTAGATGGAGGTTCGTGGACGACTACCCTGCCTGTATACGCACAGACGGGACCTGCACAATCAATTGCTACTCGTTGTGGCTGTTTGCTAGATCCACTCGTAGTGAGTCCTGCTTCGGTTGCGGAAGTGACGGTGCCTGGTACTTGTCCTGATCCCAATCCAGCTATTGCAGTGGTAGAGACGTCAGGTACCGCTGCCAATGATGGTAATTTGTGTGCGGGGGATGCGGCTACTTTGACGGCCTCAGGAGGTACAGACTATCTTTGGAGTACGGGTGAAACCACTGCGGCAATTTCGGTGAGCCCATCTACGACCACCACTTACTCAGTTACAGTTACGGCAAATGCTTCAGTGACACAAACTGAGACCTTTAATTATACTGGTTCTGTTCAGACCTTTACTGTTCCTGCAGGCGTTACCAGTATTGAAGTGGAAGCGTGGGGTGCAGAGGGCGCTGCTGGAGGTGGAGTAAGCAGTTCGGGAACGGTGGTTCCTGGCAACGGAGGTTTGGGAGGATATGCAAAAGGGACCATGGCTGTAACGCCTGGTCAAGTACTGCAGTTGTATGTTGGAGGTGCGGCCTCTGGTAAGATTGGTGGATATAATGGAGGTTCCAATGGGGGCTCTGGCACATCGCCTGGTTTTGGCGGTGGTGGCGGTGGCGCTTCAGACGTTCGAGTGAATGGTACTGCTTTGTCCGATCGGGTATTAGTTGCTGCTGGTGGCGGTGGCGGTGGTGCGAGAGGCTGTGAGTCTTCTTCTAGCGGTAGCGGTGGCAACGGTGGTGCTGGTGGCGGTGTTGCTGGTAGCAACGGTGCAGGTACTACTACTTCCGGTGGCATTGCTGGTGGCGGCTTTGGAGGAACTGTTGCTATGGGTGGAGCTCCAGGATTAGGTTGTGCTGGTTTTCTTGGCGTTGCAGGTAATAACAATGGTCAAGGTGGAAATGGACAAGACTGCTGTTGTTTTGGGTTGCCCGCTAATCCCGCTGGTGGCGGTGGTGGCGGTGGTTACCAAAACGGCGGCGGCGGCGGCGGTGGTTCTGCAGGAACTACCAGTTGTTCAGGGAATGATAAAGGCGGCGGCGGCGGCGGAGCCGGTGGTTCCAATTATGTAGCTGCTTCCTTATCCAATCCTACACTATCCAATGGTATATGGGTTGGTAACGGAAAAATTCAACTCACCTTGTTTATGAATGGAGGAAGTTGTTCAGAGACCACGTCTACAACGGTTTCAGTGACCCCGCTTCCAACAGGAAATATTACGGTATTGGAAACGTCAGGAATTACTCCAAATGACGGTACGATTTGTATAGGAGCCTCTGCTACGCTGACTGCTCCTGCTGGTCAGAGCTATGCTTGGTCATCCGGGCAGACGACGGCCTCCATTACGGTTACGCCTTCTTCTACGACCTCTTATGATGTAACTGTGACAACGGCAAACAGCTGCACAGCGACTCAGACGATGACAATAACGGTGAATCCACTGCCTACGCCTTCGATTGCGGTGGCGGAGACCTCTGGAGCCGTGAATAATGATGGAGAAATTTGCTTGGGTGGATCAGCTACGCTGACGGCTTCTGGCGGTTCTGATTATCTATGGAGTACCGGGGAGACCACGTCTTCTATTCAGGTTTCTCCAGGCTCTACTACCGTTTACACGGTGACCGTGACGGATAATGCCAATACAAATAGTTCTCAATCCTTTAATTACACAGGGTCGGCACAGACCTTTACGGTACCCGCTGGCGTTACGAGTATTGAAGTAGAGGCCTGGGGTGCTTCTGGTGCAAACGGCGGTGGCAATTCAAGTAACGGCACGGTTGTTCCCGGTAATGGTGGATTAGGAGGATATACCAAGGCCACCTTGGCAGTAACGCCCGGTCAGGTATTGACCGTTGAAGTAGGTGGAGCTGCCTCTGGTAAGATTGGTGGATACAATGGAGGTTCCAATGGAGGTTCTGGCAGTTCTCCTGGATTTGGCGGCGGTGGCGGTGGTGCCACCGATATTCGCCTCAACGGTACCTCCCTCGCAGATCGGATTTTAGTTGCCGGTGGCGGTGGTGGCGGCGGTGCCAGAGGTTGCGAATCTTCTTCTAGCGGCAGCGGCGGTAACGGTGGTGCTGGTGGCGGTATAGCTGGCAGTAATGGCACTGGGACGAACACCTCCGGTGGTGTTGCCGGCGGTGGTTTCGGCGGCAGCCTCGGTATGGGCGGCGCTCCCGGACCTGGTTGCGCTGGCTTCCTCGGATTGGCTGGCTCAAATAGTGGTCAGGGAGGAAATGGACAAGACTGTTGCTGCTTTGGCCTACCGAGTAATCCAGCTGGCGGCGGCGGCGGCGGCGGATACGTGAATGGCGGCGGTGGCGGTGGCGGTTCTGCCGGCACAACCAGCTGCTCAGGAAATGATAAAGGCGGCGGTGGCGGCGGCGCTGGAGGCTCCAATTATGTGGTTCCTAGCGCGAGCAATACTACTTTGCAGGATGGAATATGGGCGGGAAATGGTAAGGTAGTGATTTCATTCGGCTCTGCTGGAGGTGGCTGTTCTGCTTCCACTTCCTCTACCATCACTGTAACGCCTCTTCCTGTAGGTCCGATCACAGTAGCAGAAACTTCTGGATCTGCCTCTAACGACGGAATTATTTGTATCGGAGGATCTGCTAGTCTTACAGCTCCCGTGGGTCAGAATTATAGCTGGTCGACTGGTGCAACAACAGCCTCCATTTCGGTTGCGCCGACTAGCACGACTACTTATACGGTAACGGTTACAAATGCTAATAATTGTTTGTCTTCTCAAACGGTTACTATCACCGTCAATCCGCTACCTACTCCCACTACCTCTGTGGTAGAAAGTTCCGGAACTACAGCTAACGATGGAATTACTTGTTCCGGGGCAGCTGTTACTATTACAGCGACCGGAGGTACTGCTTATGTTTGGAGCACAGGCGCTACTACATCAGCGTTGACAGTCAATCCAGTTGCGACTACCACGTACACGGTAACTGTTACGAATGCAAATGGTTGCTCAGCGACCACCACTCGTACTATCACAGTTAATCCAGCCCCAACCCCAACTACTTCGGTGACGGACAACTCTGGAGCAATCGCGAATGATGGCACTCTTTGCCTGGGTGGCTCTGCTACTCTTACTGCCACTGGCGGAACAGCCTATGCCTGGAACACAGGTGCCACTACAGCGGCTATAACTGTAAGCCCTGCGGCTACAACCGTCTACACCGTAACCGTTACAAATGTGAATGGTTGCTCAGCAACCGCAACGCGGACCATTACGGTTACGCCACTCCCAACGCTGTTCTCCGTGACAGGCGGCGGCGCGGTTTGTACTACCGATAACACAGGTGTCCCTGTTGGCTTGAGCGGATCTCAAGTAGGTATCAACTACCAATTGGTTTATAATGGTGCGAATGTGGGTACTCCTGTACCAGGAACCGGCGCTGCGATCAGCTTCGGAACCCAGCTTCCTGCAGGTACCTATACGGTGGTTGCAACGAATACGAGCACCTTGTGCGTGAGCACTATGACAGGTTCTGTCTCCGTAACCACGTTCAATTGCTCTGCAGAAATCTCTGATCCATGCGTATGCTTGAACAATGCCACTACGTTGACCAACGGTCAGTTCAGTGAGCAAGTGAAGGTAAATGCGCCTACCAGCCAAACCTGGACAGTCACTTCGATCAATGGCTTGTTCGCCAGCAACAGCGCGAACCCGCCATCTGCTCCCACTCCGATTACGGTTGGAACGGTATTGACCAATGTGGGTGGTAATATGTTTACCTTGAACGGCCGCCACATTGATGCGATTGGTTACACGATCACGGTGAGCAATGGCTTGGGCACCAGCCTGAGCATTGGCAACACCTGCTCTTACCCGAACCCATCCATTACCTCTAACCTGACAGGACCTTTCTGCCTGGGTTCTGACCCAGTGGCTTTGACGGGTAATCCTGGGGACGCGAATATTGTTTCCCAAGGCTTTACGGTGAATGGGGTGCCTAGCACTACCTTCAATCCTGCACAAGGCTTGGGTGCTTACACGATTGTTTATACGGTAAATGGCGGTCAGGCCAGCGGCAACGACCCTGGTTGTATCCAGTCTATCAGCACCATCGTAAATGTGGTGGAAACACCATCTGTGCTGGTGTGCAATGAACTGGTACACGTATCCCTGGATGAAGATTGCAGCCAGGAACTGACGCCGGATATGATTTTGGAAGGCAACTTTGTTTGCTACGATGATTATACGGTATCGATCGACCGCACACAGCCGCTAGGCAATGGCCCCTGGGCAACACCAGCGGTAGTAGGTGTGAATGATATCAACAAGACTTGGGCGGTAAAAGTAACGCACTCCATCAGCGGCAATGCTTGCTGGGGATTAATCAAGGTGGAAGACAAGCTGGCCCCAGTGCCTACTTGCACGAACTTTGAAGTATCCTGCGCAGAGACAAACCTGAACCCATCGTTCCTGGCGAATACGTTCGGAATCACAGCAGCGTTCCCAAGTGTGGTGGAAAATTGCGGTACGTACACCCAGAGCTACAGCGATGTGGCAACGGACTTCGGCTGCAATACCAACACCAACATAACGGCGAATGTAGTTCGTACCTGGGTAGTAAAAGATGCTTCCGGCAACGAAAGCAGCTGCAGCCAGACGATCAACCTGATCAGCACTCGGGTATCGGATGTTCAATTCCCAGTGGATGCTACAGTAAGCTGTGGCGCGAATGCTAATACAAACCCAAGTGCAACGGGTACACCGTACTTGACGTTCAACTACCCAAGCGGAGCGAGGAACTACGCGATCTGGCCAGAAGCGAATGCCTGCGAACTGCAGGTAGGCTATAGCGATCAGATCCTCCCGATCTGCGACGGTAGTTACAAGATTCTGCGTACCTGGACGGTGTACGACTGGTGCGTACCTACTTCTCCGTTCCCTCCAACCCAGAATCCACAATACTACATCCAGTTGATCAAGGTGCTGGATGAAAGCGCACCAAGCTGGATCTGCCCGGAAGACATGACGGTATCTACCAA
>JBKDAM010000121.1:0-9912 GCA_046316495.1 Chitinophagales bacterium
TGGACCTATACTGGGTTGTAAAAGCGGGCTATAACCCACTTGACTGGTTCAAAAATTACCCAGGACGCTGGGAATTACTCCATGTTAAAGACATGGCCAAAACAGCTGGCAAAGAAAGTATCGAAGTGGGTGATGGCTCCATCAACTTCAAGGAAATATTCAAACAGGCCAAGCTGGCTGGAACCTCCTATTACGTAGTGGAGCTTGAGAACTATGTTACAACTCCTATGAAAGGAGTCGAAAAATCGCATAAAAACCTTGTCAAAATGTTCTAACTTCGTTTTAACAAGTAAAAATGGGGTGCTGTTGATTGACAGTATCCCATTTTTTTTGCCCCCTTTGCTATTGGACACACTATCAGGTGTCCAATAGTTGTAAAAGTGTCCTTGCCTACACCAAGTTGAGCGCACATCTTTGCAATGAGATCGTTATTCAACACCTGTTCAATCTTTCCTCCGTAATGATTCCTGCCGATTCTTTCAAAAGAGAAAGATGTAGGAGAGCAAAGCCCCCGAGTGGTTCCCATGAGGGGGCACATTTCTTCACTTTCACCCTCTTTGCCGTATGTACTACCAATGTGCCACCTACCCTCCTATAGTTGGAAGCTGGGGGTTCTGCCTGCTGTGCACCCTCCTCTCTAGCAATTTGCTTTGGGCAAGTTACTCTTATATGGTTCCATTAAAGGACACCTGCCAGCTGTCGGCATGCCCTAGTTGCAATTGGCTCGAAGAAGGTTCCACTCGTTCCATCCTTTCCTGGTATGACTCCGAACAAGCACTTCTGAAAAGTAAATGGAAGACACTTGAATCCAATCTTCTGATTGCCCAGCAAAATAAAGAGCTTGACCGATTAATTGAACTACTTATTGAGAGAGAAGCGCTTCAACGACAAAGGGTTTTACTGGAAGGAGAATTTAAGGATCGAATCCTGCAACTTCGATTTAAGAGGAGTATTGAAATGCTAAAACTACTTTATGAGAAAATCTTGAGTATGGATCACCATTTCGCTGGCATGAAGGCGCACGAGGATATTTCCAACCTGTCCAACCCACAGTTCTACCCAGAGTTTCGATTATTTCAGACAAGACTGGAGGAAAAAGCGAAGAAAAAGCACCTGGTCTCCTTGTCGCCTTTTTTTCAAGCTAATCCGTACATTGCTACTGCTTTTTCCATCTTTAGCCTGTTGCAGTTAACTGCAGATGCATCCGATCCAGAACAGGATCAGGTTAAATGCATCCTGGACTTTACGGTGGGCATGCATCAAAATTTGCAAATTATCTACCATGAACTGACTTTTTTGAAAGATGCTAACCAGGCCTTACTAGCTAATTGTGAACAACTTTTCACGGATTGCTCCAAAACAGTTGGATACCATCTGCCACTGTCCTACTGTAGAGAACAGGATGATTGGGAACATTTGTTTCAAAAACTATCCACCTTATTTGCCAACACCGCTACAAGTGATCGCACTTTGGCAAGTAGCGAAAACTTTTCAGTTCAAACTGAAAAAATTAGAATGGCTTTGCAGTTTTCTATAGATCGGGTAGCAACCTTCACCGAACGCTACAGCCAATTCGTTCAACAAGGCACCGAGTATTACAAAAAGTTTTCAAGGATTTTGGGAGCTTATCATCCGGGTTCCGTCTGTGCTCCAACGGCACCTGCTGCCTTTCTGGAATTGAAAACAGACATTCAAACGACTCTAGAAAAATTCAAGACCGCCTACCAGATCCCTGAGATTCAAGGTTCCAAACTAAAAGAAATGCGTTACGGCATACCTGATAATTGACATCTAGAAAGAAAGGCAGCCCATTCAAGCTGTTTGATTCAAGTATATTTATCGAGCTAGAATGGACTGCCTTATAATTTAGTGCTGTAATTCCAGCACTAAAGGACTATTTTTAGGTAGCGTGATTGTCGCTAGATTAGAAATCATCTCTCCGGTCAAAATATTTGTTGCTTTACTGTAGCCCTTCATGCGTTCGGCAAAGCGGGCAGTATCAACCGTTCTGGAATCGTTGGCAGTGTTCACCAACACCATTACTGGTTTATCCGAATCATTGTACCTGAAATAAACGTAAACGCTATTATCAGGGGTAAACTGCATTAACTTACCGGTCTGCAGTACAGGATGGGTGTTACGGTACTGTAGCAGGGTGCGCATAAATTGAAATGCCTCTTCCTCCTGGGGAGTTCTACCTGCTGCTGTAAATTTATCCAGAGGATCGCCTGGCCATCCACCCGGAAAATCTTTTCGAATATTTCCATGGGAGGGATGCTCAAAACCTGTTCCAAGGATTTCGGTACCGTAGTAGATTTGTGGGATCCCTCTTGAAGTCAACAGAAGGGCGACCCCGCTTTTGTATTTATTTATATCTTCTTTTACAATGGAAAAAAACCGTGAAATATCATGGTTGTCCAGCATCGTCACATTCTGGTAAGGATCCTCATAGAAAAAATCTTGGGCAAGAGTATAGTAAAGGCGGCTGATTCCTTCCGTCCAACCCTGCTCCCTGCTCAACGCTTCATGCACTGCGAACATAAATTGAAAATCGACCACCCCAGGTAAATTCGAATCAAATCCAGTTTTCCTGGCAGGTTGATTGTCTGCAAAATAGCCTTGAACTGCCACTCCATGTTCCCAAATTTCCCCAAACATACGCAGGTTCGGGTACTCTTTACGGAGTGCTGCACACCAGTTGGAAGCGAATTCCTGGTCTGAATATGTGTATGTGTCAATTCGAAAATCATCCAATCCTGCAAATTCCACCCACCAGATCGCTTGTTGTATCAGATACCGAGCCAGTTGTGGATTGCGCTGATTCAAATCAGGCATTGTTGGGACAAACCAACCATCAGAAAATCGTTTCTTGTCCACTTCAGAGGCATAGGGATCAAGTAAAGTGGGAGCACGGTAAGAGGTTTGGGTCATAACAGGCCATTGGTTCAGCCAGTCTTTAGAGGGCAAGTCTTGCATCCAATAATGTTCGCTGCCGATATGATTTAAGACTACGTCCCGGATAATTTTCATGCCTTTGGCGTGGGCCTTCTCAACCAATTCCTTCAACTCGTCGTTGGAACCCAAACGTGGATCTACTCGGTAATGATCTGTGACTGCATACCCATGATAAGACTCCCTCTTTTGGTTGTTCTCGAGCTCGGGATTCAACCACAATGCAGTGACTCCTAAATCTTGCAGGTAATCAAGCTTATTTATGATACCTCTTAAATCCCCACCATGTCTGCCGACCAAAGAATCTCGCTCCAAACCTTGGTACATACCAGCAACCTGATCGTTTGAAGGGTCACCGTTCGAGAATCGGTCAGGAAAAATTAAGTAAATCACATCCTTACTCGTTACCCCTTGCGCCTTTGTTTTGGACCCTCTCGCCAAAATCGGATAAGAATAGGTGAAAGACCGCTTTTTATCAGCATGTTCAAAACGAATATTTACAGCTTGAGGAGCAGCATTGGGAGCAATATGTAGGGTTACAAACAAGTAGTTGGGACTTTCCAGGCGAGTGGACCTTACAATTCGGATACCCTCCACCGGGGATTCTAATCGAGCCTGCATTTCCCCTATATTATCACTGTGAAACAACACCTCAACTTCTGAATGCTTCATACCAACCCACCAGTTAGATGGCTCGACCCGGACTGTTGGATGAATACTATTGGAATTAGCGAACAGCTGAAAACTTGTCAGGAGCACAATTGAAACCATCAAAACAGGTAACAAAGAGCTACGAAGCGAAGATAAAGATAAACTATAGACCATAAATGAAGTGTTTGGTTGAGATGCAAAAGTAAACCAGACTGCTGAGATAATGAAATGACCTGGGACAGTTAGCATCCAAGCAAGGAGGAAATTCTCTTCGGTCAAAGAGCAACAATGACATGCTTTACCTTATGTTTGTGAAAAATAACCGTATTCATTTAAGGTTTACCATGAAAAAAACATTTAGTGTACTATTGTTCATTCTGTTGATCGGGAAGATCCAAACCCAGGATACCTTTTCAATTGTTGCAGTGGACCCCAACACGGGTGAGATTGGCAGCGCAGGCGCTAGTTGCCTAGACAATGTCTCTTTCCCCGGTAGTGGGGGCGCCATAATCATTAGCGATTTACTACCCGGGAGGGGCGCCATCCATACCCAATCCTTTTGGAATGCCACCAATCAGGCCAATGCGCGGCAAAAAATGCAAGAGGGCCTCTCCCCTGCCGAAATCATCACATGGCTCAAACAAAACGATGCGCAAGGAATTTTTGGTCAGCTGAGCCGACAATATGGTATTGTTGATTTCGACCCCCAAGGTAACCCACGCGCCGCCGCTTACACCGGCACGTCTTGCTTTGATTGGAAAGGCCATAAAACGGGGCCCAACTACGCCATTCAAGGCAATATTCTTCTTGGCCCTCAAATCCTGGATAGTATGGAGGCCCGTTTTCTGGCAACAGAAGGTTTCCCACTCGCTGAACGACTCATGTATGCCCTTCAAGGAGCGAATGTAGTAGGGGCCGATACCCGGTGTACTGCCAATGGCACCTCTTCTCTCTCTGCATTTATCCGAATGGCTATCCCTGGTGACACGATAGGCCAGTATTACTTGGACCTAAATGTACCAAGTTTGCCAGCTGGCCAAGAACCAATTGATTCCCTGCAAAACTTGTTTAACGCCTGGGCTGCAGTCAATTCTTCTGAACCAGAGCAAACTCTGTCTCTAAAAGTTTATCCAAATCCATCCAACGGCAGTTTGCTGCTTAGTTGGCCATTGGAATTTGGACGAGTTGAGGTGCGAAACATCGCTGGCCAGGTACTTCACACCCAAACATTGGATAGAGGAATCCAACCACTAAACATTCAATTACCTCCTGGTATTTACTACCTAACCACCCAAAAAGTTGGAGGATCTAATTGGAAAACAAGCAAAATAGTGGTGCAATAAAAAGAGCCCGGTGCAACGACCATAATTGCACCGGGCTCTTTTTATAAAATCGGATTATCCTCGCTCAAATCAATACTCAAAAAGGTTTTGTACCAACCTTCCTCTTGAGTGGTTTTAAGTTTGTGCCGCCCGGGATACACCAACTCAAGTTGACGAATTTCATTGCTCATTCCGATTCCACTTTGGGATGGATCTCGACGAGTACTGTCCGGCTCAAAGGTATTCTCGACAGAAAAGTTGAGGATATTTCGTTTTAACAGTAAAAAAATCTTGATTTCTGCTAAGCCTGTTGAGGAGTGCGCCCCATGTTTAAAACTATTTTCAACAAAAGGGAGCAGCAACAGTGGCGCGATTAAGGTTCCAGAATTATCCACTTCTTCTTGATAATGCACTTGAAGGCGATCACTGTACCGCAGCTTCTCTAATTCGATATAGTCTTTGATCACCAGCATTTCTCCTGCTATTTGAATACGAGGTTCTCTACATTCGTAGAGCATAAACCGCATAATTTTGGATAGCTTAAGAATTGCTTCCGGGGTTTTATCACTCTTTTTTCTGGCAAGCCCATACAAGTTATTCAATGTATTGAACAGAAAATGCGGGTTGGTTTGGGCTCTTAAAAAATTAAGCTCAGCACTCAATTTTTCACGCATTAATTCCTGTTCGTACTCCAAGTTGGAATAACGCAAGCGCACCATCTTGATCGCCATCGCCGCTGATGCCGTAATAAAGAGGTCAAAAATAGCTAGGGTTAGGTAAATTGGATCAAAAATCGCTTCATCCTGCCCGGGATGAAACAGAGGAAGGTAGATGTAAACATACACCAATCGATATAGAACGGAGGTAAGAAGCAGGGCTACTATAGAAACCAAAATAAATTTGAAGACTTTGCTTCGCTCCAAATAGGCAGGTATTACGTAGTAAAATAAGACATAAACAAGTACGATTTTTACCGGAACCATCACAATCTCACTGGTGATCACTGCTCCATAATAATCGTATACGCTCAATCCTTGAATCAAACACCCTAACGCTGCATTCAGAGGAACGTATACAAGCCAAAAAAGAATATGTAAACCAACTCTAAGCCAATTTATCCGTGCCATGCAATTTCTTTAAACTCAAATGGAATATGTAGTGTGTATAAACTTTTTTCTTTCAAGCGTATCTCTTTGATGGGCATCTCTACCCCATCTACTTCGCACTTTTTGACAAATGTAGGAAAACCAATTAAATAGAGCTTTACTTTTCTGAATTCAGGCGTCCAATTGCCCTCTTTGGTACACTTAAGTAGGTAGCTATTCGAATCTCCTTTCATATCAAAACGGTAAATCGCCTGTTCCCCAGCTAGGTACTCCATACCCTCACCAGCATCTTCATACAAATAGGAGACTTCCTCTCCCAATTTATGGTAACAGTACAGTGTGAGCTCTTCCACCGGCTCTGCTGTGTGTTGACGAATCGGATAAGCAGGCATAACGGCCCCCTCCCGAAGGAAGAAAGGGATTTGATCCTCCGTAACTGTTACAAAAACCTCCCCCTGGTAAAGTTGGCCCGTCCAAAAATAATACCAGTTACCCTGCGGTAAATACACCATCTGCCGTCGAACACCTGAAGCAATTACCGGACTTACCCAAAGGTGATCTGCAAATAAAAAATCCCGATCTTGATCCAACAGCTTGGGATCCTGTTCATCTGCGAATGCTGCAGACCGAATCACGGGAATCCCAGCCTCCCTCTGCCTCCAAAATGCAGTGTAAAGTACAGGTAGTAAGCAATAGCGTAATTCAATTGCAGTTCGGGTAATCACGGTCCACTTCTCTCCATACGACCATGGTTCCTGCCCAAACTCATACTCCTCGCCCTCGGGTTTTACTTCCGGCTCCAGGGGAGGCTCCTCGTTGTAAATGGCGTCTCCTGTCAGGTGGGTACCGATAGAATGCGTTCGCATTAGAGGATGAAAAACGGCTAATTGTAACCACCTTGCATATAACTCAGGGGTGGTTTCGCCCGTAAACCCACCGATATCCGTTCCACAAAATGAAAAACCGGAGATCGATAACCGCTGACACTGAAGGTTGGCAATTTGTAAGTGCTCCCAACTTGCACAATTATCACCGGTCCAGACGGCTGCAAACCGTTGTCCCCCAGAGTAGGTAGCCCTGGTTAGCAAAAAAGGGCGTTTTTCAGGATGAATGTTCTCCATCCCTTCATAACTTGCCCGGTTCATCTGCATTCCATAAATATTGTGCGCTTTTCGATGGCTGCATGGATCCCCATCATAGTGGTGCAACACCGAATCTGGAAGCGTTTTATGGTGGACATAAAACACAGCAGGCTCATTCATATCGTTCCAAAAGCCACAGATCCCAATTTGTTCATACATCTCCCGATACCAGTTCCCCCACCAAATCCGAACCTCTGGATTTGTAAAATCCGGAAAGGCGCAAAAGCCAGGCCAAACGGGTGCTTTGGCTACCTGACCATCAGCGGTTTTGACAAAGAATCCCTTCTCTAGACCTTCTTGGTACACTGCGTATTTTGGATCTTCTTTGATGCCTGGATCAATCATCGTAACTAGGCGAAATCCCATTTCCTCCAGTTCAAGTCGCATCTTTTTTGGATCCGGAAAATGGCGCTCATCCCAGGTAAAACAACGATACCCATCCATGTAATCGATGTCCAGATAAATGGCATCGCAGGGTATCTGCTGCTTTCTGAATAAGTTGGCCAAGGCCTTTACCTGAGCTTCGGGGTAATAACTCCAACGGCATTGATGGTATCCCAGCGCCCAGTGGGGGGGCATTGCATGCGTCCCAGTTAATTGAAGGTATTGGCTGGCCACTTGTGTTAGCCGCGGACCATAAATAAAATAATAATTCAGTTCTCCTCCCTCAGCCCATAAATCGTAATTGCCTACCCCACTCTGCTCAAAGTCGAAATGGGTCTTGTATGTATTATCAAAAAATACTCCATGCGCCCTTCCTTGTTGGAGAACGTAGATAAATGGAATGGCCCGATAAAGATGATCTGAACCCGTACCAAATGCATATGAATCTGTACACCAATTCGACCAATTTCGCCCTGCCAGGTTGGCACCGAGTACCGCTTTATCCCCCAAACCGTAAAAATGTGCTTTTTTGTGGCAGGAGCGATTTAGTACCACTTTACTCCACCCTTTCATAATGGTACGCTGCGCCTGATAACCTGTTCCATCTTCGTAGACTAGCTCATCATCCTGATTGAAAATGCGGATCTTCAAATTATTTTTTTGAACGACTAACTGCAATGTGTCAGTGCTCAAGGTGTACTCCTGTTCTGACTCACTCAACCGAACCGTGTGCCGCTCTGGTTTGAAAGCTGGATCTATGGCATAGGAAAAGTCACGTTCCCAAGAACCATCCGGGGAATATCGTATTCGCGCAATCGATTGACTTGGAAATTGTACCCGAACGGCTACTCCATTCTGGCATTGAAACTCATAAGCCCCCGCAGTCCACCGAACGGACACAACTTCGTTGGGGATTCGGTCTTCGTACACGTCTTCATACCGAAAGCTAACATCCGTCTCCGAAAATGGAATAATAGCTGGTGGAGTAGTCGGAACTACTTCTTCAATTGAACTGGGTGTGGATTCCACATTTTCTTCCATCCCGCAAAAATGAGCCTTTTTTGGGAAAAATCTGGACTGATAAACTGGAATTGTTATGGAAAATTAATTCGAATAGCGATGCAAGCTATCTTATCCTTTAACAGCTTGGGATTCCGCCAGCGGGGCATGAGGAGACATACTAATCTCCCCAACCTGGCTCATCATCTTCTTTCGGCTGGTTTCGGTGAATACCAAACTCGATTTCTTTTTGGCAGGAACCACAGATACCATATAGGTTAAGGGAGTGGTGGGTAATTTGAAAGTTGAGCAAATCACCTATCATATCTTTGATTTGCTGTACCCTTGGGTCACAAAACTCCACAACCTTACCACAATTAGCACAAATTACATGGTCGTGCTGCTTGGTACCGTACGATCTTTCAAATTGAGCTAAGTTTTTGCCAAACTGATGCTTTTTTACCAAATCACAAGAAACCAGCAACTCCAACGTGTTGTAAACGGTAGCACGACTGACTCGGTAGTTGCAGTTTTTCATGTGAATATACAAGCCTTCAGCGTCGAAATGATCTGATCGTTGATAGATCTCTTCCAATATAGCAAAGCGCTCCGGGGTTTTTCGTTGACCCGAACTCTCAAGGTGTGCTGAAAAAATATTCAGCACCTCCTTGAGAATACTATCATTGTTGCGTTGAACGGGCATAACTAAGCGGGCAAAACCTCTTTTAATTCCGCTACGGAAATATCCAGATGAGATGCATCGTAGATACACTCTCCATCAACGATTAACAATACTTGTGGGGATTCATGGTGCACCTGAAAATCCTCTGCGATTTTGGAAGAAAGAGGCCTGTAACTGATCAAATCCAGGTAATAAGGCACTATCTCTTCAGGTGTAAACGACCAATCGTCCTCCAATCGATGCTTAGCGATGGAACTGATGCTGCATCTTGTACTATGCTTAAATACCAAACAAGGAACTTGCTTGGACCGCTCCACTAATTCAGCTATCTGCTCTTCTTTGGTTAAAGGTATCCAATTCATGATTGCTTACATTTCATTACCAGGACAGCCGTAACCACGGTTACAAGCTTCCAATAGAAACATTGCAATAAGAAAAGAGAATGCAAGAAATTTTTGCCAGTTCTTCATGAGAAAAGAGTTAAAACGATGAGTTTAAAATTGCCTTTCGGTTTTGATAACCATTTTCATACAAACGATTATTCTTTGAAAATGTTGTACAAGATCGGTAACCAAACAAAATTTTGTCGCAAAGATAGCGGTTGGACAACCGAACCGCTAGTATATGTCTTATTAATAATTTTTAAAATGAAATAAATCAAGTTATATCATGGT
>JBKDAM010000122.1:0-14371 GCA_046316495.1 Chitinophagales bacterium
AAATCGGATTGCTTGTGTCGGGTGTGCCAGTACCCGGTACGCAGGGATTCAGTGGATCAGTATCAATACCATTGTTTGTACCGTCCCCATCGCAATCCAATTGTGACCACATTGAATAAGCAGGGCTGGACGCCGTAGGTACGGTTGTATAATCGCAAGGATTAGTCGGGTCCGTACCATTAGTAGTCTCCAAGCCATTCGTCTCCCCATCATTATCGCAATCTGCAGCAATCCAGATCGGATTGCTTGTGTCGGGTGTGCCAGTACCCGGTACGCAGGGATTCAGCGGCTGCGAATCGCCACCATTATTTGTTCCGTCCCCATCACAATCTAGTTGTGACCATATCGAGTACGCGGGGCTAGAGGCTGACGGCACGGTCGTATAATTACATGGATCGGTCGGATCCGTTCCATTATTCGTCTCAAAACCGTTCGTCTCCCCATCGTTATCGCAGTCAGCAGCAGCCCAAATTGCATTTGTCAGATCAGGTATGGAACCAGAGGTATAACTACAGGGGTCCAGATCAGACGGATCGGTACCGTAAGGATCACCATCGCCATCGCAATCTAGGGTAACCGTAAAGCTATTGCTGGCTGTACAACCGCCGACGTCCGTCAGCGTAACCATGTAGGAAGTGGTGGCGGAAGGTGTAACCACAACAGAAGCATTTGTACCAAGGCCATCACTCCATAAGTAACTACCAGAGCCTGAAGCGGACAAAGTAGTGGAAGCTCCGCTACAAATAGTTGCTAAACCGGTAATCTGAACACTAATTACGTCCAACGAATTATCAATAACTATGACCGTTAGAGAAAGATCGCTAAACATACCAAGTAAATTAGTGGATCTCAACACTACACTGTATGAGTTGTTGTTATCGCTGTCTCCTGGATTCTCAAAATCAGGAGTAAAAGCATTCCATGATAAAACTCCTGTAATGGCGTTAACTGCAAACTTCGAAATATCTGCTCCCCCTACAAGGGAGTAGGTCAATCCATTCCCTTCCGAGAAGATTCCGGATGTTGACTGCGCATCATAGAGTTGATGACAAGTATTTTCCTGAAAAATAACAGTTGGCTGGGAAGTAAAAACAGGATTAATTGAAGTTGAGGTCACCGCAAAGAATACCTGGCTGGTATCACGGCGTTCCAACGGATAGTGACTGTCCTCTACCATAACATCCACAGGTACAACCCCTCTCCAAGAAGTATCAACCACTGTTACATTAAGAATGTCGTCAGTTCCAAGGTTAACTACCAACGGAGATAGCTGTAATTGATAAGGTGTTGCGACGGTTCCTACAGTTGTCCCGGCAGCGAAATTCAAACTTGTATTTTTCTCGTACAGGTATTGGTTTTCTGCATCATAGAAACGAAATGATATCATCCCGCTGGCAACATTCTGAATATTCAGCGTATAGGTCACATAGGGAGGAATACCACTTGGGGAAGCAACTCCTGCAAGGGTATTATTCACAAAAACTGCAAGACGGGAACCCGCACTGGCCAATTGCTTGTTGTTGAAGAGTGGCCTTACCACCATTTTCATAGTCGGAGCAACCATTGGAAAAGCCGACCAATCAGGCAAGGTTTCTGTAGCCTGAAATGGAAACATATCGAAAGAATACTGGTAAGCTGGCCCGTTAAAAGTCAGGTAAGAATCCAACATTACCGGAGTAAAGGAGCTGCCGGGTAAAATTACCTGCGCAGGAATGGCCGAGAGTATAGGTGGGCCATAGTCCTGCTGAACTGTAAATCCAATATACCTACTTGCAGCATATCCATTAGTAGTCAATTCAGTGGCTGTCACAAGTACACTGTCTGTTCCGGTCCAGCCGGTAACCGCAGTTGTTACATTCAGCACTTCGCCAGTGAGCGAAGCGTTCAATCCTGATCCGGGTACTACGCTCCATGAAACGGGATCTCCGTCTTCTGATACAAGATAATCAGCAAGGTTAACCGCCCCAAAATCTAGATATTGTAGCGTCGTATCAGGGGAAAAGGGAGTGAGCAGTGGAGGAAAATCAATAGCCGGATTAATATTAACTACGAAGGGCGATGCAACCGATCCTAGTGTTTGAGTGGCCAGGAATGTTATTGTTGCACTGGTACCATACACCCGATCATCCGGTGGATAGTAAGCCCTAAACTTCAGCGTTTCACCGGATACACTGTTGGAGTAAACAGTAATGAAAAAATAGTTATTGCCATTAATCGAAACAGGCGATGCGAATCCTCGAAGTACTGAACCGGAAAACACACCAATTAGTGTTCCGCTCCCATTAACCGGAATACCGTTGTACTCCAATCGGGCAATCACCTGCATACTGTACTGATAATCCGACGGGTTGATACTCCAAACGGGCTGCGACTCCGTAGATGCGTACGTCACGGACGACTGTAGCAGCGTGAGTGTTAGCAGAATCCAGTTTACAGTGTGATTCACCAGTCTGAAATCAGGAAATGTACGAATGAGCATGTGCTGTGAATTAGATCGGATTCAGTCTGGCAAATCCGAATAAAAAAACGTTTGTTGCAGGGCCATGGCATACAGTTATGCCATGGCCCCAAGGTCTATTACTGTTTCACAAGTTTACAACTCGAGACGCCGGAAGAGGTTTTTAACTGCGCCAAATAGATGCCTGGTGGGATACTCGAACTGTTCCACCGAACTGTATTTAATCCGTTGACAATATTCACCTCCAGTCTAGTAACATGGCTACCACAAACATCCGTGATTAATATTTCGGCAGATTCCTGTTTACTGGATACAATCTGCAGGTATGTTTCTGATTGAAACGGATTGGGTATCGAACTAAAGGGCTTTACCAATAGGCTTCCCTCAGAAGTTCCGGTCGAAAGGAAGGTAAGTGGTATCGGGCTATCTACCGTACCTTGATGCAGGTCAGGCGTAAAGACCATTGTCTCCGTCAGTGAACTGATCTCTCCTGTTCCTGGATTGTACAGCTTGAAGTTTATCGACTGACCAGATGTGTTAGAGTACATTGTCATAAAGAACAGGTATGTATTCGTAGAGGGGATGAAAACTGCCTGTGCCGATCCGCGAACCTCGTTTCCGTGGAAGGCACCTAACTCAAGATGGGCCATGGTGCCGTTGCCGCCGTCAACCGAAAGCATACCAATGAAGGTGGAGCTGTACTCGTATTGTGATGGATTAACCGTCCAGAAAGAAGCCTGTCCAGGAATTTCCCCACGGTTTGCAGGTTCACTTCCCCTAAATTGTGGGTTCTCTGGATAAATCAGGGTACCCGGATTGGCCACTTTAATCTGATAACCTTTCGGTGCCTGCATAAATTTCAGGTTACCAATCCAGCCGTATGGTGCACCGATGTACTGTGCAAATGCATCCTGACTTTTTATAATATCACCTACGGCAGATGGTAATGATCCAAGTGCATCATTTATAGGAAGCGAGTAATTGGGTATATATCCGATCCAGTTCCAACCTGTCACAACTGATATGGGCATCGTATCGGGCGAGATCAGGTTACCAACCATTCTAAGGGTGTCACGTACAGCCGCCTTGTAATTGAACATGGAGGTATTATTGACAGCAGTAAGTGAGCCAACCCACCCAGCTCCAGCCACATAAGAGGAAAAGGAAGTCTGCGATTTAATCAGACCGTCTTCTGGATAATTCAGGTAGGCCAGTGCGTTGTTGATACTGTTATCTGGGAAAAGTAAGTTGAATGAAATCCAATTCCAGCCGATCCCTAGCGGCAATCTGCGCAGAATATAACTATTTGTATGTACTATTTGAGGAGAAGTAGGTGTGCCAATTACCTGATCTGGAACAAAATTGAAAGTTTCTTGTACGGATGCATAAACTAGACAGGATTGCGCGTCCCATACCAGCAGGTCAATCGGGGCTTGCAAATCACTGATCGTTCCGTAAATCGTCAGATACGCCAGATAAGTATTCAGCTGTGGCACATACTCCACATTACAACGACCCCGAAGTTCACTGCCAATAAAAGCCGCCACCTTGTCTTCTGGATCTACACTGATTTCTCCTTGGATATTTAATTTCAACACTAGATTCATTGTATTTTCGTACAAACCGGCATTCAAATTCCACTCGGGTCTGTCGCACAAAACACGGGCACCTATTTTAAGAGGTTCGTTACCCCCTTTGATATATGCACCCACATGAATCGTCTTCAGTGTATCCACACCACTCCACGAACCGATCGCCAGTGTGGAGTCCACGATAAACTGTATGGGTCTTATTTCATTGGCTACAAGCACCCCAGTATCGGGAACCACATGCACCCACGGCAGGCTATTAATAATCTTGAAAGGCACTGTGGAGCCACTCCGATTGTGGATGCTGGCTGTCATGGTTTTGGTCTCATGAACATCCTTGGTCATTCCAACGCTGTCTGTCAGCCAGGCAAGTTCATTTCTGTCCACCTTAAACTCCCATTCCAGATAATCTCGTTTGTTTCCGGTTTTATCCTCAATATCGTGAAGTTCAACCCGAAGGGTTTTGTTTTCAATGAAGCGATTATCTACATTAGGTACAAGGATGATTTTGTTTTCGTAACACGAAATTGTGGCATCTATAAGGGCACCGGTTTCGGTATCATAAAGTCCAACATTGTTTGGATTCATCTGATCGGCTTGGATCAGGTTGCAGTCAATCAGCTTGTTAAAACTACACGATATCTCATCTCCATTGGAGAATACCCCATCGGTCGGCTCGGGAGTTCCGAGCAAAGAAGGTGGCTCTCGGTCGATACGGCCATCGATTATTTGAGAGTACCCGGGCTTGTCGGAAGCGTTACCAGTACAAACAGAAACTGCTCGTATTTCATAAGGGCCGTCTGGGAATCCTGTAGTTTGCCAGAAATAATTCGTAAAGTCGGGTTGCAGCACTGCTGGTTTAGGATTAGGCAGTGCGTCGTACCCTGACCAGTTCGGATTGTAAATATCCGACAAAGGGGTTATGTTAATCCAAGCACCATCGCCATCGGAAGGCCGGTATTGCAATCGGATAAGCTGAAAATCAGTCGCAGATGTATCGTAACCACTCACCGTTATACGTAGTATATCGTCCGACCCGGGCGTATTCGGATCAGGGAAAATTACCCAGCCCTGCTGAGGTACATTGATGTCAACTTCACTGCAGGGGCGGGTAAAATGGGCGCTGATAAATTGTGAAGTAGAAATCATATCATCACACTCCGACTGTAATCTCACCTCGAGACTGTCGTATATATACGCTTCTGGCCCTCTTTCCAGCGTTAGGGTAACCGGTATTGATTCGCCGTATGGGATTTCATAAGAAACAAGATGATCAAGAACAGCGCCATTGAGTTTAATAACGGCACCATCCGGGTTACTCTCGGGGCCAGTAGTCAGAGAATAAGAAATGGTTTCATTCGTTTGACTATTATTGCCCAGATAGAATTTATAAATGGCTGGTTCATTAGGTGGAATATCTGTCAGAAAGGCGGTACTTCCGTCCCTGAATTCCAGTGTGGTACCTTCACGCCGTGCAGTACCAGCTTCCCAAGGACAACTGGACTGTCCTGCTTTGACCTTGAAAACCGGGGTTAAGTAAACAGAATCCATCAATACATCAACAGAAAAGGCATCTCCTGTATCATCATCCGACAGGACATAGCCAGTAGTAACCACATTCTCCGAGGATCCCGTATATTGCTTGGTCACTGTTCGGCTACGGGTGTACGTGATGGTGGCGTTTACTCCGACGGTATTAATTTCAAAACCAGTATTCAGAGATGTATTCTCGGAATTATTGAAAATACTGGTACTATCTACAACATTTAGTATATCTGTTGTTTCGGAGTATTCATATTGTGCAAGCGCATCAAACGATATATTTTTTAGGTACGTAGCGCTGTCCTTTAGGCTCTGGTTGTCCTGCAGTATTTCTAGCCAGCTCGTTTTGGATGCCTGCAGTCTGTTGATTTCATCCTGAGAAAGCGTCGGATCAGTGAGTAAGGAGTCAATATATACAGTTACATAATTTTTGATATGATACTCAGAATATAGGAATACCGTCGGAAATTCTCCGGGCTCGACGTTTATGCCGGTACTCACTGTAGCTGAGCAGGAGGCAGGATCGAAACCGATGAGATCCACAAGACCGAAAACTATGTTGAACGCCTCACCCATGTAGATATCTCCACCCTGATCACTACCAACAATGTCATCACCTGCACTGGTGGTTATGTTTTCATTTAAAGTCACACATGTTTGTATTGTACTATCACTTATTTTGTCCCAGGTGAGGGAAAAATCTTGAGTGGCATTATACTCAGTAGCAGTTTCGAGTACAGTTGCCACACCAATACCGGTTACGAACGTAACGTCCCCCCCCAGACTCAACACAACCTCTCCTGCAAGTCCGTTAGCGATATCCAGTGAAAAGTAATAAGCATTGCATAAAGTGGTGCCTTTTTGCAGGTAAGCAAAACTGGCATCTCCGGGAGGATCACGCAGAATCAAGCTTGGCGCTGAAGGCATTACTGTTGTAAAGGTGTTATCTTTATTATGAATTCCAGTAATCACTACCTGTTTATTCAGACTTACTTCCCTGCCCGAGGGAATCGCTTTGGCTACAACCTGAAAATTTTTTATATAGGGGGCAGTTGGATTCGGGTCTCCAGTTACAAAATTATACTGCAAATGACTGTTACCCATTACAGTATCAACAACAATTCCTGCAAGATAATTTAAAATTCTGAAATCGGCCGTATCCTGATAACACACTCCATCATCTGTTGGTGTAGGTTCATACACCTCTTTGAGCCTGATGTCAAGTGAAACTGGCTGGCCTTTATCAAGAACAATTATCTCGGGAGTACACCCCAGCTCCGGATCAAACCCGTTAATTTCAATTTCAGGTTCAGCAAAATAAATAAAATTGACAACAGTATCAGCACTGCGCAAATCAACCGTCGCCCCTCCTGCTGTCTGAAAAGCATTTTTTATGTCAGGATCGGAATGCTCCACTACGGACACTATCATGCCCTCCAGTGGCGGAAGGTTTTCAAACTCAAATTCCCCCTCCTGATTATCTATAGTCTGTTGCCGCTCTAGACAACCATCGGCAGACCTAACCTTTACGATACAGACAGTGCCCTGTCCCATCCCGGGAGGGGCTTTTATGATTGATTTTTTGCAGGTTCCTCCTGCTACCTGACCTTGTACCGATCTTACAGTGATGTCATTAAATAGGATACCGGCAATAGGATTCGCAACATCCGTAACCTGCCACATTGCAGGGGTGAAAAGGTGATCCTCAAAAGATGGTGATAGTACGGCGTCATCTCCTGGATTGAGTTCCACAACAAACCGGCCCGTTGAATCTGTGAATATTTTTGGCGAATAGGAAGATCCGTTGACGAGTATTTCCACATTTTCCGCAAAACAATCGGTATTTTTATACCTTACGTAACCAGAAACGGGTATGGTTGACAAATCTACATAGTCCACCAAGTCAATTGAGGTGACACTTGGATTCAGAGTGACCTGCCTGGTATTAGGTGAAAAGTCATGCGGAGTGGTTTCCTGCCTGCTGGCAAACGAGGACCATTCCGTTCCATATGTGGTACCATGAGGCAACAGCAGGGATCCGTTACTGCTGATTCGATTCCCGTTCCCCTCGTTCATAGGGAAGTAAACCACAAGGCCCACCTCGGGAGAAACACGCACATCATCATAGTGCGACTGAATTACGGTCTGACTCAACGTCGTATCATATACGGCAACTTCATCAATGAAGCCTCCATAACTATCCTGCAAGGTACTTCCACTAAAATACCCCCCCAATATCCATGTCTGTGTTGTATCCGACCAGTTTCCGGTTACGCCGGTGAACGTATGATTGCCAGTCAATGCACCATTCTTGTATAACGTAACTGTGCGATTGGTTCCGGAACTGTCAACAACCAGCGACAGTAACTGATAGCCTACCCCCAGTGAACCGAAATTATGTTGACTTCCGTTGATATAACAGACCACATCGTTGTTATTCCCGTTCTGAACCAGATTTAACCGAAACTCGTTACTGCCCCACTTCTTGGACATAACCGTCTGCGTCCCGTCAGGACCAGAACTGTTCACCCATAATTCAATTGTGGCTTTTGGTGTCAGAGGGAAATCAGGTAACACAGCGTAATCCGACTGCGAACGGTTGAAGCGAAGCGCCCGATAGGTATAGAAATTCTTGGAAGGAGTTGCTAGGAACGTTGTACCGGTACCATAACTCACGCCCTCAATCCGATAATACCCATCTTCATTCGTTTTTCCGGAGGTTTTAACATCGGGACGATTACTACTGAAATTAGCACCACAAAAATAGATTTTCTGCCTTGTCATTATATCAAAAGAGGCTTCTCCCTGTTCTTCATCAAATTTCCAGTAATACGCCAGACCCGGGGTGAGCGAAGAAGCAGTACCCATCATGACTTCATCCAGGTCGGCTTCTTCCAGCAGTTTGTGGTAGATGCGTAACTCATCCATACGTCCAGCCCACTGTCCGTGGTTTGTTTGGGCTCCCATGTCTATGGAGTTTTCCGTACTCAGGGCTGTCATAGAATTGATGGTTATCAGTGTGCCATCGAGGTATAATCTGCCTTGTCCACCCTCTGCATTATAGGTGAGCGCTACGTGATGCCACCCATTTCTGGTGCTGTCAGGAAAACTGGCCGAGAGAAATGCACTACCCATTGCTGTATAGCTTACTTCTATCCCATCGGTACCAGAACTGCTGTTCATGGCCCGGAAATAAAGGCTATCAGCACCTATTTTTATCACAGAGCCATTATTGGCAGCCGAATCTGTTTGTACCCAGAATGCCATTGTCCACGAATTTCCCGTATCCGGTAAAATGGGTGTTAGCAACGAATCTAGTCGGAAAAAGGCTCCATCTAAATATCCAAACTCAGCGGAAAAGCCTTGTAAGGGTGTGAGCGTTACCAACGCGTCTGCTACTGCCTGATGATTTTTGGTCTCCACCTTCCCGGTTACGACCCCGTTAGGTGTCTGAAATCCGATTCCCTCACCGCCTGTTCCTTCACCAAATTCGTTGAGACCTGTAATTTTATAAACATAGGGCCTGCCTGCAATAACATTAAAGTCATTGTAACTGCGCACGTTTTTCCCAACAGAAGATAAGAAGATGTCGTCACGATATATATTGAACCCGCCGATGGCGTCGGGGCTGAGTGGATCCAGTGTCCAGGTCACCTGAATGCGATCTAGCAGCTCACCCTGCGATGCCGCCACCGTGGGTGGAAGAGGGGGCAACAAAAAACGGCCGTAAAAACCCAGCAGTCCATTGTACTGCTGTCCAGCAAATACGCCGGTCAAGGGTTCCCCAATTGTCAACGTCGTCCTGTTTTTTGTGCTAAAGGCATTGTTTACAGCTCCGTAGTTGAAAAAAACCTGTCCGGTATAGGTAACTCCGGTGCTAATTGATCCATCGGTACAGTTCACCTGCGACAATAGAGTCAGCGGAAAAAGACTAATGCACCAGAACAGTGAAATAATAAGTATGTAATTTTTCATGAGAATGCGGCTTGCTTGTATTGCCAGTGCAATCTGGATTTTTAAATTCTGGAATCTTCGTAAAATTCCAGCTGAATGAGAAACCTGTAGCTAGTTGGAACAGGTTAGTTTGACACCGCTACCTCTAGTTTCTTGACCTGGGTATCCAGTCGGTCTCTTCTCTCTTTCAGTTTGTTATTTTCGTTTTTCAGTTCGACTATTTCACTTTCGAGCGCTTCCATACTGCGAAGGAGCTCCTGGGTCACCGAGACATTAAGGGTGTGAATTCGATCATAATCTACTTGACGGAAATCGTTCACCTGCTTGCCATAAACGAACAGCCAATCGGGTTTTTCAGCATGCCATCCACCAATAATGAAGTGGTGAACATCAATGACCGCATCAACGGTAAACTCCTCCTCTCCACCCGGCTTCATGACCCGAATCCTATCACCCGCTTTGAGCTCATGAGCCTGAGAGAGTTCAACTAGCAGATTATTCCCTTCTGCTGTAACAGAGGTAGCAAGCTGATACACATCAGGAATAACGTTGGTAGTTAGTGCAACTGCTTCCGGAAATTCTTGTTCCACTTCCTGGGCGATAAAGCCTTTTTTAAAATCGGTACCTTGACCGATGAGGTCTTTGTGCTTGTAGTTGGCGACCTGTAAACGGCGCATGATTTCCATATCACGCTTTCTGTCGGAGACCATTATATCCTTTTTGATGCGCTGATCGGAATAGGCATTGAATTCCGAAGCACGCACGCGATTGTCGCACTCCATTGAATAGTTGGAGCTGTAATCGCTATCACAACATGTTTCTGGGCAATTGGCTCCTCCACCACAATCATTAGCATATCGAGCATGCCTCCCACCATTATAGATTGACTTGGACCCATTGATAACCAAATGGCCCGGCATCGCCACACCCTCCTGATTGATTGTCAGTTTCGTGCTTCCATTTTGTTTAATATCGATGTTCGCCGGACAATCAATAGAATTACCAGCCATAGAGATATTTCCCAATAGAGCTGTACCAGACGAGAGTGTCAGGCCATTGGAAAAAGTACCCGATCCTGTAACACTTAAACCGCTGCTATTTACCTCCAGCTTGTTTGAACCATTGTACTGTAGTAATAGTGTGTTGGTCGAAGAATTAATTCTGAAGATATTATCGGCACTTGTTAATCCCGCTGTAGTAACGTTGGAACCTTTGACAAATTCCAGATTGGCACCGGTACTACCCTCTAGAAGCTGACTGGCGGCACCAGCGCTCTTATTAACGTGTAACTGGTAGCCTGATGCAGGAGAAATAGTACCAATTCCTACGGCTCCAATATTGGGGAAGGTATTCGTGCTACCTTTTAATGAAAGAGCGTAAGGCGCTGTCGTAAGTTGCAAACGCGGCGTCATCTCTGGAGTGTTGCCAACACTGATACCCAGAAAGTAGTCGGTGTTGAATGGGAGTGATAGAACCGTCACAGAACCCAATACGGAATTATACAAACCACTGATGACATCCACGCTGCTTTGTGTTTCAGACCACAAGGCAGTACCGCCCTCCGTCACATCGTACAGTTTGAAAGTAATGGAATAGGTGCCATCCGGAACAGCAGAACCATCATTTTTCTTCAGGATTCCCTGTACACCAAGTTTGACACCTTGTGCACCCAGCATACCGAATGAAAACATAAAGATAACGAAGAATGACACGCTCAAAAGAGAAAAAAAAGAATATCTCATGAGTATTTTTTTGCAATTATTGTTAAATTCTGGATGCCAATACAGGGTATGAGCATATACGTGAGTTGAATTCAGTGTGTCGGGATCAGTGAGAAAAGGACGCTTCAAATCTGCGCATACGGAGATCCAGATCGTCCAGTGATGCTTTTAATGCTTCATTATCTTTTCTCAAAGAAGCTTTTTCCCGTTCCAATGCATCCTTGCGGCGCAGAAGCTCCTGGGTGACAGACACATTAAGTGTATGGATACGATCGTAGTCAACCTGGTGAAAATCATTCACTTGTTTACCATAAACGAAGAGTTGATCGGGCGAAGGTTCAAGCCAGCCGGATACAATAAAGATGTCCATTGCGGGTACAGCTGTGACAGGTAAGTCTTGCAGTTTATCTCCAACAAATATTCGCACGGTGTCTCCTGACTGAAGACCGTGAGGGTTGGGGGTACTTACCGATAGTTCCTCGCCGACAAGTGTCTTTTCCACCGCGTACTGACAGATATCTGGTATAAAACCTTTAGTCACCGTTACAGCCTCGGGAAATACTTCTTTTACTTCCTGTGCGATGAAACCTTTTTTAATTCCCGAACCGTTTGAAAGCTCGGATGTTTGTCGATAGTCGCTGACACGTAGCTTGCGCAATATCTCAAGATCAGACTTTGCATCGCTCTCTGTTATGTCTTTTTTGATACGACTGTCAGAAAATGCGTTGAATTCAGGTCCACGAATTCCGTTACTACAACTGATTGAATAAGCACTACTGAAACCGGAATTACTCTGGCATCCTGCGGTGCTGCTGTTGTAGAAAGAGAAGGCACCCGTGTAGTTCTTACTTCCTGAAGCATTAAGGTGTCCGGTAACCCCAAGACCGTCTGTGTTTACACTAAGTTTTGTACTTCCACCATATTTGAAATCCGTATTATTAGGATTGTTTACTGCCGATCCCGATATAGAAAAATTACCTATTGAAACAGTTCCGGATGTAACATTGACCCCGTCAGAAAAAGTACCAGTGCCCGTCAAATTGATACCACTATTGTTTACCTCCAACTTATTGGATCCTCCTATCTGAAAAACGGTATTGTTTGATCCAGGATTTATTTTCAAATTGTTATCAGTGTTATCAAGGCCAACTGAAACAGAGGAAGACGCTTTACGGATTACCACACCGGAACCTGTGCTGCCTTCAACTAAATGATTACCCTGCCCAGAGCTATTCTTTACATGTAGCAAATAGCCGGAGGCAGGACTGTTTGTGCCCACACCTGCGGCTCCCGAGCTAGAGAACAAGTTTCCAGTACCATTGAGAGCAAGCGCGTAGGGTGCAGTTGTCAATTGTTGTCTGGGCGTAATCTCGGGTGCATCTTCAACCTGTACAGACAAATAATAATCCTCCGTGAACGGAAGATTCAGGTTGTTCACGCTGCCTAAAAGCGCATTGTAAATACCACCAGTAATTTCAACATCAGGTTGCACTTCAGCCCATAAGGCAGTACCACCGGATAGTGTGTTGTATAGTCTGAACGTGATAGCGTAAGTGCCATCATCGATTGATTTACCATCACTTTTTCTGATGATTCCTTGCACACCAATCTTTGTGGTTTGGGCAACTGATTCAGCAGCAAGCAGAATTGCAAACGCCGCCATTGACAATCGAATCGAGGTTAAAAGCATATTTCTCATGTATTTTCTTTTAAAAGATGAAGGGTATAATTCTGGCCCTATCAGTTTGATATTCCTGCTTCCAGTCTTCGCATTCTGGACTCCAGTTGATCTAGATGTGTTTTCACAGCGTTCGTCTCTTGTTTTATAGCCTGTGTGTCATTGACTGCTGCATCCATTTGACGGATAAGCTCCATGGTAGCTGAGACGTTGAGTGTATGTATCCGGTCGTAGTCCACTTGTAGAAAGTTATCTACCTGTTTTCCGTATACAAATACCCACTCGGGACGCTCACCCCTGAAGCTAGATAACAAAACTGATTTTAAATCAGGTACAGATACCACCTGCAGGTCCTGCTCGCCATCGGGCATTATAAGCCTAACTATATCTCCCACTTTGAGTCCGTGCTCTTTTGAAAGGGAAACGAGTGCCTTGCCTCCAGCAACACTAAATTCCAAAGCCCGATCGTATATATCAGGAATAAAGTCACTGCTTTTATGAACAGCCTCTGGGAACACAGCTTCGACTTCCTGAGCGATGAAACCTTTTTTGCTGGCCTCGCCATGTCTTACAACATCTACGTGTCTATAATCACAAACGCGGAGACGGCGTAGAATGTCCTGATCAGCGAGGTTATCTGCTGGAATAATATCTTTTTTGATACGTCTATCAGAATAGGAAACAAATTCAGTGGCCCTTATTTTACCTGAACTAGACACGGAGTAGTTTGCACTTCCGCTCGTGTTACCATCCAGTTCACAATTGATGTTTCCATCATTGGCATAAAATCTGAAACTCGAATTATATGATTTTGAACCAGTCACTTTTACGTACCCTGTAACAACTGGCCCATCAGAATTAACCTCTAGTTTGGTAGTTCCATTAAATCTAAACTGCGTATTACTTGTATTGTCTATTGACGAGGTGGTGAATTTTACATTGTTCATGGAAGAGGTACCCCCCGTTACGGTGAGGCCACTAGATAGCGCACCTGATCCCGTTACATTAATTCCACCAGTGTTTATTTCAAGTCTGTTCAACGCATTATATTGAAGCAATATATTATTAGCCCCAGCATTCATTTTGAAGTTATTGTCGGAGGCATTGTACCCCAAAAGGGATGTGATACTACCTTTCTTTAAGGTGAGAAGGGCTCCAGTGGTACCTTCAATGCGCTCACTAGCAACTCCAGAAGCATTATTCAGGTGAAGCAGATAACTGTTGTTCGGACTTACTGTTCCGATTCCAACTGTCCCTGTACTCGGAAACAGATTACTATTGCCTTTGAGCGAAAGTGCATAGGGTGCTATGGTTAGTTTCGCCCGAGGCGACATCTCGGGTGTGGAACCAACCTTGACACCTAAATAATAATCTTCGTCGAACGGCAGCGAGAGACTGGTTACTGAACCGAGCGCCACTGTATATATAC
>JBKDAM010000123.1:0-7467 GCA_046316495.1 Chitinophagales bacterium
GTCTGACAACAGCGGAAATACCGCTGCTTGTACCTCTACTGTACGATTGGTCGATAACCAGCTGCCACTGCCAAACGTGTCTCCACTTCCTGATTTGGTGTGGGACTGTGGCTTTGCAATTGTAAATGCTCCAACCGCCAATACCAATGATTGCGGGCCAAACACAGGTCTTGTGGTGTACGGAACCCCCGGAGGCGTTTCTGCAGTAGGAATTGAGTCTCTTCCAAGCAACCCTGCAGTAGTTACCAAATACCGTGTAACTTCTCCTCCAGGTACATACTTTATTACTTGGACATACACCGATAACAACGGTCTTAGCACTTCCCAGCTTCAAAAACTGGTAATCAATGCAGACACAGTTCCTCCGGTAGCTAAATGTAAAACTACCGTTACAGAGATCATTCTCCCAGGAAACAGCACCCCAACAGCGAGCATCACACCTGCTATGATAGATGCAGCCGGTGGCGCTTTCACGGTGAACGGTAGCCATGATCCATCTAATTGTGGACCTTATCCAAATACCAGCGCGGTAACCTTGAGCTTGAGCCAAAGCGTGTTTACTTGTGCCGACTTTATGACCGATACGATTGTCCTAACCGCTACCGACCAAGCCGGAAACACCGCCACTTGCGAGGCTGCCATCAAGGTAATCGATAACACACCTCCAGTATTTAATAACCTTAGCGTACCTGGCAATGTAACAGTAGAAACTTGTGCTAATGGCTTTACACCCCCTGTAGCCCAAATGGTGACAGCTACCGACAGCTGCGGAGTAGTGGTTACCATGAGCCAAAGCACAACTCAAACTGCTACTGGACCTGCGCACTACAATTTTGTGATAACGAGGGTGTGGACTGCAACGGACACCTACGGAAATACCGCGACAGCTTCTCAGATGATTACTGTTCGGGATATCGTCTCTCCAATGTTTGCGACGGTTAACCCTGCCAACTTGACGTTTACTACCTCCCCAATTGCAACAAACTGTGCGGCATTGACGACCTTCAAAATTGCACCGTTTGTAAGTGATTGTGCTCCGGATAATGAGTTATCGATTGTGGTAAATCCGCCTTACTTTAGTCTAACGGATACCACAGAGCTCCTTTCAGTTGGATCCCATACCGTAACGTTTACAGCCACCGATCCAGTAGGTAACGTATCCACTGCAACCATAACTTTAGTGGTTAAGGATGCCACTCCTCCAACGGCCTCTTGTATTAATGGGGTGTCGGTTGGTTTGAATCCTAATGGACAAGCAGTGGTTACTCCACAACTGATCAATAACCAGAGTTTGGATAACTGTACCAATCCGGTGCTGCTTCAAATTCAAGAACTGTACTCAACGAATGGAGATACGATTGGTGCTCCCTCCAACCTGCTGATCTTCGATTGTGAGGAAGCAGACAATGACACGGAGTACCCGATCATCCTTTGGGTGAAAGATCAGGCGGGTAATTTCAGCTTCTGTGAAACGTATGTAGTCGTTCAGGATAATGCAATTCCAACGATTACTTGTCCGCCGGCGATTACAGTTAATTGCTCTGCAACAGTAGATCCACTCGACCTTGCTGTTACCGGAATGCCGACTGTGACCGATAACTGTCCAGTAGACAGCCTTACCATCACCTATACAGATGCACCTATCTCTTTGGGATACATTTGTGGTGCCCGCACACGGACCTTTATGGCGGAGGATATTTCTGGAAACACAGCAACTTGTACACAGGCAATTACCGTAAATGATATGTTACCACCGGTGTTCAGTTCCCTGCCACAGAACGATACCATCAGCTGCAATGACCCCTTGGTAAATGCTCCAATTTTAGTTGCGACCGACAACTGCAGCCCTACTGATTCTGTAACAGTGGTTCTGGACGAAACCTTTACTGGGCCATCCACCCTTTGCGGTTTGTACAGCTTCAAGGTTACACGTCTCTGGACAGCAACTGATAAATGTGGTAATACCGCTACGCATGAACAAATCGTGGTAGTGACGGATACGATTGCGCCTTCCTTCCCAGGTATGCCAGACACCGTAACCCTTAACACCGCGAATTTCCCTGTGTCAACTTCTTGTTTGATTCCAGTGAACTTCAATGCGTTGGATTACTATAATGATTGTGCATTCATCTTTGAAAGTACGGTGAACAGCATCACATTCCTTCCAGCTCAACCTGCTATCACACCAGACACCTTGAACATCAGTGGTAATTACCCTGTAGGAAACACCAAGGTGATCTTTGTGGTAACAGATCCTTGTGGAAATGTCGGAAAAGATTCCGTGGTGATAAGAGTCATTGACAACAGCGATCCTATCGCGATTTGTAACAATAGTATCGAAATTGCCTTGAGTAATAATGGTACTGCTGTCTTGACAGTGGCAGATGTCAACCTAAGCAGTTCTGACAATTGCGGAATAGCTTCCATGGTACTAGATGTTACACAGTTTGATTGTCAAGATTTGGGAATGAACCAGGTGACCTTAACGGTAACTGATGTAAATGGCAATACCAATGCTTGTGTGGCCGATGTGGAGGTGACAAATGGACCTAACACTGGATTTAATGTTAACACAACAGCCGTTCCTCCAAGTTACTTTGGTGCAACAGATGGTTCTGTTACTCTCGGAGTTACCGGTGGTTCTGGTAACTACTCCTACATTTGGGATACCGGATCTACCACGAACGCTTTGCAGAATATTCCTGCAGGTAGTTACTTGGTAACAGTTACAGATAACTTCACTGGCTGCCAGAAAGCATCAGAAATAGTTCTTGTAGAAGGACCCCAGGTTCAGTTTGTCATCGATTCAGTGGATGGAGCTCAGAACACCGATATTCTCATCCCTGTGACGGTGAACCACTTTGATGCAATCTATGGATTTAGCTTCTCCATCCACGTGCCCAACTTGGCAGTGGGAACTTTTGGAGCTCCTGCGGTATTGGATTTTAATCCATTATTTAACCCAGCGGATTTCACCTTGAATACCAACGGTAACGTTGTTTCGGTACTTTACACCAACAGTGCTAACCAGAACTTGAGTTTGCCCGACGGTGCCCTGCTCTTTAACTTGTCCTTCAAGTTGAGCGGTGCCCCAGTTGGAACGGCAAGCCCAGTTGAAATCCAAAGTGCTCCAGTACAGTTCCTTGTACTCCGCACCGCAATCGGAGGCCCTGTCACAATCCCAGGTCAATCCGTCAACGGTCAAGCGCTCATTTCTCAAGGCTTGATACAGTACGATCTGGCTGGTGATATCAATCCTTGGCAAAACCCTGCTGTTCAAGTTCCAGGAGTTACCGTCAACTTGAGTGGTTCGATTCCTACGGCGTCTATGGTGACCGCAGCAACTGGTGGGTACTTCTTTAATGATATCGTAGCCAATGCTAGTACAGTGGTGACAGCGAATAAAACCCAAATCGGCAATACTAATATCAATGTCATTGACCGTTTGTTGGTATTAAATCACATTTTCGCCACTGTAAACTCGCCTTCACCCTTGACTTCTCCTTACCAGCGGGTAGCGGGTGACGTGAACTTTGACGGTCGGGTGAACATTGCTGACTACAGCTTGATCCAGCAGCTTTCGAATTTGACTATCAATAAATTGCCTACTAGCTGGGTGTTTGTACCTAAGACCCACGTTTTCCCGGCAATTGTAACGACACCTTATCCGAACCCGACATATCCAGTTATGCCGGCCTTCCCACAATCCATCACGCACAATCCGTTGATCCAGGATCAACTGGACGATGACTTGATCGGGGTTCGCCTCGGGGATGTGAATGGTGATGCACCGTTGAGTATTCACCAAAGCGGCACAGCAGAGCGTGGTGGAAATACGTTGCGGATGCAGACAGAGGATCGCGCCGTTGCAGTAGGGGAGACGGTTGAAGTTGCGTTCAAAGCGAAAGAATTTGTGGCGCAGCAAGCGTACCAAATGACCATTTCCTTTGATCCAAACCAACTTGAACTGGCAGATATTCAGACAGGGGCTTTGCCTGGCCTGGATGTAAATGGAGGCTTCGGAACCCTTTACTTAAGCGAAGGTAAACTTGCATCTTCTTGGGTGAACCTCAGTCCAGTGACCCTGCAAGATGGTGAGCAGTTGTTTAAGTTGGTCTTCAAAGCCAACCAACCGATTGCAGCCCTTTCAGAGGTATTGAAGTTCTCCAATGATTTGATCGATCAAATCTCTATCGGGGAGGGCAACCTTATCGGTACGGTTGAACTGGAATATACGAACCTTGTGACCAGCACTGATCAGCCTGCTACAGAGCGTCCGGTATTGTATCAGAATCAACCCAACCCATTTGAGGCAGAGACCATCATTGGGTTCCGGTTAACTGCCGATCAACGTTGTGGTCTTCGGATTTATAACGCTTCCGGTAAGTTGGTAAAAACGTACCTTGCTAACCTGGATCGCGGTTACCATACCATTTCAGTCCGCAAGGCCGACTTGGGAGGCGCAGGTGTATACTACTATGAGTTGACCACTCCTACGTTCAGTGAAACTAAAAAGATGATTTTGATCGACTAGAATAAAGAGTAATTTAATTTATTGTCCATTGTTTGTTGGGTCGTCAGTCGTTAGCTTGTAAATGAAGTAAAACATCCTGAAATGGTTGTTGGAACGGATTTCTCAGGCTAACGACTTTCGGCTAAATAAAATACGCTGGAGCTCTATTATTTGAACGAAAGCCCATCCTTGCACCATAATTTTCTATTCATGAAAAATATCCGATTAATCCTGGTCTTTCTGACCTTCTCCCTCTACCAGCAACTTGTTGCCCAACAACTGGTACTCAGAACCGATACCATTCCGGTTCCCTGCGGCGCCCTTGATACGTTTTTGATCTCCGTGAAAGCGGATAATTTCACAAATCTCCTGGGTCTTCAGTTTTCCATGGAATGGGATACTGCCAAAACGCAGTATATTCACCTACGTGATTTCAATCCGTTACTGGGTAGTCTAATCACGATGGATACCACTACGCACCTTCCCAAAGGGCAGTTTGTTTTTTCATGGGTAGATGTAGCTGGGTTGTCGCTTCCTCCTAACAACAATACGCTTTTCAAAATAGCAGTCGTTCGGAAATCTGGTGGTTTTTCCACCATGGCATTCGATACAACAGCCCTCCCAAATCCGCCCCCGGCAGCCATTGTAGCCACAAATGTGAGCTTTCAACCGCTTCCCTTTTCGTTGAGTATAGGGGGAATTAAAACCATTGATCCTGTCCCTCCCGTCATGACTTGCCCACCGAATATTACGGTATTGGCAGCGGGTTCCAAGCAGGTTTTTGGTCTCGCTCCTACCATTGTAGAAGCCTGTGGGATCGAAATGACCGGTTGGTCTTCGACCGGTGCGACGGTCGCTAACTTCCCCAATGACCCGGATGCCAGCGGCCATTTTTTCAACATGGGAGCCTCTCAAGTAACGTACACAACCGAGGATTTTGGTGGAAACTTGGATACTTGCCAATTTACCGTACAATTGAGCTATGATCCTTCTGCGAGTGATAGTTTGATTTTTGTGGCCTCCTCCGGTACGGCCAACTGCGGTCAATCCTTTTTCATTGATGTTACAACGTATAATTTTGATTCCATATTTGGTGCGCAATACTCCCTACGTTGGCTGAGTGATGTATTGGAATACGATTCCATTGGTATGTTGAACGGAAGTTTGGGCCTTAACTTGGCGACCGACTTCAACTTAAACTTTGTGAATACACCAGATACTGCTTCCTTGGTTTTTGCTTGGAATACCAGTAATCTACAAGCTGGAAATACCCTTCCCCCAAATGCGTTGCTGTTTAGGCTGTACTTTTCGGTAGTGGGTGGTTCTGGTGCAAATACCGCCTTGTTTTTTTCAAGCACTCCGGTGGCCCAGCTTTCTGTAGATCTGAGCTTAAACCCAATTCCAACCGCATACATTTCCGGTGAATTTGAAGTAATTGACCCCACTCCTCCCCAAATACAATGTCCGCCTAACCAATCCGTAATGGCGGTGATGGGGGCTCCGACTGCGGAAGTAACAGGTATCGGTCCAGTGACACTTTCAGATAACTGTTCCGGGGTCGTTGGTTTGACCTATACACCCGCAAGTGCCGGTAATGGAAATGGAGTAGGGCCAGCTAACGGAACCTTCCCGGGCGGCACTACGATAGTAACCTATACCGCCACAGATGTTGCTGGAAATACTTCCACCTGTTCCTTCTCGGTTTTTGTAGACTTGGGTGAAGTATTTATGCTTAAAATTGATACCGTTCAGTTTTCTTGTGGCGGGGGCAGCAATACCGTTACTATACCCTTTCGAGTAACAAATTTTGATGATATTGCAGGGATGAACTTCCGGGTTCGCTGGAATCCTGCTGTTTTGGGGTATACTGGTTTTACAGCAGTTTATCCTGGTACAGGGATCTCCGCTGCGAGTTTTTTCAACGCAGCTTCCACCGCGCCTCAAGGATTTTTAAACTTCCTGGAAGTAAGTCAAACAGGTAGTTGGCCGAACATTCCGGATGGGGGAATTATATTCTCACTTACCTTCAACGTTCTGGCGACGAATGGTATGAGTACTTTGGTTTTTGAACAACCAATGGAGGCCATCAATAACGCAGGTAACCTAGTGGCTTTTGAATTTTTGAATGGGTTGTTTACCAGTGTAGACAATACGCCACCAGTAATTACTTGTCCGGCCAATCAAATTGCTCCCAGCGGGCCCAACTGCAATGCGCTGGTCTTTTTGTTACCAGCCACTGCTACTGATGCTTGTGGTACCGTAACCAGTTTGACCAGCACAGCTCCGGCGAATAACACTTATCCAACCGGTACCACTCAGGTGGTTTTTACCGCGACCGATAATTCAAATAACTCGAGTACCTGTTCGATGACCGTCACAGTGAATGCCAATACCACCTTGAGCATTCCCAATTGTCCTACTAGCGCGGTAGTAGTTGAGGCGACCACTTCTTGTTCTGCTCCAATAACCTATCCACTGCTAACGGCAAGCAACCCCTGTGTACCGAACGCGACCTTTGTTTACAACTATAACTACCCGATTGGTAGTGTTCGTCCTGTTGGAACGACTACGGTGGTGATGAATGCGACCCAGCTTGGAAATGGTGGAGGTTCTATCAACTGTGTATTCCAGGTAAATGTGGTAGACGCGGGAGATCCCGTACTAACTTGTCCAGCCGACCTAACCGTTCAAGCTTCTGGAACGGATTGTTTTGTTGAAAACCCGGTAGTTCCCCCAGCTACTGTAACGGATAACTGTGCAACGAACCTGACGGCTATCATCGATCCAACGCTACTGGAAATGGTTCCGGTAGGAGCGAATAATTTGATCTACCTGGCCACTGACCCTGCCGGAAACGTAGGGGCATGCTCGTTTACCCTTACCGTTGAAGAAGTGGCTCCTCCAACGATTACTTGTCCATCTAACCAAGTAGTGCCCGTTGTAGGGACTTGCTC
>JBKDAM010000124.1:0-37332 GCA_046316495.1 Chitinophagales bacterium
TTGGTAGATACCGTCATGTCTTCCGGGCAGATCCAGCTTGGTGCGCTTTCATCCAGCACCTTGATGACCTGAATATAATACTGTGGATTTTGCGTTGGAGGAAATGGAGTAGTGGGTAAGCACATATCCAAGACAGTCCAAGTACGCAGAATCTTGTAGCTACCGTCACAAACAGGCAGAATTTCATCTACATAAACCGCTTGCAATTCGCAGTGGTTAGCAGCCGGCCAAATTGGATATTTAATAACACCCGCAGGATAGCTGTATTCAACATATGGAGTACCCGTGACAGAAGGATTGGTATTGCCATTTTCGCAACTAACAATGGTATCAGCAGGGAATTTCACATCATCAATTCTAGAGCTGATGATAGAAATCACTTGCGAGCAGCTGCCGGTGTTGCCGGAGGCATCCGTAACCACCCAAGTACGGATCAGATTGGCGGTCACATTGGTGACCACATTACAATCAAGTTCCACCCAGGTATCAGAGAAAGTTTGGGTAAATGTTCCGCAATTCTCGGTTACGCTTGGATAGGCTCCACCGTATCCCTTCGTTCCAGACAAGCAGACCGGACTAAGATCAGGTTCACCGCAGGATACGCTGAGGGGTTGGCAAGTCACTACTGGGGCCAATTTGTCCTCTACCTTCAGCGTTCCCCAGCAAGAGTTACCAGAAATCAGGTGGGTTACTTTCACTGCCCACGTTTTACCAATATCATTCACACCTACTACTGCAGGACTCACCCATGGGCCATTACCGATCGGTAGCGTGCGGTCGATAGAAACGGTGTAATCATCGTAGCAGCCAAAATTACCCTCCAAAACCATGTCAGGGTCAATTTCAACGGAACAATCTTCATCCAGTGAAACGTGCACCAATTCATTACAAACCAGCACTGAAGGAGTGCTTACCACGGTTACGATTGTGGAAATAGACTGGATACAGCCAGGATCAGCAGGGCCTGCCGCCTTGGGTGTTCCGCCATTTACCGTATAAACAATGGTATATTGTCCTACCCCTTGACCTGGATCGAAGGTAGTGGCCGGAACTCCATTGATGGTAAATCCTTGAGAAACGATGTTCACATCCCCAGGATCTCCCGTCAGTGCGACCGGTTCTGAGTATAAACAGAAGGGACCAGCGAGGTTGGTCACAAAGGAAGGATTTGGATAGCTGCAAGCATTACCAATCGTAAGGGTTTCTCCACTTGCGCTGGTTGCGGTAATACTGTATCCAATGGCGTCCACGTGCAGACCGTTGAGGTAATAATCTCCACTACCCACAGGGCTTTCTACAAAGGTGGTACCCACCGCAATCGGGGTAGGAGCCGCAGGAGGAGCAGCGCTATTCGCCTGGAAGAGGCCTGCAACAGAGGTCACCGTCCATGTTTTTCCAGTCAAGGATTCTATTTTAATTTGCTCAGCAAACTGACCATTGGTAGTAGTCGTTGCATTGTTTTTACAAACACAAGGATCCGAAATCAGAATAACAGGTGTGCAACGTGGAGAAGGATTGATAGTCACTTGTGCATTGCAAGTACCGATATTGCCACACTGATCCTGTACGCTTACAACAAACGTTTGTGTAGTACCTTGCTCATCGCAATCATACGTTGCAGAGTTAGCAAGCACGGTCAAAGCAGAAGAAGCAGAACAGTTGTCCGTTGCGGTGAACGGAATATTCGCAGCTGTAATGGTGATCGTTCCTGAACTGGAGAGATTCACCGTAACTGGCTGGCACGTAACTACTGGAGCGACCAAGTCACGAACAGAAATCACCTGCGTATGCACCGTAGAGTTACCACAGTTATCCGTGGCGGTCCAAGTACGGGTAATATTGGAAGCAAATGGACAACCTGGCACACTGCTCGTAGAGGTAGTGAACGTAACTGGTAGGCCAACTGGAGGTTGACCAGCAGGGAACGACTGTCCTTGGTTTATTGCACCAGGCGTAGCTGGTGCAGGTGAATTCCACGTAAATGCAGCCGCTGTAGTTCCCGTACCCGTTAGGCGCAAGGATTGTCCAACTGGCTCATTGCCTGTTTCAAAAACGCCAATATCCGTGGAAACCATTCCATTTGCAGGTCCACCTACCGCTGTAAACGTTCCTTCGTAACTCAGGAACTGAACAACAGTCGCTCCTTTAACCAAGGCTACACCATCTGGCGCACCATTTTGGAGTCCATTAGCAGGGTAGCTAAAGGCAATCGCACCAAAGCCGTTGCTTTGATCTGGAATAACCCCAGAAAGTGCCATACTGCTGTAAGTTCCACCACCGGATCCATTATAAAGGTATAATTCGTAGCCGCCGAGGTTAGTACCTGCACGGCCAGCAATTTCAATAAATTCATTAACATCCGCACCAATGTTATCATAGTGCATCTCGTTCATCCAAACCGGACCGTTTACGATACCAGCAGGGTCGCAATCATCCGTAGCCACCACATTCGGAACAGCTGGAATAGGATCAGAACAGCTAATGGTCACGTTGGCAGGACTTGGAGTAAGAACCGGCTTGGTTACGTCTTGAACGGTCAATACCTGAGAATGGGTCGCTGTATTACCACAAGCATCCGAAATCGACCAAGTGCGTGTGATAATTTTGGAGCCAGCGCAAGCACCTGGAACCTCTGTCTGCTGGAAAGAAGCCGCATTCGAAATGGGCAGCGGTAATATAGTCTGATTCGGATTCAGAACACCGGGAGAATCATCGGTAGTCAATGACCACACAAAGTTAGTTGCAATTTGGCCAGTGCCCGTCAAATGGATAGAGCCCCCTGCAGCAGGAGCAGGCAAATCTTCCTGAACACCCACATCAGTAGAGAAGACACCGGTAGCAGGACCACCATTCGCCTGGAAAACACCTTCGTAGCTCAGGAACTGAACCAGCATGTTGGAAGAAATCTTGTATAGGGCAATTCCATCCGGTGATCCATTCTGGATACCATTTACTGGATACGTAAAGGCAACCGCACCAAATCCGCTACCTCCCTCATTATCAATCAAACCAGAAAGGGTACGAGTATCATATACCACTCCACCATTCCCATTATATAAAATTAGTTGATAGTCGGACAAATCAATACCCGCCGTTCCAGCAACTTCAACAAATTCATTTACGTCTGCACCAATGTTATCATAGTGGAACTCGTTAATCCAAATGACACTCGGAGCAACACCGCCTCCACAATTATCATTGCCAGTCAACATCACGGGCATCGGCAGATTTTCTGTACACGCAATCGTCACATTAGCAGGTAAGGCCTCGTTGAAAGTTGGAGGAGTCTGATCGTTTACCGTAATAACTTGTGCACAAGTACCTACATTTCCAGCCGCATCTACAGAGCGATATGTCCGAGTTAATGTATACCGATTCGCACAAGTCTGCGCACTTACTACATCTCCCTGAAGCGTCACGGTCAATGGACTGGTACAATTATCTGTCGCCAAAACGGAAGCAGGCGCTGCCGCAGGAACACCACTGCTGCACGAAACCGTCAAAGCAGCTGGGCAAGTCAATACTGGACTTTGTGTATCTGGATCCGCTGCCACCACCGCAGAAATGGTCGTTCCAGAACAACCAGTACCTGTAACAGTCACAGTATAAGTAGCTGCAGCAATGCTAGTGAGATCTTCTGTAGTTGCTCCATTGGACCAGCTGTATAAGAAAGGACCATTACCTCCTGTTACAACTAAGTTGACAGCTCCATTATTAGTACCGCAAGTTGTGTTCGTAACAATCGTAGAAAGGGAGGGGCAAATTGAAGAACAGTTACCAACAGAAGGGCCTGTCGCTGCCAGTGAGCAGGAGGGCTGGGCAGAGAACTCCAAGGTCACATTCGTAGGAGTGCCGTCCGCTTTAAACCAAATTCCAACAAAAGTATGGGGGCTGGTTAAACCTGTAACCGAAACAGTCAAGTCTCCACCACCAGGAAGTGCATCACCGCCTGCAGCAAATTGAAGTGTGCCGGTTGCAGGTGGGTTTACGAAGGTCACCGTTACATCCATGACGAAGTAATCGTCAGATGTGTTTTCAGGAGTACCATTATTATTACAAGCGCTAGGTGTTCCAAAGGTCACTGCACTGATTGAACAGCCACAGCCAGATGGCTCATTAATGGTATAGGAAGCAGAGGCAGTACAACCACCCGCATCTGTGACAGTAACCGTATACACTGCTGCCGAGAGTCCGGAAATATCTTCCGTGGTGGCCATATTAGACCAAGCATACGTATAAGGTGCCAATCCACCACTAACAGATAAGTCTACCGCTCCGCTATTAGGAGCAGCACAAGTAGGCTGGGTCTCCACCCCACTTGGAGTAAGTCCTCCAGGAGAAACCACTATTGCAGCAGAACCGCTTAGTGTGCCTGCCGTACAACTAGCCGCATCCGTTACAGAAACCAGCGTATAAGTAGCTGAGCTGGAAACTGCTTGACTGATCGCAGTTCCACTCACATAATTTGTAACGGTATAGTTGGTAGTGCCATCCGTGTAAACAACCGTATAAGGGCTTGTTCCACCAGTAATGGTAACTGCGACTGGGACCGTGGACAAGTTTCCACTGCCGCAGAACGTGCCGTTTCCGCTTATGGTAGCAGAAATAGATGGGCAAGGAACTACACAAGAAGGGGTGAAGGACAAATTATCCAAACCAAACTCATCACGTGAACCAGAACCACCTGCATCTGCACCGGACCAACGGAAGTAAATATACCCTCCATTGGAAACCGACAAGCCGGTCAAGGTAGTAGAACGCGGTACCGTCTGTATGGAAACAGGCGTTGGATCTGCTGCTAACGGTGAGGCGTAATCCAAAGCAGATACCTGAGTGTACGTTACATTATCCGTTGAATAAGAAAAGTTAAAGCTGTTACTTCTTGCCTGGTCATTGCGCACCAAAATATCATAGGCTACTTGCATGGAAGTAAGCGTAGAGCCGCTGTTATTTAATACACGCAAGGTAGCAGTACCGGGAGCCCAGTCGCTTCCACCAGGTTGAATGTATAAAGCACCATTATTTAAGGAATAGATACCTCCGGATGTAACTCCCCCAGCGGTATTCCCACGAGCGTAATCGCCAGTATTATTGGTTCCTCCAAAGGGCAAGCTACCCTCGGACCATCCTGTCCAAGCCCAATTGTTAGAACACAACTGCGTCGCGCTTGGAGTTGGATTGACACCTGCTCCACCAAATCCATTAAAATCAACTGTTACCGGAGAAGTACAATTGGCAAAGGATAAATCGGAACAGGGTGCTGACACCGCATTGATGGTAAAATTCACATTCGAAACATCAAAGAAGATATTATTCGAGCAGCGAATCCATACACGAGCAGTCGTAGTGGTAATATTCGGCAGGGTTACACTTTGTGTGCCATCGTTGGTGGTTGCTGCCGCCAAGGTGGTGAAGGTCACACCCCCATCCGTGGTTAATAGGATATCCACGTTGGCGCAGCTAATCGGTGCAGCCGTCGTACCGGCCACATCCCAAGTAACTGTCTGAGTAGAACCCCCTGCATACGTCACCGCTGTGTTCGGAGAAGTCACTAAGAAAGGCCCAGTTCCACTTACCGTAGTCACCGTATTTTGAGCCTCCCCCGTACATCCCGCGGTGGCAAAATTGTCGCGCACCGTTACCCGGAAATTCATCGCCCGACCTACAGATGGCAATTCCTCCCAAACAGGGTTGGTATTGCTTAAAATATCTGCTAAGGCAGGAAAATAACGCGTCGGAGAAGTAACCGGATCGAAAGACCGGAACATTGGCCCCGTGGTATTAGTTGCCGCAGGTGGCATCGTTTGCGCCGGAGCGGAATAAGCATCGATCTGCTCCCAACAGTACGTCAATGATGCACCGGGATCAGATGCCGTGGCGGTCATCACAAAAGGGGTGGACGCAGGAATTGAATAATTAGACAATCCCGTAACGGTAGGCGCTGAATTGGAAACCGAAACCGCATTATCGCAAGTCGAACCACCACCCGTCGCTACAAAATTGCGCATTTCAAACAGACTAGCCGTGCTGAAGTAATCGTCACTGTTGTTTTGTACATTCGGTGAACAAATACCTGCATAACCCATAATGGTTGAAGCAGAGCCAGGCTCGATCGCCGTTGCATCGTTACGTTCACAACTGTTGTATTGGGTGTGGTTCCCGTTGAACTGGTGGCCCATTTCATGCGCCACATAGTCAATATCAAATGGATCACCCACCGGAGATCCACTGCCTGTAACACCACCCGCTTTAACGGAGTTGTTACAAACGGAACCCAAATACGCTACCCCACCTCCACCGGTGCTGAAAACGTGGCCAATATCAAAATTGCTATTGCCAATCACAGCGTCTAAATTGGAAATGTTTTCTCCCAACATCACAAAACCATCGTTGTTGGTATATGGATCGGTGGCAGGATTTGTATAAATAATAAGGTTGTTGTTCGCAATCAAAATCATCCGAGAAGCAGCGTCTTTTTCAAACACGCCATTCACCCGGTTCATGGTGGTTACCTGTGCCGCTAAAGCAAGTGTCACCGTACCTCCATGAAAAGTGGTGTACTCACCCGTCGCCGCCAGCGCAAGCCGGTATTCGTGCCGGATACCACAGTCCCCAACGTACTCTGCACCATGCGTTTTGTCAGGAGCATTGAACGAAAAGGTATCGTCCACCTCGCAAGTCATGCGGTTATCTTCACTTTTAACAAAATCCCTCTTGTAGTAAACGAGGTAGTCCTCTTGGTCTCCAAACTGGTATGGATCGATAAATACGCTGGTTCCTCCACCGTAAGTCATCGCATGAAAACCCCTTGGCGTGAAATCCAATCGGATCAACTCCGAAGGGTTGTCCAGATTTACTCCGGCATACGTGCGAATCTCAGGATAGGCTGCTGCTAGTTCCGCTGCCATAATGGGGGAATACCACACACGGTAACGCCCAAAATTACCGTCCGGCAATGGCAACTGAAGCTCTAAACCACCCGTCGCGAGCGAAATGGAAGACTCCTCTGGAAGGGCTTCCAAAAAGCCCCGCATGCCACTGACATCCAATCGATAGGTTTGGTAGTTGGCGGGAATAATGTACCGAACGCCTCCATCCAGCGGAATGTCCGTCTCTTTTATTTCCTGCCAAAAATAAGCAGTTTCGGAACCTGACACCTGCGCCTTCAACGAAGTCGACAAGAGACTAGTACCAAAGAGGAAAACAGCACAAACGACATAGGACCGAAGGACAGCCCTACTAAGTAAACTTTTTCTCATGAGTAGATTTTGATTAAAATTGAGCCAAAGGTAACGAAAAGAATGTTTTTTACCTAGATTAATAACATATTAAATAAAATAAATTATGTATTTTATTGATAATAATAAAAATGTGGCATGTTAAGTTATTAAAAAGTCAATCATAGCCCCTTTTTTTTAATCAAAATTCACCTTTTTACCTCCAAATCACATATTGAATAATACACATTCGTTTTTTACTCTTCAATTCAGTGTCCAACCATCCAATCCCACCCAACGCTGCTGTTAAAATATCTTTTTTAAAAAATTAACACCTCTATCTGTAACATTTTCCTCTCTGAGTCGTCTAACTTCCATTACCTTTGTACAACGATTGTCTCTTGAGTTCAATCAACAAAAACCGGCTCCACCATGAAAAAAGAAGTTACTCGTAAATCCATGACAGGCCTGCTCGTAGGGCTGAGCATCGCTTCTTTTGTGTACGTCAATTTCCTTGCAGGAAGTAGCTCCACGGCAAACCCCTCCAGCGGCAAACTATTGCCAACAACAGCAGCCTCCTCCGACTTTGACCAGCCTGACTCGGAACAACCAAAATCCAGCAACCCCACTTTGGCCGTACTGTCAAAAGCGTACCTGCTGATCCATAAACTAGTCCCCGCCGGAAAATAATAGTGCCTCCGGATGCCTATATCATCCCCTTGCAATTCACCTTGCAAGGGGATTTTTTTTGTCAAAAATATACCTGACTCGTTATATTTACGCCCAACAAACGACGTTCCGACTATGAATAGTTCTACTCAACGCGCACTCGCACGCCTGCCCTTCAGTCTGTTGCCCTTCTTTTTCGTACCGCTGCTCAGCTTTTCCCAAGCACAATCCCTCCGAGGAATCGTACGGGATGGCCAAAGCCAGGAACCTCTGACCGGCGTCACCATCCAGTCAGGCCAACTAGGCACCATCACCAACATCGATGGGGCCTGGTCACTCAGCCTTCCCCCAGGTAACCACCTCCTTCGGTTCAGCTACACGGGCTACGAAACCCGGACTAAAACAGTTACAGTCTCTGAAAAAAATCTACAGTCTATTGATATTGAGCTATTTTTCAAAGATAACCTCCTCCAGCAAACAACTGTCACTGCTGGCAAATTTGAAAAACCGCTCGGCGAGGTAACCGTCTCCCTAGAGGTGCTAAAACCTCGCCTGATCGAAAGCGTCAATACTACCTCCGTCGATGAAGTCCTCACTAAAGTCCCAGGGGTAAACATCATTGACGGTCAAGCAAGCATCCGAGGCGGCGCAGGGTTCTCTTATGGAGCCGGCACCCGGGTTCTCTTACTGGTAGATGACATCCCCGCTCTACAGGCCGATGCCGGCTTCCCTAACTGGGACGACTTCCCCATCGAAAACATCGCACAAGTAGAGGTGCTAAAGGGAGCCGCCTCCTCCCTCTATGGTTCCTCCGCAATGAATGGAATTATCAATTTCAGAACCGGATTTGCAAAAGATCAACCCGAAACCGAATTCGCTGTATTCGGGAAAACCTGGGGAAATCCCTCAGACCCCTCCCGAAAATGGTGGGGCACTGATTCCTCCTCCATTCTACAACCCGTTGAAACAGGCGTCAGCATGGTGCACCGCCGTAAAAAAGGAAAACTCGACCTCGTACTCGGCAGCTACGGTCTATTCCGCGATAGCTACAACAAAGACACCTATTCACGCTACGCTCGAATTACCCCCAACCTTCGATATCGGGTAAACGACCGTCTGACAATCGGCCTGAACACCAACTTTAACCTGGGCCGCAGTGGCAACTTCTTTATCTGGGCCAACGATTCCACCGGCGCCTATACCCCCGGACTGAACTCCCAAAGCCAATCGCTGGGCCGACTTCGTTTTACCATCGATCCAACCGTTCAATACTTCGACGGCTTCGGAAACCGCCATAAAATCCTCAGCCGCTACTACTATGTTCACAATAACAATAGTGGCAACCAAAGTAACGACAGCCGAATGTATTATGGAGAATATCAGTTTCAACGGGCCTTCGGAACCTCCGGGTTGGTCCTCACCGCAGGTCTTGTCGGAATTAAAACCACCGTCGATGCCCAACTGTACAGCCTCTCCACCTATACTACCCAAAACTATGCGGCTTATACTCAACTGGATTACCAACCCATCGAACGACTTAACCTCTCAGCCGGATGGAGGTACGAACAGAACCGACTGAATAGTCCAGAACTCATCCCACTCGGTGATGGAACCTTCGATACCATTCCCGGAGGATATGCACAAGATGCAAAACCCGTCTTCCGACTCGGTGCCAACTACCGGCTAGGACAAGCCACCTATCTTCGCAGTTCCTGGGGACAGGGTTACCGCTACCCTACCATCGCCGAAAAATTCATCAACACCAACTTCAGTGGGACCAACTCCGTTGGACCCAATCCACAGCTGGTCTCCGAAACAGGCTGGTCTGCCGAAATAGCCCTCAAACAAGGTTTTAAGATTGGTTCCTGGCAAGGCTACCTCGACCTAGCGCTGTTCCGTCAGGAATATACCGATATGATGGAATTTGTGTTTGTAAAAACCCGTTTCGTCCCCGGTCAAGGAATAGGAGCCATCTTCCAGTCCAAAAATCAGGGTGAAACCCGGGTGAATGGATGGGAGGCCTCCCTCGTCGGACAAGGAAAATTGGGACCCGGCCAGCTTTTTCTACTCACCGGATATACCTACACCAATCCGCAGTACAAACAGTTTGACCGAAATGCAGGATATGACCCAAAACTCGGTGAAGTAAGCCGGTACTGGGGCACCTCCGATACCAGCCAAAATGTCCTGAAATACCGCTTCCGCCACACCTTTAAACTGGACGCAGAATACGTACTCTCCAAATGGTCTGCCGGCCTGTCAGTACAGTACAATAGCTATATGAGTGCTGTAGACCGGGTCTTTGAAATTTTCTTGCCCGGTGTTAAACAGTTTCGGGAAAAATACAACAAAGGCTTTACAGTAATCGATTTGCGAGGCTCTTATCGTATAAACAATACCCTAAAAATGAATGTTATTGCAGGCAATATTCTAAACGAAGTGTACAGCTTCCGCCCCGCCCTGCTAGAGGCACCACGAAACATTACGGTCCGCCTGGATTGGAAATTTTAATAAACACATCACCATGCATTTACACCTATTCTTTTTCTTATTACTCTCCTTGACCGCCTGTGCCGGAGAAGGGCTGGAAAACAACACAACTGGTACCACCGGGAAGACCGACACGCTTCAACCTCAACCAACTGACGCACTTTTGGTCTTCAGCCAACAAGCAACCATTCAAGGGAATGTCCCAGAAAATATCTGCCGGGCCAATTTTGAAGACAGCACTCCCCTCTTTCCAGTTGGAACAGACCCAAGAAGTAGGTATTTCATAGCGGATACAGGTTTGTATAAGGTGATGGTAACTGCCGGCAATTCAAAAACCAGCTTCCTGCTCAAGCCTAGGAAAGATGGTAAGTTGGAGCTGCTCACCAGCCAACAATTCCCACTCTGCCTTTCCGGAAAAGCAAATTTTCACCTCAATGCTGCCGGGGATGGGTTTCACTATGATGCCGGGAAATACACTCAATTCGACCTTCAGGTGCAAAAAAGCGGAACGGGCTTTCAGGTACTGCTTTCCTGGGACGAATCAAAAGAATTAGGCCTAACGGTCCGCCACCGCTTGGCAGGTTAAGCACTAGAATTGTACCTTTGCTGTTTCTTACTTTCTTAACACTCAAATTTTTAGATCTCCTAAAATGTTTACTATTAACATATATCTCCGTTTTGCGCTCATCGCGCTGGGTTTGGTGGGTGGAATCCTACTATCTGCCGCCTACGGATTCTGGTACGGATTTCCTTTTATTCTAATTGCTGTAGTCCTGCTAGCTGGTTACCTAATGCTCGGAACCATCATGTCTACTAATGTTTTGCTTGGACAAATGCGGTTTGATGAAGCGGAAGCACGACTGAAAATGACCTTCTTCCCAAGAATCTTGCTTGTCGGATACCGCGGTGTATTTTACATGACGCAGGCCGCTATCCACATGCAACGCAAAGAGTGGAATACCAGTGAGGAACTTCTCAAGAAAGCCCTTAACCTAGGCCTCCCTTCCGATAACGAACGGGGTGCCGCCCTGCTTCAGCTGATGATGATCGGCGCCCAAAAAGGCAACCGAAACCTCATCCCTACTCAAATGGCTGAGTTGAAAAAACTAAATATCACCGAACCCAATCTAAAGGCCCAAATCAAAGATGTAGAGCAACAACTAAAACTGGCGAAACAGAACCCAATGAACCCTTCCACCCTTGCAATGATGGGCGGTAGAAATGGCTTCCGACAAGGTTCAGGTAAGCGGCCACGCCCAAGAATGCGTTAAGCCCCAATCCAAAATCAAGTACTCTCTCTTCATTCATCTATATTCCAATGGGGTCAAAATCAGGCACTGGTGTTATTGTCGGCAGGTTTCAAGTGGTAGAGCTCAATGCACTCCATAAAAAAATGATAGGGAAAGTACTTCGCCGTCATAAAAAAGTGGCTGTCTTTCTCGGCTCTAACCCCGCTCCTAGCAACCTCAATCCGATCGACCTCATGTTCAGAGTCGATATGTTCGAATCGCACTACAAAGACAAGTTGGAGGTGTTTGAAATGCCTGATTTACCCGATGATCGGATCTGGAGCCAGGAATTAGACCGCCGAATCCTCGAAATGCGGCCAGAAGGAAATGTGGTGCTCTATGGAACCATGGAGGGGTTTTTGGAGCGCTACTCCGGCCGATACAGTGCTGAATTGCTCGAGGCTTCCCCAGACGATATCCCAGAACTAATCGGTATGGACGATGAATGGGATATCCGGAGCTTCCGTGCCGGCATGCTTTATGCCGCCATGCGCCGATTCCCTACCGTTTACCCCACCGTCGATGTCGCTGTGTTCCGAAATGAGATGCGCCAAGTGCTCCTCGCTCGCAAAGAACACGAAACCAGGTACCGTTTCCCTGGAGGCTTCTCCGACCCCGAAGATGACAGCTTCGAAATGGCCGCTATGCGCGAACTGGTAGAAGAATGCGGTGATATCGTCGTTGATAACCTGATGTACCTCGGCTCCCTAAAAGTAGATGACTGGCGCTATCGGGAAACGGCAGATGGCATTATCACCCACCTCTATGCCTGCTCTTTCGTCAGCGGCAACCCCAGCCCTAACGATGATATCGCCGAGATCAAATGGTTTGATGTGGAAAAAATCAAGGAAGAATTGTTTGTTCCCGAGCACAAAGATCTCTGGAACCTTCTCAATGATTTTCTTCAAGAACAAAATCCACTCTAAAATACCGTTTTCCCAAAAAAATAAACCCCGTTTAAAAGCAACTGCCTCTAAACGGGGTTTATTTTTGGAAAACACGCAAGTAATGAGAACCGATTTTAAATGCATCCCTTGATGCCCCAACCATCCAGCTGTCTTACTTGCTATACGATAAACATCCCTACATTCGGTAGCTTAGCTGAAAAGCCGCGTAATGCGGAGCTCCAAAACCAGTCTCAAAGCCGATCGCTAATTGCTCATTCAGGTAACCACGCAAGCCGAACGGGATTAATTGCAGGCCTACGGCAGCACCCGTTCCCCGGGCAGAGTCAATCACATCTTCCGGCAACAAGCCTGCTCCCGCATCAATAGTGGCTCCCCAGACACTCACACCAATCCGTAGTCCAGAGTACATATCAATCCGGCCTTTATTACCGTAGTGGAAAAGAGGGCGGATCGCAATATTCGTACGCGACACCTTTAAATCCACCGGTCCAGAGTAGGTACTTCCGTCCTCCTTCACCACATCAATCTGACTAGCGGAGGCTTTCAAGTTGTTGTAAGAAAGTGCCCCACCGAGGCTAAACCAGTTCTTGAAGCCATAATCATACGTAAGGCCATAAGAACCCGTAGCGGTAATGCTGGCATTTTGTGCATTCTGGTTGTCCCCAAAATTATCGGCCAATGCGATAATTTGAAAAGCGTTCAAACCGGCTGTCGCTGAAAGAGTGTGACGGTATTGCTCATTTTGAGCTTGTGCAGCACTCAAAAAGCTAAGGGCAAAAAGCGCTGATAATACAATGTGTCTTGATTTCATAATAAATAGAATTGAATGATGGGTCAAAGGTGCAGCGAACCCCTGAAAGTTGGAACACCTTTCTTCCACCTTACCGTTTATTTAACGGCAATTATTAAAATTTTGTAAAAATTTATCCCCTTTGGGCCTCCACCACTGCAAAAGCGACCATATTTACAATTTCCCGAACACTACTACCCAACTGTAAAACGTGTACCGGCTTGCGAATTCCCAATAAGACAGGCCCAATGTACTCGATGTTACCCGTCTCTTTCATCAAGTTATAAGCAATATTGGAAGCGGATAAATTTGGGAAAATAATGGTATTGGCGGGCTCACCAGACAAGCGGGAAAAGGGATAATTTTCGGCCACTAATTCCATATTGAAAGCGAGGTGAGCCTGCATTTCTCCTTCCACTACCCAATCTGGATGCTTTTTTTGTAAAATGGCAGTCGCCTTTTGCATTTTTAAGACATCCTCTCCTTTGGCAGAACCAAAACTGGAATACGTCACCATGGCAATACGGGGCTTGAGGTTAAACCGCTCGACTGCACGGGCAGTCAGCTCCGTAATTTCAACCAGCTCCTCTACCGTTGGACTGACATTTACGGTGGTATCGGCAAAGAACAAAGGACCTTTATTGGTCATCAAAATATACATACCTGCTACCCGCTGAACGCCCTCCTGCCGGCCTATAATCTCTAGGGCTGGGCGGATGGTATCGGGATAATTGCGGGTTAATCCGGAGATCAGTACGTCTGCGTCCCCGGTTTCGACCATCATAGCCCCAAAATAGTTGCGCTTTTTGACAATCTTAAGCGCATCCGTACGGATAATACCTTTGCGCTTCCTTTTTTCAAAAAACAAATCAGCATAGCGCTTCAAGATTTCGGGATCGTCTGGACGTCGAGTATCTATTATTTGAACGCCTTTTAAATCAAGGCCATTTTCTTGAATAATCGCTTCGATGGCTCCAATATCGCCTAACATGATTGGCTCACAAATTCCTTCATCCCGCACTTGTTGGACGGCTTTTAGCACCGTCAGGTTTTCGGCATCCGCGAATACAACTCGTTTAGGTGCACGTCGAGCTTTGCTGGTAATGATCCGCGAAATCTGGTTGTCGAGTCCCAGGCGTTTCTCCAAAGTAACGGTGTATTCCTCCCAATTGCTGATCTGAAGCTGGGCAACTCCATCCTCCATAGCAGCCTTGGCCACCGCTGGCGCTACACAGGTAATCAACCGGGGATCCATCGGCTTTGGAATAATGTAATTGCGACCAAACACCAGGTTTTTCTCGTTGTAAGCCATGTTCACAATATCTGGAACATTCTTTTTTGCTAAATCAGCCAGCGCATGCGCTGCTGCCAATTTCATATTTTCCGTGATTTTTTTTGCTCGAACATCCAATGCGCCCCTGAAAATGTAGGGAAAACCCAGTACATTATTTACCTGGTTCGGATAATCGGTCCGGCCCGTCGCCATGATTAAATCTTCGCGCACACTGATGGCATCCTCGTAGCTGATTTCCGGAACTGGATTGGCCAGAGCAAACACAATAGGATCTGGAGCCATCGAACGAATCATATCTTTGCTCACCAAATTACCTGCCGATAGTCCAAGAAAAACATCGGCATTGACCATCAGATCTGCTAAGGTCGCATCCATCGGATACTGCCGGGTAGCAAAAGGCCTTAATGATTTATCCAAATGAGTACGATCCGGGTGCAACAACCCATCTTTATCGTACATCACCACGTTTTCAGGCCGAACTCCTACTTGCAGGTAGAGTTTTACGCAAGAAATAGCGGCAGCACCCGCACCGCAAACCACCAGCCGGATCGCCTCCGGCTTTTTTCCAACCACTTCAAGGGCATTAAGCAGGGCAGCACTCGAAATAATTGCCGTGCCATGTTGATCATCGTGCATCACGGGGATGGACATTTCTTCCCGCAGACGCTCCTCAATTTCAAAGCACTCCGGAGCCTTGATATCCTCTAGATTGACCCCGCCAAAAGTGGGCTCTAATAGCTTAACTGTCTCGACAAATTTATCTACATCCTTTGTGTTGATTTCTATATCGAACACATCTATATCCGAGTAAATCTTGAACAACACCGCCTTACCCTCCATCACGGGTTTGGAAGCCTCCGGGCCAATATCTCCAAGCCCCAAAACAGCCGTTCCATTCGTGATCACCGCCACAAGATTCCCTTTCGCAGTATACTTGTACACATCCTCCCGATTGGCAGCAATTTCCAGACAGGGCTCCGCCACACCGGGAGAGTAGGCTAGTGAAAGGTCACGTTGATTTTCGGTTTCCTTTGTAGGCACAACCGCAATTTTACCAGGCCGGCCTTTAGCGTGGTATTCCAGGGCATCCTCCTTGCGAATCTTCTTTTTACTCATGGTGTTAAATACGTGTTAGGAAGCGCGAAGATACTGCATTGAGCGGTATTCCGGCTATCCTATGCAACCTACCTACTCGATCGTTGATGTGGGTACTTTCCTGCCAGAGCTGGGCTTCCAAAAAAAATGCAGGTACATCCAACCCATCATACTAAAAAAAGCAGCAAATAAAAACACAGTTGGCATCCGCTCTACCTGACTACCAAAATACCAACCACTAAAAAAAGCACCTGCCCCAATTGCAATTTCCAAGGCAATGTACATCGTAGCCAAGGCCCTCCCCCGTTGATGCGGCGCGCTCAAATCAACCGTCCAGGCATTGATCGCTGGCGAAAATATGCCATTCCCAAAACCAAACAGAATCCCTCCCAAACAAAACACCCAAAATTGATCCGCAAAAGCCATTAATACCATAGAAAACGCCAGGACCCATGCTGATACTTTTAATACAGGCACCCTCCCTACCCGGTCCGATATACGTCCCGCAAAAATTCGGGTCGAAGCGCTGGACAAGGTAAAAATAGCAAAAAACGTCCCTCGGTTACTTACTCCCAGGTGATCACTCAAATCAGGGACCATCGTCAACACAACCCCATAACAGACGTAACAAAAAACCATCACAATGCCCGCAGGAAGGGCCGCAGGATCGTACAAATCCTCCTTACCAATCCGCATTAATCGCCAAGAAAAAGGCCGAGGAGTCACCAAGGTCTCCGGCATGTTCATCAACACTACAATTGACAAGACCGCCAAGCCAGAAGAAAAGTAAAACATGGCGTTTAATCCAGCAGTAGAAGCTACCCAACTCCCTAATAAGGGCGCCGAAGAGGCTCCCAAGCTTAAACTAATCCCCAAAATACCCATAGCCTCTCCCCTTTTCCCAGCAGGAACCGTGTCCGCTACATACGCAGAAGTAGCTGTCGGTTTAAAACCCGTCGAAAAACCATGTAAGAAACGAAGTAGCAAAAATCCGTTCACAAAATGCAAAACCGGATAAAAAGCACTACAAATGACACAAGCCAAGGTCCCAACATACATCACCGGCAAGCGCCCAACCGTGTCCGTTAATTTTCCACTAAAAGGACGAGAAAGTCCCGCCGTAATGGTAAAAAGGGCAATAATCAAGCCCTTCTGGTCTCCACCACCCATGCCCTCCAAATAGGCCGGTAGCTCCGGCACTATCATGTTAAAACTTCCCGCAAAAAGCGCATGTGAAAGGCAAAGCAGTATAAATGGCCGCGTGTAAATCCGCTCCTGCCCTCCCCCTTCGTTCAAATCCATCCCCCAAAGGTACAGACTGTTGGGCAGATCCTATGTCCATCTACTCCGCCAAATCCGAAATCCACCAAGGTTTACCTGGAGGAACGCTGCTTCATCGCCTCCATCCATTGCAACAACACGTACACCGACCGCCAAAAAATCAAGACCACCAAAGCAAAAAACGAGACCCAATAGTACACCAACCCCGACGCACTCGCCCCGGATGCCCCAATAAAGTTGGCGTGCCCCATCATCCAAACCACCCAAACCCAAAACAACAACCCAGCCTGCCAGGCCATTAACCCACGCTCCGAAAACCACGCCCTTCCCACCGCAATCGGCATACCGACTGTCAAAAACAGCGCTAATAATCCACTTACCAAACGGACCGGCAAAAGCTCCATCCCAATCGTCCAAAAATGTACCAGCATCAGCAACCAATATGCTCCATACAGAAGTGCGAAATCGCGAAACAAACGGTATTTAGGGATAAAATAAGCCTCTGAACGTTCAAAATTCGCCCGCAAGGTGGCATATCCCATCAATACCAAAAAGTAAACCAGCGCCAAACGACCTATCCACTCCTCCGCAAACGTAAAAAAAACAAGCCCAAAAGCAGCATCCCGGGTGTAGGAAAGCCCAAGAATGACCGACAAAAGCACTGCTCCCAGAACCCACCAATACGCTGATAAGCGCTCAACTCCTTTACTAAACATAGATAAAACCCTTTTAACTAAAAACGCCCGAAGATAGGTAGCGATCGCCACGATCACAAACAATGAACACCAAAATTCCTTCTTCCAAAGTCGCTGCCAACCGCGCTGTGGCGGCCATCGCACCCCCACTGCTCACCCCACCAAAAATAGCCTCCTCCCTGGCCAATCTTCGCATCATCTCTTGAGCCTCCTCCGTAGATACTTCCAGAATCTGATCCACCCGCTCAGGTTCATATATTTTAGGTAAAAAAGCCGGTGACCAACGCCGAATCCCAGGAATGTTGGAACCCTCCGTGGGCTGAACCCCAACAATCTGTACACTTGGATCCTGCTCCTTCAAATACCGAGAGGTCCCCATGATCGTACCCGTAGTCCCCATAGATGATATAAAATGAGTTACTTTACCACCGGTGTCCCGCCAAACCTCCGGTCCAGTCCCTTCGTAATGGGCCCGCCAGTTGTCGGTATTGGCAAACTGGTCCAGCATCCAATATCCTCCTGCCTCCACCATTTCCATCGCCAATGTTCTGGAGTACTCAATCGTGCGGGCAGCAGGCGTTAAAAGTACCTTGGCCCCATACGCCTCCATGGTCTGAACGCGCTCCGCGGTAGAGTTATCCGGCATGATCAGCGTTAAACCAATCCCAAACTCCCGAGCAATCATCGCCAATGCAATACCCGTATTGCCGCTGGTAGCCTCCACCAATGCCATCCCCGGTTTTAAGTCGCCCCGCTCTACTGCCCTTCGTATCATACTGTAAGCAGCCCGATCTTTTACACTTCCGCCTGGGTTCTGTCCTTCTAATTTCGCAAAAACCTGCACCCCTGGCTTTTGAACAATGCGGCGGATGGCCACTAGGGGTGTGTTTCCAATCAAATCTGCTATCGTAAACATGATGTCCTTTTTTATTTTTAAAAAGCTATTGTGGGAGGCCCACGTAGCCAAGGTGAATTTTGGTCGCCCTGAAATCAAACCCAGCGTTGTCCAACCGCCCCACCGCTGCACTAATGCCAAAAACACCGCCGGCTGTCTCAAAGTTCAATCCCAGACCCAATCCCATTGGGCGCTGATACAGCTGCGTTTGTCGGGTTTTATTCTCCAAATAAGCAGCATCCCAAAAAGCCGCCAAATAAGAGGCGCCTCCCAGAAGGAGCCGGGCCTCCACAGTCGTCATCGCCCATCGGGTAGCCAATAAAAACTCTTCATCAAAACCGCGCAACCGCCGGTTCCCCCCCAATCGATATTGTTCATTTCGGGTAACATTGTCTGCTAACAAAGCAGCACCCTGGGCCCGTACCAACACCGTTGCTACCTTACCCATCGGAATAAACCACTCCGAACGCCCCTCGAATCGGAATCGGCTCTGCCGGTCGGTCAATCCATCGTATAAGGCCGCAAAACGCTGCCCAGTCCCCTCCCCCAAAGGCAATGACTCTATCTGTGGATTCCGACGAACCTGATGCTGTCCTGCAAAAAAAAGCGCCTGTACAGACCACCCTTTTCGTGGATTCAACGGGAGATCTAACCGGCTCCAACTGGCTTCAAAGCCCAAACCCTGCTGTCGATAATCCAGGTTGTCCGGCAATTGTTGGGCCAACTTCAAGGCATTCGTATCAATTTTTTGCAAAAAAGAGCTCCTGTTTTCCACAAAAAAAACCAAGCGGCTGTTAGCACTGCGCTGGACCTGTACCCCTACCTTCCCTTGGGCATCTACCCAACTACTATCGCGCCGAAACAACTGGAAATACCCCTCCGCCCCGAATGGACTGCCCCCCACCAAGGGAACGCCCACCTGGATCTCCATTTTCTGGGTTTCCGGGCGCAATCGGTCAATCTCAAAAGAAAGACGCTCCCCCCAACCAAAAGCATTCCACAGCAACCCGTTCAAGGAGCCCGTCAATAAGGTCCGACCCGCCAGGTCGCCCGTTTGTGGCAATAATCCCAACAAAAAATCAAAGCGACCCGCCGGCTTTTTCTTCAACCAAACATTAACCATCGCCTGATTTTCCAAAAAAGTAACGGTGGGCGCAGCAAAAGCCTCTACATACGGCAAAAGAGCCAACTGGCGCTGAAGCGCCATCAGCTGCCGATGACTGTAAGGTGCACCTGGCCGAATAGACAAGTGCCGCTCCAAAACACGCCTCGGCACCCGCACATCCCCGTTGATTTTTAAGGACTGATACGTATAATAAGGTCCTTCCACCAATTGAAGCCGTGCCCGCACGGCCCCATTCGGCTGCAACTCTAGGCTATCAAGCCATATTCGCGCAAAGGGATATCCATTGTCTTCCGCTACTTGTAACAAGGATTGCTGAAATGCCCTTAGCCGGGCTACCGAAACGACTTTCCCCGGACGAACGTCTTCCTCCCCCCGTACAGTTGATACCCAACGTGCCACAGCAGGACTGGCCGGACGCAGCTCCACCCAGTACAACCGAGGACCCGCAAAAAAACGAACCAAAGAATCGCTGAGTGGATCAAAAGAAGCTCCTAAATAGCCCCTATCATGCCCTTTCAACAACACGGACTGCCTGTCCTCTACCCAATAGGTACTGTCGTTTCCTAAAGGCTTGGCCTTTCCTCCCGCCAGCTCCAAAAACAAATCCTGGTCAACAGCCGATACACGGATGGCTGGGAGACGAGCCAGAAGACTGTCTTGTGCGGATACACTGCCCACCATTAGAAGGAAAAATAAAACCGCTGCGTGCATATGGACAAAAATACGGAAGAATTGCCGCAGCCACGGAATCAATTGTTTTTTCAAAGGCCCGCCTATCGGCCAACGCCGTGATGTTTAAGAAACCAAATACCCAATTAGGCTCCTGGTCTCTCCTATTAGCTATTCTTTTTGGGGGCGGGATTCATCCAGAGGCATAAGCTGGTTGGAATGCAGGACGTTAATTTGCCTGCAGTAGTCTATTGGCCTGCAGCACCGGGAGGGCTGCAGGCCAAATCGAAGATCTTGCTGATTAAGAGAGCACCTGCTCCGCGTGGTTGGCCGTATCCACTTTGTCAATAATTCGCTCAATGAGGCCTTGCTCATCAATAATAAACGTAGCACGGTGGATGCCCTGGTACGTTCGGCCCATAAATTTTTTCTCCCCCCATACCCCGTAGGCCTCCGCAACGGCATGGTCCTCATCTGCCAATAAACTGAACGGCAGACTGTATTTATCTTGAAATTTAATGTGCTTTTTAGCGGAATCCGGGCTCACTCCCAAAACCGCATAGCCCTTGTTTAAGAAAACTTCATAGCTATCGCGCAAACTACAAGCTTCTGCCGTGCAACCAGGCGTATCGTCTTTGGGGTAAAAATACAAAACCAGTTTCTTACCCTTAAAATCAGTCAAAGAAACGGTTTCGTTTTTTTCATTGAGTGCAGAAAATACCGGCGCTGCATCGCCTACCTTCAGGTGGAACATATCTATACGTGTTTGTTTTCATTTTTCAACAAAAAACAACGAAAATGGTTCGTTTTTATAAGGAATCAATCGCTTTCAGGTACTGTTTTTCTGAAAAAGAGCCTGATCGAAAGCCCGTTGTCTGATGTACCGCTTCCAACGCTTTTTCCAAGACAATCTGATCTTGTGACTGCACGACGAAAAGACCTTGCTGTGCCAGGTAATGCGCTAAGTATTCTTGTTCTGTTTGTCCAGGCGTGGGAATTAAAATGGCTTTTTTCCCCAACACAACCAGGTCCATCAAACTACTGTAACCAGACCGGCATACCACGACCGAACTTCCCAGTAACACTTGATTCAGGGCCTCTGAGGTCAAATACGAAACCACCTCCACATTATCGGCCTCGTAGTGGTGGTGCGACTGTTTCGGTCTCCCTTGCACAACGATAAATTTGTAAGGCAAGGCAATGGCCTGCTCAATAAGACGGCGTTCTAACAAAGACCGCTGTGGCTCCGGACCAGAAAGGACAATTGCCACATCATAATCGCTGCGCTCTGGACCTGCCTGCATCCTCGAAAGGATCCCAATATACCGGGACGGAGGTTGGACCAGCGCCGGATGCGACAAAGAGCCAGCTAAATGCGGAAAAGAGGCCTGGTCCGGAATCCAAACCTCATCAAAGCGGGACAACGAGCGCCGCAGCACCTGATTGACCAGCCAGTCCAGCCCTGGAACAGGAATTTTCAAATGTAGCTGGTGGGTGATAAAGATATTTTTGGTCTTTTTGGAAAAACAACCATACCGGTTATCCGAAATCACGTGTGTAATCCCGTGTTCCTCTACCAATGCCTCCAAGACGCGACGCTCTGCCCTTATAGCATAGCCGATACGGGGGAGCTGCCGGGCGATGTTCCAAACCATATTAGGACTATCGTATTGAATCCGGTAAGAAGGCAACTTAGCGACTGTCAGGTGCGGAAATTCGGCTTGCCAAAGGTACTTGGCGACACCATCCGAAGCCAAAACCACCTCAATTCCTCGCTCTTCAAGTGTTCGGATCAGGGGAATACACCGGGTGGCATGGCCCAAACCCCAGTTTAATGCTGCAAGTAGTACTTTCAAAATGCGTTCAAATTGGTGAAAAGAGTAGTCCACTTAAGGGACGACCCTCCTGACAAATGTACTGCATTGTGCAGTACTTTCCCAAAGTTTTTCAAAATGCCAGCACTCCGTTACCTTTGCACTTCGTTTAAGCATTTTATTTTCATGAAAATACACTTTTACCTTCGGTATTCCACCCGCTTCGGAGAAAACCTCACGATCCAACTCCAAAACCGTACCTACTCCATGGAGTACCTGAATCAGGACTTCTGGCATTTTGAGTGGGAAACCGAAGGCCCTGTCCAGCCAGGTGCCTCCATCTCTTACCAATACCACTTACACCGGCCTGACGAGCACCCGATCCCAGACTGGGATGCAGATCGGAGTATCTCTTCGGCCCTTTTACAATCAAAAGACCAACTATTTATCGTCGATACCTGGAGCGATGCCGGCGCTTTTGAGCATGCTTTCTCCACACAACCCTTCCAAACGATTTATTTTAGAAACAAGACCCCTCTCAAAACAACTAAACTTCCCTCCAAATTCACCCATGAATTCAGGGTAAAGGCCCCCTTGCTCCAGTCAGGCGAAAGCGTTTGCCTGCTAGGAGCTGGCCAGGCCCTGCACGACTGGAGTACCACTCAGCCCATCCACCTACAAAAACAAGGGGATTGGTGGGTTACCCGGGTAGACCTGAGTAAAGAAGATTTTCCTATTCCTTATAAATATGGTATTTGGAGCCAGGCAGGTCAACAATTGGTCCGGTTTGAATCAGGAGATAACCGCACCTTATATTTCCCTGGAGAGCGCTCGGCAAAAGTATTGCTGCACGATGGCTTTTTGCGAATGCCGAACGATACCTTCCGGGGAGCAGGCGTTGCCATTCCTGTCTTCAGCCTACGGACCGAAAAAAGCTATGGGACCGGTGAATTTACCGACCTAAAACCGTTGGCTGATTGGGCGGTTCGAACGGGCCTCAAACTCATCCAATTGCTGCCCGTTAACGATACCTCCGCCACAGGTACCTGGACAGACTCTTACCCTTATGCAGCGGTCTCAGCCTTCGCGCTGCATCCTCTCTACCTGAACGTTTCAGAAGTCGCGGGCAAAAAGCACGCTTCTCTACTTAAATCGTTCCAAAAAGACCAAAAAAAGCTCAATAGCTTGTCGGACGTAGATTACGAAGCAGTCATGAAGGCAAAGCGGGCAGCCCTTGAATTGCTTTACGAAGCGATGGGGCCTTCCACCTTGACGGATGCCTACTTCCTTGCCTACTTAGAGGAGAACAAGCACTGGCTAGAGCCTTATGCGGTCTTTACCTGGTTAAAAGAGCAAAATGGAACCTCGGATTTTAATCAATGGAAACAACACTCCGTCTACCAGGCAGAGGAGATTCAAGCGCTGGCCAATCCCAGCCACCCAGCTTACCCAGCCATTGCCTTCCACTACTTTGTGCAATGGCACCTGCACCTGCAACTCAGATCGGCTGTAGAATATGCACATTCAAAAGGACTGGCCATCAAGGGAGATATTCCAATCGGAATTTACCGTTACTCCTGCGATGCCTGGGTAGCTCCCGAACTATATCAAATGGATCGACAGGCAGGTGCACCACCCGATGATTTCGCCGAAAAAGGCCAAAATTGGGGCTTCCCAACCTACAACTGGGAACGAATGAAAGCAGACGGATTTGCTTGGTGGAAACAACGCTTCGCTCAGATGAGCTTCTATTTTGATGCGTTCCGTATCGACCATATCCTAGGTTTTTTCCGGATTTGGAGTATCCCGATCGATGCCGTAGAAGGAATCCTAGGTCAATTCATCCCAGCCATTGCCTTGACAGAACAAGAATTTTGGCAATTGGGAATCGGATTTAACCGCGAACGACTATGTAAACCCTACATCACCGACGCTGTTCTTCATGAATTATTCCGGGAAAACCAGGAGCATGTCTACCCCTTTCTCCAAAAAAACGATCCTACCGGCCGTTATGAACTGCGCCCCGAATTCAATACCCAACAAAAAGTCCAACAGTGGGCCAACCGCCAGCCAGCCTCCGCACGCACCGAGTCGCTACGTCAAGGCCTGCTGGACCTAATTGCTAATGTCATTCTTCTGGAAGACCCACAAGGCGGTATGCATTTCCGGTTTGGAATCGATAAAACCAGCTCCTTCCAACACTTGGACCATAGCACCCAACACAAACTGAATCAGCTCTATGTAGATTACTTCTTCCGACGGCAAGATCAGTTTTGGAAAAAAGAGGCCCTCGAAAAGTTGCCCGCCCTCCGACAAGCTACCCAAATGCTCATTTGTGGAGAAGACTTGGGGATGGTGCCCAACTGCGTTCCGGAAGTCATGGAAGGCTTGGGAATCTTATCGCTAGAAGTACAAAGAATGCCCAAAAAAGCAGGCTACACCTTCTTCCACCCCAAAGACGCCCCCTACTTGTCCGTCGTAACCCCCTCTACCCACGACATGAGTACCATCCGGGGCTGGTGGGAAGAAGACCGCGCCACCACCCAGCGATTCTACAACGAACAACTCCAGCGCCACGGGGAAGCGCCTTGGTTCTGCGAACCCTGGATTAACCGAGCCATCATCGAACAACATTTATATTCTCCCGCCATGTGGAGTATATTTCAATTGCAAGACTTGATGGGAAGCGACGGGGAACTTCGGAGAACGAACCCACAAGAGGAGCGAATCAATGTACCCGCCAACCCCAAGCACTACTGGCAGTACCGAATGCACCTCACCCTGGAAGCCCTGCTGGAACAAAACAGGTTCAACCAGGATCTGAATGACCTGATCCTTAAAAGTGGGCGTGCTTGATCGCCCAATAACCCTTTTATGCGGAACTACTCAGTCTGGATACTCCTGCTCTGCTGCTTATTCGCTAAGCCGCTGATTGCCCAAAAAGCCCCGCTCCAGGAAATGCGGGGCGCCTGGATTGCCTCGGTGAACAACATCGACTGGCCCTCTACCCCAAACCGAAGCCCGGAACAGCAACGTGCAGAGTTCATTCAACTGCTCGAAGAGCTGAAAGCAATGGGAATGAACGCGGTATTTGTCCAAATAAGACCCGCAGGAGATGCCCTTTATCCAAGCGCATTGGCCCCCTGGAGCAAATTCCTCAGCGGCAAACAAGGAGTAGCACCCCAACCCTACTACGATCCACTGGCGTTCATGATAAAAGCAGCCCATGAACGGAGAATGGAATTCCATGCCTGGCTCAATCCCTACCGCGCCACCACCGACTTAGATACTAGCAGCTTGGCGAGTACCCACCCCCTGCGCGCCCTCAGCCCAGAACGCAGACAACAGTGGTTCTTCCAATACGGAAACAAATATTACTTCAACCCAGCCAATCCATTGGTCGTCCGTTACCTCGACCAAGTCGTAAAAGAAGTCGTCAGTAAATACGATGTAGATGGCATCCACTTCGATGACTACTTCTACCCCTACCCCGAACAAGGAGCCGTTTTGCCCGACCAAGAACTGTTTGCCAATAACCCAAAAGGATTCTCGAATATACATGACTGGCGGCGTGATCAGGTGAATACCCTCATCCAAACCATCCACCAAACCATTCGCAACACAAAACCCTGGGTCCGGTTTGGCATCAGCCCCTTCGGCGTGTGGAGAAATGCCTCCAAAGACCCTAAAGGATCTGCTACCAACGCCAGCTTTTCCAGCTACGACGACCTTTATGCCGATGTACTGCTCTGGCTTCAAAAAAACTGGATCGACTACGTGGCTCCTCAGCTATACTGGAGCATCGGATTCCCAGCAGCAGATTACCACGCCCTGACAACTTGGTGGAGCCAAAATACCTATGGCAAACAACTGTACATCGGTCACGGGGCTCATAAAATCGGGAATGGCAGTCAATACAAAGACAACAACTGGAACAACAAAGAACAGACCAACCGACAAATCGCCCTCAACCGACAAACACCGGGCGTGCACGGGAGTATCTTTTTCTCCATCAAAGCCCTGCGCAACAATACCCTGGGCGTACAAGACAGCCTCCGAAAAAGCCTCTTCAAAACACCCGCTCTCATCCCAGCTCTCCACCTAACTCATCCTACGACCCCCGTCACCCCCCAATTCTGTCGGGTCAAGACGGAACGCGACTCCGTCCGGCTCTCCTGGAGCGCCTGCGAAGTACTGAGCCCTGATGAAATGCCCTACTACTTCGGTATCTACCGATTTAAGGGAGAAAAAGCCGGCGATTTTAACAATCCAGAAAACCTACTCGCACTCACACCTTACGCCTTTCCAGAAGAACAATGGAAATGGGCAGACCGCAACCTCCAAGAAGGCGCGTCCTATACCTACTCCATTGTCGCCTATAACCGCTACCACCAAGCGAGCGCCTCAAGTGAACCTATTTCCATCAAAAAAACCAATAAAGGAGTCCGGAGGAAACGCCCCTTTTGGGGCTACCGATTTCGTGGATAACGAGCAGTACCTCGAAACAGCACTCCGGGTGCTCTGCCGCCTGAACAGTGCCCCAAACCAAACACTCGACCCCTTGAGTGCCCTCACCCTATATGCCGGAAAAACCCTCCAACAAGGAGAACTTCCAGCCGCACCTCCCTGCCCCTGCAGCGACCATGCCGCCCAACCACACCCGACTAATAAAAAAACAAGGAAAATTACCCGCCCAAGCATTCCGTAAACAACTAAGAGGCTACTTTCTGACATTAGAACTTAAAACAATGTTAAAGTAGGATCCCCCATACAGCTCTGACGGGCTTTTAAACGTCTAAGTGGCAAAAAACGAACGTATGATCCTAACTTTCCTCCAAAAAATACAACTATTACTTCTGTTGTGCCTTGGAATCCACCTTGCCCCTTTGAACGCCCAAAATAAGTACACCCTTAGTGGCACCATTACCGACCGCAACAGCGGAGAAGCACTCATCGGAGCCACTATCCGCGAACTGCGTTCCGGAAAAGGAGCAGTTACCAACACCTTTGGGTTCTACAGCCTTACCCTCCCCGCCGCCGATTCCATACTAATCAGTGTATCGTATGTGGGTTATAAACCCCTTCTTCAAGCATTTTCACTAAAGTCCAACCTGGAAGCTTCTATTTCCCTTGAAGAAACCTCCGTTCTGCAAGAAGTGGAAATCGTCGCAGAACGCTATGAACAAATCGAAGAGCGGGCGCAAATGAGCCGTATCGATATCCCCATCGAACAAATTAAAAATATCCCAGCCCTCCTGGGAGAAAAAGACATCCTCAGAGCCCTACAACTACTGCCCGGTGTATCCGGCGGAGGCGAAGGCCAAAGCGGTATTTACGTGCGCGGCGGCGGCCCCGACCAAAATCTCATCCTGCTCGATGGAGTGCCCGTCTACAATGCCTCCCACCTATTCGGCTTCTTTTCGGTCTTTAATACCGACGCCATTAAGGACGTATCACTCATCAAAGGAGGCTTCCCTGCACGCTATGGCGGCCGACTCTCCTCCGTCATCGATATCACCATGAAAGAAGGAAATGACCAAGCCATTCACGGAGAAGGCAGCATCGGACTAGTGGCCTCTAAACTTACGCTCGAAGGCCCCCTCAAAAAAGGAAAATCCTCCTTTATCGTCTCCGGAAGACGAACCTATATCGACCTCCTGGCACGCCCCCTTATCCAAGCAGGATTCCGGTCAGACGGCAGCGAAGGTGTCACCGGCTACTATTTTGACGATATCAATGCCAAAGTGAATTACCGATTTTCCAACAAAGACCGACTCTACTTAAGCTATTACAGCGGAAGCGATGCCTTCTACCTGCGGTTTTCCGAAAAAAACGAAGACCAACAAAACAGAACCCGCTACGAAAGCAAATTTGCCAATGGACTGGGATGGGGAAATCGAACCGCCGCCCTCCGCTGGAACCATACCTTCAACCCCAAACTCTTCGCCAATACGACCCTCACCTACAGCCGGTACCAGTTTAATACCAACTTCGCAAACGAAGATAAAACACTCGACCAACAAGGAAAAATTACCCAAGAGTCTGCTTTTGAGCTCAATTACAACTCCGGAATTAACGACTGGGCAGGTAAAATAGACCTGGATTATGTGCCCAACCCAGACCATTATGTCCGAATGGGTGCCGGGGTAATCTTGCACAATTTCCAGCCCGGTAACTTCCGCTCCAAAATCTACTCCGTCGACTCCAACGATACCCTGAATATCACCAACAACCAAGTTGAACCCGATATCGAGGCCGCTGAATTTGCCCTCTATGCCGAAGATGATTGGAAAATAACCGACCGACTTCGAATCAACGCTGGACTGCACCTCTCCGGTTTTCAGGTAAAAGGTGAATTCTATTCCGCCCTCCAACCCCGCGTCAACCTGCGCTACCGTTTCGAACGTGGATGGTCGCTAAAAGCTGCCTATAGTACCATGCAGCAATATATCCACCTGCTCACCAACGAAACCATCGGACTGCCCACCGACCTCTGGTTGCCTACCACCTCGAAAGTCCGGCCCCAACAATCATGGCAAACCGCCCTCGGCGCAGCCAAAACCTGGAAAGGGTACGAAACCAGTATTGAGGTGTTTTACAAAGAAATGAATAACGTCATCGCCTTTAATGAAGGCGCCAGTGCGTTCCAGTTTCAAGGCTGGGAAGACCGCATCTCCCAAGGAAAAGGTACCGCCTATGGAGCCGAATTTTTTGTACAAAAAAAAGCCGGCAAACTCACTGGATGGGTGGGCTACACGCTCTCCTGGGCCTGGCGACAATTTGATCAAATTAATAACGGTGAAAAATACCCCTACAAGTTTGATCGCCGACATGATTTCGAAATCACCGCCGCCTATAAATTCAACGAACGAATCTCCCTCGCCTCCACCTGGGTATTCGCAACCGGCAATGCCGTTACCTTCGGAAATGCCCGCTACCAAGGCCCCCTACCCTACAGCCAATCGTTCAACTATTTCCTCTACGAAAACGAACATACCCCCAACCGAAATAATTTCCGAATGCCCAATTACCATCGACTGGACGTTGGGTTGGATTTTACCAAAAAGAAAAAAAGATACACCCGAACCTGGTCAGTGGGCGCCTACAATGGTTACAACCGTGCTAATCCGTTCTTTCTCTTCCGGGACAACGAACCCGTTCTGCAGCCGGACGGCACCTTTCAAGACAAAGAAGTCCTCAAAAAAGCCGCTTTGTTCCCCGTCATCCCCTACCTAAGCTGGGGCTTCAAATTCTAGTCAGACGCCCCTACTCACTTTTCAAATTTGATAGTAACAATTATGAAACGCACTATAGTAACACTGCTCGCAGCAAGCACCCTCTTGGTCTCTATGAACTCCTGCGAACAATTTTTTAACCAAGTAGTCGAAATTGATCCACCCGCCTACGAACCCAAACTGGTCTTTCATCAGTTCGTTCAAACAGGAGACGACACGATCAAACTCCTCCTCACCCGAAATTATGGCATCCTGGAAACCGTTGAAACGGAAGAAAAATGGCAAGTAGCCGGCGCTCAGGTGGAATGGTGGCAAGACGGTCAAAAAATAACCACGCTCAGCCCACTGAGCCCGGATTCCAGTTTCGTTTACCTGGGAGCGCTACCCAATCCTGTTGAGGTAGGAAAAAAGTACGAAATCAAAGTGAGCCATCCCGATTTCCCTACTGTAACCGCCATGCAATCAGCCCCTCCCCCCATTAACGCCCTGTTGAGTAGTAAAGTCACCCAAGGACCGCCCACGAATCAACCCGAAGAGATCGTTTACCAGATCGAAGTTAGTTTTCAGGATCCCGCCGAAAGCGAAAACTACTATGAACTCAGCCTGGGGGCCATTTATACCTACTTATCCTTCACCGGCTTCGACCCGCAAGGCAATCCTACTTTTGACACCCTCGAATCGGTATCAGAAGACCTTTACATCAAAAGAACCTTCGATCCAGTCCTATTGGAAGGTTGGGGGAATACCCGCCTCATCAGCGATCGTAGCTTCAATGGCCAGCCGTATGTTTTTAAGTTGGAAACGAGCTACTACTTGTTTGCCAACGAATTTCAACCGCGGTATTTTATCCGGATCCGCAATTGCACCAAAGAGTATTATCAATGGTCACGCTCCTACTACCAACAGTATAATACAAGCGGCAATCCCTTTGTAGAGCCCGTATCGGTCTTTAACAACCTGGAAAATGGCTTGGGAATCTTTGGAATGTACAGCAGCAGCCGTTTTATGCTGTAGTTAAAAAGGGGACCTGCCCCAACGAAGAAAGGCAGGTCCCCTACCTAAATACCTGAGGCAATCACCCGCTTTTGCTCCCATCCAAGGGGCGTAGCCCACCACCATTAAGTTAAGGAAATCAATTGCCTCGTGAGGCACCTGGTCTTTCTTATCAAATATTCCATTTTGGGGTGGGTTTAATCCAGAGGCAAAAGTTGGTTGAAGCACAAGACATTAACCAAACGCCGGAAGGCTTTAGCTCTGTAATCTAAGTGCAGCGATTTAGAACGAAGCGCTCATCCAAGGGGCTACGCCCCATGAGTGCGTGCCAAGGCCTGATACAGCGCTGCTCTTGCCTCCTATTCGGGAGGCTTTTATGAAAACCCCACTAAATTGGCTGATTAACCTGATCTTGGTATCCAATATGCTGAGGAAATCCACTGTAGTAGGCAGTAAGCTTTAGCCCTGTAATCTAAGCGCAGCGATAGGGAATAATGCACCCATCCAAGGGGCGTAGCCCTTCAATCTCAATAGCCCATTATTTTCGGATAAAATAAACCGCACCAACCAACAAGATAAACCCCACCAAGTGGTTCCACTTTAACGGCTCGCTCTTAAAAAACACCACCGTAAAAATACTAAACACCAATAAGGTGATGACTTCCTGCATTACTTTTAATTGTACCAGGGAAAACGGTCCTCCATTCGCATCAAATCCCATGCGGTTGGCAGGTACCATCAGACAATATTCAAAAAAAGCAATCAACCAGCTCGCCAAGATCGCCCCCAGCAGGCCCGCTTTCTGGAAAAATGGAAGATGCTGAAATTTTAAGTGCCCATACCAGGCAAACGTCATGAAAATATTGGAAAGCACTAAAAGCCCAATGGTGTAAACCGCTTTCATAAACCATCTATTTTGTAAAGCACAAAGATAAAGCAAGCCCAGCACCCTTAACCCCAGCCTAACCATTAAGAAAAAAGCCAATTCACAGCCCAACCACAGCAACCTCTATTCTTTATTTTTTTTGAAAAAAATTTTAAAAAGTATTTGCGCAATTAATTGGAATGATATTACCTTTGCCCCGCTTAAGAAAACAAGCCTCATTAGCTCAGTTGGTTAGAGCGGCGGACTGTTAATCCGTAGGTCCAAGGTTCAAGTCCTTGATGAGGCGCTAAGGCCACCGCGAGGTGGCCTTTTTTTGTTTTAATCCATTCTTACATCTAACTTCAACATACGCATGGGCGAGGGAGGGCTTGAATGGAGCCGGGTTTGGGCGGAGTACAATACCGGATTGGGAGTTCTTTGCTCAAAGCCGCCGTTTCATTCAGGGTATTCCCAGCCCTTTTTCCTAAATTCAACCAGTTTACATGAGTTTATTAGCTGTTGGCACCATTGCATTTGACGATATTGAAACCCCTTCTGGCCGCGCAGAAAAAGTAGTTGGCGGGGCTTGTACCTACATTTCCTTAGCGGCTTCCTATTTTGTAAAGCCTATTCAGCTGGTCTCCGTAGTAGGAGGTGACTTTCCAGCAGAAATGCTCGACCAGCTTCAGCGACAAGGGGCCGATCTTGAAGGAGTGCAAATTAAGCCTACTGAAAAATCCTTTTTCTGGGCCGGCCGGTATCATGCCGATATGAATGGACGTGACACCCTGGATACTCAATTAAATGTGCTGGCGACCTTTGATCCCATTCTCCCTCCAGCTTATCGCAAAGCAAATTACCTGATGCTGGGCAATCTAACGCCCCAGGTACAGCTTCAAGTACTGGACCAATTAGAGGAACGCCCCAAGCTGGTGATCCTCGATACCATGAACTTTTGGATGAACATCGCCCTCGAGGACCTCAAAAAGGTTTTGCAGCGCATCGATGTACTCACCATCAACGACGAAGAGGCCAGGCAGCTCTCTGGAGAACGCTCCCTGGTTAAAGCGGCAGAAGTCATCCTAACCATGGGCCCCCGCTATTTGATCGTTAAAAAAGGCGAACACGGCGCCCTCCTGTTTGATACGAAAGGAGAAATGTTCTTCGCACCCGCCCTACCCCTGGCAGAAGTAGTGGATCCCACTGGAGCCGGTGACTCCTTTGCCGGTGGATTGGTGGGTTGGATCGCCAAAACCAACGATACCTCCTTCGAAAACATGAAACGAGCCGTCATCTGTGGATCTGCAATGGGCTCCTTCTGTGTCGAGCATTTTAGCATCAACGGCTTGTTAGGATTGGATGAAACGGACATTCAACGACGGATTAAGGATTTTTCCAAGCTGGTACACGTTGATTTCTAAATTCTTCCATACTTTTACAAGAATTGATTCGTTTTTCCCCAGTATCAAAATAGAATCGTCTATGCGAACGCAATTACTCTTCGTTTTTAGCTTGCTGCTGGCAGGAACCCTCTACGCGCAGACCAGCGATATCAATGAAAAACTGGCAGGGCATTTCCCCTTTAGTAATTGTACCGGGGCAGATGCCAGCGCCAACGGATCCTCCGCAACGATAGGGTCGGATGCTCAATGCGACTGCGGTGTCCGGGATTCCTCTTTGGTCTTCAATGGCTCCGAAGATGCCGTTTTTTTTACCGGCAGGGTCTCCGATGTTTTCACCACCAGCAATTTCACCGTTAGTTTCTACATGAAGCCCGGCCAACCTCCCTCCGGCCTGGCAGGTGCAGTACAAATGATTATGTCCAAACAAGAGGACTGCTCCGCTAACAAAGCGTTCTGGGTGCGCTACCGCCGACAAGGCCAAACCGCCCAAAGCAGCAACATATTGTCTACCGGCATCAGCCAAAATGACTCTATGCTGGTCACCTTGAAAGCCCAGCTGGACGAAAACCGCTGCTGGTACCATATCACAATCGTACGCGATGGCACCCGTTTCGCCCTGTACGTAGACGGTGTAAAACAAGACGAAAAAAATAGCTCCGTACGACTGGATATTTCCAACAATGCCAGCCTTTCTTTGAGTGAACCCAAATGCCCGCTGGATACCGTTTATTACGGACAATTGGATGAATTTCGCTTTTATAATCGGGCGTATAGCACCGCAGATATCAATAACCTACTCTCACTATACCCTGACAGAATAGTCAACAGCGACACCTTGCTCTACCTAGGTAACAGCCTGGATGTCAATACTACCCCCAGCTGTGCCACTTCTTACAGCTGGACCCCCACCGACGGGGTTTCTGATCCCACCACGGCCAATCCAGTCCTGAGCCCTACCCTATCAACCACTTATTTAAGCGAATTTATCTTTCCGGATGGCTGCATCGCCACAGATACGCTCCGAATTAAAGTAATCGACCCCGACACCTTGGACTGCAGCAAAATCTTTATCCCAAATGCGTTCACACCCGGGTTTTCACAAGGTCGAAACGATCGCTTTTTGATCAGTAACCCCTACGCAATTTCTGAATTTATCTCCTTCGAAGTCTTTGACCGTTGGGGAGGCCGTATGTTCAATGCCGAAAGCGTCACCGATTCCTGGGATGGGACCTTTGGAGGGAAGCCCGTTAATCCCGGGGTATTCCTGTATCGACTGCGATTCCGCTGCCAAGAGGAAGAACGAGTGCTCTCTGGAACCGTTACCTTACTCCGGTAAAGCACCCATATAAAGTACGAAGCCCCGTCCGACTCCTTTGTCAGACGGGGCTTTTGTATGTTATAATCCCATGAAATACCAAGAAAAGGTTCAGTAACAAAAACAAAACAACTACTGAATGGACCAAAGGTAAATTCAATTTTAAATTTGACCAAAATTTAAGTCAAAAAAACTTATTTTTTATAAATAAATTTTTGTTAAAATTTATTTATAAAATTGAAATTCAATATTTTAAATACAAAAAATATACTGTAAAAATTTATTTTTTCAACCTTAAAAAATAGGGTAATAAAGAGATGCTTAAAGTGCTAGCGAACATTTTTTTTACGAAGTACAGCCTAAAATAGCACCCCAAGCAATACCCTTAAGTTAGGGAAATCAATCGTCCAAGGAGGCACCTGATCTACCTGATCAAATGTTCTTTTTTTGGGGCGGATTTAATTAGACAAACCAGCAGCCCAACTGGGCAATTAATTTCCTAAACCTACCGATGGTACCTAAACGGGGTGACCATCCTACCAAAACACTTACCTGAACCAGACAGTATCCTCGCCAACCGAGCAGCTGCATTCGGCCATTCATGTGCGCGATTAATAAGCACTATGACCAAAAAAGCCCCGAAACAACACCTTGCGGGGTCTCGGGGCCAACTAAACCATTCTATTATATGAAGTACTTATTCAAATCATTGAACGAAAGAAGCTTGTTTTCGTTGTACGGTTACTTGTTTTTTTTTCGTTAAAATAATCAACCTCAAAAGAGTATTACGGCTAATCTGAACGCCAACTTCTACTTAAAAGCGCGTTAATACCGAATACAAACCACGCAAAATACAGGGTAGTTACTAAATTTGCCCTTAAATAAAATGATATAAATGAAAAAGGTACTGTTCGTTATTCCATTTTGCCTGCTTTTAGCAGCATTTACCCCTTCTCAGCCTGCTGCCGATCCAACCATCCCAGCAGAGGTAGAATCCTTGCTCAATAAATATGGATGTGCCGCTTGCCACTCGGTCTCCCGCAAAATGATTGGACCCAAGTGGACGGAAATTGCTGCAAAGGGGTACACCCAAAAGCGCATAGTTCAGTTAATTAAAAAACCGGAGCCCAACAACTGGCCTGGTTATCCTGCCATGGCGGCCCAACCCACTGTTCCAAAAGCAGATTTGGACAAAATCGCGGGTTGGCTGGTAGCACTAAAGTAATTCGTCGTACCTTTGCGGCTCAAATTTGTAACCATTTTATTCGCACTATGGCAATCCACCACGAAAACGGCCTCGATGTGGCCAATGTACCTAAATCAGCCAGAGAAGATCGCTATCAACACCACGACTACTACGGGGTGGATGACCTGCTGTCTTCTGAACATAAAATTGCCCGCGATGCAGTTCGCGAATGGGTTAAATCGGAAGTAAGCCCCATCATTGAGTACTACTCCGATAAAGCGCAGTGCCCAACCCATCTATTCAAAGGATTAGCCGAAATTGGGGCCTTCGGACCTTCCCTTCCTGCCGAGTACGGCTGCGGTGGTATGGACGAAATCGCTTATGGTGTCATCATGCAAGAATTGGAACGCGGTGACTCCGGCATCCGTTCTATGGCTTCCGTACAGGGATCCTTGGTGATGTACCCCATCTATAAGTTTGGTTCCGAAGAGCAAAAGAAACACTACCTTCCCAAATTGGCATCCGGTGAGATGATTGGCTGTTTTGGATTAACCGAACCTGACCATGGCTCCAACCCCAGTGGAATGGTAACCAATGTAAAAGACGATGGAGATGCCTATATCCTCAACGGTGCTAAAATGTGGATCACCAACTCCCCAGTAGCCGATATCGCCGTTGTATGGGCCAAAAATGAAGATGGAAAAGTACTTGGAATGATTGTTGAAAAGGGTATGAAAGGGTTCTCAGCCCCCGAAATCCATGGAAAATGGTCGCTCCGCGCCAGCATCACCGGTGAACTTATCTTCGAAGATGTTCGGGTTCCCAAGAAAAATGTTCTTCCGAATGTAATCGGTATGCGCGGTCCTCTTACCTGCCTGTCCAAAGCCCGCTACGGCATCGCCTGGGGCGCTATCGGAGCAGGTCTGGATTGCTATGACTCTGCACTTCGCTATTCCCAAGAACGCATCCAGTTCGGCCGTCCAATCGGTGGCTTCCAGCTTACCCAAAAGAAACTCGCCGAGATGATTACTGAGCTTACCAAAGCCCAACTACTTACCTGGCGCCTCGGTACACTCGCCAACGAAGGGAAAGCAACCCCTGCACAAATCTCGATGGCAAAACGCAACAACGTTATCACCGCCCTCGAAGTGGCCCGGGAAGCCCGCCAAATCCACGGCGGAATGGGGATCACCAACGAATACCCCGTGATGCGCCATATGATGAACCTAGAAACCGTCCTCACCTACGAAGGCACCCACGATATCCACCTCCTCATCACCGGTATGGATGTCACCGGACTAGACGCGTTTAAATAATGGTTAATTATTAATGGTTAATTATTAATGGTTAATTATTAATGGTTAATTATTAATGGTTAATTATTAATGGTTAATTATTAATGGTTAATTATTAATGACTTAGGAATTTAATACAAAGCCCCCTCGGTGTTCTTTTCACCGAGGGGGCTTTTATATTTTATACCCCCCAGATTAACCATTAACAATTAATAATTAACCATTAACAATTAATAATTAACCATTAAAAAAAGCTGCTCCATCATTATGGAGCAGCTAGCTACGGAGGAGTGCGAATTACCACTAATTCTTAACCGTTTTTGGGAAATAGGTTGTAATGCTTGGCAGCGCACTTCCCGACTACTTGGAGTCTATTTTTTAAAGAGCTACCAGCAATAGAATTCGCTCGTAGCATGGATTATTCTAGTTTTTTTGATGAATAAAGGAATTGGAAGTGCCCGGAGAAAAAAATACGCCCGGCAAACTACCGAACCATTCGCTTCCCCTCCAGGCACCACCGCCTCCATCTAATAACTATTAGTTAGTTTCGAGCTACAGCTAATGATGCCCGGTCGAAACTATCTATCAGTGAATAAAAACCCAACTAACAGAAAACTCCTCCCGGGCAACACAACCGTATCCTTAACAATTAACCATTAACAATTAACAATTTTAATTTGTGCCGCTTAAAAGGTAGCTAGCTCCTGTAGCGTCCGTATAACGGATGTTCAGCTTTTTAGTGCTTGGGTTGTAGGTGTATTCCCCACTACCATCAGAATTGGCTCCCGAAATTTCCCCTGTGTTAGAG
>JBKDAM010000125.1:0-1748 GCA_046316495.1 Chitinophagales bacterium
GGTTCTGCTTTCAATACAGGTATCAACACCGTTACCTTCCGCGCGACTGATGCAAGTGGTAATAGCGCTACATGTGCCTTTACCGTGACGGTATCGGACGATGACAAACCCGGACTGTTCGCAAACGCTGGTTTTACAACCGCTTACACACAAGGAAACCAGACAGTAGGAACCAGCACTGCAAGTAGCACACCCAACCTTTGTGATGGCAGTCTTACTTGGTCGCATCCATTTTACAATGATAACTGCGGGGTAACCTCCGGAACCTACACCATCTCTGGTGCTACTGTTCAGGCAGCAACCAGCTTTGTACAAGGTATCACCATCGCCAATAACTTTAACCTCGGCATATCAACGGTTCTTTATGTAGTATCCGATGCTGCAGGTAATTCGAGCACCCATAGCTTCACGGTAACGGTGGTGGACAACGAGTCACCAGAAATTACCGCGACCAATCAGAGCTTTAGCGCGATTGTTGCGAGCACGGATTGTTCCAAAGCCATCACCTTTACTCGTCCAAATATGGCCGGAGTGGTGGATTGCGGCTCTGTGACTATGGAGGAAAAAGTAGTCAGCGGACCCGATCCAGCTGTGCTAACGGGCGCACCTGCTTTCAATCCTGCTACCGGTGGAGGTATGATTACCGTCCAATTCCCGGCAGGTACTACCAAAATCAGGTACTATTGGGTGGACAACGTAAACAACAAAGATTCAGTCGAATACACCTTTGTTGCACAGGACACCATCAAACCAATTGCGCAGTGTCAGAACCTGACCCGCTCTTTGAGCACAACAGCCCCGGCGAGCTACACGTTGACGGCCGCGGAAGCGAACAATGGCTCAACGGACAACTGCCCTATTGGAATAAGTTTGTCGATCACGTCCCCCGCTAACACGACCTTTACTTGTGCCAACATCGGTACGAACTCCTATACTTTGCAGGTTACGGATGCGAGCGGTAACACGAATTCCAAGACCTGTACCATCACCATCCTTGATAATACGGCACCTGTGATTGCCTGCCCAGCTAGCCTGAGCACGTCAACCGATGCGGGCCTTTGTACAGCTACCCGTAGCTTAACGGCTCTGAGCGCTACCGATAACTGCGGCAATCCAGTGATCAACTGGACGGCTTCAGGTGCCAGCTCCTTCAGCGGAACCGGTGCGGTAGTAAGCGGTACCTTTAACAGAGGCTTGACTACAGTAACCTACAGCGTAAGCGACGGAACACAGACCTCTGTTTGTACATCCACCGTTACATTAGCAGATCAGCAAGCTCCAGTGGCCATCAACTGTCCTGCTAACATCACAGTAGGAGCCAACCTGAACCCTGGTTGCAGCTTTAAATACGACTCCAATAATCTTCCTGCTGGATGGACTTGGAATGGGCCTATTTCCTTCTCGGATAATTGCCAGCCGAACTTTACCCCTGCAGGTCAGCCAAGCAACGGACAAGTATTCAACCTTGGTGATAATACTATTTCTATCTCGGCTATTGATTTAGCAGGTAATATTGGATTGTGCCAGTTTATTATTACTGTAAGTGATCAGACCAATCCAGTGGCAGTGTGTAAAAACCTGAGCCGCGATTTGTCAGCCACGTTCCCAGGAACGGTGAGTATCCCCGCTTCTGATTTTGAAAACGGAAGTTCGGATAACTGCTTCTTGAATCTAACAAGAACGGTTAAAAAGGGTACTGACCCAGCTACTCCATTTGCCACCTCAGTTACGTTCGCTTGTGGAGAAGT
>JBKDAM010000126.1:0-8723 GCA_046316495.1 Chitinophagales bacterium
AAGCCAGATCACGAAAGCGGTTGCGTTTGAGGCGAACAACAAGTTGGACGTAGCGATTCGCTTCAACGGAGCGAACACAACGATCAGCACAGTTGGCTTTGAGTTGTACCAGAACAGCCCGAACCCATGGGTGAGCAAGACTCAGATTGGATTCCATTTGCCAGAGGCAACGGAAGCACGTCTGACGATCTACGACGCCTTGGGCCGGATTCTGTACACGGCGAAAGGCCAGTTTGCGAAAGGCTACAATGTATTTTCGGTAGACCGGAAGTTGGTAGACGGCGTAGGCAACTTGTACTACAAAGTCGAGACGACGACTGATCAAGCAGTGAGAATAATGATCAATGGTTAATGATTAATTATTAATTGTTAATGGTTAATTGTTAATAATTGATTGTAGATAAAAAATGGGTGGTTAGCATTTTGCTTGCTGCCCATTTTTTATTTCGACATTCATAATTATGGACGGGTGGTGAGCGTTTTGCTTGCTATCCGTTTTTTTAATGTCGAATGTAGAATTTCACAATTAGACATTTATACTCCTCCAGTGGCTGCTTCGTCTATGAACAGATCAATAGAACGTCCATTATCTTGACTTTTAAACTGAAACGTAGTAAATTGCGTACGATTTTGAGTTGAAGCAAGGCCTCAAAATGAGTCCGTACGATTTTAAGTTGTGTGGTATTGGACCTTTGTTGTACGGTTTTTGCATCTGGTGGTCTTCAACGTGCTGGTCAGATCTTAACCCAATAATCAATAATTACCACGTAGTAAAACCTGAAATGAGGAAAGAAATATCTATTCAACGGCTGGTGCGATTGAGGTCTAAAGTAAAATTTCATGTTCGTTTTTCTAGGATTTTGCAAGTAACTGCAGCTAGTGTACTCTTACTAGTTGGTCTTAGCGTTCGCCTAACTGCTCAGGAAAATGCCCTCTATGAAATTCAAAACTATACCACTAAAGATGGGTTGTCCAATAATCATGTTTACCAAACCTTCCAGGATAGCCGGGGACTGATCTGGTTAGTGACTGGGGAGGGTATAGACTTGTTTGATGGGAGTCAATTTGAGCAAGTAATGGAATGGGAGTTTAACTCAGTTGTTTATCAAAACAGGATTTGTTTTGAGGACGCTGATGGACTATTATGGATAAAAATTGTTCGGGAGGAAGGGGTGTTTTTCAGATGGATCCATTCTCGCACCAAAGAAATTGTACAGCAGGTACCGGAACTATTCAGGGCGTGCAAGGGTGAGTATGTGGATATTGCACAAGGACCAGATCAGTCTGTTTTACTGCTTGATAAACAGGGGCAACTATCGAAAGTGAAGAGAGGAAATGAAGTGGAGATTCTTTTTTCGGGTAATGGGGCAGGGTACTCTTTTTGCTCAACCACTTATAACGATTCTGTAATTTGGTTAAATAAAAAGGGTTCCAAAGAGAAAAAATCGGATTATTATCTTCAATATACAGGGATTTTGCGGGATAAACAGGTGATAGAACATATCGCATCCGATGTATCCCATCGTCCGTATGTCTTACCAAACGGAACGCTATGGACGGTTGGAAAGGTTGACTACGCAAAAATTGTGCTAGGGCAGCCTGTTATTTACGCTTCAATTGCAGCATCCATACCTAACTACCGGGTGGATTTGCGTGATAACTCGAACTTCGCTTACAATCAAGAAACCGAGGAAATATGGATTATTAATCAAGGATCGCTGAAGGTATTTAAAGCCAATGGTGAACTGACTCACGATTTTTCAAAAGAAAAAAATTCAAATGGCCCTCGTATTTCTTTCGATATTTTTTTAGACAGGCAAGGTGTGTTGTGGGTGGGTACAATTGGGGGAATTTTTAAAGTAGTACGAAATTATTCAAAATTTAAGCGGTTGGTATGGAATTCTCCATCATCGTTGGATAAGACTCAGGAACGACCCTGTCGAGGGATGATAGTACACACTGATGGTACAGTCTATTTCAATGCTAGTCTGGAAACTTATTCAATTACCCCTCAATTGGATAAATTACGAGTTGTGTCACGGGATCTGCTTGGGTATTATGCCTTAGCAGAGGACTTGGATGGTAGTTTGTTGAATGCACTTTCCACTTTTTATAGGCTGGATCCAAAGTCGGGTAAACGAATTGATTATGAACTCCCCAAGAGCAAAGGCTTGGCAAATATTTGGTCTATACTTCCCCAAAAGCATCAAATATGGTTGGGAAATAATAGAGGAATACTTTACTTTGATCGAAATGCGGGAGCTATTACTGTATTTGAGCAGTATAATGGATATGAATCTTTGCGCTATTCTGATGTGTACCAGATGATCCCATTTGACAATGGAAGGACGATTTGGATGGTCAGTAGTACTGGGATCTATGTCTTGGATAGTAACCGGGGAATTGTTAGGCGTTTTTGGAGTGGAGGTGTTGGGGGCGACTATCTACCCGTGGATAATATTCGGCACATCTCGGAAGGGCGGGCTGGTGGCTGGTGGCTAGCTACCTCCAATGGACTGATTTTTTGGGATTCAGCAATTGGTATTCTACAGGAGTATGGAGAGGCCGAAGGCTTGATTAATATGAACATCTATTCGGTCTATCCAGATAATTTCGGATCTGTCTGGTTTAGTAGTGATGCGGGGATTGGGCAGCTGGATTATGTCAGTGGGAAGGTACGATATTACCAGACGAAGGATGGAGTGACGCATAATGAGTTCAACCGAATTTCACATCTTAGGCTTCCGGATGGTACTTTATTTTTTGGAAGTATGAATGGGATTACAGTATTGAACCCTGCAGATTTTCAAGATGCGTTCAAAGAATCTAGAATGGGTATCTTAAATTTAGTGGACGCTTCTGCTTTATCTTTATCCGATAAACAAGAATCAAGTCTTCTCCCAACTATCCAAAGACTTGGCTGTATTGATCTGTATCCGGATCAGGTTTTTCTAAAATTGAAGTTTGCACTTACGGACTACACGGAGACTTCGGGCATATCTTATCGATACAAAATTGAGGGGCTTCACGATCAATGGCTACCCGCTCTGGCCAACGAAGTCCAGCTAGCAGGCTTACCGTATGGTAATTATCAATTGAAAGTGCGAGCGATAAGTAGCAGTGGGATGTATTACGATCAGGAATACAGTCTTCCCATACAAGTCCATGCACCATTTTACCTTCGAAAATGGTTTTTGGTCTTGGCTTTGGTTATAATGATGTTTGCGGTTCATCTTGCATTTAGACTTCGGAACCGGCTTTTATTGGATCGGCAGCGGGAATTGGAGCACGAGGTAAAACTAAGAACGATAAAAATTGAGCAGGATAAGGCGTTGATTGAACAACAAGCCTTACAACTAAAACAGAAGGACATTCAGAAATCCCATTTTTTTAGTAACTTAACACATGAATTACGAACCCCGATTACCTTAATATTGGGACCAATCCGGCATGTCTTGCATAAAGGCGGTTTGGGTCAAGAAAATACTAAAAGCCTGACGATTGCCCAGCGCAATGCGAAACAATTGCTTCAGCTGGTGAACAGCGCTTTAGATTTATTTTCATTGGAGAACCATTCCTTGTCGGTACATCGGAAGTCTGTCTTGGTAGATGCTTTGGTGAGGGAGCTGGTCGGTGAGTTCCGATTATTGGGATCCACCAAAAAGATTAGCCTCAACTATCATTCACAAGTATCACCAAAGCTGGAACTTTTGTTGGATGAGGGGCATGTTCGGACCATTTTTTCCAATTTATTATCCAATGCCATCAAGTACACCCCTACCAAGGGGAGAGTAAGTATTTACTTAGACTATGGCGAGGGCCAGGTTCAACTCAAGGTACAGGACACCGGCCGAGGGATTCATCCAGAGGACTTGCCGCATATTTTTGAGCGGTTTTTTCAGACACAGCAAATAGATGCTCCAGTAGAGGGTGGGACGGGGATAGGTCTAGCTCTTTGTAAAGAATTGACCGAATTGATGCAGGGTCAAATCTTGGTAGAAAGTGAAATAGGAGTTGGAACAACTTTTTTTGTGTTCCTACCGGCAGAGGAGTCGAAAAAGTTTAAGGGCCTAAAAATGGCACCCTACCAAGAGGTAAATATTACTTCAGCTTCAGGGAAAGAAGGAAATTTCCCGGTTTTATTTCAGAAGTGGCGTAAATCAATATCTAAACATCGTGTTCCATCGATTTTGCTTGTGGAGGATAACCAGGAGATGCAACAATTTCTGGAGCAGATTCTTTCTACTGATTTTCAAGTGCATTTTGCAGGAACTGGCCTTGAAGTTCTAACCTATTTGGGTAATAATCCCCTGCCAGATTTGATAATTACGGATATAATGATGCCAGACATGGATGGATACCAGCTTGCCAAGAAGCTGCGTTTGCATGATCAATACAAGAACATACCCATAATGGTTTTGACAGCAAAGTCGGATATAGTTGGATTGGACAGCGTAGTGGATAAGGTTCTCATTAAACCGTTTGACGAAGACGAACTGTTAAGCATTGTACAATTGTTAATTGCTCGTAATTTATTCAACTTAGAGCAATCTTTATATACAGTTTCTGATCAAGCACTTGGAATTGGTCCGATTCCGGTCACTAGTGAAGAGTTATCTTGGTTACGAAAATTAGAGACTATTGTCATTGATAACTTAGGCAATACTTCATTTACGGCTGAGTCATTAGCCAGCCAAATGCTAATGGGGCGAACTGCTTTTTTCCAAGAGGTTAAACGGTTGACAGGTATGACTCCTAATCAGTATTTACAAGAGGCTCGTTTATTAGAGGCGATGTATTTATTGGAACAAAAAGCTCATTCGAATTTTGGAGCCATTGCGTTGGCGGTTGGTATGAAAAGTGAAAGTTATTTTTCTCTGTTATTTCGTCAGCGATTTGGGATCACACCTACCAGTTATTTCTCCAAAAAACGCAAAGAGTAAATACCTGAGATTGGTATTTTGACTTGTATCATTTCCATTTAATTTATATTGTATTGGGGTCGAATAGGTCTTTTTCAATTACTCGCTTGGGTATTTGATTTTTAAGTCCGATTTCCCTTAGCCGTTTTATCGGACTTAGGCTCATGGACTTTTTTTTCTGCTATTATTCTCTCCTTTTGGGGATGGTTGTGGTTGAGTCGGTACCTGATGAGATTACTACTAGGTTAGGCTTCGTAGCACTGTACTTCCTATTCTTACTTTAGTAAAAATGTAAAAAAATCGTACGTTTTTGTTGTCATTGGTTCCATTTCGAATTGAATTGAACGATTCCGAGGTGGATATTATGCCTTCTTGCGAAGGATTTCGGCAGGTGTAATACACAAATGCCTTTATCAATGCTACTAAAGTTATGCTTTAGTTACTTTATTGTTTGATTGACGAATTACTTTACCTAGTTGAAAGGGCCCTTTAATTGGGCTCTGTTGCGATTGCTACAATGCTGCTAACCATTGGCATAATATGCCAAAAGATCTGTGTCTATGTTGGATGATGCCCATGCCTCAACCCTTGTGTTCTTAGTCACCATGTTAATGAGTGTTTTCAGTTCCTTACTAGTGTTTTCTGATTCATTTCATTTTTCGCAATTAATTTATTTTTTTAACCTATAATTCATAATTTTTTCACATGAGAAGTTTCAACAAGTACCGAAGTGGTTTCGGTTTCAGTTGTATGCTCGTACATGGCAGAAAATTGTACTTGATGCTTGTCCTTATGTTGTGGGCAGCCAAGGCTTTTTTGCAGCCGTGTAATGTTTATCCAATCTGCGGTACGGTTTCCGTTTCGTTGGATAACATGGGTTCCGTGACTGTTCCGGCCTCTTCGCTCGCCACCGCATCTACTAATGCATGCGGTCCACTCTCCTTTGATGTCCCTGCTTGGTCAGGCGATGCTGCTTCCTGTTCTGATGCAGTTTGCTTGGCTGGTGGTGCAACATTTCCTGCGGTGCAGAATGGTGGCTCAACCAACACGTATCAGTTAACTAGTTGCTTGGGCAGTTCACCGAATGAATCATGGTTCTACTTTCAGGTAACTTCACCTGGTACGGTGATTCAAAACATTAGTATTAGTCCATCGTCTGATGTTGACTATGCTGCATGGGGGCCATTTACCAGTGTAGCTGATGCTTGTGCCGCTTTGTCGACCGCAAATGAGGTATCTTGTAACTACAGCAGTGTAAACGGTGGAACGATGAGTTTTACCGCTTCAGTTGGTTTTTATTTGGTGGTGGTCACCAACTTTGGTAATCAAGCTGGCACGGTTACGATGACTTCCAACACTGGAACTGCGACGGTGGCTCCTTGTGGCGGTGGTGCTTCTGCTCCGGTTGAATTTACTTATTCTTGCGATGATATTGGGACACATGTAGTAGAAGTGGTGGCAACCGATGGCTCTGGCAACACTAGTAGTTGTAATGCTACGGTAATCGTAACAGACTCGATTCCTCCATCCATTACAACCTGCCCAGCTAACACTACAGTTGCTAATTGTGGTGCAGCTATGCCTGATTTACGCACGACGTTGGTTGCGACAGATAATTGTACTGCCTCAGCCGATTTGGTTTTTACCCAAAATCCAGTTGCGGGTGTATTGATTGGGGAAAATAATGGGGATGATGTGATCGTTACATTTACAGTAACGGATGAGGCTGGATCAGCTTCAAGTTGTACAGCACTAATAACCGTAAATGATGTGACTCCGCCCACTGCGGTATGTCAAAATATTTCAGTAGCTCTTGATAATACTGGTTCTGTAACCGTTACTGGAGCTGAGATAAATGGTGGTTCTACAGATGCTTGTGGACCTGTGTCGTTTGAAGTTCCAGCGTGGGGTGGCGATGCTGCCACTTGCTCTGGTGCTGTGTGCTTGTCAGGAGGTGCGACATTCCCTGCGGTACAAAACGGTGGTAGTACGAATACATACCAATTGACGAGCTGTTTGGGCAGTTCACCGAATGAGTCGTGGTTCTACTTCCAAGTAACCGCCCCTGGAACGGTTGTACAAAATATCAGTATTAGCCCATCCTCTGATGTGGATTATGCTGCATGGGGACCCTTCCCGAGTGTAGCGGATGCTTGTGCGAACTTATCCACCGCGAACGAGGTATCTTGTAACTATAGCAGTGTAAACGGTGGAACGATGAGTTTCACAGCGAGCACTGGTTACTACTTGGTATTAGTAGCTAACTTTGGTAATGCTGCTGGTACGGTAACGATGACATCGAATTCTGGCACGGCGACGGTTGCTCCTTGCACTGCGGCTCCTGGTGCTCCAGTGGAGTTTACGTATGATTGTACAAATCTAGGATCAAATGTAGTGGAGTTGGTGGCTTTGGATGCTGCTGGTAATTCTAGTACTTGTAATGCGACCATTACGGTAGTGGATGGCATTGCACCGACGATTACAACTTGTCCAGCGAACAGCACTGTTTCTGATTGCGGCGCTACGTTGGCTGACTTGAGAACTGATTTGGTTGCGTCTGACAACTGCACTGCTGCTGGTGATTTGGTAGTAGTACAAAGTCCCTCTGCTGGTATTTTATTTGGAAATGAGAACGGAGATCAACTGATTGTAACCTTTACAGTAACGGATGCTTCTGGTAATGCTTCAAGCTGTACCAATATTGTGACAGTAAATGATGCGACTCCTCCGTTGGCGATATGTGAAGATATCACTGTTTCATTGGATAACAATGGCTCTGTAACGGTTGCTGGAGCAGATGTTGATGGTGGTTCTACGGATGCTTGTGGGCCTGTGTCCTTTGATGTTCCGGCCTGGGGTGGCGATGCTGCTACCTGCTCTGACGCTGTATGCTTGTCTGGAGGTGCGACCTTCCCTGCGGTACAAAACGGTGGTAGTACGAATACGTATCAATTGACGAGCTGTTTGGGTAGCTCACCGAATGAATCTTGGTTCTACTTCCAAGTAACGGCACCTGGAACGGTGGTTCAAAATATCAGTATTAACCCATCATCGGATGTGGACTACGCGGCTTGGGGACCTTTCCCAAGTGTAGCGGATGCTTGTTCGAACCTGTCTACTGCGAACGAGGTATCTTGTAACTATAGTGGGGCGAATGGTGGAACGATGAGTTTCACAGCGAGCACTGGTTACTACTTGGTATTGGTAGCTAACTTTGGTAATGCTGCAGGTACGGTAACGATGACGGCGAACTCTGGCACGGCGACGGTTGCTTCTTGCACCGCGGGTCCTGGTACTCCAGTGGAGTTTACATATGATTGTAGTGATTTGGGTGTGAATGTAGTGGAGTTGGTTGTTATGGATGCCACGGGCAATACGAGCACCTGCAACGCTGCGATTACTGTTGTTGATAATATAGCACCAGTTATTACTGCTTGTCCTGCCAATATCACGGTAAGTGACTGTAACCTTGCGATTCCGAATGGAGTAAGTGGCGTGACTGCTACTGACAACTGCGGAGTTGCGAGTGTTTCACAAGATCCTGTCGCTGGAGTTGTATTCGGTACAGCGGATGGCTCGCAGGTGGTAGTGACGTTCACAGTAACGGATGGAAGTGGCAATACGTCTACTTGTTCGTCTACGATTACGGTGGATGATACGACTAATCCTACGTACATTAACTGTCCGACAGTGATGACGATGATTGGAAACGATGCGGATCAGTGTACTGGTAAGATCAACTGGGCAGTGCCTGCTGCGGCTGATGATTGTCAGTTGGTGAGCAATGTACAGATATCCGGT
>JBKDAM010000127.1:0-3377 GCA_046316495.1 Chitinophagales bacterium
CAATAGCAACCGGATTTGTTGTGTTTATGCTGACATTCACGCTGGCCGTAGATGTACACCCAGTCTGCGTATTTACCACCGAAAGCTCATATATACCTGGTTGATTCACCGTTGGGGTCAACGTGTTTACGCCCGCTACTATGTTACCATTGACCGTGTTCCAAACATACGAGTATTGATTCCCTGCGCTACTTCCAGTTCCGTTCAGATTTACCTGAGCATTGGTGCAAGTGATTACCTGAGGAGCTCCTGCAATAGCTGTTGGGAAGGTTTGATTCGTCGTTACAATGGTAACTGCCTCCGAGGTGCAACCGGTTTCGGAGTTGAATACCGTTAATGTATAAGTGCCAATTTGATTAACAGTGGGCGAAAGGCCATTTTCACCTGATACAATGTTGCCATCCAGAGTAGTCCACTCGTAAAAGTATTGAAACCCGGTGGAGGAGCCAAATCCTGTCAGGCCAACAGTTGGAAACTGGCAGGTTAAAATGCCTGTTGCACTTGCAACCGCAGTGGGAGGGGTCACATCTTCAGTGACGACCACCGTAGCGGTGGAGGTACACTGGCTGCTGGCATTTTGTACGGTCACGGTATAAATACCAGGCTCTACAATAACGGGGGTTGGACCACTTGAGCCACTTTGAATCCCGTTTGAAGGTATTCCAGACCATTGAAAATTTAAATTATCTCCGTTGAATCCCGGCTCTGAGGCGGTTGCATCCAAATCTACCCATTCACTGTTGCAATTGATTTGCCCAGGGGGCGCCACTACAGCGGTGGGGATTGAAATATTATTGGTAACAAATACTTCGTCTTCATCGGTACACCCATTGTTTGGGTTTGTAATAATTAGGGTGTAAGTTCCCTCTTGATTGACCGTTGGACTTAAGGTATTGGCTCCAGAAACGATGTTGCCATCACTGGTAAGCCAGTTATAGGTAAGTCCCGCTGGGGTAGCACTTCCATTCAAAACCACCGTTAGGTTGTTACAATTCAGGTCCCGGTTGTTTCCGGCGTTGGCATTTGGTATATTTTGATCGGCGGTGATTACTACTTGATCGGAGGCGGTACAACCATTCAAATTATTGGTAACCACCAGGGTGTAGGTTCCGGGCTCATCCACCACTGGGAAAAGCGTGTTTTCTCCAAATTGAAAATTACCATTTATGGTATTCCATTCGTAGGAGAATTGCCCACCCACACTACTGCCTAAGCCACTAAGTGTTGCAGTAGGCATCACACAATCCAGTTCGCCACCTGGCCCAGCCTCTGCCACAGGAGGAGTATTGTTTTGAGTAACTGTTACTGTGGCCACATCCGTACAGCCATTGTTGCTGTTGGTCACGGTTAAGGTATATTGTCCAGGGAGGTCTATGGTTGGAGTTAGGGTGTTTCCTCCTGAATTAATTCCACCCGGAGGTCCAGACCAACTGTAATTGATACCAGGACCTTGGGTAGAGGCACTGGCATCCAGATCGAAACTGGGATCGTTACAGGTCAGCTGTATCGGAGGGGAAATTATTGCATCCGGCAGCTCAACATCTTGTTCAATGCAGACAACGTCGGTCGCACTACACTGATTCGCGGTGTTCGTAACCTGGAGTTGGTAACATCCTGGCTGGTTGATGGTCGGATTGAGTGTGGTCGCTCCAGAAACAATATTTCCTGGAATAGCGGTCCACTGGTACGTAATATTGGGTCCAGTGGTACCCGATCCTCCAAGAGTGATACTGGTAGTTGTACAAGTCAGGGTCGCAGGGTTTCCTGCGTTGGCAAGGGGTACATCATTGTTGGACGGAACCGTGACGCTGACCGTCTTGGTACAGCCATTTTCCGTATTGGTCACCGTTAGGGTGTACGTGCCACCTTGGTTGACAGTTGGGAATAGGGTGTTTTCTCCAGAAACAATATTGCCATTGTTGGTAGACCATTCATACGTGAATATAGGTCCGGTCGAAGATCCAGCACCATTAATGTTGATCGTTGGGGTTTGACAGGTGATGGTTCCTGTGAAATTGGCAACGGCCACAGGCGGGGTGTTGTTTTGATTGACCGTGACACTCGCCGTGGTTGTACAGCCGTTTTGGCTATCTGTTATGGTTAAAACGTATGTTCCACCCACGTCTACGGTGGGATTGAGCGAATTTCCTCCAGAGTTGATTCCGCCGGGAGGTCCAGACCAGCTGTAGGTAAAACCTCCTCCAGAGGACGAACCAGAGGCATCAATCTCAATCGTCGGGTCGTCACAAGTGATGGTAATGGGCGGATTGATGACTGCTACAGGAGGAATCGTATTTCCTGTGATGGTGACAGATGCTTCGTTGGTGCATCCATTCTGAGTATTCGTTACTAAAATGGTGTATGTTCCCTCTTGGTTTACGGTAGGCGTAAGGGTATTGGTTCCCCCTGTGAAATTTCCGCCAACTGTACTCCAAACAAAGGTGAACGGCGCCCCACTTGAACTCCCGGTAGCATTTACGGAGACTGTTGGGCTGTTACATCCTATATTTTGAGGGGGCGCAATCACAGCATTGGGAGGAGTCGTGTTTTCAACCACACTAACCGAAACAGTTTTTGTACAGCCGTTATCCGTATTGGTCACCGTTAAGGTATAAGATCCTGCCGCATTCACCGTCGGGTTCAGCGTGGTTTCACCTGCCACCAATCCAGGGCCACTCCATTCGTAGGTAAACTGTGGGCCAACAGAAGAACCATTTCCGTTCAGGGTGATTTCTTCATTTAGGCAATTAATCTGGCCGGTTACATTTGCAACTGCAACCGGTAAAGTGACGTTGGCAGCAACCGTGACAGAGGCAGTAGCGGTGCAATTTTTACTATCGCTGACCGTTACGGTGTAGGTGCCGCCCGCATTGAAAGTTGGATTGGACGAATTGGAACTGTTGCTCCAATTGTAGGTGTAATTTGGAGTCCCTCCTTCCACGGTTACCTCCGACTGACTGGTTGGGTTATTGCAATCGATATTTGGAGCCGTCACGGAGACTGTTAGGGGATCCGGTTCTTCCAGGGTGATCTCTGCCTCATCCGTACAGCCTTGGCTGCTAGTAACGGTCACATTATACGTTCCCGCAGGTAGATTGGTTGGGTTAGCACCGGTGCCAGTTGGCGACCAAGCATAGGTGTACGGGGCAGTTCCTCCCGAGACGCTGCTGGTGATATTGCCATTGCTTAAGCCATTGCAAGTGGGATCTGTTCCGTTAAGGTTCAAGTCTACCTCCACTTCCGTGATCACAGCCGTTCCGCTTACCGTTCCAGGGCAACCGTTACTGCTGACGGAAGTGAGGGAGTAGCTGCCGGGATCTGTTACAGTAACTGTAGCAGGTGAGCTGGTAAATGTTTCAGTGTTTCCATTCCACTCC
>JBKDAM010000128.1:0-22860 GCA_046316495.1 Chitinophagales bacterium
CCTGAGCAGCTGCTGGCTGTACAGCAAGTAGAAGGTCCTGTGCTCGTACTAGCGGGTCCGGGGACAGGAAAAACACAAGTACTAGCCACTCGTATTGGCTCCATCCTGCTTCATACCGATGCCCGCCCCCAGAACATTCTCTGCTTAACCTTCACCGATGCCGGGGTCATTGCCATGCGGGAGCGGCTCTTAGGTTTGATTGGTCCCGATGCCCACCGGGTGCCCGTGATGACTTACCACTCGTTTTGCAATCGAGTAATTCAAGAAAATGCTGCTGAATTTGGGGCTCGACCTCTACAAACCGTCTCTGAATTGGAACGGATTGGCATTATCCGGAACCTGTTGGATGAATTGCCGCCCGCTCACCCACTTCGACTCGGTTACAAAAACCAATACCAGCTGGAAGGTGCACTCGGCCGCTTGTTCGCCCAAATGAAAACGGCTGGATGGAAGCCGGGCGACCTCCATCGGGCGGTAGATAGTTGGTTGAAATCCTTACCAGAGCAAGAGGGCTTTGTCTATAAAAAGGATACCGAGCACGGGAAGAAAGGTAGCTTAAAAGTGGCTTTGGTGAAAACAGAGACCGACCGTATGGAGCGTCTTAAGGCAGGGGCTGACATGTATCCAATATTCAACCAAGCACTTAAAAAGGCGGATCGGTATGAATTCGAGGACATGCTGCTGTGGACCATCCGTTTGTTTCAACGAGAAGAGGGAATCCTGAGGACCTACCAAGAACGGTATCAATATGTATTGGTGGATGAATTTCAAGACACCAATGGCGCCCAAAATCAGCTATTAAACCTCCTGCTCCAGTACTGGGAACAACCCAATGTGTTCGCAGTAGGGGATGATGACCAAAGTGTGTATGAATTTCAAGGGGCCCGGTTGCACAACCTGATTGATTTTTACCAGCAATACAGCCCCGGACTGGAAGTTATTGTACTGAAAGAAAACTACCGGTCGGCGCAGCCGATTCTGGACGCAGCACAGCGCCTGATTCAGTACAACGAACTACGAGCTGTTCGCCAACTTCCGATTGAAGTAGAAAAACACTTACAGGCTCGCAGTGCGGAAGCCTCCTGTGCACTTCGAAAAGCACGATATTCCAATCGGCTGGTGGAAGACCTGGCCTTGGTTAATCAGATTCAGCAACTATTAGTGGACGGCGTACCTCCTACGGAGATTGCCATTATATGTGCCAAGCATCGGCAATTTGAGCGTATTCTGCCATTATTGGACCGCGCGGGCATTGCATACCAGGCCAAACGGCCGCTCAATTTATTGGAAATGCCCTTGATCCGGCAGCTTCGAACGATTTTCGAATACCTTGCGGCCGAACAAGCCCAGCCTTTTAGTGGGGATGCGCTTTTATTTAAAATCTTGCACGCGGGTTATTTTAAGATAGATCCCTTCGAGCTTGCGGCTTTTACAGCAAGTCATTCCCAAGAAGAGCAGCCTTTGCGATTGGCGCTTTTGGAAAAAAATTGGCCAGTGGCACATGCATTGGTCCATTTACCTTCCGAATTGTATGTTTCGCTTCCCGAACTAGCGGATAAAGTGCTGAACGAACTCCATATTCTTTCGTACGTGCTTGAGCTGGATGCCCCTGCGATGCAGTTAGAACTGCTGTATTCCTGGCAAAACTTTATTCAGGAGACCGCTATTGGACAGCCGGGCCTTTCTTTGAGCCAATTTTTAGAGCTCATCGAACGGATGGAAGATAATGCTCTTACTGTCCCCTTTTTGCAGTCTATTCGGATGCAGAATGGTATACAACTGCTCACTGCGCACAGTTCCAAAGGCCTTGAGTTTGAGTGGGTGTTCCTGCCAGATTGTACCGTAGAGTCCTGGGAACCCTCTAGCCGAGCCAACCTTGGATCCTTTCCATTACCACCTACCATTACCTATTCCAATGGAGAGGAGGATGCCCTGGAAGCGAGAAGAAGGCTGTTTTATGTCGCCATGACACGTGCTAAAAAAGGGTTACACCTTTCCTTTGCGGAAAAAGGGTACAACGGTAAACCAGCAGTTCCTTGTCGGTTTTGGGAGGAGACCGGAATCCCGGAGGAGAGGGTTGCGGTTGACTCTATCCAGCAGCAGGCAGCTGTAGTACTAGCGCTCACCGCGCCTCCAGTTCCCGTCGTACACCTTCCCAACCAAGCAGTGGTGGACGTATTTTTGGAGCACTTCTCGATGAGTCCTCGGGCACTTAACAAATATTTGCGTTGTAGATTGGCCTTTTATTATGAGGAGGTACTCAAGGCACCTTTGCGACCCTCAGAGAATAGTCTAACAGGGGCTGCGCTCCACAAAGCGCTCCAAGTTTATTTTGGTCGGATCCAAAAAATGGGTTCTCTCCCGGATAAACAAGAGCTGCTGGATCTCTTCATTGCTGAAATGGAGCACGTTCGGGTGTTTTTCAGAAACCATCATTTTCAGCAACGCTTGAGTACCGGATTGTATGCCTTGGATCAATACTGGGTGACGCAAATCCCCTATTGGCGCAAACGCGCACGCCTGGAACTCTCCCTGCGTACCGTAGAGTGGGAGGGAATCCGGTTGGCCGGAGTTCTTGACAAGGTAGAAATTTCAGAGGAAGGCGCACTTCGTATTGTTGATTATAAAACAGGGGTTTACCAACCTGGGAAAGTGGCAGCGCCCAGTGAAGAGCAACCCTTTGGCGGCGACTATTACCGACAATTGCACTTTTATAAGCTATTATTGGAGCAAAGCCGACTCTTTAGCGGACCGATTACAAGTGCGGTGATCGACTGGGTTGAGCCCGATCGAAAGGGCATCTTTCATAAGTCGGAACTTACCTTCAACGCTTCCACCGATCAATGGATGCGGGACTTAGTTAAAACGACTTACGAATCCATTCATCGTGCTGATTTTAGCCCGGGTTGTGGACAGCCAGATTGTAGCTGGTGCCGCCTTCAGCGGGAACGACTATTGCAGGACCCGGTTTGGCAACCAGAGCTGGACCTGGATGATTTATCCATCTAAAAAGTGAAACGACCTTCTAAAAAGGGAAAGGCTTTTTATACTAGAGTAAATTTTGCAACGTTATAAGGAACATCAACACTCGATTTCCGTTTTATTTTTAAAGTCGTTACCAATAATTTCACAATATTTCCTATTTTTGTACCGTTTAATAAGGGTTCCTCCACTATACTAAATTCAGCTCATTCCGGTCTTTCCGGTACAATCGAGCTGCATTGGTATGGTATCTTTTATTTTCTACCATTCTTTTGCAGACAGATTGACCGCTTGACCACCGGTAATCAATGTTAGACTATGTTTGCAATCACTTTTTTTCATCCTGATTTTTTTCAGAAAAACAACCGCGCTATGAACCCAAAACGACAGGCTTTGGTGGCTATTTTGCTGCTAACGGCCGGTGCATTGCATCTTTCCGCCCAGAACGTTGTGGCGGATTACCTTAACCGTGCGGAGAAACAGTTTGACCTAGGCGCTTACAATGTAGCGGTGATTACGCTCGAGGAGGTATTGCGTCAGGAACCCAACAATACCTCGGCCCTCGCTAAAAAAGCGGATTGTATGGTACAGCTCAACCGGCCTTTCGAGGCCCTTGCGCTGTATGATCGATCCTTGTCTTTGGGGAATGCCGACCCGGAGGTGAGGTTAAAATATGGACACGCATTGATGCAGGGAGGGGATTACATGGGTGCCAAGCGGTGGTATCAGCAATATGCGCAGACCAATCCGATTGTCGGCCAACATTTTGCTGCTGCTGCTGATCAGGCCATTAAAATCAGTGCGGCCCCCGCTCGTTTTTCTGTCCGCTCAGAAGGCATCAATACCGGCGGATCCGAATATGGGCCTGCATTTTTTGGGGATAAAGTAGTATTTAACTCTTCCCGGAAAGATATGCCGCGTTCTATCAAAAATGGAGATGCAGGCGTAAATGAACTGTACTTGGCGACACCTTCCTTCCCGGAGGGTTTGCTTCAATCGCCTACCTACTTTTTGTCGGATGCGGAAAACAACCTTTTGGTGAATGAAGGCCCTATTTCCTTTAATAAAATGGCAACCCGGGCTGTTTTTACTGCTAACAAATTAGTAGAAGGAAGCCGCCAAATTGCGGCTAAAGGAATGGAAATGGCTTTGTTCGTAGCAGACGTTAATGCCGAAGGTAAACTCCTGAATGTTCAACCTTTTCCCTATAACAAAGAGGGATATGGAGTTGGATTTCCTTTTCTTTCTGAAGATGGCAATACGCTGTTGTTTGCCTCTAACCTTCCGGAAGGTTTGGGAGGCTGGGATTTGTACGTCTCCAACTACGATCCTCTAAAGGGTACCTGGACGGCACCAAGAAATTTAGGAGGGCTGGTGAATACACCCGGGAATGAGATAACCCCCTTTCTGGATGAAAATAATCTATACTTCTCTTCCGATTGGCACCAAGGGCTCGGTGGACTGGACGTGTTCAAAGCAGCGTTTCAAAATGGCTATGCCTCCAATGTAAGCAATCTTGGGATCGGTGTCAACTCAAGCCGGGATGATTATGGTTTTATCATTCAGTCAAGTAAGAAAAAGGGTTATTTGACCTCCAATCGCAGTGGAGGCAAGGGGAATGAAGATATTTACCAGGTGACTGAACTGTCGGAACAGTTTGTTATAACGGTTCGGGATCAAAATTTTTCACCGTTGGCAGATGCAGAAATCGATTTGTCTGCTTGCAATGGAGGAACGCTTCGCACCGACCAAGCAGGAAAAGCACAATTTCTAGCGGGTTGGAATGCGGGAACTTGTGCAGTTTCTATCAAAAAACCGGGGTATTCCACTATTTTCCTATCCATTAATGCATCGAGTGATCGTAATATAGCGGTAAACTTGGTTGGCCAACCTCAGTCAGTAGCCAATACACCAAACGCGAAATCCGCTTCCCAAATCGCAGAAGCTTTGGGGGTTATTTTAGATGCTGAGACAAAAGATCCCGTTTTGGGGGCTAAAATTACAGCAACACCGGTTCCTGCTGGACCTAAAGTTGACGTGCTTAGTAATTCTTTTGGTCAATACACGTTTCAGTTGGAACCAAACCGCTCCTATACCTTATCCTACTCAGCCAAAGGGTATACTGACCAAGTCCTGAATTTTTACACTGCTGGCCCCGGAAGCCAGTCTACTGTCAGTCAAGTATCGCTTAAAAAAACGGTCACTTCTTCATCAAGAGGAGAGAACGATTCAGCGGCGTTTGCTTGGATTACGCCACAAAAACAAGCGGCAGAACCTTCGAAACCAGTAAGTGCCCCCGCTGAGACCAAGCCTGCAGCCACCAACTTGGTGGATGGTTTTTCTGTTCAGCTTACAGCTTTTGTTACCGGCGCCACCGATGTTGAGCTGAACCAGTTTGAAGAGCTAAAAAAACATGGAAATTTATATCAGATAAAAGAGGACCAGAAAAACAAGTTGCGCCTGGGGGTTTTTTCAGACCGGGCAACAGCAGAGCTGGCGCTTCAAAAGGCACGTGCAATCAAGAAGGATGCGTTCTTAGTGGAAGAAAAAGCAATCAATGGAGACTGGGTCTACCAGCCAGCCCCAAAGGAGCTTGAACTAGGCCCTATGATTGTTAGTAAAAGCGCAGCAGTTGAGCCTGTGGCTGCCGCTCCTGTACTAAGTGCAGCAGCCAGTCCGGCTGCTTATGCCGTGCGGGTAAAGTCAGTAGAGAGTAACAAGACGTTGGTACTCAATGACCTGATGGAGCTCCACCAACTCGGGAACCTCTATACCCAAGTCGAGAACGGTTGGATTTTGGTGAAATTGGGCCCTTGGAATTCGTTGAAGGAAGCAGAGCAAATCCAAGCAACCTTGGTTGCCAAAGGTCACAAGGAGGCAGTAGTAATTCCAGAAAGGGCGGTTCCTGGAGTAAAAACTTATAGTGCCCCAGCATCCAATCCGTCCCCAGCATCTATTCCTGCAAAGTCCGTTCCAACTACCACCCCTCGGGGCGGATTGCCTGATTTGCTTGGACCTGTATCCAGCGCCCCTGAAGTGCTCGCACCTGCGGCACCGTCAGCAGCGGAAGAAGGAGTAGATTATATGGTTCGGATTTGTGCTCTTTCTGGGGACCTAAGCGCTTTTGATGTTAAAAAAGCAGAACAAGCGGGTGGCCAGGTTGATGCTCGCAAGAGTAAAACGGGCAACTATGTCATGCTGCTTACTGGATTTGATGGGAAAGAAGCAGCCCAAAAAGCAGCTCAAAAAGCAGTTGAACTGGGATTCAAGGAAGCATATCTAGTGAAAGAAAAGCAAGGGGATGGGATTTTAAGAAGAGTAGTAGACTAATTTCTCCCCTAAATAGGTTCTTAAAGGCCCTTCTCAGTCCGCTGTGAAGGGCCTTTTTTCGTTTACCTAGCCTTTTTCTCCTTCGTCCAGGATTAGGTCTCCCATTGATTATATTAAGAAGAAACGACTAAAACCTTCCATTCGGCAGCTGAAAAGAGTTGAACTTTACTTGCCAGTCAGTTTCTATTTTTGACCAAATCAGGGTTCTTGACGGTACGCTGGCCATTTTTTTTTGAAATTTTTTTATCTTTTTTGGGTGTATTTTTTTCAAAGAAAAATCAAAGCATATCAGGCTCCACGTAAACCAAAAAGAGTGAAAGAAATAGGGTGGGGCATTGATTTTTGAAAAAGTTCCATTTTTCGGGTTTTTTGGGATTAAAATATGGGTGTATCAAAATCAAAGAACGAATCAAGGGGGTGCTGAAGAAAGTTGATCAAATCCATTTGAATCCCCAAAATTCTCTCTTACTTCGCCACTGAATTTAGCCAGTTGGGTGCTCTTATGGCGCCGTTCGAGCTACCGGCTGCTGATTCAATTTCAACCTTATGGTTTTTACAAATCTTCTTTCTTTATTATGATCGAACATTTTTTATTGATCTCACAGCGCGTAGAAGAACTCATTGAAGAGGCCGCCTCACCCGATTTCAACCCTCCAAAAGTAGCTGTTGGAAAGGGCGCTTACCACGAAGTGGATGCAGCGAACTTTATCTACAATTCCTTAAGCGAGGAAGCGCCATCCACCTTATCCCGCCAGGATATCCTCTTTTTCCTGGTTGTTTTACACTATACTCGAACCCTGAATAAAAAACGGGAATATGATCTCTCTGAAGAATTGTTTGAGGAGTTGGATCCTAAATACACCCTTGAACTTCAGGAGGAGATCATGGAACGGCACCGTGATTACCTGCAGACCCTTGGGGTAGCAGCAGTCGACTGGATTTGGTAAATTGGCAAAGGGGGTAATTCAAATGTTGGGTTACCCCTTTCTCTGATCCTGAACGAGCCATTTTTGATTTTTTATTGAATGCTTCATTTCACTTATGCGTCTAATTGTTGCTTTTGCACTATTATTTCTTGTTAGCTGTTCCCCAAAGCCTAGTAACCTGCTTCAGGAGCTCGCTATCCCGTATGACAGCCATCCGAATCAGACCCTTCAGTATGAGGAGATCATCCGATGGTACCAAAAAATGGAGCAATATTTCCCCAAGAAATTTAAACTTGAAAAAGCTGGATTTACCGATTCAGGTGAGCCCCTGCACTTAGCTATTTTGTCTAGTTCCGGCCAGTTTGACCCCGCTCGGATTCGGGCTGCCGGCAAATGCATCCTGCTCATTAACAACGGAATTCACCCGGGAGAACCGGAGGGCATTGATGCTACCTGCCTTCTTTTAAGGGATTTATTAACGGATCCCACCAAAGCCCCGTTACTGGAGCACCTGGTAATTGTCGTAATCCCAGTTTACAACGTAGGTGGCTGCCTGAATCGGGGGAGTTACAGTCGGGCAAATCAAAACGGACCAGAATCGTACGGTTTTAGGGGGAACGCACGAAACTATGATTTAAACCGGGATTTCATCAAAAGCGACACCAAAAATGCCCAGTCATTTCACAGGATTTTTCAACGTTGGAAACCGGATGTGTTTATTGATAACCATACGTCGAATGGTGCAGATTATCCGTATACCATGACCCTGATTTCAACCCTTCCCGATAAACTGGAAGGCCCGTTAGGCCCGTTTTTGGAAAAGGAAATGTTGCCTTATTTATACCGAGAAATGAATGCCCGCAACTGGGAAATGATACCGTATGTCGACACTTACGAGGGCACTCCAGAATCGGGTCTTGTGGCATTCTGTGATTATGGACGTTATTCGACCGGTTATGCAGCCTTGTGGAATACCATTGGATTTATGCCAGAAACCCATATGCTAAAGCCATTTAGCGACCGGTTAGAAAGTACAAAGGCCTTTATGGAAACCGTCTTGAAGTTTCTTCAAGCCCAGCATGCGAACTTGCTTCAACTTAGGGCAGAGGCAAACCAAATTACCCGCAGTAAAACCAGTTTCCACCTCGATTATTCCTTGGATAAAAACCATCCCTCCGAAATCCTCTTTAAAGGATACACCGCTAGGTACAAGCCCTCTGAAATAAGTGGCTTGCCCAGGCTCTGGTATGATCGCAGTGCGCCCTATGAGCAAAATATCCCATATTACCACCGATATTCTCCTTCCTTGTCTGTAGAAAAGCCAATGGCTTACCTCCTTCCTCAAGCTTGGGAACCGGTGATTGAACGGTTGCAGCGCAACGGAGTCGCCATGGTTCCATTGGGTGAAAACCTTGATCTGGAAGTAGAATCGTATCGAATCGGAGAGGTCAAAAACAGGGATGCTTGGGAGGGCCACTATTTTCATCACCGGATTCAAGTGGAAAAAAAGACCGAAATCCGTTCCTTCCGAAAGGGTGACTGGGTAGTATGGATGAACCAGGATGCCAATCGGTTCTTAATGGAAACGATGGAACCTCAGGCTCCAGACTCCTGGATGGCCTGGAACTTTTTTGACCCCATTTTAATGCAAAAAGAGTATTTTTCAGATTATGTGTTTGAAGACCTAGCAGCAGAGTACCTTAGACAACATCCAGAGGTTAAAGCCCAACTAGAAGAGAAAAAATCAAAGGAACCGGAGTTCAAAGCAAATGGCCGCGCTCAATTGGATTGGGTGTACCGACACTCCCCTTGGTATGAATCCACCCACCGGTTGTACCCTGTGGCTAGAGTGGTCTCCAAAGCGGCCGCAGCGAAGCTGCCACCCCCCAACTAATTAATCATTCTAAAGCGTCTTTTCATCCGCGTTTTTAAGGTATTAATATAAAAGAACAGGTGGAGTTGCCCTAAATTGCCGATCCTTGCATCGTTAAATTAGTTGCACAAGTTATGCCGAAAATGAACAGAAAAACCACCGGATTTTCAGGATTAACCCTAGCGCTATCCCTGCTCTTCTCGGTAACAGGAAGAGCACAGGACACTTGGTCGCTTCAACGTTGTGTTGCCCATGCCCTAGAGCAAAACCTAACCATTCAACAGGCAAAAGCAAGCTATCAACTGGCGGACCTTAGCGAACGACAAGCAAAAGCCGCTCGATTGCCCTCCGTAAATGGAAATGTTAATTTGGGTGAACAGTATGGTCGTACCATCGACCCAACTACCAACACCTTTGTGAATACGGGCATTACCTTTAATAGTATGAGCCTGAATGCCAATGTGCCCCTTTTTACCGGTGGGCGTATTCAGCGCAGTATTGATGCCGCTAAACTCGATGCACAAGCCTCCCAAGCAGACTTGGAACATGCGCGCAACACCCTGGCTCTTCAGGTCGCACAAGCTTACCTTACCGTCCTGTTAGCGGAGGAACAATTGGCTAATACTCAAAGTCAGCTCGCATTAAGTCAAAATCAGCAAAAAAATACCCTCCAACTGATCGATGCTGGAAATTTACCTGCTGGTGATCGGTTCAATGGGATGGCGCAAATCGCTCGCGATGAACAAGCAGTTATCGCTGCCGAAAACAACCTAGAGTTGAGCTATCTAACCCTCAAACAACTCCTTCAACTGGAGCCGGAGGTCCAAATGGTATTGGAAAAACCAGCCGTAGGAACGCCTTCCTCCGACTATGAGGTGCTTCAATTAATTGATGTTTATGAGACCGCGATGGCCGCTCAACCCAATTTAAAAGCTGCATCTTTCCGGGTGAAAGGTGCGGAACGAAATGTTGGTGTCGCCAAAGCAGCTTACTACCCAACCTTGTCGCTTTTCGGAAACCTGAGTGCCAACTACTCCTCTCAATTCAAAACGTTTGCTCCCACCGGTGCTTTTGATACGGTTTTTCAGAATATCCTGCTGAATGGGAGTGAAATCCAGGTAGGTTTCCCTCAACCCCAAATTGGAAGCTCAGAAATACCCTACCTCAAGCAACTGGATCAAACCTTTGGACAAGCGGTTGGACTTAATTTGTCCATCCCTATATATCAGAATGGGCGAACCCGCCTTTCAGTAGAGCGCGCCAAGTTGGGGGTGTTAAATGCCCAATTGCAGCACAACCAAGTTCGACAGCAACTGAAAAACGATATCCAGGTGGCGATCGCGAATGTTAGATCAGCTAAAAAGCAGATGGAGGCCGCCCAAAAAACCCTGGAAGCCACTCAACTTGCCTTTGAAAATGCGGAAAAGAGGTATCAAATCGGTGCTTCCAATGCTTTTGAACGGAGCACCGCCCGAAATAGTTTTGATATCGCCTCCAACAACCTTTCTGTCGCGAAATACGATTATTTGTTCAAAATAAAAGTTCTTGAGTTCTACCTGGGTAAACCCATAGCACCTGAACAAAAATAAGCTTTTGACTTTTCCAATACAAGTTATTCTATCTTATGAGCACCAATAATAAACGAAAATGGCTCCCTTATCTGCTGGCTCTGGCATTTGTCGCACTGATTGCTTTTGCCTGGTATCGGATCAAAGCCAAACCGAAGGGAGAAGAAGTGTACGTTGAACAGGTCCAATCAAGGGCTATCAAAGAAACCGTCAGCGGTTCTGGAAAAATTTTCCCCGAAACAGAGGTCAAAATCAGCTCGGATGTCTCAGGAGAAGTCATTGAGCTATATGTAAAAGAGGGAGATTCCGTTACCATGGGTCAGGTGCTTGCCAAAATTCGCCCAGACGAATACCAAAGTGCTGTTGAACAAGGGCAAGCTGCCGCTGGTACCGCTAAAGCACAACGCGAAATATCTAGCCAGTCAATTAACAGCGCTGCCGCACAGGTGGAACAAGCCAAAGCCGACCTCGGGCGGGCACAGTCCCAGTTGAAGGTAGCCCAAAATGCTTTCAACCGCAGCGAAAAGTTGTATAAAGAAGGCGTAATTTCTGCTGCCGAGTTTGAAACCGCCCAAAATACCTTCAAAGCTGCTGAAGCAGGAGTGGCAGTCTCCGAAGCTGCTGTAAAAACAGCCGAAACTGGTCTCAAAAACGCTAAAGAAAATGTTAGGGCCGCTGATTTTGGCATTAATAGCGCCAATGCACGCTTGAAAGAACTCAACACGAGCCTCCGCAAAACCATCATTACGGCACCTGTAAGTGGTGTAGTTAGTAAGCTCAATATCGAAAAAGGGGAGCGTGTCGTCGGAACGCTTCAGATGACCGGGACTGAGATGATGCGAATTGCTAATTTTCAAAGCATGGAAGTGCAAGTAGACGTAAGTGAAAATGACATTAATAAGGTGGCTGTGGGGAATGAGACTGATATAGAGGTGGATGCTTATTTGGGGCGTAAATTCAAAGGAAAAGTAACAGAGATCGCCAACTCTGCCAGTAATGTTGGAACTGCAGCTTTGCTGAATTCTGATCAAGTAACCAATTTCACCGTAAAAATCAGGGTAGATGTAGATTCGTACAAAGACCTAATTCAGCCCGGAAAAAACTACCCTTTCCGTCCTGGAATGTCCGCGTCTGTTGATATTTATACCAATACCGTGGAGGGAGCGCTCAGTGTGCCCTTGATCGCCGTGACCACTCGATTAGAGGAAGAAACCAAGGAGGATGATGCACCAGATACCAAGAAAACTGCTACAAGCTCAGCCGAGATCAAAGAAATTGTCTTCGTAGTCAGCGGAGATACCGTTTCCGTTCGGGAGGTAAAAACAGGTATTCAGGACAATGACTTCATTGAAATTGTTTCGGGCCTACAAGCGGGGGAGACGGTGGTGACTGGTCCCTATTCAGCTGTTTCCAGAAAGCTGGAAGGTGGAAAAGCAATTAAAATAGTGGACAAAGAAGAGCTTAGAAAAAAAGCCGAGTCCAAGAAATAACCACATCTCCTAGTAAATAATAAAAGGCTCTGACCCGGGATAGGTTAGAGCCTTTTATGTAATAGGCTTCTCTAGGCAAGTTTACTGCTGTTGTAACAATTTAAGCAGGTACTCACCGTAGCCACTCTTTAGGAACTTATGGCCAAGTTTTTCCAGGCCGGCATCGTCAATAAATCCCATTTCCCAAGCTACTTCTTCGATACAACCCACTTTTAATCCTTGCCGTTCCTCAATTGTCTGAATAAATTGCCCGGCTTGCATTAGGCTGGTATGGGTGCCGGTATCCAGCCAAGCGTACCCGCGGCCCATGGGACGCACCGATAGTTTTCCTTGCTCCAGGTAAATCCGGTTTACATCCGTAATTTCGTATTCTCCTCTTGGACTGGGTTTTAGATTGCGTGCAATCTCTACAACCGAATTGTAATAAAAATACAAACCTGGCACCGCATAATTACTTTTGGGAACTTTGGGTTTTTCTTCAATGCTTATTACTTTTAAATCCGCTCCAAATTCAACCACTCCATACCGTTCTGGATCAGCGACCTGATAAGCGAAAATGATCCCACCTTCCGGTTGTTGGCAGGAGCGAACCATGTCACTTAATCCTGCCCCGTAAAAAATGTTATCTCCCAAAATAAGGGAGGCATCGTCTTTTCCAATAAAATCAGCACCTAATACGAATGCCTGCGCCAAGCCGTTTGGCTCAGGCTGCGGCATGTATTCAAACGACATCCCTAGTTCAGATCCATCTCCCAACAAACGTTGAAAGTGAGGAAGGTCGTGGGGAGTTGATATAATCATTACTTCGCGGATTCCACCGAGCATCAAGGTGCTCAGAGGATAATAAATCATCGGCTTGTCGTACACCGGCATCAGTTGCTTACTGACGGCCAATGTAAGAGGGTACAATCGAGTACCAAGCCCACCGGCCAGGATAATTCCCTTCATAAGAGTTCGTTTATTTGATAGAGCAAGTTAGGAGCTGTTGACCTTCAATACTTCCCTCCAACACATCGCCGATTTGAACAGGGCCTACACCTGCGGGCGTTCCTGTAAAAATCATATCTCCCTTGTGAAGGGTGAAGTATTTGGAAATATGGCAGATCAAAGCGTCGAAAGAAAATATTAAATCAGCTGTTTGTCCGTTTTGGACCACTTCACCATTTTTTTTCAGCTGAAAATGGACGTTGTTTACATCTGGGAGGGCCTCCAAAGGTAGCCATTTGCTGAGTGGAGCGGAGCGGTCAAAGCCTTTGGCAATTTCCCAAGGATGTCCTTTTGCTTTTAAACGGTCCTGAAGGTCTCTTGCTGTGAAATCAATACCAAAAGCAACTGCGTCGTAATACCTGGAGGCAAACTCAGGTTGCACCGACCGTCCGTTCTTGCAGATTCTCAGGACCAATTCTCCTTCATAGTGCAAGTCCTTGGTGTATTCCGGATAATAAAAGGGCCGGTTGTTCAGCAACAAGGCCGTATTGGGTTTCATAAAAATCAAAGGTTCGGAGGTAGGAACCGGATTATTTAATTCCTTGGCATGGTCAGCGTAATTACGGCCGATGCAAAATATTTTCATAGATAAAGTTAAATGATAGGCCGCAAATATCGGTACACAATCGTAATATTTCGTATTAAATAGGTGATTTGCCCAATTAATAACTGGAAATGTACATTAACTTGTTTAGGGTGATGGAGATAGCTGAGCGCCCCCGTACTTTTGCGGTTGGATGCTCCCTTCTTTAGGAGTATAAAAGCTGTTTGTAAGCTGTCCTGCAATATTTATAACTGCTTTGTACTTGGTTTAAAATCAATATTTTACTTGATTTGCCCAACTAGAAACACACTACATTTTTAATTTTGGCTGGAATTTACCTTCATATTCCCTTTTGCAAACAGGCTTGTCACTATTGCAATTTCCATTTTAGTACTTCCCTGCGCCATCGAGAGTCGATGACGGAAGCGTTACTGGGAGAGTTGGGGCTCCGATCGGGTTATCTACTTCCTGGCCCTGTTTCGACCATTTATTTCGGTGGAGGGACGCCTTCTCTGCTCCCCATTTCGGATCTGGAACGCCTTTTGTCTGCAATACAAAAACAGTTTGGATGGCAATCTGATGCTGAAATTACCTTAGAAGCAAATCCAGATGATATTACCAAGGAGTGGCTATCCGATCTAAAAAAGTACACTCCAGTAAACCGTTTGAGTATTGGGATTCAGTCGTTTCAAGAAACTGATTTAAGCTGGATGAACCGCGCGCATACAGCACGGCATGCAAGACAGTGCCTGGAGTTGGCTCTCGGTGCTGGGTTCGAGGACTTGACGATTGATCTCATTTATGGTTCTCCTACCACCACCGATGCCTTTTGGGAGGAAAACCTTGAAATTGCTGGTGAATATGGTATTCCGCACCTTTCATGTTACTGCCTAACGGTGGAAGAGGGAACAGCGCTGCATCATCATGTACAAAAAGGGAAAAAGGCAGCAGTGGAGGAGGAACGAGCAGCCCATCAATTTGAATACCTTATGGATTGGGCTGATAAAAAGGGCTATGAGCAGTACGAAATCTCCAACTTTGCGCTCCCAGGCAGGTACGCAAGGCACAATAGCAATTATTGGAGAGGTGAACATTACCTCGGACTAGGTCCCTCCGCCCATTCCTTTAATGGACTTTCCAGGCAGTGGAATGTCGCTAACAATGCGCTGTATATAAAAGGGGTGCAGGAGGGTGATTTGCAGTTTGAACAGGAACAACTGAGCCAAGAACAACAATTCAATGAATATGTGATGACCATGCTCCGAACCCAGTGGGGCTGCGCAAAAGTCCGACTTCAAGAGTTGCATCCAGAGGGTGCCAACCGGTTGGAAGCAGCAGCGCTGGTATATCTTTCTAATGGTTGGATGGTTGAACAACAAGGCTGCTACCAGTTGACCAAAGCGGGAAGGCTTTTGGCCGATCGGATTGCAATGGAATTGTTCATTTGAATCGTACGGAGTGTCACCGAAACGGTGCCGTTTTTGTTCTCGTAAGTAACTGATTTATATTTATTTACAAATATAAACTTATTTGTTTTTCTTTTTTGAGAAACGAAATTTACAAAATAAGAAAGCCATACAGCTGTCTTTATTTAAGTTTGGCTCATTATCTAACCAAAATTATGTTTCTTATGAAGAAAGTAAGTACACTGTTGGCGTTCAGCTTGTTGCTGGGCGGTTTGTTTTTGGCCACTACTGCGCAAGCACAAGTGAGCAAGGGTTCCTGGATGGTAGGAGGTTCTGTAAATTTCGAATCAGAAGACGGTGAAAACGTATTCCAGTTCGAGCCACAATTAGGTTATTTCCTAACGAATAAGTTGGCAGTTGGGGTAAACTTCAACATCGATGTAGAGGAAGAAACACAGATGGAATTCGGTCCTTTCGCACGGTACTACGTGTGGAAAAACCTGTTCCCTCAGGTAGGTATGCTGTACAGCAAAACTGGTGAGGAAGACAGTTACACAGAATTTAATGTGGGCCTTGGCTATTCTTTGTTTGCAAATGATCATGTTGCATTTGAACCAATCGTGAACTACACCTCCGGAGATGGCTATAGCCGTTTTTACCTGGGTGTGGGCGTTCAGGCGTTCTTAGGCCGCAAGTAAGCTGAATAGTTGTTTAAAAAAAGCGGTTGGTTGGGAAAGAATTCCTTGCCAACCGCTTTTTTAATTCCTAAAATCGAGCACAGACAATGCATCGATCTGCCTGACCGAACGTGGCTGAAAACAATAGCTCAACTCCTCCAGTAAACCGAGTCCGGGTTCTAGCCAAATCAATGTCATAAGATAGTTGAACACTGTATTCCTCACTGCTTAGTTGAATGGCTGGAATGAGGGCATTTAGACTCATCACTCGGGTGGAAGTACTGGTTACTCGAGCGTAGGCTCCAGCACTCCATCGAAGCTGGTTCTGGGTTTTTAGTTGAAAAAAAGTGCCGAGAAGGGATTGCCATTGTAGACTATTGGACCCTAAAAAAGATTGTCTTCGGTACAACCCCCGAATCTGCCATTGATGATCGGAATAATCCGTCCGCCTTAGGGTATATGTTCCAAAAAGCACCATGCCAATCCCGAGTCGATTTTGTTCATCAAAAAGAGAATAAAGGGGTTGGTTCAAGTGTTGCCAGGAGGCTCCCAACGACCAACCGGCTTGATTGTTGTAAAATTGCAGTCCGGCCCCCACATCCCCTTGTACAAAGGATTCCCGAAGGAATTCCTCTCCATTGCTCCGGCTGGGATCGAACTGGCCGTTCTGGTATTGCGCATCAAATTTTAGGGTTCCGGGTTTGACCCCAAAACCAATTCCTCCCAGGTTGACTCCAGCGGATAAAAAGCGGTTTTGACCTAAATGCTGGTGGTAGGCAGCCGTCAACATTCCAGCACTGTGTGCTAAGCCCCCCAGGGTGCTAAAATCACGCTGGACTCCAACGCCAAGTGCATAATAGCTTTTTCGGCTGTTCTGTAAGCAAAAACGAAGGTCCGCAAAAATGGCGGCTCCTTGGTAGGCCTTTTGATGACCGATATTATCCCATTGCCCCCTGTACAAGCTGGTCACTTGAGTTCTTTTAGCGGAGCTGCTTCCTGTCGCAGCAGGATTAAGTAGCTGAGGGCTCTGGAAGCTGTTGACAAAATGAAAATCCTGTGCTGCCAATTGTTCCACAAAAAGAAGAAAGGCTACTGCGATTATTCGAATGTTGACTGCCATTTGCCTAACGAAGTAATTGAACGGTTCCGGTGAAAACTTGTACACTTTGATCGATGTATCGTATAGTGATCAAATAACGGTAGGACCCTGCCTCCGCTTTTTGCCCTCGATAGGTCCCATCCCACCCAAAAAAACTATTTTCAGGAACAGGGTTTTCTGTGGTCTCAAGTTGTTCTACATCAAATACCAGTTCGTTGTATTTGTCAAAGACTTGAAACTGGTCGATACCTTGTACGGTTGCACTGTTGGAGCGCACATAGAATCGATCGTTGGTACCATCTTCGTTGGGGGTAAATGCGTTGGGTATGAATACAGCTGCTTCCCGATCTATTTTGACCCGAATCCAGAGCGTGTCTATTTTAGAACAGCCCAGTGCATTGGTCGCTTGTACGCTGTACAGAATAGACTCCCAAGGGGTAGCAATGGGTTGAGGGGAGCTGGAGTTGTCTAGATACAAGTCGGGTTCCCAGCGGAACTCGGCAGGTTGATTGGCAATTGCTTCCAAGTAGGCCAATTCTCCTAAGAAGAGCAAAAAAGAATCTTGAGCTACCTCCATGAATAATTCGTTGGGCGGAATTATTTGAATAAAGGTATCGATTTCACACCCTTCCGGACTAACCACTCGGATTTGGTATTCTCCGGCGGGGAGTGCTGGATGTAGATTACCAGTTTGTTGATACGTATCAGCTGATACCTGTATGAAATGCGAAGGTTCTGTGAGCACACTGAGTTGGCTCCCTTCCTGCACCGTACAGGGCGTTTCTACTTGAATATCAAAGGAGGGTGCAGATCTAAGTTGTAGGGAAAGGGTGGTTGTATCAAAGCAAATTCCTTCGTTGGTTGCGATCAGCTGTACTGTATAAGTGCCAGGTTGCTGAAAGACATGGCTCAAGGCACTGCTGCTTGCAGTAAACCCATCACTGAATTGCCAGTTTAGCCCTGTCGCATTCGTGGAGGTACTTTGAAATGGGATAGACTCTTTAGCGCATGGATTGTTTAGTTGATAGCTAATGCCGGCTGTTGGCCTTGTGCGTACATATACTGGAACCGTGTCGTTCCCCTTACAACCCTCTGCAGAAATAACATTCAAGATGGAGGTATAAAGCCCAGACTGTTCAAATACATGCGACTGCAAACATCCTTGGGCTACATTTCCATCTCCAAACAACCAGGTACAGGTGGATCCAGGCAAATTACTGGATCCCGCATACTGAACAGGCGATCCAGCACAAATGGAATCTGCCACTGCAGATTGCGCAATTGGTGCATCTAAGATGGTTAGGTTCCCCGTCCAATTGGTAGTACAGCCTCGGTCAGAAATGACTTGAGCACTTGGGAAATAAGTTCCTGGTTGTGGGTATAAGTGCGAAGTGTTTTTTTGAAAAGTCGAATCCCCGTCCCCAAACCATAGGGTAATTCCAGGGGCCAGGCTATTGATTTGGAATTGAATCGGATCCTCCGGGCACTTTTTCAAGTCATGAAGTACGGAAATAGTGGGTGCCGGGTAAACGGTTATCGGAACCGTAACGCTGTCAAAGCCACAACCATATGCGTAAAGTGTCAGCTCATATTGCCCTGGTTGATCAAAGTGTAGTGTAATGGAGTCCCCAAGATAGGTATTACCGTCTGAGATGGACCAGCGAATGGGTGCGCCTGGGGTCGCATAATTGTAGATTATAAAATCAGTATCCTGACAAAGGGTAGTGGTGTCTGGCAATCCAATGAGGGCAAGTACATCGGTGGGTTGAATCACCAGGCTTTGGAAAGCGGTATCTACCCCACAAGCATTGGCGCTCACTAGCCAAATTCCTATGGTTTGAGGAATGGTGTCTGTGTAAAACTGAAAATAACTGGGTTGGTTATAAACGGCGCTGCCTTGCAATCCGTTGCTGGTAAAAAATTGGTTGGTACTAGGAGTGCCAGTGCTCAGCAGACTAGCTTCAATCAAGGCACCTGAACAAGGTTGTGGGTTGGAAAGCCCAAAATTGGCCATTGGCTGAGCGAATACCTTAATGGTTTTTTCAAGTACCGCAGCACCGCATCCATTGGGTACACGCAATCGAACCCAATAAAGGGTATCCTCAATCCCTTGTTCAAACAGGATCGGTGGTGGGGTGTTTCCAAAGTACTGCTGCCCATTTCCAAATTCCCATAAATAGTAATCTGGAAGATTGGTACTTAGGTTCTCAAAACTGATGCTCAATGGAGCACATCCTTGCTCGGTACTCAGCGAAAAATTCAGGTCGCCGGGAGCTACTGGTTCCGGTACCACCACCATCGTCGAATCCAAAACAGTACAAAGTGGTTGTCCATTCAGCGGATTCAGTGTGAAGGCTTGATATTGAATAGGGTAGGTCCCTGGTTGAGCGTACGTATGGGTGAGGCTTGGACTTAATGTTCCTCCATCTCCCCAAAGGATCGAATAAGAAACCCCTGCGGGGAAACTTGGAACCACGGTCAATAGCTCACCTTGGCAAAGTGTATCTCGACTCAGGTCAAAAGAGCCGCTGGGTGGAGGCAACCTCCGAAGGGTTCTGGTGTCCGAATTGCATGCTGGTGGTAGGCTGTCCACAACATAAGTATAGGTGTAAATACTGTCGAGCTGAAGTGCACTTAGTTGTACAATGGAACCGGTAAGTCCAATTCCTTGAAAAACGCCTCCAGCAGATCCTGGTACCAACTCTACTTCTTGCTGGGTACTGCATAGGACGAGGTCCTCTCCAGCTTTTACTGCATTGGAAGGGACTACCCGAATTTGAATTGTATCTGCTCTGCGACACAGATCAAATCCACGTTGGTAAAAAAGGGTGTAGTCCCCTGGAACCACTGGCTGGAAAAAGTGGCCTTCGCTGGTAGAAACTATAAACTGGCCAAACCAAAACCCAATTGTATCATTGACTACCAGCGGGAACAATGGTGATCCGGAACAAAGAACTGTATCAGATGGCCCAAGGATTTCTACTTCCTCTGGCTCAATAATAGTGACTGTCCTTCCTATTGTACTGTCTCCGCATACATTACCAGCAGTGACCTGGATGGTATAAGGGCTTCCAGCCTGTGAAAGCGTTACCGGAAAGCTGGCTTGCACTTGTCCATTTATTCGATAAATTGCATTGGGATCATACGGGCTCGGTACATAATCCAACTCCACACAGCCCAAACTCGGGGTATCCAGTGCGACAGGGTAGGGCAGCTCCACCCGAATGAAGGTGGTGTCAGTACCTTTACAAAGTCCAATTCCCCTCGATAAAATTATCCTGAAAAGGCCAGGAGCTTCCGGTAAAAAAAAGGTGTCTGCTGCCTGTGTCGCTAGGTGAGGGGCGCCCCCAGACCAAATTCCTCCGGTGATCGAAGAAAGAAATACCGTGTCGGATTCAACACATACTCGCAGCTCCTCCGATGGATAGGCGATGATCGCTGGGGGAGGGTCACCAATAAAATAGGTGTCCATTAGGAGTTGATCCCCTCAGATATGAGGTAGATAAGCTTCTATTTGGTAGGGGATGGAAGCAGTGGTTAAAAGTACCGGAAAACTGTCGGGTTTAACCCCATTGATTCGATAAATAACACCATCTAAGTAAGGCGATGGGGTATAAAGAAGTGCTTGGCAGGTATCTTTTTGAGGGTTGAGTGCCAATGGAGGCTGCCGAAGGACGTCTACCCTTATTTTAACAATGTCCGGCAAGTCACATGTGTTGTCCACGCGCAGGGTGATTTTATAAACGCCGGTGTCGCTGAATTGAATTCGGATCAAACTAGTATCTGGAGCGATGGAGTCCTGGTACCATTGCCAACCTCCGGCCGGGCCCTCCACTTGCCAGGAATAATTGAGCTCATTGACGGAGATAGAGCCGTCTAGTCGTAATACCGCAATTGAATCCTCCAAACAAACCGTGTAATTACCATTACCGATGTTAATTCCCCCGGAATCGACTGCCACTCCAGCAACCGCTGGATCGAGTACGGTAATTCCAGAGGTAACGCAGATGGTATCGCATACATTTCCAACACAGTACTGAACAGGCTGTACACCAGCACTGGGATAGGCATGGTAAACGGTGGCTCCCGAAAGGGTATCGCCAGCAATCACCCAAGACCGATAATTAATTCCCATATTGCTACAAGCACCCAATCCAGCTCCCGATAAGCGTACGGTGGAACCGGTACATGGAATACCGGGATAAACTCCAAATACCGGGACAGGAGGGTTCCGGATGGTTAAAATAAAGGCAGAGTTCGTGGGTTCTGTACTAGGATTGTTGTGGTGGGTTTCTAAAATAATGGTAAACTTTTTTTCGTAGATACAAGTATTGAAAAAAGAATCTACCAAATAAGTATGGGTAATACTGGGTGGATTGGTGCTGCCTGGGACCGTTGTAATGGCCGTTGAGTCGCCCCAATCAATTTTAAAAAAGGCAATGTCATTGGCATGTGGATACTGTGGACTCACTAAAATGTCCACACAAAGCTCTACCATGGGGCTGGTCGCACAAATGTACTGTTGCCCATTACAGGCGGCAATAGTTGGATTGTTGGTTTGCGCATTGCTAAAGGGTAAACAACCAAAAAGAAGCCCAAGGACAAGTTGGATTCGGGCTGACAATAAGTCGTTTCGACTAAATAAGGGCCGCATTGAAGAGATCGTTAAATATAATCAATAATCTTGGTTTTTTGGACGACTGCTAATGTACGATGCAAATGATTAAATCTGTCCAATTTTGACATTTTATTGCAATGGATAACCAACACACGGGCTGCTTTTGCCAATTTATTCAAGGTAGCCTACTTCTTAGATTGGTTTTTTCAAATAAAGACCAAAAGATGGCTATTGATTGTTGGAACAAAAAAAGCGGCTACCTGGCTTTCCCAGATAACCGCTTTTCACTCCATTTGGAAAAAGCACTAGAGTTTTAGCACTTTGTTGATTCCCAATAAACTCTGGTCGGCAGCCAGTAATCTAACTAAATACGTACCGGAAGGTAGGTTGCTTAACGACCATTGTGTTTTTCCTTTCGGATTCGACTCGCTTCGTATCAGTTTTCCCTGGAGATCTACGAGCTCTATCCATTGTACAGTTTCCAAGCTGGGATCCCATTGTACGAGTAACTGATCTTGTACCGGATTGGGTGATACCTGCAGTTCTATCAAAGTTGAAACAGGCTCTGAGGCCGAAACGGAAAAGTCCATGAACCCACTGGCAATGGCGTACTCACCAGCCCACATGGTATCTGCTCGCAGCAATCCAAATCCGTCCACAGCACTGCCTACCGTAAAGAGTTTAACCCTGGGGAATCGGATCCACTCGTGGCCTGCGCCTGGTCGGTACAGCAGCAGCAAACTGTCTTCGTGCACCCCGCTCGGGGCCACATCTGCATCGAGTTCTGCATTTTGAATGCCATTATCAAATCGGAAGATTCCATTGGCAACATACCCTGAGGGCCAGTTACCCTCTACGGTCCAATAATGTCGTTGTGAAATCCGGACAGTGCTCGGGAGGGCAGGCGTTTTTTCAGGAGCAGACCAATGATGGGCTACCCAAACCCAGGCGGAATCATTGGCGGGAACATTTTTAACATTCAACGACAAAAGGGTATTTTGAGCTCCGTAGGTGCCCGGTGTTTTAATCGCTTTTTCATAGGTGACCTGACCGAGGTTAAGACTGTGACTTCGGTTTACTGCGCAGTAAATAGGTGCATAGCTGAGTTGAAATGCCCCAATTCCCTTTTCACCCGCGACTACTAACTGTTTGGTCTCAAAACTGCCATCCGGCTTTCTAAAGTCGACCTGGAGAGGAGTGTTGTGGTGGAAATGGTTGGCTGCCCGCAAGCCTTGACGGATAAACACTCGAACATCAAATTGACCGTTGGCCAGTGGCTGAATGGTCATAGAATCCAAGGCATAATCTGCCCATCCAGGTTGGAATACCCAATCATTGAAAAAATCGGTCAGGTCTACAC
>JBKDAM010000129.1:0-27503 GCA_046316495.1 Chitinophagales bacterium
GTCTAATAGCGTGTTCCTTAGTTTCAAGTTTCCTTAATTCCATTTCTCTGTCCCGTTTTGTTTTCTGAGTTTCGAACCTGGAAAATCTCTCTTTATTCTCACAGTTCATCTCGTTTTCAAGTTTTTTGATCTGTTCCTTTAGTTCTTTTTCGGTAGTCATTTTGAAGTTTAAAAAATCTTGGAGCTCGCTTTCACGTTTGATAATCCATTCAACTCGCTTCTTATAAACAGCTTCAACCATTAGAAATTCGTCAACTGAAACTTGACTTAATAAATACGGGAAAACGTGATTTTCTAAATTTTGAGAAGAATCAACCATATTTGTGAGTAAGTTCGCCCATTTATCTTGAAGAATTTCATCCTCTTCTAAGCCTGCATATTCAAGTAAAGGACATAATATCTTAAGAGAAATTGTCTTTAGAGAAATTCCGTTTTTCTCACACTTCAGCTTAGCCTTATTCAACATTTTTATCTGGTTACTAAAACGCCACATTGTTACTTTATCCCTTACCAATAATCCAGTTTCTTCGACTGTGGGCATTATAAGTTTCTCAAGAAATTCTTTGGCTATATCGATTCCTTTCTCAATTGCAGTGGAGGTAATATTAATTTTTTTTTCCATGTTTTAGGTTTTTTAAATACATTAAAACGGTTTCTGGATTTGCTAATTGAAGTGGTCTACCACTCTTAGAAAGATTTGAAAAGAATCAATCAATCAATCAATGCTCTATGGATCTTCTCAAAAAAGTAGACAACAGGATAAGTTATAAAAGTCGTACTATTACTTTTTAAACTGAACGTACATGTCCTTTATTCGAAGAAGATTTAGTAAATCCGAGAAGCTTGAAATTGTTAAGCTGTCCTTGGAGGCTGACTCATCCATTGAGTCCATTGCTCAGCAGTATAGAATCCATACGAACAGTATTTACAGGTGGCGTAAGGAATTTTTGTTACATGCTGATAATGCCTTTCCAGGCAATGGGAATAAAGTATTGAGTGAGGAGCAGAAAGAAATTGAGAAACTAAAACGTGCGAATGCTGAACTAGAGCTGGAGAAAGAAATCCTAAAAAAAGCATTGGGCATCTTCTCGTCACCACACAAGAAAAATTTGCTTTCATGAAACGAAATGAGCGAAAATATCCTGTTGAGATGATGTCCAGGTCATTGGGTGTAAGTCGTAGTGGTTATTATAAATGGTTGAACAAAAGCCATATAGATAAACAATTTCGATTAGATGAACAGATAAAACAGCTATTTTTAGAAAGTAAATGCAGGTATGGAAGCCCTCGGATTACTACAATGCTCCATAGAACAGCTCCCACTGTAAGTGTGTCCCGATCCTCCATTGCTCGACGGATGCGTAAACTTGGAGTATATGCAAGGAAGAGCCGTAAATACACGCATACCACAGATTCGAAACATAATCTAAAGATCTCCCCTAATTTGTTAGACAGGCAGTTTAATGTTCAAGATCTTAATAAGGTTTGGGTCAGTGATATTACTTATATTGGTACTACTAAGGGCTGGGTTTACCTGACTGTGGTGCTTGATTTAGCTGATAGAGCAATAGTGGGGTGGTCTCTAAGTGAAACCCTTCATGCTGAGCCTACAGTCATTGAAGCCTTGAAAATGGCTCTTGTCAAGCGAAGGATTACACGGAATAGCGGATTAATGTTCCACTCAGATAGAGGCATCCAGTATGCCTGTCAAGATTTTAGAGCAGTGTTAAAGCGATTTGGGATAGAGCAGAGTATGTCTAGAAAAGGGAATTGTTGGGATAATGCAGTGGCCGAATCTTTCTTTAAAACAATAAAAACTGAAGAATTAGACAGGTATAAACAAATAGATGCAAAAGAAATTAAATCATTGGTTTTCAAATATATTGAGGGCTGGTACAATACGAATCGAATCCATGGCTCCTTAGATGGTAAAACACCTTGGGAAGCTTTTTATGAAAAATCCACTAAATTGGCTGCTTAGTACTTATTCTTTTGTCTACTATTCTGAACAATTCCAACCATTAACCATTAACCATTAACCATTAACCATTAACCATTAACCATTAACCATTAACAATTCTAAGTGGTGTTGTTGGATGCCGAAGTCCTTTTTGATGCCTTGTATTTGTTCTAGGGCTTCTTTTTGCCGTTTTTCAGAAGGTTTTTGGTGGCGAGTAGCCGTAATTAGCACATTTTTGGCGGTGTGTTCGGAGGAGATAAATTCAAACACCTTGGTTTGGTAGCCTTTGGATTCCAGAATCAATGCTCGGATGCCATCGGTAATTAATTCAGCCTGACGTTCTTCCAGAATCCCGTGTTTGAGGATGCCGGCCAATGCCGTTTGGCACTGCATTTCCTTTCGAATCTGTTTATGGCAGCAAGGGGCTGCCAGTAGAATTCCTGCCTTTGCCACAATTCCTTTGTAAAGGGCGAGGTCAGTAGCGGTATCGCATGCGTGCAAGGCGATCAGCATATCCAATCGGTCGGTGTGGAAGTCTGCAATGTCTTGGGCGACGAATTGTAAGCCTTGAAACCCATTTTCACTGGCTAGCTCGTTGCAAAGCGTTACTAATTGGGGCCGAAGTTCAATTCCGTAGACCTTTGGTTGCATGCCTGCATGGTGAACTAGGTAGTCATACAAAGCAAAAGTGAGGTAGCCTTTTCCGGAACCCATGTCTGCAATGATTGCATCGGTTGGGAGTGGGTGTTCTTTCAACAAGCTTGCGATGATTTCCAGGTATTTATTGATCTGCCGCCACTTATCTTGGGACGCGGCCAAGACTTCTCCCTTCGCGTTGGTAATTCCTAGCCGGTGCAGCCAAGGAGCTGCCGGGTTCAACAAGCGTTGTTTGTTTCGATCATGCGCCAAATCGGGTGGTTTGGCTGCTGATGCTGTTTTTACCCGCAGGGTTTCCACCCCTTTTGCCGACTGTTTGTAACTCCATTCCTGTTCTGTGGTAAACAGGTCGGCAGATAAAAAGTGGATGCCGAGTTGCGCTTCCAACCATTGAAGGGCTGTGGATAGTTCCAGATTTTTGACTTCATCCCGTGTTTTATATCGGTGGTTGAGCGCGAGTTGAATGGACTTTTTGATAACAACAGGTCGAATGTACACGTTTTTTAGTTCAGGTGCTGCTGAGGAGGCAGGCTGACTAAGGGTACATTTTACCAATTGTCCGGCTTCGAATGCGGCATGGAAGGCTTGAATCAATTGTTTTTTCTTCATGCGGTAGCAGCGGTGGGTTCAGTTGCTTCCGTTGATTCTGTTTCTGCCTCTTCCAGGATATCGAGTTCAAACCGGAGGTTATCAATAATAAATTCCTGGCGTTCGGGGGTGTTTTTACCCATGTAGTATTCTAGGATCTGATCCAGGCTTTGGTCTTCCGTTAGTAGAACGGGGTCTAAGCGGATATTTTCATTGATAAATCCGACGAATTCATTGGGGCTAATTTCTCCCAATCCTTTGAATCGGGTGATTTCGGGTTTTCCTCGTAATTTTTTAATGGCTGCCTGTTTTTCGCTCTCGGAATAACAGTAGAAGGTCTGTTGTTTGTCGCGTACCCTGAAGAGTGGGGTATCGAGAATAAACAGGTGCCCATTTCTGACCAAGTCAGGGAAGTACTGCAGGAAGAAGGTGAGTAGCAGTAGACGGATGTGCATCCCGTCCACATCTGCATCGGTGGCGATTACCACGCGGTTGTAGCGCAGATCGTCCATCGAGTCTTCAATGTTCAGGGCGTGTTGGAGGAGGTTAAATTCCTCGTTTTGGTACACTATTTTCTTGGTCAGGCCGTAGCAGTTGAGCGGTTTACCGCGAAGGCTGAAGACTGCTTGGGAGTCTACATCCCTGGCTTTGGTGAGGGATCCACTGGCGGAATCGCCCTCGGTGATAAAGATCGTGCTGGCCAGGCGTTTCTCCTCTGTTGCTTTGTCATTAAGATGATAGCGGCAGTCCCGCAGCTTTTTGTTGTGGATATTGGCTTTTTTGGCCCGTTCGTTGGCAATTTTCTTAACGTCTGCAATCTCCTTGCGCTCTCGTTCACTTTGTTGGATGCGCTTAAGTACTTCCTTGGCGATTTCTGGATTTTTGTGCAAGTAGTTATCCAGCTGCTTGGAAAGGAAATCAGCCATAAATGTCCGGATGGCGGGTGCATCTGGTCCCATGCGTTCGGAGCCGAGCCGTGTTTTGGTTTGGCTTTCAAAGACGGGGTCTTCTACGCGGAGGGAGACTGCCGCGATGATACTTTCGCGGATATCTTTTGCATCAAACTGTTTTTTAAAGTGATCTCGAATCACCTTCACCAGGGCTTCCCGGAAGGCGTTCAGGTGGGTACCGCCCTGTGTGGTATTTTGACCGTTCACGAAAGAGTAGTAATGCTCCCCGTAATGGTCGCCGTGGGTGAGCGCGATCTCGACATCCTCGCCTTTTAGGTGGATAATCGGGTATCGTACGCGTTCGGCATTGGTTTTTTTCTCGAGCAAATCCAGCAGTCCGTTTTTAGAGAGCAAGGTCTTCCCGTTGTACTGGATTTTCAGGCCGGCATTTAAGTAAGCGTAGTTCCAGAGTTGTTGCTCTATGTATTCGGGCAAAAAACGGTAATTCCGAAACAGGCCATTGTCGGGCTTGAACCGAATAATGGTCCCGTTTTCTTCCTTTGTGGACTCTACTTTTCCTTCCTTAATCAGGTTGCCAAATTGAAATTCAGCCGTTTTGGATTGCCCGTCGCGAACGGCGGTCACCTTAAAATATTCCGATAGTGCATTCACGGCTTTGGTACCAACCCCGTTAAGCCCGACTGATTTTTTAAAGGCTTTGGAATCGTATTTAGCACCCGTGTTAATCTTGGAAACCACATCCACGACTTTGCCCAATGGAATGCCCCGACCATAGTCGCGCACATATACCTCTCCGTCCTGGACGGATACTTCAATATGTTTTCCATACCCCATGGCAAATTCGTCAATGGAGTTATCGATGACCTCCTTTAACAAGACGTAAATGCCATCGTCTGCACTTGCCCCGTCGCCTAATTTGCCGATGTACATTCCCGGACGCAACCGGATATGCTCCCTCCAGTCGAGGGATTTAATTTCATCTTCCGTATACCTAACTTCTTGCATATCGCTGATTTAAGAAGGCAAAGGTAGCCAATTTTTCCAATAAAATAAATTTTGACATAAAATGTTTTAAATACAGATTGGCTTAGGCGCTTTTTGACAGGGAAAATTTTAAAAGACCTGATTCTTCTTTTTGTGGACTTATTTAATAGTTATTGGCTGATAGACATGCTTTTCTGTTGCCTTCTAAGGGGCAATACTCTTCCTTACGTATATAAGTTGAAGCGGTTTTCCCTCAAGAATCCGATCAATCGGATTCCAAACTCCCGGGCAGTTTGAACGGCCAGGCTAGAAGGGGCGCCAACGGCGCAGACGGTGCTGATTCCAGCCATTGCAGCCTTTTGAAGGAGCTCAAAGCTGGCTCTTCCGCTGAGTAGGAGAATGGTCTGGTCCAGTGGAAGTTTATGGTCCAAGTAGGCAGCGCCTATTAGTTTGTCCAGCGCATTGTGTCGGCCTACATCCTCGCGTACTAGAAGTAGCTGACCCTCGGCATCAAACAAGGCAGCTGCGTGCAAACCGCCTGTCCACTCAAAATCGGCCTGCGACTGTCGGAGTACTTGCGGGAGTTGGTAGATAAGGCTAGCTTGAAGGTTGGTGGTGGGTGCATGTACACTTTTTGCGCCGCAGGCTTGTAAGGCATCCATGGAAGTTTTGCCACAGACGCCGCAGCTGGAAGTGGTGTAAAAATGCCGCTCCAGGCTGGCCACTTTTGGCTGAGTTCCCTCGGGAAGTTCAATTACGACCGTATTGGGGTCGGAAGTTTCTGCCAGTTGGGCATTTCCGCTTGGCGGCAAGATGCCCTCTGTGACGAGGAAACCGAGGGCTAGCTCAGCATCTTTTCCAGGGGTACGCATGGTGATAGAAATGGGTTTTTCTATGCGGTCAGTTTCAGGCCCGTAACGCAGGCGAATTTCAAGGGGCTCCTCAACGGAAAGCCAGTCTTCTGCTGGGTGGTGTTGGAGGCCCTGGTATTTCTGGATAGTGACAGATTGACGGGAGATTTCCATAGGACATTAGGTTAGGTGAATACGGTGATAGGCTTCGGGGGTATCAATGCTTTGCAACCGGTCGGGCAGTGGTGGTGATACCCGTTGGATAGGATGCGAAGATAAAAAATGCCGCAAGGATTGTTGGCCTTTTTCCCAAAAAGAAATCAGAAAGGGGGCGGCAGCTGCTTCATACAGGGAAATTAAGGGCTCTAATCCATTTATGGTCTCGTAGGCTACCGCTAATTGCCCGGCTGCCCGGGAGTCAAGCAGCAGCTGAATGTCTGCCGTTTCCAAAAGAGGGTAGTCACAGCCTACCACTAACCAGGGGCCGGGGTGATAGTCCAACGCACTCAGCAATCCATTTAGCGGCCCAATGGTACCCCAGCGCGCTTGGTCCACCACAACAGGCCCTTCCCACCCTGACGCTCGGTACAAGTCTACCTGCGGGGCTTGGCAGGATAGAAATAATTGGCTGCAGATCGGTTGGAGCAGCCGGTTGACGCGGTGTAGTTGCAAGCTTCCTTCGTAAGTCAACAGAGCCTTGGGCTGGCCCATTCGGCTACTGGCGCCACCTGCCAAAATAAGGCCACTAACCCCGTTCATATCCAGGTAAAATCAGCCGTTTTAGGAAAGTCAGCTAAGGCTGCTTGTACAACGGCGGGGGTTGGGTTGGCGAGTTTGCGGAGCCGGGTATCTAGCCAGGCCCCGTCGAGGCTGAGGATGGCCAACACCCGTTCGTTTTCATCTATAAAGGTATGCTGGAAGGTCCAGCGACTTCCATCCTCCCGCATCCGGGCAATCGCGGCGGTGATGAAAACGGTATCAGTCAGTCGGATTTCGCGTTTAAACACGCATTCTTCTCGAAAAATGACCGGTCCAAACTGTTCGCGTTGTAAAACCGCAGCGGTGATACCTAGTTCGTGGAGCAATTCGATGCGTTGCTGGGCACCAAAGTCGTAGTACACACTGTGCCGAAGATGAAAGTTGGGGTCTAGATCGGACCACCGCAGATCCAGTTTTTTCTTGTAAGTAATAGGCATAATGAAACAAAGTTAAGGACTGTGCCGTGCAATGGCAAAAAAAACGCGCACCTGGCCTCTGCCGGGTGCGCGTTTAGGTATGCTGGAAAAAAGGAACTTAGAACAAGCCTTTTTTCAAGGTAAAATTGGAAGTACCAACGAGGTAGCCTTTGTTGTACACTTCTACTTTGTATTTTCCGGCAATAAAATCCTCTCCCGGGTTCCAGGCGCCGCAGACTTCGGTTTCTGCATTGCGGTAGTTACACTTGGCAGTCGTGGTGTAGCGGAAATCGGCCGCTGCCTTCTTATTGGTAGATACACCAGAGCCGAGGGCGTCGTTCAACAGTTGCTTACCCTTGGGGTCGGTCAGTACAATATGGAACAGTTCCTCGCCAGCGTCGGCCACTTCATTGGCTTCCACGGTGAAGCAGAGGCTTACCTTATCTACTTTTTTAGCCTTTTTGCTGGATTTTTCTTTGCCGCTGGAGCTAACCGATTTAGTTTCGATGTTGAACTGTTTGACATCGATGGCGGAGCCCCGATCGGCTTTTTTACCCAGCACCTGGTTTTGGGTTTCCAGCTGTGCTTTTGCGCTGGAAAGCTCGGTTTTTTCCCTATTGGCAGTCTGCAACTGGGTTTGGGTGCTACTCAGGTTGGTAGAAAGCTGTTGGTTTTCTCCGCTGAGGCGCTCGTTATCGGTGGTCAGGTTGGCGACTTGTGCTTTTAGTTGCTCAATTTCGGCCAGGAATTCTTTGTTTTTGCTTTCGAGGCGAGCCAGGTTGGAGCGGTAATCTTTTCTGGCGCGAATCATCTGGTCAATTTCTGATTTTTGGGCGGCCAGTTGATTCATTTGCTCATTGATTTTGGCATCGAGTTCTGCATTGATGCCCTTCTGTTGCTCTAATTCTGCAATGGCATTGTTGTACTTGTTTTCAACATCCTCCAGGGCCGCCTTTTGCTCCTCAAAGCTGAGTTCTAGCTGGGCCAACTCCTTTCCTGCCTTGTATTTACCTACGGCGAGGTAAACCGTGATGCCTAGTAGCAGGGCAATGGCGATGCCGGCGATGGTGAGCAGGCGTTTTTGGCCGTCGTTATCGGAACCACCGGGCTTGAACGAAGTAGGGGGGATGGGCTGATTGAAATTGTTGGTATTCATAAATGATGTATGGATATGGCTGAAGACCAGTGAGTAATCGATGAATTAAAAATGGAGCGAAGGATGATACGCTCTAAAAAACGTGCAAATATTAAACTGATTTTTGGCTTTTTTATTTTTTAAATAGTTGTATTTAGTTTAATATGTATTTTAAGTGTTTGATTATCAATGTTAAATTTTTTTCATAAAAAATAAAAAAAAACCAATGGAGGGAGCTGCTGTTCTTGAAATCCGCCAAGAGCGTTTACCTTTGTAGAGCAGTGCATTGCGCTTTTTTTAAAATGGCTTGCCGGTGTATTTTCCCGGCGTTCGATAAACCTAGTTTGTGTTATGTCTTTACTCGATCAGTTTGACCCATTTAGCGTCCTTTTTTTAGACATCGAAACGGTACCTGGACATGCGGAGTTTGATGCCTTGGACGAGGAACTTCAGGAATTATGGGGCATAAAATGCCGATCTTTGCTTCGCAAATCGGTGGAGGAGGAGTTGGAATACGATGAAATGGCGGATTTATACAGTACCCGGGCAGGGATTTATGCTGAATTTGGTAAAATCATTTGCATTTCGGTCGGCTTTTTGACGCGTCCTGCGGATGGCTCTGAGCCCATTATGCGATTGAAATCGTACTACAACCACATGGAGGCCAGTTTGCTGGAAGATTTCAGTGAGTTATTGCAAAAGCATTTTAACAATCCGGAGCGATTTGCCATTTGTGGGCACAATATCAAGGAATTTGACATTCCCTATATCTGCCGACGCATGATGCTCAACCAGCTTCCTTTGCCCAAAATGATTGACATTGCGGGTCGGAAACCCTGGGAAACCAAGCATTTATTGGACACGTTGGAATTGTGGAAATTTGGCGATAACAAAAACTACACCTCTTTACGCCTCCTCTCGGCGGTGTTTGGATTGCCTTCCCCCAAGGATGATATTAGCGGGGCCGATGTAGCCTCTGTTTACTGGGAAGATCGGGACCTGGATCGCATCGCAACCTACTGTGAAAAGGATGTATTGGCTACTGCTCAGTTGTTTTTAAAAATGAAACGCCTTCCAATCATCCGACCCGAGCAGGTGGTCACAGTTCGCTAGGCCTTTTATTCGTACATAAATAAGAAGGTGTCAACCTTGATTCGGGTGTCTAAGTTGATTTCAAACGGGAAGCGTCCGTATATGGGAACAAGCAACCCATGTTCGCTGGCTCCGAATGCAACTGCCCAGTGCTTCCCCGGCGCCACTGGGGAAATGCAGGCTTTCCCTAGCGCATCACTAACGACCAGCGTATCAAACCAGTCGGCCGATTGGTGGTAACCGGGAAATGTATCGCAGTTGAATTTAAAGAATACATTCACCTCTGGAACCGGTACGTCGTGGTGCATGGTCTGAAGGCAAACGGAGGTAGGAAGGGGAACCAAATCACCCTCCTCCGCTTGACGGCAGCCCATTAACCCCAAAGTTCCGGTAATGAGCGCACCACCTATCCGTATGAACCAGGAAGGGGGAAAGCGGTAAAAAGCCGAATTCATGGGTAAAAAGGTGAAAAGTGGCATCTTTTTAAACAAAAAAGGGAAAAAGGAAGGGAAGCTTACCTCCAAAGAGGCCAAATGTCAAATATTTTACAAAAATAAGGAAGATCCCTTTGTTTTCAATAAAATCCCCTACTTTTGCATTGTTAATCTAAGGTAAAGGCTTTTTAATGGGAAGAAATTTTTCCGGATGCCAGGTCCTTCGCCGTACTTTACTCATGTTTTTCCGAATTGAACAGATTTTAATAACACCCACTGATTTAGGTATCTTCAACTTAACTACTTCAACATCTCTATAGATTTCAACTCTTTCCCCATCACATTTATTTTTTATTTTCATGGAAGAAAAAAAGCGCCGTCCACGAGTCATCCGTACCGATGTGGACAACCCGTTGCAAGAGCGGGGAGAAACGAATGACCACACTGAGTTCAACGCAACACAAAACGAGCAGTCTGACTATCGCTCCTACGATCAGCCTGAACGCAGGTCTTCCTGGCAGGACACGAACCAGGACAATCAGGAGGGAGGCTATCAGCCGCGCCCTCGTACCGAATACAACAACTATGAGCGCCGTCCGTACCAGGATCGCTCCGGTGGTGGTTACCAAGACCGCAATTCCGGTGGCGGTGGCTACGAGCGCCGTCCATACCAGGATCGCTCCGGGGGTGGTTACCAAGACCGCAACTCCGGTGGTGGCTACGAGCGCAAGCCGTACCAAAACCGTGGTGGTGGTTACCAAGACCGCAATTCCGGTGGTGGTGGCTACGAGCGTAAGCCCTACCAGGATCGCTCCAGTGGTGAATATACTCCGCGCCCTAGACAGGATTATCAGAGTGGGGGAGAGGGCTATGAGCGCCGTCCATACCAAGACCGCAACGCTGGTGGTGGTGGTTATGAGCGCCGTCCGTACCAGGATCGCTCTGGCGGAGGCGGTTACCAAGACCGCAACGCTGGTGGTGGTGGTTACGATCGCCGTCCTTACCAGGATCGCTCTGGCGGCGGTGGTTACCAAGACCGCAACTCCGGTGGTGGTTACGAGCGCCGTCCTTACCAGGATCGCTCTGGCGGCGGTTACCAAGACCGTAATTCCGGTGGTGGTTACGAGCGCCGTCCATATCAAGATCGCTCTGGCGGCGGTGGTTACCAAGACCGCAACGCTGGTGGTGGTGGCTATGAGCGCCGTCCATACCAGGATCGCTCGGGTGGTTATCAAGACCGCAACTCCGGTGGTGGTTACGAGCGTCGTCCGTACCAGGATCGCTCTGGCGGTGGTTACCAAGGAGGAGGCAGGGGACCGGCTCGTTTCCCTAAAAAGAAACCCTTCAAAAAACAAAATGATTTTTATGTAGAGAAAATGCCAAAACCCGATCTTCCGACGGGAGAAGGTATGCCTCTCAATAAATATTTGGCGCATTGCGGAATTGCAAGCCGCCGTAAAGCGGTAGAGTTTATTGAAAATGGATTGGTTACCGTAAATGGAACGGTCATTACGGAACCCTACTACCGCTACCAAATGGGTGACCATGTTACCTGCGAAGGCAAAGACGTGGCTATCCAAGAGCGTCAAATCTATGTGTTGCTGAACAAGCCGAAGGGCGTAATCACCACCACAGACGATGAAAAAGGGCGCTTTACCGTGATGGATATCGTAGACCCACATTTCCCAGAGCGGATCTATCCAGTTGGCCGATTAGACCGTGAAACCACAGGTTTGATCCTACTTACAAACGATGGAGAGCTGGCTCAAAAACTGACCCACCCAAGCTACCATGCCCAAAAACAGTACCGCATTGGCTTGAGCCATGGACTGACCCAAGAGGATTACGACCGCATAATGGCGGGTGTAGAACTGGAAGATGGGGTTGTAGAGGTGAACTGGATCCGGTTTGCAGAAGACCACCCCGAACAAGACGTGGTTGAGCTCGAAATTACCAGTGGACGCAATCGAGTGGTACGCCGCTTGTTTGAATCCCTGGGCTATGAGGTAAAACGCCTTGACCGCTTCTACTTTGCTGGCTTGACTAAAAAAGGCCTGCAGCGCGGTGGATTCCGCGAACTTACCCAACGGGAGGTGCTGCTAATCAAACACTTTACTGGTCAGCCCGGTGGACCAAAGCCATTTGAAGGGGCTTTCCCAGATGATGAGGTGGATGAGCTGTCAGACGTGGAGGACGATTTTTATGATGACGATAACGAGGCCTAGTTTTTGGCCTCCATTTCTTTGAATTAATGTTCTATTCAATATGGCATGCCCCCGCCGGCATGCCATATTTTTTTAACTATGAAAACGGATATTCTGATCCTCGGTTCTGGCATCGCTGGACTGAGCCTGGCCATCAAACTGGCTCGCCAAATGCCCGATCGCTCCATCTTGGTGCTTACCAAAACCAATGAAGAAGAAACCAATACGCGCTATGCTCAAGGAGGGGTAGCCGCTGTTTGGAACCCCGAAAAAGATAATTTTGACAAACACATCGCCGATACCCTTGATGCCGGGGATGGACTTTGCAAACGCGAAATCGTAGAATTAGTCGTAAGTGAAGGTCCAAAGCGGGTGCAGGAAATTATCGACATGGGTGCGCGCTTCGATAAGGCCCACAACTCCCCCGATTATGATCTAGCCAAAGAAGGGGGACACTCTGAACATCGGATCTTACACTACAAAGACCTCACGGGTTGGGAAATCCAACGCACGCTGCTTCAGGAGGCCGAACAGTACCCACAAATCACCCTCCTCGAGCATTATTTTGCACTGGACCTCATCACCCAACACCACCTCGGGCGTCTGGTGATCCGGGTGACACCGGGTATTGAATGTTATGGTTGCTATGCCCTTAACAAACAATCAGGCGAAATCGAGACCATCCTCGCCCGTGCAACCGTCCTGTGTACTGGTGGTGGCGGTCAAGTGTACAAGTCAACTACCAACCCAATCATTGCCACCGGTGATGGGGTAGCAATGGTGTACCGGGCAAAGGGTAGGGTAGAAGGCATGGAATTTATGCAGTTTCACCCCACCTCGCTCTACCATCCCTCCGGAGGAAACCCCTCCTTCCTGATCTCAGAGGCAGTTCGTGGCTTTGGAGCTGTCCTTAAATCCAAAGAGGGCGAAACCTTTATGGAACACTACGATGAGCGCCTTTCTCTCGCGCCCCGGGATATCGTGGCCCGCGCCATCGACTCCGAAATGAAAAAACGGGGTACCGATTGTATGTACCTGGATTGTACCCACCTGGATAAAGAAGGTTTCCTATCCCATTTTCCAACCATTCACCAACATTGCCTAAGTTTGGGAATCGACCCCCTGAACGACTTGATCCCGGTAGTGCCTGCCTGCCACTATATGTGTGGGGGGATCTGGGTGGACGAGAAAGGTAGGAGCAGTATCCACCGTTTGTATGCCGCCGGAGAATGTACCAGCACGGGTTTACACGGCGCCAACCGACTGGCCTCGAATTCCTTGTTGGAAGCCCTGGTGTTTGCCCACCGCATCGCAGAAGACCTGTCAGCCAATCTAGCGAACATGCCCTTTCAAGAACAGATTCCAGACTGGAATTCGGAAGGAACCATGGCCCCCAAAGAACTCGTTCTAATCACCCAAAGTGCGAAGGAATTAAAAGAAATCATGTCGTACTATGTGGGAATTGTGCGCAATAATGTGCGTCTCAAACGGGCGATGGACCGCCTGTTCCTCCTATATCAAGAGACAGAAACCCTTTACAGCACTACTGCTGTCAGTCCACAACTAATGGAATTGCGCAACCTGATTACGGTTGCTTACCTGATTACCCGCTCAGCTGCCCATCGAAGAGAAAGTAGAGGATTGCATTTCAATACCGATTTCCCGGGTAAATTGCCCTTTGTGGAGTATTCTATCTTGTAAAGAAAAATACTTGGGTGGATGTAGATCAAAAATGAATTTCAGTCCCCTTTTAACACCCGCCTTTCTCTTCAACGGCCTATATTTACCGCCTAAATCGAAGGACTATGCAAACCAGAGCGCCTTTTTTTCCTTTTCTGATTGGCCTGAGCATTCTGCTGCTGGGGGGTACTACCGTGTTGAAGTCGCAAAACATGCAGACGGGTTTTGGGAAAAACAGGGTCCAATACCACCACCACCAGGAAGACTGGAAGTACTACGAGACGCCCCATTTCACAACCTACTGGTACGGGGAAGCCCAGAACATCGCCATCCCTGCCCTCCAGTTGGCGGAAGGCCACTACCTTGATATTCAGCAACTCCTGGAATACGAACTGAATGAGCCCATTGAATTATTGGTGTTTACGGATCTCAGCGACTTGAAGCAAAGCAATATTGGCGCCGATGAGCTTTTCTTGGTCAAATCTGGAGAAACCAAGGTGTCGGGAAATAAAATGTTTGTCTACTACAACGGCGATCACCAGCTTTTGCAACAACAAATCCGGGAGGGCATCGCAGGCATCCTCCTTAATGCCATGCTGCTCGGGGGGAACCTCCAGGAAATTGTCCAAAATTCCGTCTTGCTCAATATGCCAGATTGGTATATCAACGGGCTCAAGGCCTATTGTGGCAGCGCCTGGAATGTACAACGGGATGAGGAGCTCCGCCAAGTGCTTTTGGCAGAAGAGGCCACGAGTTTCTCTGAACTCGCCCAAAAATTTCCAGCCCTGGCAGGACATGCTTTCTGGCAATACATCGCTCAGCAATTTGGCATTGGAACCATTAGCAACCTGCTTTATCTCACCCGCATCAACCGAGGCCTGGATGCCGGGTTTCGGTATGTAATGGGAAATGGCTACGATAGAACCACCGAGCTCGTCTTTGAACACTACCAACAACGCGCCGCAGAAGACCTTAAGGAAACCCAAGAACCCAAGGCATCTGATTGGGTAAAAGTGAAAAATAAGCGAAAACTTCCGCTTTTTCAAGCCAAAATTAGCCCGGATGGACAACAAATCGCCTGGGTGCAAAATGATATCGGAAAATGGAAGGTCTGGGTACAAAACCTGCAAACCGGCAAGCGCACCAAAGTCCTCCGAGGGGGTATCCGAAATGCACAACAAGCGACCGATTATGATTACCCTTTGCTAGCTTGGTCACCCGATCGCCAAACGCTCTGCGTGGTGTTTGAACAACGGGATGTTGCTAAAGTGGCCCTGCTCAACTTGACGACGGGCGCCCGAAGCATTGAGCCCGCTTCCCCTGAATTTCAGCGGATTCATAGCGTCGAATTTATCAACCCCTTTGACCTGGTCTTTTCGGCCACGGCTCGGGGATACACTGACTTGTACCTTTACCGAACCAAAACCCGACAAACCGAACGGCTCACCCAGGATATCTGGGATGACCGAGATGCCACCTTTCTCCGATTACCTGACGCTCGTTACCTTGTATTTGCAAGTAACCGGCCGGCAGATACCCTTAGTCCTGTCCGCTTCGATTCCCTACTGCCAGTAGGCCAGTGGGACCTATTTATGTACAACCTGGATACCCGAAGCGAAGAATTGATACGGATCACCGACAGTCCTTTGTTTAAGGAACGCTGCCCAGTGGTGTTGGACAGTAGTCACCTTGCTTGGATCAGCGATGAAACGGGTATCGAGAACCGCGTAGTAGGTCAAATTAAAGATTACCTCGCGTATTATAAAACAGTCATTTACCTGAGAAACGGAATCGAACTGAATGCGATTGATCCCAGCCGAATGGCTGAATGGTCGCTGGAAAAGGCCACCCGCGTCCATCCCCTTCTAAAGGAAGTGCTCCGAAATGTGGACAGCAGTCAGGTAGATAGCTTACGCAGCTACCCAGTTTACAAGAAAAAGGTTGTCAGCTGGCTAGATAGCCAATACGGACGAGGGATTTCTTTTTTAAGTTCCTATGCTTCGAATGCTGTCCGAACCTTGGAAACCCAACGAAAAGGGAGGCACACCTATTTTTACCTACAGCAACGCGATACCTTGGCTCCCTCCTTGCGCGGCGTTAAATATACCCTTTACCGGCAGCAAACACTGGCTGACTCAGGTTTGCCTACCTCGCAACCTGCGCAAAAAGCCCCTGTGTTGGAGTCTCCACAGCTGGATAGCTTTCCGGCAGGTTGGTCCTTTCAAGTGCCCGACTACTTGCGCCAGCCCAGCCCATCGCCAACGGGCAGCCGGATGGAAGAAGCCAGTCCGAGTATGCCAGCCAGCGAACAGGCCTGGAACAGCAAAATGCTCAGCCGCCGCGTACGGCAAGTCCGCGCGACCAATAAAGCCTTTACCCGCTTTAATCCTTCCCGGACGGTGGGCTACCGGCTTCGATTCCGAACGGACTTTATCACGACCGATATGGACAACAGCCTGTTGTTTGAAGGATTGGACAGCTATGCCGCTTCTCCGGGAGGATTTAGAACTCCCGCTCCTGGGCTATTGCTGCGGGCAAACTTCAAGGAGCTTTTGGAAAATTACCAGGTAGAAGCCGGATTTAGATTGCCGACCTCCTTTAACGGATCGGAATACTACCTTTGGATGGAAGACCGGAAAAAACGCATTGACCGGAGGTATACTCTTTACCGGAAGAGCACGGTGCAAACCCTGGAAAATGCCGTAGGCAACCCTTACCAGCTCCGCTACAACACCCTATTAGGGCAGTACGAACTCAAATACCCCTTTGATCCCTTCTTTAGTTTGCGGGCGATGGCGACCCTCCGTCAAGACAAGCAAATTACGCTGAGCTCAGATCGTAAAACCTTAGAGGCCCCTGATTATGCGGAACAACGAGCGGCCCTCCGACTAGCTGCTGTGTACGACAACACCTTGAATATAGATGTCAATATTAAAAATGGTACCCGGGCAAGGTTTTATATTGAGGCGGTAAAACGATTTGAGTTCAATACCTCACCTGATTGGAGTTTGCGGCTTAACAGTGGATTTATGACGGTATTAAACCTGGACGCCCGGCATTACCAGCGACTTGACCGGTATTCCATTCTGGCCACCCGCCTGGCTGCGGCGACCACCTTTGGTTCGGAGCGCATCCTGTATTATTTAGGGGGGGTGGACAATTGGATTATCCCTCAATTTAGTACCCAGATACCAGCACCCCAGACCGAGGTATTTGCTTATGAAACCTTGGCGGCCAACCTGCGCGGTTTCCAGCAAAATATTCGGAATGGAGGTTCGTTTGCTCTTTTGAACACTGAACTCCGGATTCCCCTCTTCAAGTACCTCCTTCGTCGTCCCTCTTTGGGGAATTTTTGGCGCAATTTTCAGCTGGTTGGGTTCTTTGATGCTGGAACTGCCTGGACGGGCAGTAGTCCATATAACAAAGACAATCCGATTAATATCGTTTACCTACAAAACCCTCCCACGGTGAGTATGCGTGTGAATTACTTTAAAGATCCCTTGGTGGCAGGGTATGGAGCGGGGCTTCGGGTACAGCTATTTGGTTTGTTTTTGAGGGCGGATTATGCTTGGGGGATAGAGACCCAGCAGGTTCGAAAACCCATGTTGCACCTGGCGTTGGGAGTTGATTTTTAGGAAAAAGATGGGTGTGATCGGATGGAAGGCTTGAGAGGCCAATAATTAGAGATGGAATAAATACACTTGCCAAATAATATTTTTTTTCCATTAATTTTATTTCATTTTTTCTCCTATGGGTCGAAAAAATGTAAATCTCACACTATTTTTACCGCGAATTTTGGAAGCAAAATTTTGCTAGACAGCCCACCTGCTTCTTTTTTGAAAAAAAATGGCTTGGTACCCACCAAAAACAAACGTGCCTTCATCTTAGGTAAAAGACAGTGCGGTACCGGCGATACTGTTTTAAATGCAATAAAGAAGTGGTGGCAGATTTAAGCGTAGTCAAACTAATTATCATTCTTTAACTAAATTAATTTTATCCAGCATGACAGCAGCTAACACTTCACCTGCTAATCAAAGTAAAGGCGGCGGATTCGGTGCCATCTTCCCCTACATCATCATTCCGGTGTTATTCGTTCTTGCGATTGTTGTTTACAAGTACGTATTTGGTGCTCCTTCCAACTTCCCTGGAGGCGATTTATCAAAAGATCCGGTTCCAGAACCAGCATTGAACCACTACCTCGGCGTAGTTTACAAGGGTGGATTCGTTGTACCTATTCTTTTGACGCTGCTGTTCACGGTTATCGTATTCGTATTTGAGCGTTTTATCACGTTGTCTAAAGCAACTGGTACAGCGAATGTGGATACGTTTGTTCGCACGATCAAATCCCACTTGGACAAAGAAGACTTCGCTGGTGCAGTGAAGGCTTGCGACAAGCAAAAAGGAGCTGTAGCGAGTGTTGTTCGCGCTGGTTTGACTAAGTACCAGGAAATGTTGACCACTTCTGGTATGGAGAAAGAAGACAAGGTAATGGCCATCCAGAAAGAAGTAGAAGAGGCAACTAGCCTGGAACTTCCTATGTTGGAGAAAAACTTGAATATCTTGGCGACCATTGCTTCTGTTGCAACCCTGATGGGTCTATTCGGAACGGTATTGGGTATGATCCGTGCCTTCGGCGCCTTGGCAACAGCGGGTGCTCCTGACTCTTCTGCGCTTGCAACAGGTATCTCTGAGGCCTTGATCAACACCGCGTTGGGTATCGGTTCTTCTGCGATTGCGATCATTTTCTACAACTTCTTCACAGGTCGTATCGACGCTTTGACATACCGTATTGATGAGGCAGGTTACAGCCTGACTCAGACCTACGCTACTAAAGGCAAGTAAGTTGTACCCACCGCTATCGGTTCTCAAAAGAGCTAGTAGCATAAAACAAGTCATTTAACATGCCAAAGCATAAACCTAAACGCAGTGCGCCCTCTCTCGATATGACGGCCATGTGCGACGTAGCGTTCCTGCTCCTTACCTTCTTCATCTTGACGGCAAAAGCCAAGCCACAGGAGACGGTGACGGTAGATACTCCTTCCTCTATCTCCGAGTCTAAACTCCCGGATGTAGGTACCCTGACGATTTTGATCAGTCCAGAAGGCGATGTTTACCTGGATCCTGCTGGTTCCCATGCCCGCAAGGCCTTGATCGAAACGATGAATGCCACCTACAGCATGGGCTTGAATGCTCAAGACCAACGGAAGTTTGTAAATGGCGGAAGCTTCGGAGTTCCGATGAACCAAATGGCAGCTTATCTGAACGCGGATGCAGCTGACCGAAATCGGTTCCCAAAAGGAATTCCAATCGATACGGTAGATGTGAACAAAAGCGAATTGGCCAACTGGATCCACCAGGCCCGCCTCGCTCAGTTCAACTACAAAAAGGAGATGATGGCGGAAGGTAAAGAGGTAAGCGAGTATGCAATCGTTGTAAAAGCCGACCAGAACACCCCGTTCCCGGCTGTTCAGCGGGTTATCAATACCCTCACGGACATCAACGTCAACAAATTTAACCTCATTACTACCCAAGAGTCTGATCCGAATAAATAGGAAAGCTCCTGTTTAGTACATAACTCAATTAAGTCTTAACATTCACATGGCTGAGATACAAGAACAAGGTGGTGGTGGTGGTAAAGACGGGAAAGCACGGTCGAAAAAGATGTCCACGAAAGTGGACCTCACCGCAATGGTGGATTTGGCCTTCTTGCTGATCACCTTCTTTATGTTAACTACCACACTCTCCAAGCCCAATATCATGCCAATCATTATGCCCGAGAAAAAGGACATCAATGAGGAAGATTTGGAAGCTACCAAGGAGTCACAGGTACTGACCCTGCTGCTCGGCGGAAATGATAAAGTTTACTTTTACGAGGGCATTACCAATGCTGTACTGGATTCAACCGATTTCTCCGCAGAAGGTCTGCGTGCCAAAATCCTCGACAAAAAGGACCGTGTAAAAGCGGAATGGGGCGAAGATGAAAAGGACGATCCGAAAAATCCAGGGCAAAAGAAAATGGTCTCCAAACTAAACGTGATCATCAAGCCCACCAAAGAGTCCCGCTATAAAAACTTAGTGGATACCTTTGATGAGATGAAAATCTGCAACATCGGTCGTTACGTAATGCTCGATATTTCAACACAGGAAGAAAACTTTATTAAAAACCCAGCTGGCGGACTTCAATTTAGCGTTGAAGACCAGTTAGAAGCCGCTAAAGGGAAATAATAAGCCCATTCTTCCCCCTACTCACACAGGATTAAAATTATTGTAAAAATGGCAGAAGATAAAAACACCAGCGCTGTGCAGTACCGCGATATGCTGGACATCATCTTCGCAAACCGAAATAAAGAGTATGGTGCCTATCAGTTGCGCCGTGCCTATAACAAGTACCTTATGCGTGCTTTCGGTTTCGGATTGTTGTTCCTCGCTATCCTGTTCCTGCTGCCCCGGATTGTGGGTGTTGTGTCGGACGCGCTGAAGGAGGAAGCTCCGGTAGAAGTAGAGATCGAAATGGGGCCACCACCCGATCTCGACAATGCCCCTCCACCACCGCCGCCACCGCCACCGCCTACTCCACCACCACCTACCCGTACCACGGTGCAATTCGTGCCTCCCGTCATTAAAAAAGACGTAGAAGTGCAAGAAGAAGAGCCTCAAAAAACCATTGAGGAACTTCAGGACACCAAAGCGGAAATCGGTAAGGACGACAAAAAGGGTAACGACGATTTACCACCGGAAACATTCGATAACCCGAGTGAACTTCTCGTGGAGCAAAAAGCAGCACCTGACAAGGTATACGAAACCTTTGATATCCAAAAGTTGCCTTCTTTCCCGGGAGGTGAGGCCGAACTTAGAAAGTTCCTCAGCGAAAATATTCAATACCCTGCCATCGCGCGGGAGAATAATATCCAAGGAACTGCGGCCCTTACATTCGTTGTGGGCAAAGACGGTACCATCTCCGATGTCAAAATCCTGAAAGATCCAGGAGGTGGCTGCGGTAAAGAAGCCGTTCGAGTGGTAGGCCTGATGCCTAAATGGACACCAGGTGAGGCCAACGGCAACCCGGTAAAAGTAAAATTCACCCTCCCTGTTCGCTTCCGTTTGGAGTAACAGTACACGGGTTTAACTTCTTAAAAAAGGGGTATCTCAGGCACTACGCTTGAGTTGCCCCTTTTTATTTATCTTCCTGTAAGTTTCCCGTCATAATTCCCTGCTGAGTGGTGGTTTATGGGCAATTGCCCGAATATTGCTACCGAAACACCCACCCTATGCTACGCGATATTCAAACCTTAACCGACATACAAGCGCTCGTTCATTCGTTTTATGGCCAAATTCGTAAAGAACCGCTTTTAGGACCTGTTTTCGAAGAAAAAATCCAAGACCGCTGGCCCGAACACCTGGAAAAAATGATCCGGTTCTGGCAAACCGTCCTGCTAGACGAACATACCTACTTTGGTAGCCCCTTCCCACCCCATGCCCTACTCCCCGTCCAGGGCCTGCACTTCGATCGCTGGGTCCAAGTCTTTGAACAAACCGTGGATGGGCTATTTGAAGGCCCCAACGCCCAAAAAGCGAAACTCCAAGGCAGTCGGATGGCAGCACTTTTTCATGCTAAACACCAGTATTATCAGGGTAGTTCTTCTATCCCCTTGGTGTAGACAAAACGGCTTTTGGGCTTGGTAAATTCACCTGAATTGCCTATTTTCGTGCACGAAAGAAAAATGACTGCTTTTCAAAACCAACCTAATTCACCAACAATACCACCATGATTATCAACGGAATCAAAAACCAGTTTCTGGAAATACAGGTCCAACAATACCAATACCCACAAATCACTGAGGGAAAATGGGATGCCAATTGGCTTCAAGTACAATTTAAAATTCAGCACCTGGAAACGCAGGTAGAATCCAATGTGCCCTGCCTGCTGACGTTTGAAGTTGAATCCTGGGCTGAATGGATGGAGCTGCTGTCGACCAACCCCGACGAAGCTAAAAGCAGCCATTGGTTTACAGAACCCTGCCTGTACGTCGAACTCCTCAATGAACCCAATGCCGACATCAAGCACCTGCGTATTTCCTTCGACCTCGAACTCAAACCCGAAGCCTACGATCGGGACGATCGTGCTTTTTACCTCGATTTCCATCTGGATAACCATCAGCTGGTAGCACTGGCTTCAGATCTGCGCGCGGAGTTGGCTAAATTTCCGGTAAGGGGGGATTTGGAGGATTAATTCCCGATTAAATGGTTGTTGTGGTTTTGGGTTATGTTTTTATAACTTACTATTCAGCCAAAAATATAACCTATTTATGGTCTTTTTACTAGTTTAGTTTTTTCACGGTTAATATGCCAAAGCTATAGCTGGGTTGAAAAAATGAGATATTCCGTACCCTTCTCGTCTCCAATAAAGTGATAGTTACTTGTTTAGAAGACCCAATTAATTATATATTTATCAATTATTTGGAAAAGATCGGTACCCTAAATAGGTTTAAATAATAAAAATCGAATATGTAATTCTATTTCGTACCAGATACTACTTGGGTATATGTAGCAAACTGTTACCGCCTTGTTGTTTGAGGATCTGAATTTGTACTGGAATTCTTTCCGTCATTTCTTGCACATGCGAAATGACACCAACTTTTCTGCCTTGGTTTTGCAGTTGCTCTAAAGCATCCATTGCAATATTTAGTGTTAGCGGATCCAGGGAGCCAAACCCTTCATCGATGAAAAGGGATTCTACGTTTATTTGTTGAGCCGACAGGGAGGCTAGCCCAAGAGCGAGCGCCAAAGACACTAAAAAGGTTTCGCCTCCAGAGAGGGAGTTCACCGAGCGAATTTCATCCCCCATATCTTTATCAACTATTTGAATGGCTAACTCATTGGGTATGCGCTGTAGTTCGTATCTATTGGAAAGTTGTTGTAGATGAATTTTTGAATAGGCAAGTAGTTGGTCCAGTGTGTATTGCTGAGCAATATTTCGAAAACTTGCTCCGTCTGCTGACCCAATTACACCGCTAAGCTTCGCCCACCGATCAGTTAGGAGTTCCTGTTCCTGAATTCGGTGTGTTAGATCCTGGTGATTTGATCTATTTAGTTGGTCTTGTGCGTGTACAGCCTGAAGGTTGGTGCGTTTCTCATGAAGTGCAACGTACTCACCTTGAATTTGGTGGAGTGCTGATTCTAGTTGAGGTACTTCGAGTGTAGTTGACCTACGGTTATTATGAAGGAGTAAGGCTCTGTTCCGTTCCGATACTATGGTTTGTAACTCTACTCGTTTTTGCTTCAGGGCCTCTGCTTTATTTCTGTCCTCCTCAATTTGTTCCTCTGGCAATTGGCTAAACTGTAATAGTAACTCCCAATTGTAAGGCGGCCCTTGTGTGTTTAACCAATGTTCCAAGTTGGTTTTAAGTTTTGCTCTTGTAATTTTTTCCGATTGATTTTCTTGGGTTAGTCGGGCTATTTCTGCTTTCCTTGCTTCTATTTCTTTCTCCAGTTTTGAAAAGTTTATTTGGATCTGTTCAGTTTGATCTTGGCATTCCTTAAGTGTTTTTTGTAGATTTTCCTTCTTTTCGGAACTTGAAAGTCCACCTAATAGTATTCTTAATTCTCTCAGAATACTTTTTTGAGCTTCGGTTACTGTTGTTATTTCCGCTATTTTTCCTTGGAGATTATCTGCATGAAGTCTCCATTCCTGCTCCAAAAGTAATTGATCACCCAATGATTTTGCTAGCTGAACACTAAGCTCTTGTTGCTCACGTAGAGCTGTTTGCCATTGAGTAACTTCCTTTTGGATCTGGTCAGCGAGAACCTCTGGATTTGTTCGGAATTTGGCTTCCCAGCCTGACAACTGTAGGAATGATCCGATAGAACCGCGGATTGATTCCATAGTATTTAATAGACGTTGTCTTTCTTGCTCTATTTGGGTTATCTTCCCATCTGTACTTTGCAACCGTAGCTGAAATTCAGCGAGTTGATTATTGTGTCGGTTGGTTTCCTCTGTTAGGTTTTGCACTTTCTTTCGAATCAAGTTCAGTGCTTCAAGTGCCTTCTGATATGAATATAACTCGCGGTCTACATTTTGGTGGTTTACCGATATTTGTTGCAATTGATGGTTGATCCAGGTGTCTCGATCCTGCTCAAGTACAGCTTCCAAATCCTTAAAATATAGGTGAGCCGACAAGGTGTTTTGTATTTCCAAAACTTTGTTGGATTGTTTTGGAATCGATTCAGTGCATTCCTTCATTTTTTGTTCTAGTTGGAGAATAGAATTCTGAAGTGCGCCTATTTCAGTAATACATTTTTTTTGTTCTTCTTCTAACTGCTTTTTTCCATGTTCTAATTCCTGAAGAATGGTGTCCGAATAGGGTTGATGATTTCGGTAGGGGTGGTCGAGGCTACCACAGACCAAACAAGCTTCGCCAGGCTGGAGATTTCTTCTCAGCTTTTCTACATTTTCGGAAGCAACCAATCGTACTCGTTGGAGGAGTGAATCCGCTCCAGCCAGCTCATCTGATTTGCGTTGAAGCTGGATCTCCAATTCAACCTTGTTTTTCTTTTTTAGACCTAACTCATTCTTAATTTGATGTTCTTCTGATTGAAGGGCTTCTAAGATTATTTTTGATTGTTGGAAGTTAGTCCAACTGATCAATAACTGCTCCCACTCAATGAGTTCTGCTTTTGAGTTCGTTAACTGGTTCTGCAGGGTTGATGGCTGGTATTGGTTGAGCTGGTCTTCCAGCTCTTTTTGTTTTTGAAGTAGTTGATTTAAATGGTGTAGTTGTGTTTCAAGACTTAATTTCTGGGCTTTATGTTTTATTTCAAGGTCGGCTTTTACCTGTTTCTCCTGGTCCAGTATTACTCGTCGGGCGAGTCCCTGCTCTCTAATTTGTCTTACTTCCTCCAGTTGGCTTAGGAGTAGTGGCTGCTGCTCTGCAAGGATTCGTTGTTGATCATGCTCCTTAATCCAAGTCTCAAGAGATTCTACCTGAGCCTTTTGTTGTTTTATCACTTGATTAATATCAAGGAGTAGTTTAGCCGCAGCTCGTTCTTTTTGTTCAAAGTTAGGTAGCACATCTTTGAGTGCCGAATGCTTTTCTTCAAGCAGTTGATATTGGTGCTCAAGTAATTTCCCTTGGTCGATTATGGGAGTAGCCTCCTCCAATTCTGCAGCTCGTTGGGCTTGAAGATTAACACTTCTGCTCAGTTCTTCTTTTAGTTGAGTGTGGCGAATATTCAGATTGGATAAGGTTGACTCTAGTGCTTGGATAGTTATTTCTCTGGCGTTTATTCTGGAATCCGTTTCTCGGAAGATACGCATATCGGTAAGCGCAGGCCTTGCATGCAGCACCTGTTCAAGGTGTTGTAAAGCACTTGCTTGGGATAGCCATTGTTTTTCGGTTTCTTCCATTGCGAGCTGAGCATTGGATAATTCCACTTCTAAGAGTTGGAATTGTTGATGCCATAGCAGACCCTGTTTAATGATTGATTCTTGTTGACTTAAATCGGAAAGAACTTTATTTATCTCCTTTAGTTCCTCGTGTACCTTAGCCAAGTCAGCTTCTGTCAATAGTTGTAGGCTTTGTAATTGGTCCTTTAGCAAATCCAGTTTGGATTTCTCTAATTTGTGCCGTTCATAGACCCGCTTTGAGATTTCAGAGTATTCGTATGTTCCTGATAATTTTTCTAAAAGAACGGCTTTGTCTTTTTTTTCTGCCTTTAGAAATGCCGTGAAATCACCTTGTGCTAGTAGAACCGATCGGGTAAATTGTTCAAAATTTAATCCCACCAGCTCTTCAATTTTATCCAAGGCTTCGCTGGTGCGGTCTAATAGAATCATTTGGCCGTCAAGAGATTCCACCCTGTTTTTAGAGGGCTGTAGATTGCCGGAGGGTTGGTTATGAGCACGTCTAACTGACCAAGTTGCCCGATACGTACGGTGGTCAATACCGATAAAGTCCACCTGTGCCTGTCCAAAGGCAGCGCCTCTTTTCAGGATTCCCCGCACATCGGTGTTGGTTAGGTAATCACCAGAACCATCCATTACTGTTACCTTTTTGTCTTTGCCAGAATGATAGCGCGGCGTGGTGCCATATAACGCAAGGCAAATTGCGTCCAACAAGGTGGATTTGCCGGCCCCTGTTTGACCGGTAATAGCAAAAACACCCGCGTTGACCAGCGGTGGACGAGTAAAATCCAATTCATAAGGGCCTTCCAGGGAGGCCAGGTTTTGCAAGTATAAACGTATAATTTTCATGGTTATTCCGAATGGTGGAGTTCTTGCTGAATTTCTCGAAAACAAGCGATCAGATCCGCCGGTATTTCAGATTGAAAGCGACTGCCCCACTCACTCCGCAAAACGTCCTCTGGATTCAATGGTCTAACCCTAAGATCAGGGGAGACTTCGGATGTATCCTGGTAACCTTCCCTCCCTTTTAGTGTAAGTGAAACTTTCACCAGCCGTACGTGTTTATCTTTAACCGCCTGTTGAATTCGGTGGATCAGCCCTGGTTCAGGTCCTTCTGTTAGTACTTGAACCTCCAGGTAGGGAGCAGGATGTGTAGAAATTGATTGCTCCAACTCTGCCAATGCCTGCATGACTTCCGATTCCGGAAGTGGTTGATGAGAAGGAATACGCCATAGAGGTATTTTAACTGGTACCTCTTTTGAATATAAATTTATGACCTCTGATCCCTGGATTTCAATAATTACCACTTGATGTTGATAACTTCTTTCAGTAAAGGACATGGGTAGTGGGCTACCGCTGTACCGAATGTGTTTCTTCCCGTCTAAAGCCTGCGCTTTATGGATATGCCCAAGTGCTACATAGGTAAAAATTCGATCAAAAGCAGCTGCTGAGATACTTTCCAGACCACCCATTATGGATCGCTCAGAGTCATCCATTCCAGACAATTCGGCACTGGTAGCGTGCAGATGACCCATGGCGATCAGTCCTGTTCCTGGTTCTATGCATTCTCTTGCGAAGTCTGCTGCTTCCTGATAAAACGCTTCTACTCCTGCTTTGTAAGGTTGAGAGGCCTCTGCAATTAGTGGGTAATCCCCCATCCTGAGGAATGGGATAGCTATGCAATGCGCTTCAAGATGCCCGTTGTGGTTATAAAGTGGGATAATAAGTTTGTTGTAATCAACCCTTCCCTCGCTTGTTTTTTCAATCGTCCCAATTAGGTGAATTGAAGAGGATTCTAATAGTGGACGGGGAGTCTCTAGTCTGGCGGCAGAATCGTGGTTTCCTGCAGTCGCAATTATTTGGAGACTTGGCAGGCGCTTATTGGCATCACTCAAAAACTTATAAAACATCCGAACTGATGAGGTGGATGGACTAGGTACATCAAAGATATCTCCACTAATTAGCAGAGCGTCAATTGCTTCTTCTTCAAGCGTATTTAGCAGCCATTCCATGAAGGCGCAGTGTTCTTCAGTTCGGTCTTGGTCGTAGAACAACTGGCCAATGTGCCAGTCCGCAGTGTGTAGTAGGCGCATAAGTTTTTTCAAGTTGAATAAGTGGGTGAAGAAGGCAAATACAACAAGTCGATCGGTAAAACACCGCTGGCTGATGTGTGTTCAGCCTTTACTGACAGAAAAAATGTTATGCAAGGTAGAGCTCGGCTAGCTTGATGACCAAATGATGGGGTATTAAAGTTTAAATAGAGTTATGGAATAACCAAAGATTGTAATCAATCCCCCCAAAAAAATCCCCAAAATATTCCCTACATTTACCCCTCACTAACTTGCCTTGAAAAGGCTAAAAGTGCATCGTTTATTCTTTTCAAACGTTTTTTCTATGCTGAAGGAACTATTATCCGACCTATTAAAGCAAA
>JBKDAM010000130.1:0-57841 GCA_046316495.1 Chitinophagales bacterium
CCTTTACCCTTACCTTTGTTGCTTTCTATGATTGGAATTGCTTTGTTGTATGGACTTATTGTCGAAACAACCAAAAAACGGTTTTTTCTAGCATACGAACGACTCTAGATCATAACAGCCTTCACGCGCTTCATCTTTTAACATGATCTCTATCAATACCCATATTTCTTTACGCCCATTCAATACTTTCGGATTGGATGCTAACGCTGCCCATTTTTGCACCATCCACACAATACAAGATTTGAGTCAGTTACTTCGACAAGCTCCTCCACAACCATTGAGGGTATTAGGTGGTGGAAGTAATATCTTGTTCGTGCAAAATGTCGACGGAACTTTGCTAAAAAACGAAATTAAAGGCAAAGAAATCCTTCATACCTGGGCCAATAAAGTCCACGTGCGACTGGGTGGCGGAGAAAATTGGCACGAAACGGTTCGATGGGCAGTTGAGCAGGGACTTGGTGGTATTGAAAACCTATCCCTGATCCCTGGAACAGTTGGCGCTGCCCCTGTGCAAAATATCGGTGCCTACGGCGTGGAGCTAAAGGATGTTTTTGTTCGGCTTCATGCTATTGATCTCCAAACTGGCCAGTCCAAAACCTTCTGGAAAAAGGATTGTTTATTTGGCTATCGGGACAGTATTTTTAAAAGCGTACACAAAGGCCGTTATTTCATAACCGACTTGGTCCTTTCCCTTACTCGCCAGCACCATTCCATCCATGTGCAATATGGTGACATCTCTAAAACACTGGAGGCAATGCAGGTAACCGGTAAGCCTACTATCGACCAAATCAGCAAAGCAGTTATTGCCATACGATCTTCCAAATTACCTGATCCAAAGGTCATAGGAAATTGTGGCAGCTTTTTCAAAAACCCAGAAATTCCGGCCGCGCTTTTTGAAAACATCCGACAAAACTACCCAACTGCTCCCGGTTATCCACTACCGAATGGGCAAGTGAAAATTCCGGCAGGCTGGCTGATTGAACAGTGCGGATGGAAAGGAAAACGAGTAGGAAATACGGGGAGCTATGAAAAACAAGCCCTGGTCCTTGTTAACCACGGTGGAGCAACCGGAACAGAGGTCGCTCAACTGGCTAAAGAGATCATTCAATCCGTGAAAACCCGGTTCGGAGTACCGCTAGAAGCAGAGGTAAATATTTGGTAACAGCCCTTTTCTCGCTTAAAATCCGCTTCAAAACGTTAATATTCAAAACTATGGAACATAATAAAGTAATTGGCATCCAAAAAATTGGCGCTCAATGGGGCATGGAAGACCCATTCCTTTTTTGCGCTCATCACGACGATCAATTCCCAAAAGGAAACGATCAAATGGGGCCAGCAACCTCCCTGGAAGGACGAAACATCGGCAGCGATTTTTCAGACAAAGACGGATTTAGTATGTACCATGGAGACACCGTCCCTGGATTCCCAGCACACCCCCACAGGGGCTTCGAAACCGTCACTATCGTACTAAAAGGATTGATCGATCATTTCGACTCCCTTGGAGGAGAGGGTCGCTACGGAAACGGAGATGTACAGTGGATGACCGCCGGCAGTGGCTGCCAACACGCTGAAATGTTCCCTTTGGTCCATGCAGACCAAGATAATCCGCTCGAATTGTTTCAGGTGTGGCTCAACCTGCCCGCAAAAAGTAAAATGGTTGCACCAAGTTACCAAATGCACTGGTCAGAAGATATTCCGATCATCGAACAAACAGACCCTTCCGGAAAAAAAACACGCATTCGATTGATCGCAGGAAAACTCGGGGATCATAAAGCACTTGCCCCTTGCCCCGACTCCTGGGCTGCCGACCCACAAAACAAAGTTGGTATCTTCTTGCTTCACCTTGAACCCGGTGCTGTGTTTACATTGCCTGCAGGCTCTCCAACGCTCAACCGAAATCTCTATTTCTACCGGGGAACTGGAACCCTCCAGATAGAAGGAGTGGAAGTCCCTTCAGAACACCGGATTAAGGTCAGCGGAAAAGATACGATTCAACTACAAAATGGCGCCTCAGAAAGCTACCTGGCTATCTTGGAAGGTGAACCCATCGCAGAGCCCATAGCTCAATATGGTCCCTTTGTAATGAATACCCAACACGAAATTCGGGCTGCAATTAGCGACTTTCAACGAACCGGTTTTGGTGGTTGGCCATGGAAGGAAGCAGATATTGTACACAACCGTTCTACTGGTCGCTTCGCGCGCTACATCGACGGAAGGGTGGAGGAAAGGGGGGCCTGATCAGGGCTCTAACCGCTTTACTAAAGACTTCCAATGCTCCAACTCGAGGGTCAACCATTGTAATTCCCCTGTCCTGCTTCCAGGCAAAGCCAGTCGAACCTGTTGCTGTTCGTTCTTTTTATCATTCAACATCCAGCGCCAGAGCGCCCTGGCATCCAGTGATGTCGGGTTGATAGGGCTGTAGAACCGAAGCAGCCAATTTTTGAAGTCCTCTGCTCTTGGGAAATGCGCAGGGAAAGGATACCCCGCTTGTTCTGCTGCGCAGGCCTCCAAATACATCCCCCAAGCCACCGCTTCCCCGTGCAACAAAGGTGTGGGGCTGTCAAGAAGATAACCTTCCAGTGCATGTCCAATCGTATGCCCGAAATTTAACAAGGCGCGCAACCCTTCCTCCCTGGGATCTTGCTCCACGATGCTGGCTTTAACGCTGATGGAAGGGACCAGCCAACTTGCCCAATCAGCACCCTGAAGATCTTGAAGTGGCTCCAGTTGCCTCCAAAGGCCAGGATCTCCAATCAGCGCATGTTTGACGACCTCCCCAAAACCAGAGGCCAATTGGCGGGAAGTTTGAGTCGAAAAAAAACTGGGGTCAATCAGCACTCCCGCAGGTTGTTGAAATACGCCAATTATGTTTTTAACCTGTTGAAAATCAATACCCATTTTTCCACCTACGGAAGCATCTGTTGCTGCTAAAAGTGTAGTAGGAACCTGTACAAAATCAATTCCACGCTTGTAGGTCGCCGCGCAAAATCCACCCATATCCCCTACCACGCCTCCCCCCAAATTGAGGACCAACGCTTTTCGATCTAATTGCAAGTCCAGGAGAGCAGACCAGATTCGGGAGCAGGTATCTAAGGTTTTGTGTTCTTCTCCTGCTGGCACCTCGATGATCGGAAGATCGGCTGGCAACCTTGTTTTTTCCAAAAATAGGGGCAAACAAAGTTCCTTGCAAGTCGAATCGGTCAAAACCACCCAACGTGAATACCTACGCTCTCGGAACCAGACTTCAAACGTTTCTGATAGATCACCTACTACCAACGGATGCGGTGGAAAATCAAACCAATAGGGCCATTTCATCCTACAAAAGTACCAAAATAATCAGAGAATTAAGGTTCAAACCATCCCTTTTGTAAGCACCTACTGCTTTCCTGATATAATCCTTAAACCTTATCTCGACCCTACCCTTCTTAAAGTAGTAAAAAACAGTCAAAAATCATCGATTTTTTAAGAGAAATAATTTTGTATTCTCCTGATTCATGTTACCTTTGCGGCCAATAAAATTTTTTCATTAAAAAAACAACTATTACATGCTGATTATCGAGGTAAAAGAAGGCGAAACCATCGACAAAGCGCTGAAAAAGTACAAAAGAAAATTTGAACGTTCCGGCACTCTCAAGCAATTGCGTCGTCGCAAGGCTTTCACTAAGCCATCTGTTGAACGCCGCGCTGAAGTTTTGAAAGCGGTTTATAAGCAGGATACGTACGGATTTAAGAACGACTAGTCCTTGTTTCAAAAAGACTCGTTCCTCTCCCATTTGGAAAAAGAACGTCGTCTGTCGCCACATACTCTGTTGGCTTACAGCAACGATCTAGAACAGTTTTTAAGTTACTGCAAAGATATATATGGCCTCACATCGGACTCCGATGTGAGGCATTTGCATATAAGAACCTGGGTAGTGGCACAGCTGGAAGAAGGACAACAAGCCCGCACTATCAACCGCAGGCTTTCTTGCCTCAAGTCCTACTACAAATTTTTATTGAAACGGGGCTACCTCCTGCAAGATCCAATGGAAAAGGTGATTGGGCCTAAAACACCTAAGCGCCTACCTGTGGTAGCTCGTGAGCAAGATTTACAGCTGCTTTTTTCCACCATCCCGTTTCCGGATGGCTACAAAGGCCTGCTGCATCGATCAATCCTGGAAGTCTTGTACGCTACAGGACTTCGTAGAGGAGAACTCGCTGCTCTACAAACGTCAGACATTGATTTCTCAAGAGGAGTCTTGCGTGTCTTAGGGAAAGGCAATAAAGTGCGGTTTGCCCCCATCGTCGGACCTATCGTCCAACTGCTCAGTCAGTTCCTGGAGCTGCGCAATCAACAGTTTCCCACTTCTGAATACCGTCAGCTATTTCTTTCTACCAAAGGCCTACCTCTAAGCCCGGAATCTATTTATGCAGTAGTTCGTAAATACTTGTCGCAAGTCAGCAGGAACGAACAAAACAGCCCGCACGTACTACGGCACTCCTTTGCGACGCACCTCTCCGATAAAGGTGCAGACTTAAATGCGATCCGCGAACTGTTGGGCCATGCCAACCTGGCAGCAACACAAATCTACATGCACAACAGCATAGAAAAGCTAAAAAAAGTGTACGAGCAAGCTCATCCAACGGGTGGCCAAGCCGAAAAGAGCGAAAACTCCAAGGATCCGGAGGATTTACTCCCCAAAGAAAAGTAAATTCAGGTAGCGCCCCTGCCCTAATACAGCGAAGCTGCCTGCAATCAGTACTCCTCCTATATATAACTGAATCATAGCGCTCTTGTGACCCCGAATATCGCCCCTCTTAGCAGCACGCCAGGCCGTCGGAACTGTCCAAGCAGTCAACAAACTCAACAAATGTAAAAGCCCAAAATGCTGGAACAACCTCGGACCAAATTCGGCAGGCAGGAATAATGTCCAAATGGCAGTAAAGCCCATCAAGATCATGTAAATACGCCCAATAGTCCGATGCGTAGGCCCTCCCTTTCGGTTTAAAAACAAATAGGCCCCAAGAACAGCAGCGGGAAGAATGGTTACCAAATGAACGGCAACAAGTATTGGAGGCAAGTTCATAACGAATATAAGTTAAGGAAGTACTTATACAAAAGCCACCCCCCGAAGCCTAGTCGGAAGGTGGCCCTTGGATCTATCAAAAAGGATAATTACTGCTTAATTATAGCGGTTGCCCAAAGATGACCGCCTCTAATAAATTGCATGGCATACACGCCCGGCATCATTTTGCTCATATCCAGCAGCTCCACTGACTCCGGATGCTCAATCGTCTTCCAAAGAGCACCATTCAAGCCAAAAACTCGAATCATATCAAACTTGATTTCTGTTTTGATCTGAATAATGTCCGTAACCGGGTTAGGGGAAATCTTCACCTCAGAACTGTAATCGACCACCTTAACACTGCTTAAAGTTGAAATATCGTCCGCATAACGAGGAAGTACCTGGTAACCAGAGGAATAGGGAACAGAACTATCGAACTGCCCTCCTAAACCTATCATATTGAATGGCTCCGATGGAGGATTTTGGTAATTGTACAGGTCTACATCGTTGTCAATTCGCATTACAATCGTATCAGCAGTGTTGAACATTGAGTACACTCGGACATTGAACCCTGGGCCTACCCCTGGGGTCCACTGGGCAGGATCTACTAGCCTTAGGTTGTTGATTTTAATGAGGCGGTTTTCAGTGCTTTCGTCTGCCCGCAAAACCACGTCTGGGGAGGCCAATTGATTGCCGTTTGAAACCACAAAAACCGTATCCAAATTCATCTGAACCAAACCGTTGAACTGCGCAATGGTACCACGAACCGTTACTTCATCCCCTTCCTGAACAGAATAGCCATAGGAACTCAATCCACTGAACAAAGCAATTCCCTCTGTGCCGTTGGCGTTCATGATTACAAACTGAAGTCCACCTGCACTTTGACGGAGGTTAACCCCGTAAACAATCCCTGTCAATTCGCAAGAGATATTCACGGAATCGGCCAATCCAATCAGGTTCACATTGTTCACCTCCTCAATAGTGCGTTGTGGGTAGCACTTGATCGTAAGGGATACATCAGCATTTGCACAACTCGCCGGTCCATCACATACTTGGTACGAAAAGTCATCTGGTCCACAATAACCATCAGAAGGGGTGTAACGAATGGAATTATCATAAACAACGGCTGTCCCATGCTGCGGAGCAGAGGTGATGGTCAGACTAGTAACCGCATTCGGGGTATTGTCGTTTGACAATACATCCAACACAGATACCTGGTCGGGAGGCACATTGAACAAATCATTGTTGGCTACCAATCCAGAAACGCAACCTGCAGCCGCACCAGGATTTGCAAAAATCTGGGTGTTATTGATGATAACATTGGTGGCAGTTGGACATTCTTTCCAATTATCGGCCAAGGTGTTATCGGAGTTGGGATCACACAACACCAATGAATACCCCAAACCATCTGGGGAGGTAGGCCATGGGGCTACATCATCAAACGTCAGGGAGTCAATCAGTGCTCCCCCACTATTTTTGATCCGGATGGAAGTACCGTTGTTGCTGAGTGCACCAGACGTCCACTGAATGGAGGACTTTCCAAAATTGTTTTGCATAGCACTCGCGTTCACGCTAAACAACTGGTATTGACCAGCTCCGACCGTGAGAGAGGGAATGGTAAACGAAAAGGTACCGAACTCCAGTTTCCAGTCGGTCATGTTAACAGAGGCGGTCGAGTTGTTGTACACCTCAATGAATTCCAGGCTATCTACCCCGGATTCTGGCGGATTGTACATAATCTCAGTGATGACCACCTGAGCCTGTGCAAAGTGGCTCATCAAAACGGTGCAAAGGAGCACTAAAAGGTTATTTTTCATAATTAAAAGTTGTTTGCGCTTTTATTTGCCACAAATTTGGGGTGGCTAAAGTGGGGTGGGCAGGACAAATGATATTGAATTTATGCCTTGATTTTAGGAGTTAATTTTCTCAATAAATTTTATTAAAAATTTGATTTTTAACGTTTTATAAAAAACAAAAATTACATAAATTAACGATCATTTTTGCAAATACCATCCCTTTAAGATAACGCTCACATAGGAGCACTTACGTCCATTTATTGGGCAGTTAACGATGCTTTGTAAAAAACAAAGTGCATTTTTGGCTCCTTTACCTAACAAGGGCGGTAAGGGCATTTTCAGAAAGAGAACAGGAAAATCGTCCTACCCAATTTGTTTTGGGAAATAGGACAGCGCTCCTTTTGGGACTTTTGTTCTCTTAACTCATGATTCGCACTCGACTATAGATTTGGTTAAATACTAATCTAGTAGTGAAAAACCACCTTTTTTACAAAAGATCAAAACAAATATTCTACCAAAGAAAATTTTATTTAGGCTTCGTTTATAAAATACTGACAAAACTTAACACTGCCTTTATATTGATTTTGTACTTTTGCATCGGCTTTTTCACCTTCTATGAATTATTCGCATTTATTGCTGAATTTTCTGGATTATCACCAAACTCAATTTATTCTGTATGAGGAATGTACTACATTTCCGCACGGGCGCTGTAAGTGTCCGCATGTCCCTTCTATTCCTGGCAATGGTCATGACAGCTGTGACCGCTTTTGCGCAGGTAACCTCTTCTTCCATTAGCGGTTTAGTTACCGACAACAAAGGCGAACGCTTGGTTGGAGCAACCGTAATCGCTATCCACACTCCTTCTGGCACACGCTATGGCACAGCAACCAATGCTGCTGGCCGTTACACACTGCCTTCTGTTCGTGTAGGAGGTCCTTTCTCTGTATCTGTTTCTTACACAGGTTACGAGCAGCAAACCATCGAAGGTTTGGTAACTTCCTTAGGTTCCACCACGAATGTGGACTTCCAAATGGCAGAATCAAGCACCACGATCGATGTAATCGACATCACTGCTAACCGCAATGACCTGTTTTCTTCTCAGCGGACAGGTGCTTCTTCTACCTTCGATCGTAACGTTGTTACTTCGGTTCCTGCTATCGGTAGCCGTTCTATCAACAACATTACGAAGTACAATCCAAACGGCAATGGTCGTTCTTTCGGTGCACAAGACACTCGTTTGAACAATTTCACTATTGACGGTTCTGTATTCAACAACCAATTCGGTTTGGGCTCTGAAGCACAAGCAGGTGGTCGTACCAACTCTACAGCGATCTCTTTGGACGCTATCGAGCAAGTACAAGTGAACGTTGCTCCATACGACGTTCGCCAGTCTGGCTTCGTTGGAGCAGGTGTAAACGCAGTAACCCGCTCCGGTACAAACGAAGTATCTGGTTCTGCATATTACTTTACTCGTTCTGCTAATATGTACGGCAACAAAGCGCGCGACGTGAGTGTAGCTTCTAACGTGTTCAGCGAAAACGTAGTAGGTGCTCGTATCGGTGGCCCAATCGTTAAAAACCGCGTTTTCTTCTTCGCAAACGCAGAGATGGTGAAAAACTCCACTCCAGCAACTACTTGGGTTGCAGACGGTAGCTCTAACGTAGGTTTGAAAACCCGCGTTAAAAAGGCTGACCTAGATCAGGTGAGCGACTTGTTGCTTCAGAAGTACGGATACGTAACAGGTCCTTACGAAAACTACAACAACGAGGTAAACTCTATGAAGTTCCTTGCTCGTTTGGATTTCAACCTGAACGACAACAACAAGCTAACAGCTCGCTATACCCACCACGACTCACAGGCTGATATCAACATCAGTAACAGCGCATCCTTGGGTAATGGTAGCCGTACTACCAACATCAACTCCATGTCATACCAGAACTCTGGTTACATCATCGGAGACAACACTCGCTCTTTGGTAGCGGAATTGAACAGCACGTTCAGCGACAAGATGTCCAATACCTTCAGCATTGGATACGATTTCCAGGATGAAAACCGCCAGTATAAAGGAGCGTTTTTCCCGACAATCGATATCTTGGAAGGCGGTGCAACGTACATTGCAGCTGGTTTTGACCCCTTCACTCCTCAAAATGAGTTGAACTACGGTACCTTCCACATCACTAACAACCTTTCATATTACACTGGAAAGCACACCATCACTGGTGGCTTTAACTACGAGCGTTACAAATCAAACAACTTGTTCTTCCCAGGTTCTAACGGTGTTTACATCTTCAACTCCCTTGCTGACTTCGTAGGTGCTGTAAACGGTGACTCTGTAGGAGTAAAGCGTTTCCAATACCGTTACTCTGCTTTGGACGGAGGTGCTGATCCACTTCAAGTGTTGAAAGTATCTAAAATTGACCTTTACGGACAAGATGAGATCAAAGTAAGCAAAAACTTTACCTTGACTGCAGGTCTTCGTTTGAGCTACATCGACCTGGGTGCGACAGAGGCTTTGGAAAACAAATCCATCGCTGACTCTAGCTTCCTGGATATCGACGGAAATGCACAGCGTCTGAGCACCAGCGCATTGCCAAAAGCACAGATCCTGTTCGAGCCACGTTTGGGCTTTAACTACGATGTATTTGGTGACCGCACAACGCAATTGCGTGGTGGTGCTGGTATCTTCACTGGCCGTCCTCCATACGTTTGGTTGTCTAACCAAATCGGTAACAACGGTGTAATGACTGGATTCATTGACGTGAGCAACACCAACACCACGGTGTACCCATTCACTCCAGATGCTACTCAGTTCACTCCAGCTACTCCAACTCTTCCTTCTTCTTTTGATTTAGCTTACACTGACGCAGCGTACAAGTTCCCACAGGTGTTGAAAACCAATATCGCTGTTGACCAGAAGTTACCATTTGGTTTCGTAGGTACCTTGGAGATATTGTACAACAGAAACATCAACAACGCTTTGTACTACAACGCTAACCAAAAAGAGTCGACTCAAAACTTCGCGGGTCCTGACCAGCGCCCACGTTACTTTGGTAGTGCAAACGCTAACCGCGAAATCGACAATGTGTCCATGGCAGCAGTGTTGACTACTACCAACCAGGGTGGCTACTTCGGTACTACTGTTAAGTTGGAATACCCAGAAAAGAAAGGATTCTATGCAATGGCTGCCTACACGTACAGCCGTTCTGAAGACTTCATGAGTGCAGGTTCTATCGCATCTGGCTCTTGGACAGGTGCTCGTTCTGTGAACGGCAATAACCGCTTGGCCTTGTCTTACGCTGACCAAGATCTTCCTCACCGTGTGATCGGTTTGGTTACTTACGGTGTAGATTTTGGTAGTGAGCGCGGTGGTGCAGTGAAGTTTACCTTGGGTTACGAGGGCTTGAACTCTCCTGCTAGCGGCTTCGGTACACGTTACTCCTACACTTACAACGGTGATATGAACCTTGACGGTATCAATGGAAACGATTTGTTGTACATTCCAAACAACGCTTCTGAGCTGTTGTTCGAAGATCAAACTGTTGGATCAGTAACGTACACCGCTGCTCAACAAGCTGAGTTCTTTGAAGAATACATCCAGCAAGACGAATACTTGTCTAGCCGTCGTGGTCAGTACACAGAGCGCAACGGTGGTTTGATGCCTTGGTTGAACCGTTTCGACCTGGCTATCTCTCGCGATTTCTGGGTGGCTACTACTAAAGGTAAGCGCAACACCATCCAGTTCCGTGTAGATATCTTCAACGTTGGTAACTTGATCAACCAAGACTGGGGTATCAGCCGTCGCCTGGTAACAACCTCTCCTTTGCAGGCACGTGGTGTGGACGCTAATGGCGTTCCTAAGTACCGCGTTGCTAGCCAATTGTTGGCTCCAGCTACTCGCAAGACGTACGACTATTCTGCTACGATCTTCGATGTGTGGAACCTTCAGTTTGGTATCCGCTACTCTTTCAACTAATTGTAGCTAAATACATCCTTGAGCGCCCTTTCAGCGATGCTGAAAGGGCGCTTTTTTTTTTGGCCGACAGGCAATGGAGATTCTGTACTTTTGCCATAGGAATATAAGAACCCTTCCCACACGGATCTAAACGCTTCTGTAACAGCCCGGTAAACCTATTGAGGAATACCAACAAGCTGTAAAATAGCGCTCATCTATTTGCATCCATACCATGAATATCCAATTCAAATGCGTCCCATTTCAAGAACTTAATACGCCTGAATTATATGAAATAATGGCCTTAAGGCAAGAGGTATTTATTGTCGAACAAAATTGCCCTTACTTAGATGCCGACGGTAAAGATAGGAACGCCTGGCACCTATTATGCAGGCAGGAAGATGGCAAGTTAATCGCCTATACCCGGCTGTTACCAAAAGGCATATCTTACCAGGATTACCCTTCTATAGGAAGAGTTGTGAATAGCCCTGAAGTGCGCGGGCAAGGCGTAGGTATCCTATTAATGGAAAAAAGTATAGCGCTGTGCCGCCATTTGTTCGGGAATGAACCCATCAAAATTGGAGCACAGCGCTACCTCAAAACGTTTTACGAAGAGCGAGGCTTCGTATCTACCGGGGAGGAATACCTGGAAGATGGCATTCCCCACCTAAAAATGATCCGTCCAGCCGATTAGAACGGATTCTGAATATCTGGATTGTTGATGAAAGCCGTATCCGTCAACGTATGTAAAAAAGCAACGAGTGCCTCTTTGTGGTAGTTGGTGAAGATAGGCCTTTTGTTAATCAATAAGTTCATATTCGGATCGGCATTTGGAGCGCTGTGCGCCCGAAACAGGTAATGCTCCATTGATTCTTCCAGCGTGGCAAAACGGCCGTCATGCATATAGGGAGCAGATAGGGCGATATTACGAAGCGTTGGGGCCCTGAATTTCCCTTTATCAGATGGATTTCCAGTCACCGCTTGTTGCCCAATATCCGTAATTTGATCAAATGGATCCAAACCATTGTTAAAAAACCTTCCACCAGTTAAGGTACCCGTTCCATGACAGTGGAAGCACTCCGTATCCGGTAGTCCCAAATCAAAGCCCTCATCAAAAAACATAAGTTTGCCATCCAATGCTTCATCTTGCAACAACTGGGTTTCTCCTGCCAAATAACGGTCGTACACCGATTCTCCACTGCTGATCAGAATACGCTCAAACTGAGCAATTGCTTTCACCGCCAGCACCTTGGTAATCTCAGAACGGTCCGAAATTCCAAATGCTTTGCGGAACAAGGCGGGGTATTCAGGATGCGCCTTGAATTTCTCAATCACATTTGGCCAGGTAGTGTGCAGTTCAATCGGATCCTCAATGGGGAGCAAAGCTTGCGCCTCAAGGGTGGAGGTTCGTCCATCCCAGAACAATCCAGTATTGACGTAAGCAATATTAAGCAGGCTCATAGAGCTCCGTTTGCCCGCTATCCCATCGATTCCCACCGAGACTTTTTTCCCATCCGTAAAATTGAACTCCGGCAAATGGCAAGAAGCACAAGACATCGTGCTATCTGCGGATAGAATTGGATCATAAAACAACCGCCGGCCTAATTGCACCCCATCGTACGTCATTGGGTTGTCAGCAGGCACCGGAACCTCCGGAAAATGAGCGGGTTTTTTGATCAGATAAGCCTTGGGATTGTACGGAATATCCGCCAAATCACCTTTGGGCTCTGCGGGAGGCGTGTCCTCACAGGATGCCAAGCCCACACAGAGTGCAACAAGTCCTAGATAAAGAGTAACGCGCATCTTATTTTAATTTTGTAGCCCGACCAAAGTTGTCCATCAGAATAGTAGCCACCCGAACATCCGTCGCCAAATTAGAGGTAAACTGATTGGATGGAATCGTCATGTCAAACCATTGATTATCGGCCTGAAACAAGTCCTTTAGATCAAACTCTACCGTCAATTGAGTAGCATCGCCTACCTGTATCTCTTTCTGGAATTCATATTCCCGGTAGACCTTATCAGAACCACAATGATAAATCAAGAAAATATCAGGGATACCATCGTTGTTCTCATCTCCTTGACCCTCAATCTTATTGAAGATGTAACTTTTCCAACCTGGCCAGAATTCCACCTCCTTGTTTAAGGGGTGCCCTGAAGGAAAATCAGCTGGAGCCTTGGAGTTCAGCGAAGGTTTTACCCCATAACCCATTTTGACCCCTGTGTACGTTCCTTCCTCCGCTTTTACCCGAATAGTTACATCAATTGAGGTGTCATTGGGGGCGTTCTGAGGCGTAAAATCAATGTATTCTACTTCTGAGAGCAACACCTCTTGAGTGCCATTTTCTGTCTGCTTTAACAGGCGAATATCGGAAAAATAGGAAGTGAACAACGAAAACTGAACTTTATAGTCAGCATAAGGATAATCTATGTTCTTAACCAACCGATTCCCATCGTAAAGCGCTTTGAACGTAATATCAAATTCACGAACAACCGGCTCTGGATCCTCCGTTTTATCACAGGCAGCGAAGAAAAGGGCCGCTAGAACCACCAAAATTCCGTTTATTAATTTCATAACCCAATGTAATTTATGTGTTTATTGTGAAACATCGAAACTGGTACTTAGGTTGGAAATGATCTTCGATTTCCAAACCGTTTGATCAGAATTAGCAAAGTTAATCCCTTTAAATAATTCATAGTAATTGACAGTCAGGTTTATTCTAAAATCGAAACCCGTTTCTTGCTCGAGCCAAGTCATCCTCTGAAGAAAAGGAGCTTGCCCACCAAAATCAGCAGCCGTAAATCGGAGGGTGTCTGCCAAAGTGGTTTGCGAAGAATCCTTGGCGACCACCATTTGCATCCAAACGAATTGGTCTTGTGGGTTAAGCCATAAACTATCCGCTTGGCGGGCAAGCGGATGCCCACCAGGTGCTAAACCAGAGATGACCCGATTGCGCGAAGCCGAAAGCCCTAGGCGGCATTCAAACTGTTCAAACACCCCACTTTTCCGAAAAGTTCCAACCTTGTATTCCGTCGGTATCCGGCGAATTAGGAGTACGTCGGTTGCAAAGGCCTGATTGATCGTATCCTCTTGTACACCAAATGTTTGCATCCGCAAACTATCCGCTACACCATACGGAATCCCATTTTGATAAAAGGAAAAATCGGACAAATAAAAGGCAATGCTTCGGACCCTGAACCATTGTCCCAAGTCATTTTGGTAGGCCGTATCAGGGCGCCAAATGGAACCATCGTATTCTTGATTGACGGTCAAAATCAATTGTGGGTATACACAGCAACCATCCTCACAAGGCGCATCCGCGCTAACATCCAGGTTGGTTGCCTCGATATCTAGGCAACCACGGGTAGGCGGTTCACAACCAGTTGCCCCCAGCAGCCAGACGGCTGCGACCAAACACAAGAGAAGACGCATATTATTTTCGTTTTTCCATCTCACGCATGACGGACTTGATATATTGTTTTACCTGTGTAGAAAATTCTCGTTCCAGCATCCAGTAATAATAATTGGGCTCCTTTTTGAAGACTTCGGTAACCGGCTGCCCGGCATATTTCCCAAAATTAAAAATCACGATGCCATCGTGCTGGACCCGCAGCTTTTGGGTTGCATCGATGAAATTAAGGTCATTTGTAAATTCATGAAGGACTTGTACATCTCTTTTTATGGGTGCTTCGATGATTTGCCCATTTTCATCCAACAAATCCTTCCCCTCGTATGCATTCAATTGCCCCTTGAACACCTCAATCGTAGCACGCACATCCGCCAGCGCATCGTGGGCATCTTCTAGCTCCTTTTGGCAATATAGCCGGTAAGCTGCTTTTAAGGTTCTGGGCTCCATTTTATAAAAAATCCGCTGCACATCAATCAGCCTTCGTTTGGAAAGATCAAAGTCCATACCTACCCGAGCAAACTCCTCCATGAGCATCGGGACGTCAAACCGGTTGGAATTGTACCCCCCAAGGTCCGCATCCCCAATAAAATCCCAGACTTTCTGTGCCACCTGTTGGAAAGTAGGCTTATTCCTCAAATCGGCTGGGGTAATACCGTGAATGGCCATGGACTCTGCTGAAATAGGAATCCCAGGATTAATCAGGGAGGACCATTCCTGAGGTTCTGAGCCGTTTTTAGGTAATTTCACCATGGCTAGCTGTACAATTCGATCCCGAATAACATTTAACCCCGTGGTTTCCAGGTCTAAAAAAACCAGATCACGGGTCAATTGGAGTTCTTGCATAAATTGGTTCACAAGATAAAGAGGTGTAAAAAGTAAGGTTCTATGGGAAGGTGTGCTACTCGGGCGAGAATTAAATGAATCTCCGCCCAAAAGTTACGATCCGCTTCGTCGCAAATTTCCAACTCCTTTCGTTATAAATGATCAGAAGTTCCGAATTTCTTTTTTGCCCCTCTTTCTGCTTTTTTTAGAAACAACCTCTACATTTGCAACAACGAACTTTTAATGATAACCATTTTTTCCGAATCAACTTATTCAAGATCGAAATGTCCCAACAAGAAGCATTTATAGCAGAAATTACAGCTGGGTACCAGTTTTCAGGTACATCCATTGTGCTAGGAGCAGCCATGCTGGAGGCAAAGGCCTTGGACGGCCTGCAGGTAAAAGTACCCCTTCGCACGTTGAATCGGCATGGACTCATTGCAGGTGCCACTGGAACGGGTAAAACCAAAACGCTGCAAGTGTTAGCCGAACAACTGGCTGGAAATGGGGTTCCGATGCTACTTATGGACATCAAAGGAGACCTTTCCGGGGTGGCAGCTGCCGGGTCTGAAAATCCTAAAATTACCGAGCGTATTCAAAAAATAGGGCTTGATTGGAAAGCAACCGCCAATACCGTTGAATTTCTCAGTCTATCCAACGAAAAAGGGGCTCGCTTACGAAGCACAGTCAGCGAGTTCGGCCCAGTACTCTTTAGCCGCATCCTTGGCCTTAATGATACCCAAGGGGGCGTAGTGGCCGTTATTTTTAAATACTGCGATGACCGTGGCTATCCGTTATTGGACTTAAAAGATTTCAAAAAGGTACTGCAGTACCTTAGCAATGAGGGGAAAGCAGAAATTGAAGCCGAATTTGGTCAGTTCAGCAGCGCCACAGCAGGAACCATCCTCCGAAAAGTGGTGGAAATGGAACAACAAGGCGCAGACCTCTTCTTCGGCGAGCGCTCCTTTGATGTGAACGACCTCCTCCGCATAGATGAAAATGGCCGTGGAATCCTGCACATCGTTCGACTAACCGACATCCAAGACCGACCGAAATTATTCAGCACTTTTATGCTGCAGCTGCTGGCTGAAATATATGCTTCCTTCCCCGAAGAAGGGGATGTCGAACAACCCAAGCTCTGTATCTTTATTGACGAAGCCCATTTGGTGTTTCAAGAGGCTTCCCCAGCCCTCCTCCAACAATTAGAAGCCATTATTAAATTAATCCGCTCCAAAGGAGTAGGAATTTTCTTTATTACCCAAAATCCAGCAGATATCCCAGATGCTATATTGGCTCAATTAGGATTGAAAGTACAACACGCACTCCGGGCTTTCACCGCTAAAGACCGAAAGTCAATCAAATTAGCAGCCGAAAACTATCCAATGACAAAATGGTACCAAGTGGAGGACCTGCTGACTCAATTGGGTATTGGAGAGGCGCTCATCAGCGCGTTGAATGAAAAAGGGATTCCTACCCCACTCGCCCATACCCTGCTCCGACCGCCCCAAAGTAGAATGGATATTTTAAGTGTAGACGAAATTGACCAATTGGTGAGCTCCTCTCCGCTGGTTCGAAAATACAATGAGGTAATCGACCGGGAAAGTGCTTACGAGATATTGACCACCAAACTCAACCAAGCTGCTACAATAGAAGAGAAACAAACAGGCCCTTCTTCTGGTAAATCCTCCAAAGATGAAAAAAATGTCCTGGAACAAGTGTTAGACAACCCGCTCGCCCGACAAGTTGGACGCACCGTGGCCCGGGAGCTTACCAGAGGATTATTAGGAGTACTTGGACTAACCGGCAGCAGCCGAGGCAAGAAGAAATCCGGATGGCTTTAAATCCTTTATCACAAGCATTCGTACATTCATTGTTGGTTTTTTCAAAATAACTTGAGTCATGTCTAAACGTAAATTCACAAAACAAGAACAGAAAGTACACGATCAGGAAGACAACAAAAAATTCCTGATCGTTGTAGCAGTGGCTACCCTCGTCTTAGTGGCACTAATGTACTTTATGATGCAATGAACCTGATTTCCGGCTACTTCGGCTTCAAGTAGCCGGAATCACTTCCTTTTCGTTTAGCTAAGTCGGCGCTTGTAGTCGCTGTAACCAAATTTACGGACTACATCTAAGTTACCATTTTCTCTTACAATGGCAATCGAAGGATGACTCACCCCATTAAAGGTGGTTGTTTTAACCATCGTGTAATGGATCATGTCTTCCAGAATCAACCGCTGTCCAGCCTTTAGGGGGGAGGAAAAACCGTATTCTTCCATGTAATCTCCACTCAAACAACTCACCCCACCTAATCGATACCGGTATTTAGCGTCTGGCGATGGCTCCAATTCTGCTCCTCGCACCCGCGGCTTATACGGCATCTCAAGGGTATCAGGCATGTGGGCAGTAAAGGAAACATCCAACAAGGCCGTTTTCATCCCATTGTTCTGCACTACGTCCAGTACCGTGGTCAGAAGAAAACCCGTCTCCCAAGCAACCGCACTTCCGGGCTCTAAGATAACCTCGAGGTGGGGATATTTAGAACGAAATGCTTTTAACACCCTGATTAAATGTTCTACATCATAGCCTTTTTTCGTCATCAAGTGGCCTCCCCCGAAGTTTACCCATTTTAATTGCGGGAAAAAAACGCCAAATTGCTGTTCAAAATGCTGCAGCGCTGTTTCCAAGTCCTGACTTGTACTTTCGCACAGCACGTGAAAATGCAATCCCTCCACTCCTTCCGGTAGTCCCTTCTTGAAATGCTCAACGGTCATTCCCAGGCGGGATTGAGGATCACCGGGATTATAAAGGGCAGTTGAAACCGGGGACCATTGGGGATTAACCCGAATGCCCATGCTGATGTGCTCAGGATGTTGCTGAACTTTTTTATAGTATTTTTTATACTGGGAAATGGAGTTAAAAGTAAGGTGACTTGAATATTTCAGGATTTGTCCAAACTCTCGTGGCGTATAGGCAACGCAGTAGGTATGGGCTTTCACTTTCATTTCCTCAAAACACAACCGAGCTTCGTGAAGAGAAGAGGCAGTGGCACCTTTAAGGTATTGTCTAACCAGCGGAAAAGCGCTCCACATTGCGAAGCCTTTAAACGCCAAAATAATTGACACGCCCGCATCTTGTTGAACGCGTTGCATCAACTCCAGGTTTTGGCGAAGCAAGGACTCTTCCAAAACAAAACAGGGAGAGGAGATTTTTTTAAGTTCGTTTGTCATAGGGGGGCAAAATTAAGCCGAGATTCCTGAATCAGAAAAAAAACCAAGAATGGTATTTATCTTATGGGTATTTACCTAAAAAAAACACCAGCAGCCTACAACAGACTGCTGGTGTTCTAAAGGATGAAAAAAGCGGTTTAGTCCAAGGTCAGCTCAAATTCCACCCTCCGGTTGATCTCCCTACCAGAGGCCGTCTCATTATCTGCCAGTGGGCGAAGGTCTCCAAAACCAGCATAACGCAAACGATTCGCTGAAATTCCGCGGAAAACAAAGTAATCATAACAAGCTTTTGCGCGGGCCGTACTCAGTCTTAAGTTGGTATCTTCATCTCCTACATTATCGGTATGGCCACCAATAGCCAATTTGTAATCCGGGTACTGACGCATGATCTCTACAATCTCGTCGAGAATGGAGTAAGACTGCCCTTTTAATCGATCGACACCGGACTCAAATTGTACAGCTTGCATGGCGAATGCCAAACGATCCTTCGTTTCTTTCCTGATTTCGGGACAGCCGCTGCTGGAAGCTGAGCCTTTGGTCGTAGGGCACTTATCCACATCATCTGGTACCCCGTCACCATCGGTATCTTTAGCAGCCGTGGCCTCTGGACAGCCCTGATTGCTGCGGCTGCCTTTCTGGTTCGGGCACTTATCCAGGTTATCTGGAACTCCATCCCCATCACTGTCTTTAGGTTTTTCCACGACTGGGCAACCCGCGTTGGCGGTTGATCCAGCTTTATCCGGGCAACGATCCAAATGATCAGGCGTACCGTCACTATCCGTATCCGGGCAACCTTCAAAGGTGCCTGCCTTATCTGGGCACGAATCAAAACGATCGGCAAAACCGTCCTTATCGCGATCTGGGCAACCCTTGGTAGCAGAAGGCCCCGCTTCGTTCGGACAAAGGTCGTCCTTATCTGCGATACCATCCTTGTCTCCATCTGGACAGCCGTTGACAGTCCCCGCAATTCCTGGACAAACGTCCTCGTTATCAGGAACACCATCTTTATCGGTATCCATTACTTTCGGGCAACCTCCATTTTCAGCTGCACCAAAGGTAGTGGGGCATTTATCTTTATGATTCGGCACCCCGTCACCATCGCCATCCGGGCAACCATTCACGGTTCCATACTCGGTTGGGCACTCATCGATTGAATTTTTGAAGCCATCTCCATCCGTATCCTGCTCAACGATTTTTTCTGGGCAGCCTTTATTGGAAAGTGGACCTGGCTCGTAAGGGCACTGATCATTTTTATCCGCGATTCCATCCTGGTCAATATCCGGACAGCCATTCACACTACCGGCTTGATCCGGACAATCATCCTTATCATCCGTGAATCCATCTTTATCGGAATCCATACTCTTTCGCTCAGGGCAGCCCTTGTTCTCCGCTTGACCAGCTTGATCGGGGCAGGCATCATCCTTGTCCGGAATTCCATCTAAGTCCGTATCTGGGCAGCCTTTCCAGGCACCTGCTACGGTTGGACAATCGTCTTCCTGATCTACCACACCGTCCTCATCGGTGTCTGGGCAACCTTTGATAGTTCCCGGGGTGTCTGGGCAGGCGTCTTCGCTGTCTTTCAAACCGTCGCCGTCCTGGTCGGGGCAACCGTTGGTATCCAATGGGCCGGGTGCAGTCGGGCAGTCATCCTCGGCATCTGCTACTCCATCCTTATCCATATCTGGGCAACCCAATGCAGAGGCAGTACCGGCTATTTTAGGGCATTTATCGAGGGCGTCATTGACGCCATCTTTATCGGAATCCACTTGAGAGGGATCTAATTTATGAAGCAAGAAAGTAAAGCCCAAGCTCGCCTGAAAATTATCTCGATTATTGTCAGCAATTGCTTTTCTGAACTCCCCTTGAGCAGTCAGGTAGGCATAATCATCAATTTTGAAATGAAGGCCACCTCCAACGGGGATGAGCAAATGAGTAGAAATGAGTTCATCATGGGCAAAGCCTAGACCAGCAAACCCAAAAGGAAGAAATTTAGATGTACTTTCGGTATTGCTTACCTGAGCAATCAGATCCGCGCTGTAGGTCAAGGTCTTTTTGTCCAAGGCGAGCGGCAATTTGGACAAACCTAGTTTAACCGGCAGGCCGAGGTTGACGTATTTGTGGACATTTCGAAAATAGCCCAGCTCAAATCCCTGACTGAGTGCGAGCTCTTGGTTATAAAATAAACCATAATCAAGGAAGTTTACTTTGGTAGACAGGGCATTTTTGTTGGTCGCGTTTTGAGCCGAAGAACGATTTGGGAGGTAAAGCGCGCATACAATCAACGCACAGGTAAAAATAGATCTCATTGCGAATACGATCGGTTGCTAATAATGATTAAATATGTTAGTACCACTCTACTACAAAAAATCGTACCAATTTTTTGGTAGTCCAGTTTTTACCCAGTTTTACGCTCCGATTTCGACCTATATTTTGTTAATAATTGCCAAAAAAAGGCTCATTTTCAATCTTTTCTGTCAATAAAATTCAAATGGTTTCTTTTAAAAAGAATTCCGGGCGATTTTTGGGCCGCACTTTTTTTTACCGTAATTATTACTACCTACCGTTATGCAACCATCTATCTTGGCAGGGCTTTGCCTTGCCTGCGGCCTCCTACTATCAGGCTGCTCCAAAGCCCCCACCCCATCTGAATGTTTGAGACATCAGTACGCCGAGGCATACTTTGACGGCGAAACCCTCTGGTGGAAAGACGAAATCCATGCTCAAAAATTTGAAGCCAGTTATGTTTCTTATTACAATGAAGAATGGTTTTATTTCCGTACCAACCAGCCGGTATGTTTTGAGTTTTTTGAAATTACAAAAAGTCCCAACCCTGTGCTTTGCCCAATTCAGCCACTCTCTTGGTCATGGGCCAGCTTGGGCAGTGAGTATGAACTGCGGCTGAAATTCCCTCCCTCCATACAGCCTTGTACCCAGGCATTTGGGCAGAACCCAGCCTGGTTTAGTTTCACCTTCAAAATTGCCTATCCTTGAATGCGCGCAAAAATGACTTATCTTCGACCTAGAAGCCGAAGTAAGTACCAAATCCAAAGTCGGAATTTGGATTTTTGAGTAGCGTAAAACAAACGCATTTCCAATTCCGGTTGAACCCGGCGTTGGTCAGGATGCCTCAGCGGAAAAGAAAGCGAACCAGCCTTTCGTCCAGCAGAGGCATTCTTCTTAGTAGTGTGGGTAGCCTGCAAATCACCTACTCCTACATTCTGAACCAGGTTGACCGAAGGTAAAATACAATACCCCCTCTGCAGAAGAATCGAAAAAAACCAAGCATACGCCCAAGATTGGTTCCGGCGCGCTCTGGTCGTCTCAAACTTATCCATCATATACGCCCCTGCCCAGCGGGAATCCAAAAATGAGTCCATTCCCGCAAATTGATCCAAAGCAGAAAGCCCAATGTCCATTTTTCGCCAAGCCCTTCGCCAACTTGCCCAACCCCACACCAACGAAAAATGAGTCCAATGATAATCAACCGGCTTAGGCCTGGTCCAATCCTCTGCCAAATTGGAAGCACTAATATGCATCACCATTTCGTCCCAACGGTACCTCAAAAGTAGTTCCTCACAATAGGGAAAAAAACTAAGATCCGGGATGCAATCATCCTCTAGAATAATCCCAAATTCTTCTGCCTCAAAAAACCAGTTTAATGCACCATAAACCCCCTCCCGAAGGCCTGCATTTGTCTCCCGAAAAAGGGTTTGAACCTCACATGGCCAATCCACCATCGATCGCACCACTTCCTTGGTCGCCTCTACCCGCTCCAACTCACCATTACGGGAAGCTCGAGGGCCATCCGCGTGCACATACAGCCGTCTCGGACGGACCTGCTGCAAAACTTCCATTAAACGAACAGTAGTTTCAGGTCGGTTAAAAACCAGAATCAAAACCGGAACCTCTAAACCAACTTCCGCAGACTGATTCATCACCGAATAAGCGTTACAAATCCTTTATATTCAAATAATTGCCCCCTAGGATCCTTGAACTGTACCAGGTAAACATATACCCCTGCAGGCGACAAACCTCCGGTCTGCTGCGCTCTGCCCGTCCATGCCTCGAACGGATTATCCGTTTCAAAAACCAGTTCACCCCAACGATTCCAAATGGTCATATTGAAATTAGTCGCCCCCTCCAAAGATCCTTTTCCTGCAAATACATCATTCGACCCGTCCCCATTCGGCGTAAATGCGTTTGGCATAAACCAACGCACTTCCGGAGAAACATCCATCCAACGCGAAATGGAATCTTTACAACCTTCCGGGTGGGTCACCACCAATAATACCCGGACCAAACCCGTATCCGGGAATTGAAACACAGGGTTCTGCTGATTGCTAATTCCATACCGATCAAACTGCCAAAACCAACGGTCGGCATCCTTCGACAAATCCATGAATGCTACGGTAGGCTCCAAACTCGTTGGATCAGACGGAGCATAGCTAAAATCAGCTACCGGTGAAGGGACCACCCGAATCAAATCTGAAAAAGAATCAGAGACCGTGCAGCCAATTGGGGAGGTAATCGACAAATTCACGGAATAAACACCTGGACTGGTATACGTATGAGTGGGACTAATTACCCCCGTAGAGCTCGCACCATCTCCAAAACTCCATTCAACCTGATAAGTGGAATCTAGTGGGATCGATAGGTTTTCAAACGTAATCTCCCCTGGTAAGCACCCCACAAAACTACTTGGACGAACAATTACCGTAGCTGGAGCCGGTAAATAAGTAATCGGTTTTTGGAGGACCTCTCGACAATAATTGGTGTCAATCGCCTCCAACGTAACGACTAAATTGCCCGGTACTGGGTAAATAAAGGATGGGTCGCGCTCCGTGGAAATTCCATTGGGAACCCCAAATTGCCAACTCCACTTCAAACCTCCCGCTTCCCCAACCGTTAGATTGGTAAACTGAACCGGGCCTGCTACACAAGTATCATAGGAATACGAAAAATCCGTTTCCACTCCAGGAAAAATCCGAACGACCACCCCTGCACTATCACTACACTCCGAACCAGGGTTTAACACCAGTTTACCCACATAAACGCCCGTATCCGGAAAGGAAATCAACGGACTCCAATCAACATCATTGAAGTATGGAGTACCCTGTAAATCAAAATTCCACTCAAAGGTGTTAATGAAATTGGGATCTAAACTGGTATTGTTAATGTACACCTCTTTCCCACCGCAAGACTTCAAATAATACGTCCGATCCAGGTAAATCAAAGAATCCCCCCCATCCAATCGCACTAAAACCGTCGGGTCACAGTCCGCCACGTTAAACTGAAAGTCGCGCCGGACTGTAGAAAGCTTGTCCCCATTTCGATATTCATCCACACAAACACCGACCACATAGCGGCCCACTTGAATGGGCGTTCCTGAAATCAACCCCGTCACCGGATGAACCACTACCTGAGGGTTGCCCCCCATTGGGTTAGTGGCTGAATACGTAGGTTGAATATACGGGACCGGGTCAAAAGGAGGAGGACAGGGTGGAATCGGTTGCGCACCACCACATTCTGTATAACCGGGGTTGGTCAAGACTGGACCTCCCCCATTCTCAGGCGCACAGAACCGGTACACCAACTGGTCACCATCCGCATCTGTTGCACTGTGGTTAAAATCAAGAGGACTATCTTTGCAGATAATCAAGGGAGGAAACTCGTTAAATACTGGCGAGTCATTGCAAAGTGCTTGCGCTTGCGCGGTAATTTCTACAGAATACGTGGCCCCAATGGATTCAGGTGTATAAATATTCAGAATGCTATTGTTCCGGCAACAGCGCTGATAAACAATAAAATAACTCTCATTAATTACTGGCAACTCCACATCAAAGCGGTAAATGCCCTCTTCCACACAAACAAATGGAATATTCTGAATGCATTTGGGTGTATCTGGAACAATGCGAGTAATATCAACATTATTGATAGTCACCGAATTGTAGAAACTATTGGCCGCTTCTGTTCCTCTATAAAAAGAAAAATAAGCGGGCGTATCAAAACCTGCCCCTCCAGCACCTGGATCACAGTCCCGATAAATCTTCATCGTAATCTGAAACAGACGAGTGTTTGGCCCAGAACCAGGACCCATACATTCGTAAGTGACTTCCCCGCCAATAATATGCTTAGACTCCAAAAAGCCCACAGAAGTGACTAGAACGATCAAAACCGAAAATAACCTTCCGCTGAATTGATTTCCAGTAAAAAAGGAAAATACTCCTCGCAGTTGCTCCATTCCGTTTAATTCAAGTTAATTGATGATATCCAACAAATTCATCGCACTAAAGTTGCAAATCCTTTGTATTCGTATTCTTCTCCACGGGGGCCTTTAAATTGGACTTGGTAGGTGTACACACCTGCAGGAGAAATACCCCCCGTCTGTTGCGCCCGACCGTTCCAACCCTCTGTTGGATTATTGGTCTCGAACACCAACTCACCCCAACGATTCCAGACTACCATCGAAAAATTGGTCACCCCATACATCATACCACTTCCCAAAAATTCATCGTTTTGTCCATCCCCATTGGGACTGAAGGCATTCGGCATAAACCACTGCACCCTGGGTTCAATTTCCAAGTACCGGATGATGGAGTCTTGACAACCTTCGGGATGGGTAACCAACAAGTACAATTCCACTTTGCCCGTATCCTGAAATTCTAGAATGGGTGGAATGGAATCATTGGTTAAAAACTGACCGTTTAATTCCCACCTCCACCGATTCGCATCCGTGGAAAGGTCCTTTACCTCCACCCTGGGGTTAAAAATATCTACCTTGCTGGGTGAAAATGCAAAATCAGCTACCGGCGGTGCATAAAGTTGCACTAAGTTAGTGAAGGTATCCGCAATTATACAACCAATTGGAGAAACTATTCCAACACTCACCGTATACGTACCTGGATTCTCATACAAATGTTCAGGACTAATCACCCCTGTATCACGACTGCCGTCACCGTAATCCCAAACTATCTTATAGGTATCATCAATCGGGGAAGAGAGGTTGTTGAAAGCTACTGTCCGAGGAGCACAAGCGGTCGCCCGATCCGGACGAATGATCACATACGGAGGTGCCGGGAAATAATTCACAAATTGATTGGCAATGTCCGTGCAACCATTCTTATCCGTAACCCGAAGTACCACAGGATACAACCCCGCTTCCATAAAATCATACTGCGGATTGGTTGCCACAGAAGTGCCTCCCGGAATCCCCAACTGCCAATGCCACTTGTTAACCACTCCGGCACCCGTGCTCAAATCCAAAAATTGAACAGGACCAGCAACACAGGTATCATAATCATAGGTAAAAGCTGCATTGATCTCCGGGAAAATTTCAACAGTAATGTTAGCGGTGTCCGAACACTGCCCTTGTCCATTGAGTAATAACTGTCCGTAATACGTGCCTGCCGTAGGAAAACTTATGGTAGGGCTCCAATCCGTTGTGTTGGAGTAGGGAGTCCCATTGAAATCAAACCTCCACTCAAAGGATTGTACTTGATTGAGCACATAACTCTTATTTTCCAAATAGACAGTTGGCCCATCACAAGTATTTAGGTAATAACCATTCGGCCCAACAGCCAAAGAATCCCCACCTTCCAAAGCAGCGATCACCGTCGGATCGCAATCGGCTACATTAAATTGAAAATCGCGTTTGATGGTAGATATTTTCACCCCATTCCTAAATTCGTCCACACAAACCCCTACTACAAATCGCCCAACCAATAAAGGGGTACCAGTAATCAAACCGGTGATAGGATCAATCGCAACCACTGGATCCCCTCCCATCGGGGCGGTGGGGCTGTAAAGTGGCTGTACAAAACTAACCGGATTGAACGGAGGACCACAAGGTGGATTGGGTACTACTGAATTACAGCCGTTTCCTCCAAAATTCATCCCACCACCTCGTTCAGGGGAACAGAAGCGATAGACCAGCAGATCCCCCTCCAGATCAGTTGCAGCATGGCTAAATGACAGGGGTACGTCTTTGCAAATGATAATCGGAGGAAAATTTTCAAAGGTGGGTGAAGTATTACAACCTACCTGTGCCTCCGGGGTAATTTCAACATAATAAGTAGCCCCAATATCGTCAGGGTTGTAGATATTTAGAATGCTATTGTTGCGGCAACAGCGCTGATAAACAATAAAATAACTTTCCGTACTGGAAATAGGTAGATCAACAGTAAAACGGTAAATCCCCTCCTGAACACAGGCATACGGTACGTTTTGAATGCAATTAGGGGTATCAGGGATTATTTGAGTGACCACCTCCGGCGACCGAGAAAAAGAGGTAAACAAATCATTGTCAGTGTACGAACCCTTGTACACACCGAATGCCGCTGGATTATCAAAATACGCCCCCCCAGCCTGTGGGTCGCAGTCGCGATAAATTTTCATGGTAATCCGATACGTATTAGCACTCGGATTGGAAGGAGAAAGTCCTAAACACTCATACGTCACTTCACCGCCAATAATATGATTACCCAACAATACGTTTGGTAAGCAAAAAAGTAGGAAAAAGGGTAAAAAACGAGTAAAACCAGGTGTAAATTGAACGAGCATGCAGCTGTGATTGATGAATAAATTAAAAGTTCCAAATAATTTCGGAATTTTGCCGTTCAAAAGTACGCTGTTGTACATCAATCCTTGAAGAAATCTATTAAATGTTCCTGTTAAGAGACGACATAAATGAAATTGCTTCCCTTTTCAAATCGGGAAAACTCATCTGCTTTCCAACCGATACAGTCTGGGCCATCGGTTGCGATGCCACCAACCCAGTCGCCATCACCCAATTGAGAGCCCTCAAACAGTTGCCAGATCAGGAAGGATTGGTGGTCTTAGCCGCAGATACAAAAATGGTCAAAGACTACGCAGCCCCACTTCCACCCAGAATAGAAACCCTTCTGGAATTGCACCAACGGCCCCTCACCTTGGTATATCCACAAAATCTACAATTCCCCAAAAATGTAACGGCAAAAGATGGAAGCGTAGCCGTCCGCGTGGTAAAAGAGGAGTTTTGTACCGCCCTGCTCCAAACCCTCGGTTTGCCCATCATCGCAACCACCGCCAACCTATTTGGCAGCCCCATCCCGAGCACCTTTGGAGGCATCAGCAGTGAAATACTAAAATCAGTTGATTACGTGGTCAAATACAAACAAGACGACAAGACACCAGGATCCCCCTCCCCCATCGCACGCTTAGATGCCTCTCAAGAACTTGAATTTATCCGAGAATAATACCATGAACCCTAAAATAATTGGCTGGGCGCTCGCCCTATTTGCCCTTTCCTTTATGATGAATAGTTGTACCGGTAAGCTCCGAAACAACTCCCTGGAAGCAGCTCCCAGACCTGCAACCGAAAACAGATCCGTCGATTTTTTGAACAATAAAATAGCCCTTCGGGAAAAATCCTTTCAAAAAATAAATTCACTGCAAGCAAAAGTACAGCTGAATACCCGCTCAGAAGAAATGAGTATTTCAGCAACAGGCACCCTAATTTGGAAACGCGATAGCCTCGTGTGGTTAAATGTCAAAAAATTTGGGTTCGAGGCACTCCGGGTACTCATCACCCCCGACAGTGTTCAAATCCTCAACCGGCTCGAAAAAAGCTACTCCAAAATGGCGCTCGAGAGCCTCCGACAACAATTTAACCTGCCAGAAACCAATACCTTCGATGCCTTGCAAAAAACCATCCTCGGACTACCGATCCAGGTTCCAAATGGAACAGCAACAACAAGCATCAAGGAAGAAAAACACCAGCTTCGGGTGGAATATCCCCAGTTCTGGGCAGATTATGCCATCGAAGAAGGGTCCTACCACCTCCGAAAAGAATTGTTTTTACTTAAAAAAGATAACTCTATGGTAGCACTCCTGCTTGACCGATATCAAAAAACCGAATTTCTTTCAGGGGCCTTCCCTTTTTCTAGAACCATAGAGGTAAATAGCCCAGCAACAGGCATCCAAACCACCCAGATAGAACTAGAATCTGTTCAACTTAACTCGAACCCAACCTACAAATTCGAAATACCCGACCACTACAGCCGTAAGTAATATGCCCAGAACGACTCTTTTTTTCTTCAAACTACTCTTGGCAAGCCTCCCATTGCTCAGCTTCTCCGCGCATGCCCAAACCAAAAGTGCTCTGGAAGAAAAAAGAAAAAAACTAACTAAAGAGATAGAAATCACAAGCTCCCTGCTCAAAAAAACGAAGAAAAATAAAACTGCAGCCTACGATCAATACGTAACTCTTCAAAACCAAATTGAACGAAGAGAATCACTCGTCCAAACCATCGAAAATGAAGTAGTTGCTTCTGAAGAAAATATTCTTCGGAACCTGACAATCATTCAATCCCTAGAACAAGACCTAGAAAAAATGAAACAGGAATACGGAAAACTTATCCGAAATTCCTTCCGCAGGCAATATTACGCCAACCCTTTACTCTTCATTCTATCTTCCGACAATCTTAACCAAGCTTTCCGACGCTGGCTTTTTCTACGCAAATACAACCGATTTAGGAACGGCCAAGTGGTCGCGATCGCCGCCACACAGGAAATGCTAAGTAAAAAAATAAACTCCATTGAAACAGAAAAGCAGGAAAAAGAATCCTTGCTTCTGGAAATGGTTGGTCAAAAAAGTAAACTCCAAAAGGAACTAGAGGAAAAAAATGGCCTACTCAAAGCACTCATCAACGATGAAGGAAAACTTCGCCAAGAACTAAAACAAAAACAAGCTGAGCGAGCACAACTGGACCGAATGATCGAGTCCGTCATTTCTGCCGAAATCGCAAAAAAAATTGCTAAAGAAAACGTTCAAAAGGATGTCCGCGAAAACAACCGAAAAAGAGCCGCTCCAGAAGAATCAAACACCAACTCCAAAAACCTGGAAAAAGTAGAAGACCTAGCCAGCAACCAATTCAAAAAGTTACGCGGTAAACTACCCTGGCCCGTAGAAGGTGGCGTAATAGCCCGTAGCTTCGGTCGGCAAAAACACCCCACCCTCAAGAATATAGAAATAACCAATAATGGGATCGACATTCGCAGCACCGAGGAAGCGCCTGTAAAATCCATTTTCGAGGGCGCAGTCGCAGGCGTACAATACATTCCGGGACATGACTATACCGTCATCCTCCAGCATGGAAACTACTACTCCGTCTATTCCAACTTAAGTGAAACTTCGGTCAACAAAGGGGATAAAGTAAATGCAGGAGCGGTCCTCGGGAAACTGAGCACCAACCCTATCTCCGGTGCCGCTGAATTACACTTTGAACTTTGGCAGGAAAAAGAACGCTTAAATCCTGCAAACTGGATAAAATAAAGCGACTCCACCTGTACAATACCAAATGGAGTCGCTTCAACAAATTACCCTTAAAATCACTATGAAATTGCCCCACTTATTTTTAACAGCCAAATAATTCCACAAATCGAACCTGCCGCCCAGAATAAACCGGCTATACTTGTAAAGAGCAAACCAACGGTGCCAATCAAGGGAATCCCCACAATCGTCAAAGCAAGACCAATAGCCCAACCCGCTAGCCAATACCACATCCAGCGATCTGGCTCTGTTTTAAAATCAACTTTTTCACCAGCAAAGCGCTTTTTCGCGAATAACTTCGCCTTCTGAAACTTGGAAACCTGTCCATGCTCAGCAATTGCCACATTCACTTGATCTGAATTTTGCTCTTTCCATTTTTGAAAAATACCCTGACGAGCCTCTTTTGTAGAAATAGCATTGCTCGCAGAAACAGAAATCGGTTGAGCCAAACCTAACAATAATCCAGCGAGTACTAAATAAAGTTTTGCAGTGTTCATGGTTAGTGAATTTTGAAATGAATCGTAAAGAAAGGTTAAGAAATGTATTAGTTATATTTCAATTATAAAACAATTCGGTTGAAGGCCTTCCAAAGGTATAGAAATTCAAAACAAAAAAAAAGCCCTTGTTAAAAAAACAAAGGCTTTTAAATAAATTTTAATTCCAAGTACTCGAATTATCAGGCAGATCGTGCAAAGCCGTTTCATTTGAACTGCTTTTGCGATTTCTCCACCACCAAAAAGCAATGCCGCCCACAATTAAATAAGGAGCAACCAACATATATAATATACCGGCATTCAAACCAGCACCACTGGTACCTCCATTTTGAAGATTGGACTCAGCAGACATCCGGCACATTGGACATTGTGACCAACTCACCGAAACAGCCACCATGGTCAACAATACAACAGCAAACCACTTGAAGACGAAACGTTTCATAGACCAAATTGAAATGGTGAACAAAAAAATAGAAATTACTGATAATACGGCTTTAACATCCAAAAGCATAAAGGACCCGTTATCGCCACATACAACCACAGCGGGAAAACCCACCGAGCCATCTTCCGATGCCGTTCGTATTGATGGGTGTACGCCCTAATAAAAGTGAGCAATATAAAAGGCAGAATGCCTCCAGCCAAAATAATGTGGGTAGCTAATAACAACAAGTAGACAGTACGGGAGGATCCCACAGCCGCCTTTTCATCCATACTTAACACCCCATCATGATTGGCATCACCATAAAGTATCTCTGGAGAGGTAGCGTGATACAAAACATAGGAAATCAAAAACAAGGCCGAGAAAAAGAGCGCAATGTAAATCATCTGGCTGTGCCGCCCATAATCCCCTTGCTTAACGTAATAAAAAGCGAGAATCAAGAATACCGCAGCCAATGCATTCAAAGAAGCGTGGAATGGAGGTAAAAAAGTAAAATCCATACCTAAATCCAACTTAGGCAAACTCCTTAAACCTCCCACCACTAACAAAACAACTGCCGAAAAAAGATAAGCAGCAATGTTGAGCCGCTTTTCCAGGATAAGGTTATTATCTGTATTCATAAAATATAATTATTTGTTAGGTAAGAGCAAAGCTATCTGTTGAACCATACGATCAACTTCTGCAGGATCCTGCGCATTGTAAAACCGCCGAATGATACCAGCGGTATCCGTAACCGCAAAATAATCCTCATAAGGACTGATCTTATTCTTAGAACAATAATAGTCAAAGCCATTCTTTAAAATAGTAGTCCAAGAACCCATACCACCTGTCCATACCCAAGTGGCCATCTCTGCACTTTCCTTCGAATCCGCATAATTCTTGAACGCCGGAGTCTGCCCTTCCGCAATCAAGGCCAACCGAAAATCATTCTGATCCGAACCAGGCTTAAAACCATATTGTTTATGCAACTCTTCACACAAATCAATTATTCGTTGATTCGCAGGAGTTAAATCAGGCTGCTCTTCAAATTGATGAACAACACAAACCTTCCCCTTTAATAAATCCTCCTTCGAGCCATCCTGCCACACAACATAAGCAGCACGAATTTTACCATAATCCTGCAATTCGGACTGTGCCTGTACCCGCCATTTAAACCCATCCTTCAAGTAAATATAGGAAACAGCAGGGAACACCACCAATAAAAGGCCAATAATTCCATAAACAATCAGCTTATTGAGACCACTTGCCTTAACCTCTTTGTCTTGCATAATAAAGAAAAATCAAAAATAAAGAAATCAGTAATTAATAACAATATGGATACCTAACAAGAAAAAAGGCGAGGTGTTTAACCCCGCCTTTCTTTTATTAACCCTTAAGAGTTGAATAGTCCGGAACCAAAAGATAACCCTGCTTAGCCCCGGATGGAGCAGGCTGGACAACCTCTTCATTAAACTCACGGATTTGCTCCCGACGAGCTCCCCATGAAGTCCCTTCCTGAAAAAAGGCAATGAGCGCCCAAATAAGAAGTGACATTGGTAACAAGACACTTAATGCTAAACCGCGAACCTCGTGAGCCATGTGCATAAAGTGAAACACAATGAAATAAGCCTTGTAAATAGAAGCCCCTACCATTGCAAACATGTAAACATAATGTAAGGCGCCCTCCCATTTGGCACCGAAAAGGTGGCCTTTGGCCCAAAGGGCGATAAAAACTTCGACTAGAGTAATAATACCTAACAAAATCAGGCCTCGTACCACAAATCGCTTTTGTTCTTCGTATGATGTATGCTGAGCCATAACAGATATGGAAATATAAGGTCGTTAAAAAATAAGGTTTACAGAAGGTAGAACACAAGGAATACAAACACCCATACCAAGTCTACAAAGTGCCAGTACAAACCAATTTTCTCTACCATCTCATATCCATTCTTACGAGCAGCGTAAAGACCACTCGCCGCATTAATCGCAATAATAGCTAGGAACGCTACCCCAGAAAATACGTGGAAACCGTGGAAACCTGTGATAAAAAAGAACAAAGCGCCAAATGCCTTTGGACCAAATGGAACTTCAGACTCCTGGCCGGCCATCGGGCCGCTTGTATACTTTATTTTGGTAGAGTGCAACTCAGAAACATGATGGTCGCGATCTGGGTACAACAGTCCTTCTGCCGATAGCTCACCAGAAACTGGATCATTCGAAAGATGGTGTAAGGTGTAGTTATCACCCTTCTTGAAAGTGATAGGTGCACCATCAGGATAAGTAGCTTCCTTACCATCCTCCATCAAATAGACACCGTCGTGCAAATGACGACCAAATGGATTCTGGCGAATGGTCATATCTTCTTTAGCAATCAGAGTTGTCCATTCATACGCCTGACAACCAAGGAAGGTAGCACCTCCCAAAACCGTCATCACCATCCAGAAAACAACCCCGCGCTGATTCTCACGATGACCCTCTTGAACCGCACGTACCATCGTAACCGAACTGAAAATCAGAACGAATGTCATAAACGTAACAAAGATCAAGGGCCAGTGTCCACTCAAGAAAGGCGCCGTAGCAAAAACCCAATCGGGCTCCGGCCAAGTCGGCATACTAAAGCGAAGCGCTCCATAAGCGATCAAAAAGCCTGCAAAAGTAAATGCATCGGATACCAAAAAGTACCACATCATTAGTTTGCCATAACTTGCCTTAAACGGTTCTTTACCGCCATCCCAAGAGCCGGCATCGTGTTCGTGCGTTTCGTGTGCGTGTGCCACAGAAGTATCTGCCATTTTTTTACTGAATAAAGTTAGTTTCAATAGTTATATACCCCAATACTAAAGGTATAAAGCAAAAAAGATTATCAAATAGATCCAAAGTATATCTACGAAATGCCAGTACTGCAAGACCAACTCAAAACGCATCAAACGCCGAGGTGTTGGTTTCACAGGTAAACGAAATGCAAAGACCATGGCAACCACCAAAGCAACAATTCCGCCGAGTACGTGCGCAGCATGCACCCCTGAAATTAGGTAAATAAAAGAACTAGAGGGGTTAATCGTAAAAGTAGCACCCGCAGCGGTCATTAACATCCAACCTTGGTATTGCAAAATTACAAACAACCATCCCAAAACAAAGGTCGCAACCATCCACCGACGATATGGAACAGCAGCTGACCGTTTAAATGCCTGATATGACATCTGCAACGTGACACTGCTTAGCACCAATACAATTGTATTGATAAAAAACAAATCCGGCAACTTAAACTCATACCAATTACCCGCAGCCCGACGAACCACAAAAGCACTTGTCAAGGAAGCAAACATCATAATAATACTTCCTATGCCCACCCATAATGTCAATTTGAGTGGATGAATTTTATTGCTACTGTAACTAGAGGCTGTTGTTGTATTCATCTAAAAAAGACGGTCTAATAATAAGACTATTAACGTAACAGGCAAGTGAATAAAAGAGATAAACATCTGTTTGCGAGCACTCTCCCTGCTACAAGTAGTATGCAGTTTCCAACATGCAACCAACCAATATATATTCAACACCACTAGAAAGAGCGTCGCTGTTAACCCTACTAAACCCACCAACCAAGAACCAACAGACAATAATACCAAAGCCAAACAAAACATGGCGGATATACTGCCTACCGTCCGATCTTTCTCCCCACTACTGGATGGTAACAAATAAAATCCAGCCCTCTTGTAATCCTCATCCGCTAACCAAGCAACAGCCCAGAAATGAGGGAATTGCCAAAGGAACTGAATCATAAACAACATGATAGCAAAGGAGGTAAATTGCTGCTCATGTGCTACGGCACCAATCACATTAGGCAATGCACCCGGTATTGCTCCTACCCATACCGCCAGTGAAGAATAACGCTTCATAGGAGTATAAATAAAGGAGTAGCTAATTAAGGATAAGGTGCCTAAAAACCCCGCAAGAGGATTCAAAAGAGACAAAACACAAATCCCCAACAAAGCCATCACACCAGCGGTCAGGACAGCAGATGCAACGGACATCCGACCAGCCGCTAACGGGCGGTTTGCTGTACGTTGCATCAACCGATCATAATCACGCTCCAATACCTGGTTTAAAGTATTGGCAGAGCCAGTAACCAAAAAACCACCAACAGTCAATAAAACCAAGGAGAGCCAACTAAACTCAGATCCTGCAACAATAAAATAAGATAGTGCAGCAGAAAACAATACCAGGAGGGTTAACCGAAATTTTACCAATAAGGAAAAATCGGAAACCATCTGAGCAAACAAGCCCTTTGATGTACCTACACTGGCTGTAAAATCGTTGCGCTCCATAGTATAATTAGTGACCGTGATCCTTTTCGCCTGCTTTCAATGGAACATATTGAGGAATAAACTCCTCACCATCCTTACCGTAATCATATGCCCAACGCTGAACCGCAGGAATATTTCCTGGCCAGTTACCGTGTCCGGCGTCAATTGGAGTAGTCCACTCCAAGGTGGTTGCACCCCATGGATTTTTTACCGTTACTTTCTTACCACTGAAAATAGAGTAGAAGAAGTTAATGATAAACACAATCTGAAGGAAAAAGACTACAATCGCAGCCACCGTAATAAACTTATTCAGATCGGTGAAGTGCTTGAACGCATCAAAAGACGCTCCCATGTCATAATAGCGACGTGGTACACCCGCCATACCCGTATAGTGCATTGGCCAGAAAATAGCATAAGCACCAATCATAGTTCCCCAAAAGTGAATCTTACCTAGCGTCTCATTCATGAAACGACCAAACATCTTAGGGAACCAGTGATAAACACCCGCGAACATACCAAAGAAAGCAGCAACCCCCATCACAATGTGGAAGTGAGCCACCACGAAGTACGTATCGTGCAATTGAATGTCAATAGCAGAGTTACCCAAGAAAATACCAGTCAAACCACCAGAAATGAACATGGAAACAAAACCAACAGCAAACAAGCTGGGAGAATTGAACCGGAAGTTAGAACCATATATAGTGGAAATCCAGTTGAACACCTTTACCGCAGAAGGAACCGCGATAATCAACGTGAACACCACAAAGAAATTACTAATAAATGGATTCACCCCAGACATGAACATGTGGTGCGCCCAAACGATGAAGGATAGGAAACCAATCGCCAATATGGAAAATACCATCGCGCGGTAACCGAAGATAGGTTTACGTGCGTTTACAGAAAGAACTTCTGAAACAATACCCATCGCAGGTAGGATGATAATATAAACCTCTGGGTGGCCTAAGAACCAGAACAAGTGCTGGTACAAGATAGGACTACCACCGATACGATCCAACACCTGTCCACCGACAACAATCTCACTCAAGTAAAAAGAGGTACCCATTGAGCGGTCAAACATCAATAACAATACACCAGAGAAGAGTACTGGAAAAGAAAGTACACCCAAAATGGCAGTTACAAAGAAGGCCCAAATAGTCATAGGCATGCGCCACAAACTCATACCCTTAGTACGCATGTTCAACACAGTGGTGATGTAGTTGATACCGCCCAAAAGAGAAGAAACAATAAACATCGCCATACCGGCAATCCAAAGCGTCATACCAGTTCCCGAACCATCCGCCGCCTGAGGAAGCGCACTTAATGGAGGATATGCTGTCCAACCACCTGAGAAAGGACCCGTGCTAAGTAACAGAGAGAGGAACATGATTACCCCTGCAAGGAAAAAGAACCAGTAAGACATGGCATTCAACAATGGAGAAGCCATATCACGGGCACCAATCTGCAACGGAATCAAAAGGTTAGAAAAAGTTCCGCTCAAACCAGCGGTCAATACAAAAAATACAATGATGGTACCGTGCATGGTAACCAATGCATAGTAAAACTCAGGATCCAACTTTCCGATACCCGCCTCATTCACCATAATCCACTTACCTAAAAGTGGACGCAACCAAGCCATATCCGCTTCCGGGAAACCCAATTGAAGACGGAAAATAACGGACATCGCAGCCCCAATAAAGGCCCAGAATATACCTGTGATCAGGAACTGACGAGAAATCATCTTGTGGTCAGTACTGAACACATAATGGGTCAAAAAATTCGACTGAAACTTGTCGCCATGGTGGTGATCATGAAAATGATCGTTCAGGCCCAACTCTTCAGTGAGTTTTTCTTCCAACGTTTCTACAGCATTAACTGTGTGTGTCATAAACCAGATTTATTTTGTTATTGCCTAAGAGGCTCAGGTGCTTTCTTTGTAATATCAGATTAAATAGCAACAGTAGCTACTTTGTTCAAAACTTTCACTTCCACCCGACGATTTTTACGACGTCCATCTGCTTTTTCGTTGGAAGCCGTAGGTATTGTATCGCCCCAGCCAGTTGAACGCAAGCGAGCAGCAGAAATGCCACGACTAGTCAAGTAAGAAACTACAGAGGAGGCGCGCTGCTTGGAAAGTTCCATGTTAGCGGCTGCATCGCCTACATTATCGGTATGCCCCTCCAAAGAGATAGAAAGCGTAGGATATTGATTCAAGATGTCTAACAAGACGTCTAACTCATACTTACTATCAGTAGTCAGTGCAGCAGCACCAGTCTCAAAGTGAATACGATCCAAGCGAATTGGCTTTGCAGACGGATCATCTGAACCAGCAGCAGCAGAAACCGCTTCTGTCAGCTCCTTTTTAATAATAGCAGCTTCAACGGGAAGGGTAACATCCCAGTTAGGATCTTCGTTCTCTTTACCGTCTTTATTGTGGATCTGAGTTAAGTAAAAGGATTCTTGCGTCTTTAACCAGGCATCATACTCTTCTTGAGATACAACCTTGAAGATACGGCGCATCGAGTAGTGACCTTTTCCACACAACTCAGCACAAGCCAGCTCGTAATCAAACTTTTCCCAACGTTTAGGACCTGTTGGATCGGCTGGATCATACGGCTCGTTGAATTCAGGATACTTTTTCAATTCCTGACGCATCTCGGTGGTTGTTTTCACAGGAGTGAAAACAAAATAGGTAGGCATACCAGGAACAGCATCCATCTTCACACGGAAATGTGGAAGGTAGAAATTGTGTAGTACGTCTTTTGCTGTAATACGAACCCTTACCTTCTTACCAACAGGAAGATAAAGCTCCTGGCCAGGGATAATATCATCCCAGTTTTTGGAGTCCTTGAAGTCCTGACCAAGCTGGTTGTTCGCGCTGGTTAACTTATAGTCACGAGCACCCAATTTACCATCAGGACCAGGGTAACGCATAATCCAGTTGAATTGCTGGCCAGTAGCCTCAATCTCTAAGTAGTCTTCCCCTTCTTTGACATCCGCCATAACCGTATTCCAAGCGTTCAGACCGCGTACAACAAGAATGGCCATTACAACAGCTGGAATAGCTGTCCACCAAATTTCAAGACGATTGTCATGTGAAATAAAGGCAGCCTTACGGCCAGGCTTGTAACGGTATTTGAACGCAAACCAGAAAAGAGCAATGTGCGTCAGCACGAATACAATACCGGTGAAAAACAGTGTAACATTAAAAAGACTGTCTAAAACCGCACCGTGTGCAGAAGCCGAGGTCAATGGACCATAGCCCAGCATTACGTTTCTGTAATCATACGCAGAGATAAACACTGCAACCAAGAAAACAACCATGAAAACAAGGCCTAGCCCAGCATTCCATTTGCTGTTGTCTTTCATAACTTCCTGCTCTCCTTTGATTTGAGCAGTCAATTCAGTTACCTTACCGATCTGAACTAGTACGATCGAAATTAGAATTACACAGAGAAGAATAATGATAGCAGTCATTGCTGTCGTTTATTTTTTATTTAGCCCAAAGATACGTTGAAGCGATGCATTCGTTCACCCCTCCAGTATCTTCTTAGAATGATTCTAAATTAATGATGATCGTGACCAGAATTTTCCTCCTGTTCGCTTTCAATCAAGGCACCCGTTTCATGGTGCAAGCTTTCCTCCAAATAAGGATCCCGAGCTGGTAACAAGGAAGCTTTTGCAAGATTGGAGAAGAAAACAAACAAAAAGAGCGATAAAAAGCCAATCATAATACCTAACTCTTCCAAACCAGGAATTGAGTAACCGAGTTTGAACGACTTGCTCTCATCCACCGAACCATGATCACCATGTGCATCAGCAGCGTGCGCATCGGTAGCATGTGCATCTGCAGCATGCGCCTCTGAACCATGAGCTTCAGCAGCGTGTGCCTCTGCACCATGAGACTCAGCAGCAAGTGCCTCTGCACCATGAGCATCCGTCGCATGTGCCGAAGTGTCAGCAGATGTAGTAGTAGTCACAGGGGCAGCTGAGTGAGAGGTACTATGGCTGCTGTGCATTTCCATCGATTCATGAGCAGCAATTCGAGCTCCTGGCTTAATCATGTAGAAGAAATCCCACCAGTGACCGAAAAAGACAATCGCTGCAACGAAGAACATGGTACCAAACTTGCGTTTAGTATCATTGCGCATCAAGATGAAGAACGGAGTAATGAAATTCAGAAGAAGATTTCCCCAAAAAAGAATTGGATAGTGATTCATCCTTTCTTTGAAATAGATGGTCTCCTCACCGTTGTTTGAGTACCAGATCAACATAAACTGGTCGAACCACAGGTAGGTCCAGAACACACTGATACCAAACAAGAATTTACCCACATCGTGAACATGGTCGCGAGATACATATTCCATGTAGCCCTTTGACTTCAAATAAATGATCAACATTACCCCCAAAGAGATAGAGCCGAGCATAAGTGAAATCATAGAGTACCAAGCGAACATCGTACTGTACCAGTGGGTATCAATAGACATAACAGACTGCCAAATGAAGACACACACCAAGAAGCCGATCACCGGCAAAAAGGAAGCAGCCCAACGGCGCTGTTGCTTGTAATAATCGAGGGATGGAGTTTCCAAAGTATCCTGGTTAACCGAAGCACTGCGAATTTTCAGCGCCCAATAGTACCAAATTGCTAGGAAACCAACTGTACCTAATGTAAACCAGGTAGGATTTAAAAAAGATGATTTACCGGCAATAATACTATCATAGGCATCGGAACCAACCTCAGCAACACCACCAACATTCCAGTGGTAAAGGTGGTGAAGATGGCCCCAAACACCAGCCACAATAACAGCCATGAGAACAATTCCAACAACGATGAACATGGTCATCGCTTCCCAAACCCGCTTGATTGCGGTCATCCAGCCTGCAAAAGCAGTAATCTGGGCGCTTAGAAAAGCCAGTGCCATAAAGGATACCCCCGTGAAGAATACGGAATTGTGCAAAAAGTTGGTCCAAAAACGAGTATGATAATCATCGTCGCCAAAGAAGGTCATCACAAGACACACTAAGCCAATGGCCATACCGATTAGGAGCGTGCGTTTCGTCTTGCCTTCAAATACAAATTGTGTATTGCTGAGATTCATATGATAAGGCCGGTTTTGCCGGAAAATTTTTACTGTGAATAAGTTATATCGAATTCAATACATCCATTATTGAGCTACCACTTGAACTCTGGCAGGACCCGATGCAGTTCCTTTAGCAGGTCGTTCAAGATTACTCAATGTATTGTCCATTTCATCGTACTTTAAACCCTTCGCTTTCGCTTGAAGCGAACGAATGTAGTGGATCACCTGCCAACGCTCTTCAAATGATAGCTTATCAGAATAACCTCCCATGACGTTTTTACCGTACATGATGCCGAAATAATAACGGCCATTGCCTGCCGCAATCATGTCGTCTGCTATCAAATTTTTAGGCTGTGCAGGATATTTGGAGTCTGGCATTGTAACCAACCACCCTTGACCATCGCCTTTCTCGCCGTGGCAAATGCCACAGTAGATGTCATAGAGTGGTTTCGCCTTAGCCAAACCTGCCGCCGTGATGGGGAATGGATTTTGAACCATTTCCTTTTCACAGCGAAGACGTTCTTCCTCCGTATTGGCAAAATAAAAAGGAGCTTCTCCATTCACAGGTGCTGCGATAGCGTTAGAAGCATTAATGCCGCGAACAACATCAAGCGCAGATGCATCAGTGTAATAAACACCTGTAGCACCCCGAGCCACTGTGCCAGCTACCTTCGTACGAGGCGCAGACAAAGCTGACTTGGCAAAAACACTTTCATCATCCCAGTGATTGTGCTCATAAGCCGAATAAACATTGGCTTCGTAAGTAACAGGGTGAGCCATGTCAGGCATGTACTCATGTCCAGTTAGGTTTTTGCCCGCCGGGGAGCAAAGGGAAAAGAACCACGCTAATAGGGCTATTCCAACGATAGCGCCGATTATATTTTTCATTGTCAAAGATTGAAACGTTGATACAATGTAAACTACTGATGAAAACTTAGATCGTTTTAACGTTCACTTCAGCAGCTCCAGTTTTTCCAAAAAAGGAACGAATTTTCTCAGAATCCCGATCTTCTGTTTCTGTTACGTCAAACGCAATGCAGAACTTGTTATCGGTAATACGAAGGTCGAGTGTCTTCGCTTTTACACCTGGCCACAGACCACAAATGGTATAAAATGTAAGGGTCATACCCCATGCGGCAAACAAGACCGTCATCTCAAAAGTGATCGGAATAAATGCCGGAACAGACCAGTAAGGTTTACCACCAAAAACAATCGGCCAGTCACGCGTAAAAACATACGACATTACACCGAATCCAAAGGATGCTCCAATTGCACCGTAGATGAAACCAAGAATGTGAAGACGACTCTCTTTTAAACCCAAAACCGGATCCAAACCGTGCACTGGAAAGGGCGTGTAAACGTCCATGATATCCAGGTGGTCAGCGTTTGCGGCTTTTACGGCCTTCTTCAAATCTTCCTCGTCGTTGTAAAGTCCGTACAGAACTTTTTGTGTGTCGGAAGCCATCTATATAGAATAATTTAATGTTAGCAAAAATTGTGAATTCGAAATCAAACAATCATTAATGTTCAACCGTATGGTGTGCCGCACTACTACCCTTCTGCTGGCGCTCTTGGTACTCCTTACGTGCTTTTTCTACATACTGATTGCCCGCAACCTTTAAAATGGATTTCACCTCTGCAATAGCAACCACAGGAGCAACACGGGTAAATGTCAAGTACAAGGTAAAGAAAAGACCCACCGTACCAGAGAAAATGGCAATTTCAACCCAAGTTGGAGAGTAATAGCTCCAGGAAGAAGGCAAGAAATCGCGAGCAAGCGTAGTGGCAATGATCACAAAACGCTCAAACCACATACCAATGTTAACAACGATACTCAAAAAGAAGGTCCACCAAATACTGCGACGTATCTTCCTAGACCAGAATAACTGTGGACTCACTACGTTACAGAACATCATACCGAAATATGACCACCAGTAAACACCAAATACACGGTTATAAAAGGCAAATTGTTCGTAAATATATCCAGAGTACCAGGCAACAAATAGCTCCGTCAAATAAGCCACACCCACAATCGTACCAGTCAACACAATTACTTTGTTCATTGACTCAATGTGGTTCATTGTGATATACTCTTCCAACTTCAATACCTTACGGGTAATCAACATCAGCGTAAGTACCATGGCAAATCCAGAGAAGATCGCACCCGCAACGAAATAGGGTGGGAAAATCGTCGTGTGCCATCCTGGAATAACTGAAGTGGCGAAGTCAAAGGATACGATGGTGTGTACAGAAAGTACCAATGGCGTAGAGATACCTGCCAAAATCAAAGACAGTGACTCCCAACGTTGCCAGTGCTTGGCACTACCCGTCCATCCAAACGAAAATAATTCATACATTTTCCGACGGAAACCCGTCGCACGATCCCGCACAGTTGCCAAATCAGGTACTAAACCGGTGTACCAGAACAACAGGGACACAGAGAAATAGGTAGAGATCGCAAATACGTCCCACAACAACGGAGAATTAAAGTTGGTCCAAAGTGGACCGCGTGTGTTGGGGAAAGGGAAGATAAAGAATGCCAACCAAACACGACCCATGTGGAAGATCGGGAATTGTCCGGCACAAACTACCGCGAAAATGGTCATCGCTTCCGCTGCCCGGTTTACCCCGGTACGCCAGCGTTGACGGAAAAGCAAAAGGATCGCGGAAATAAGGGTTCCGGCGTGACCGATACCGATCCACCAAACGAAGTTGGTGATATCCCATGCCCAGTTAATGGTTCGGTTAGCTCCCCATTCACCAATACCCTTCCAAACTGTCCAGACAATGGCAAATAAATACAAACCCAAGAAGGCTGCAGAGAGCGTGAAAGCAACAATCCACTCACGCGATGGCGTGGTTTCGGTGGGCGTACATAAATCTTCCGTAATATCGTGGTACGATTTATTGCCTTCGATCAGAATGTGCCGTACGGGCGCTATTGGTTGAGACATATATAAAATACGTTCTTATTGTTCTTAATAATCTGTTTCCTCTGCCTAGTAATTAAGCGTCTAACGAAGTGTTGCTATTGCGCACTTTCGCCGTGTAGTGAACGCCTGGACGAACATTGATCTCCTCCAAAACCTGGTAAGCCAATGGTCCGCTGTTGTTACGACGTTTGTTCAATTCGCTATCCGGATTGTTCGCGTTACCGAAAACAATGGCGTTGGTTGGGCAAGCCGTTTGGCAGGCAGTGCGAACATCGTTATCTGCCACTGGACGGTTCTCTTGCTTAGCAGCCAATTTACCTTCTTGGATACGCTGTACACAGAAGGAGCATTTCTCGATTACACCACGAGTACGGACAGTTACATCTGGGTTGAGCACCATACGAACCAAGTTGTCCGCATAGAATGGCTTATCATCCCCTTCAACGTGGAATACGCGCTCTTCGTTAGAGCTCCACAAATCAGCAGTGGTGTAATCCAGCCAGTTGAAACGACGAACTTTATATGGGCAGTTATTTGCGCAGTAACGGGTACCAATGCAACGGTTGTAAGCCATTTGGTTCAAGCCCTCCATACTGTGTGGAGTGGCCGCTACCGGACATACGTTTTCACAAGGTGCGTTATCGCAGTGCTGACACATCATTGGCTGATAGACCACCTTGGGATTCTCGAAATCTCCGTAGAAATAACGATCAATCCGCAACCAAGTCATTTCGTGATGACGGTGTACTTCGTTTTTACCAACAACTGGAACGTTGTTTTCGGCCACACAAGCTACCTGGCAGGCGCCACAGCCGATACAAGCATTCAAGTCAACAAACATTTCCCATTTAACACCTGTAGAGAACCAAGATTCCCGCTCAGGATATAAGGTCTGCTGATTCAAATGGTCTGCTTTGTGGTGGAAGTCCGTCATCTTATCTGTTAGTCCAGTCACCTCGTTCAGGTTACCTGGGAAGATGATCGAACGATCCGTCAAAGCACCTTGGAAACCAAGTACTTTTTCATCTACATTGATGGTAGCCTCTCCATCCTTGCCTGTGACACCCATTGTATGGTGGTGCTGTACACAAGCGTAGGATTTATCCTCTCCAACTTTTCCAGAAACTGAAACATTTGAAGAGAAATATTGCGTATAAGCTCCTTGTTTACCCAACAAAGGATTAACATCTACACCATATCCTACTCCACAGCCACCGGAAGTTCTTCCCTGCCCTAATGCGATAGCTAAGGTGTTTGGAGCCAAACCGAAGGAGCGAACGACCGTGCAAGTTACCTTTTTACCATTCACGTCCATCTCTACCTGGTCACCATCGTTCAGGTTATTCCAGCCAGCAATTTTACTGTTGCCATCCCAGCTGTTCGGAACGCTGAGGTAGTTACCCCAAACGGTACGATTCACTGGATCGGGCATCTCTTGCAACCAAGGATTGTGTGCGTATTGTCCGTTTCCAGTGTTGACGGTTTCATAGAAAACCACCTCCAGCTCGGAAGAAGAAGGCTTGCTAACCATGGAAAGGTCAGGACTTACAGAACTGTTGGAAACGGTAGAAGCTGCTACTGGAACTTCGAAAATACCATCGTGCAGGCTGATATCCCAGAAAGCTTGAGGAGTCGCAAATTTGGATTGCTTTCCAAACAAATTGCTGGTCCAAAAAGCCTTAACAAATTCATAATAAGGCTGTTCAGCTGCACGGTTCAATTTAGCGCTGTCTGCCCACTCCAACAAGGAATGTTCTGCTTGGCGCGTTTTGAACAGGGGCGCAATGGTAGGCTGAATTAAACTGTAGTAGCCATTTTTGGGTTCTGCATCACCCCAAGACTCCAAAATATGGTGTGAAGGGGTAGCGTAATTGCAAAGAGCCGTTGTTTCATCCAAAACGCCGGAGAAAGAAATCCGAGTTGGAACCTTGGTCATGGCAGCCTTGAAAGCCTCGGCATCTGCACGATCGTAGGCAGGATTAGCGCCCCAAACTATCAAGCTTTGTACAGCACCCGCATTCATCTCATTCAATAGATCAGCAAACGCCTGATCATCACCTTGGCGCTGATTGGAATAGGCTGCGAACTGTACTGTTGCGTTCAAGTTACCTAGGGTCTCATTGATCTTATTGATCATGATTTGTTCAGCGAGGTTATTGGAATCGCTAACAACCAAGGAGCGGCCATGTGCTTTAGCCAGATCGGCTGCCACTGCATCCAGACCTGCTTTTGCTTTATCGTTCAAACCAGAGACACCTGGCTGACCAGTTACTTTTGAGTATAAATAAGAAATTGCCGCACCCATTTCACTTGGGCGAACAGCAATTCGATTATCGGCATTAGAACCTGTCAGGGACATGTAGCTCTCCACTTGGTAATGGCGAGACATCTTTCCAGCGCGTACATTCGCGGTCTTACGGTTCTCGGCATAAGCACGAGCGTATTCCACTGGACTAATCCAGGTTCCGAGGAAGTCGGCACCAAAGGACGCGATCACATCCGCCTTTTCAAAATCGTAATGAGGAACCACGCGCATTCCATAGCACGCTTTATTGGCATCCAACAAAGCAGAAGCAGAAACTGGATCGTAGGATACTACTTTTGCGGTGGGGTATTTTGCAACGAATTCAGCTAAAACGGCCTTTGCTGATGGACTCATCAGCGTTCCTGTCAGGATGCGTACATTTCCTGCAGCCAATTTTGCCTTAATTTCTGTATCCAGATCAGCCCATGACTTATCGGTAACAGCTCCGTCTGCCACCATTCCAGCAGTGCGTATGCGCTTAGTGTCATACAAACTAAGCACACTGGCTTGAGCCCGAGCGCTGGTACCGCCTTTGGTAACGCTGGAAATAGAGTTACCCTCTATTTTGATTGGACGACCTTCCCGTGTTTTTACCAACACAGAGCAGTAGTCACCTCCATCTACGATGGTAGAGGCAAAATAGTTAGCAACGCCAGGAACGATTTCATCTGGCTTGGAAACATAAGGGATTGCTTTCCGAACAGGTGTTTCGCAAGCAGCCAAGGTAGCTGCTCCCAGACCAAAGCCTAAAACTTTTAAGAAATCGCGGCGGCTGGCTTCCCATTTTCCGTCGGTTTCGACGGCGTTTTCCACGGTGAATTCCTGTTCAGCAGAACGAAGGAAACTTTCTTCGCGATTCAGATCATCAGAACTAACCCAAATACCGTTATCGTGGTGCATAATTGCTGATTTATATAATCCGGATAAACCGGTCGTTATTTAATAGGTTGAATAAATAAAGGAGTGATTAATAGTGGCATTTTTGGCACTCCAAACCGCCAATATCTTCTACAACTACTTTGCTGGCTTCCTCATCTGATTTGCCCACTGACTTTTTGTGCGCTTTGATGTATTCCGCATTGTAGTTTTTGTAGAATCCATTATCGAATTTCACCTCTGTTTCCCGGTGGCAGTTAATACACCAGCCCATTCCCAAAGAAGAGTGCTGATAAACAACTTCCATATTTTCAACAGGGCCGTGGCACTTTTGACAAGCTACTTGGCCGATATTTACGTGCTGGGAGTGGTTGAAATAAGCATGATCAGGAAGGTTATGAATACGTACCCACTCAATTGGACCTTGTATTTTTCCGTTTGAATCTTCTTTCAAGGCCTTTACAATGCCGTCCCACTGCTCATCTACTACTGCAATTCCATTTTCATCAAGTGAACTCAAGGACTTTTCAGACATATATTCTTGTGCAATCCACTTCTTGTACAAGTCTTCGATTTGCTTGTCCGTCCAGTTATCATAACCGCTAATGTACTGATTAGTAATTGGGTCATATCCCATGGATGCGAATATCTTCGTTAACTCAGCGGTTCCGTACTGACTTCCTTTCTTTACAGCTGCGTGGCAGTTCATACAAGTATTGGCTCCTGGAATGGAGGAATGCTTGGAACGGCGTGCAGAGTCGTGGCAGTATTGACAATCAATTTTATTAGTACCCGCGTGCAATTTGTGAGAGAACTTGATAGGCTGGTCCGGCTCATAATTTTGAGAACGTCCCATATTGGTTGCGTTGTCCACTGTTTTGTACCCGAGCACCAAAGTGCTTGCGAAAACAAGAAAAGCAATGAAGCCTTTGCTTGAAAGGGTATCCACCCAAGATTTGGATACTGGCAATTCACCTTCCGCTACCCGGGTTACATTTCCGAGGTGATCGATAATGCGCATCAAAGCAAATGCCAACAAAGAAAGCAACAAGGCCAGCCCTGCAAAAACCCACATAGAGTTTTCATCGCTAGATGATCCTTCAGCCGCCTTGTCCGCGCCAGTAGACACTGCCGCTGCTGGCTTCTTGTTGTACACATCATCAATGTACAAAAGCATACTTGCAATCTCCTCATCCTTCAAACCGGTGAAGTTGTTCATTAGAACCGGTTTCCATTGGTTCCAAAGTTCCACCGCACGAGGATGACCGGTAGCGATCAACGCCTGAGAATTGCGGATCCAAGAATAAAGTGCCTTGTCGTCGTTCCAACGCTCCCGAACCCCACCCAAGGCAGGACCCGTTAGCTTGTCTTTCATGTTTTTGTTATGACAAGAGGCACAGTTAGCAGTAAAGAGTTCCTTACCAGCGCTTATGGTCGGTTCGGCAGAAAGCGTAGAGGCTGCAATCAAAAGCGCGAAAACCCAAGAGATGCGTCTTAGCAACATATAAATAAGGTGTGTTATTTTTGGTACCTGAGCAACAGCTCGTTACTCATGGCGCAAAGGTATTTACTGAATGATTCCTTAACAACATTCTAACATAATTTAATTGGTTATTTAGACACCATCTAAACAAGCCTATTAGACTAGTTAAGGGTTTGTTAACTTGGCCGCAAAGGTAGTCAGGAGAACGATGATTGCAAGGAGTTTGTCAAAAAAAAGTAAGGAATTCCCAATTTTAAAAAAGATGTATTGACGTCAAATTAGAACCTTTTGGGATACCAGTTTGGAAAGTAGGATATTCTGCAAACGTATTGTTTTGTATTCTCTAAATCTTAAAAATTTATCGATAAAAATCACCACTTTTCAAAATTAATTTTTGCCAACAAATATTACTACTTTTTCATATCTCCCGATACTCCATAAAAAAACCGGTGGGAAGATCCCCCCGGTTTTTACCAGCCTAGGCTCCAAAGAGTTGATTCACTCCCCCACCCCTTCTTTTAGCTCGGACAGCACTAACTTAATTCTTCGCAACGATCGACCATAAGCATAATATATCCACCACTCAATAATCCCTAACAAAGCAGCAAAGCTTACCGTCAAAGTGAGCATAAGCCACCAAATAAATGAGTCCGGATCGGCTAGCTCCATTGGCGCTGCCTTTGAACCTTCTATGCTACCCACTATGAAACCAAAGGATAATCCAATTAACATAGAGGTCAAAGTAAAGGACCGATACACCTCTATCATCAACCGCAACTCATAATACAACCACAATAAATTCTCATAACTATCCAATGCCATCCGAGCGGTATGCCGATAAAATCGGAAAAACCGAATACCATAAACCAATATTACCACAGCATACACAAATAAAGCCAACCACAACAAAGAACTTATCAGCCCCTGTAGGTCCAGTAATAACAAAGCTACTACCGCAGCTACTACACCTATTAGTACGCTAAAAAATTCATACCGCATGCTACGATGCACCTTATCCAAAATCAACTGAGGAGATTTGGATGTTAGTTGATCCATACTGAAGCTTGGCTGCTCCCCGGGCTGGTCCTTCCAGTCAGAGGGTAGTGAATTAAAATTCATATCCATATTTCGAAAATTGATCTTTGAGTTTATCCTTTATACGAGTGAGTTTAACGCGGACATTCCCCTCTGATATCCCGAGACTATTGGCCATCTCGCGGCCAGACAGACCTTCCAGATAGAGGAAAATGACTGCGCGATCAGAGACTGGTAATTGATGTATTAATTGGAACAATAGTTCCAACCGCTCCTCTTTGCTCTCTGATTCATTGTCGGAGGTCAAGCTAAGTTCCTCCATTGGCAAGGTGGGGTTTCGCTGCGTCACCTTGTAATAAGTCAAAGCCGTATTTAAGCATACCCTGTACATCCAAGTGGAAAACTGACTTTGCCCCTGAAACGAAGCATAAGACTTCCACAGCTGTAAAGCCATTTCCTGTGCAAGGTCAGCCTGATCTGCCGCTGAATAAGCATATACCCTCACCAAACGGTAAATAATACCTCGGTGGGAATTTAATTGTCGAAGAAATACTTCCTCATTGGGCAACTGAGCCATGGATTTCATGCGCCCCGATTTTAGCGGTTTTCATACCCATCTTTCCAACCTTGAAGTATGTCGGGAAAATTAGTGTACACAAAGGCAAAAAGAACGATCGCCAACTGAATCAGCAACACCCCCCTTTGCCACTTGGGGCGTTCTTGCCAAGGCTGATCCACCTTAAACGGATCAAATAAAAAAGCAACACCCCAATGAAGTGCTAACTCACTCCAGTCCTGACGACTAAAAAAGGAATAGGCACCCAAAAGGATAAATCCAAGGTATAAATACAAATTTAACCGATGTTGCATAATGAATTACGTTTATAGATATCAAAAAATGTATAATAAGAATCACTTCGAAACATTTAAGCCTGCTGGATTAATTTGTATCCAACTCAACCAAATTGTTACAATCGATAGACCAAAACTCAAAAATAAATAAAGCAAATAGGAAAAAAGGCAATCAACGATTTATGCTTTTTCCTAGAGGTAAAAAAACAATCCATGTACTCGCTCGATCCAAGTGAAAGAGCACGAAATAAAACGACCTTGCATCAATCACTGGTTTCAATAACAAACCAATCAAAAGCATACTCATCACCAAAAAATGAGCTATTCATAAAAAACACAGCCCAAGGCGCTGCTGAGGCCTCAAAACAAGGGAGTATCCAAATTAAATTTTGTAATCGAGGCTAGATCTGCCGTCTTACTTAATTTTTTTTGGGGAAATGTGCAACAACGCTTTTTTTTACCATCATTCTTGTTTTACCTTTGCAGCCGATTTGAAAAAGGATATTTCCGTTTATGAACGCAAAAGTGTATACCAAGGTCTTTTTTTACTTGATTTTCAGTGGGTTAACGACTGCTTCCCTTGCACAGTCTCATGGTGATCATCACCCTGCGGCAGCGGGCTCAGAGCAGTCGCAGGTAGTTACAGACTCCACGACTGCCCCCGATACGCTGGTACACCTTGACCACAAGGCCAGTTGTGAAGAGCATCATGAAGAATTTAATGCGGGAGACAATGCAGTTCACCATATTTCCGACGCCAATGCGATCCACGTAATTGGCGATGTTTACTTCCATCTACCCTGCATTTTGTATGCACCAACGAATGGTTGGACCGTTGGAACTACTGCTGCGTTTCACCCACACCACCACGGGAATGGAGAAAACACGCTGAATGGATATGTACTCAATCATGGGGCTATCTACCGCATCAAAGACGCATCCATGGCTACTGGAGTACACACAGTTTCTTGTTTCACGAAAGAAACCTTGTTGGACACGGTAAAAAACAAACAAATAGAAATTCAATATGCCGTAATTAACGGCAAACCATACGAACTGGAATCTAAGACCACGTATGATGGTGGCTTGTTAGGAGGCGGAATTACTGGATTTTACGATTTCAGCATTACGCGGAACGTATTCACCATGTTGCTGACCTGTCTGATACTTGGGTTTTTGTTTATTGCTGTTGCCAAAGCGGCGCGGAATGGACGTGGTAAAGCTCCAAAAGGACTTCAAAATATGGTGGAGGTTTTAATTACCTTCATTCGCGATGATGTGGCCAAGCCAAACATTGGACACAAATACGAAAAATACATGCCTTACTTGTTATCGGCCTTTTTCTTCGTATTGGGATTGAATTTGATTGGTCAGATACCTTTCTTTCCTGGAAGTGCCAATGTAACTGGTAACATTTCAGTTACGATCATTTTGGCGGTATTGACCTTTTTAATCTCGACTTTTAGTGCCAATAAGCATTTTTGGGAGCACACCTTGTGGATGCCCGGTGTACCTACGGTATTAAAAGTGTTGATTTTGACACCGATTGAAATACTGGGTCTATTCCTCAAACCCTTCACCCTTTTGCTTCGACTTTTTGCGAATATTACGGCTGGTCACATTGTGATTTTGTCATTCGTTAGTTTGATTTTCATTCTAGGTCATTCTGGTGAAAGCACAGGAGGAGGTATAGCGGGAGTATTGGCATCTGTGCCATTGACCCTGTTTATGATGACGTTGGAATTATTGGTAGCGTTTTTGCAAGCCTTCATTTTCGTGATGTTAAGTGCCACGTACATTGGAGCTGCGGTAGAAGAGCCACACCACCATTAATAGATAAAAACAAATTATTATTCACAATTATATCTTACGTACGATTATGAGTTTCACAGTATTAGGCGCTGGCCTCGCTGTTATTGGCGCAGGTCTTGGCATCGGCCAAATCGGTGGAAAAGCAATGGAAGCTATTGCTCGCCAACCAGAAGCACAGGGTGATATCCGTTCAAACATGATCCTTACTGCGGCCTTGATCGAGGGTGCAGCATTGGTTTGCATGGTATTGGCTTTCTTCGTAAAGGCTGCCAACTAAGAAAAAGATTATCGGGCGGCGCGAAGCGATTGGCGACGCAATGCCCGATCTCTTTTCAACGAAAACGAGCCATTATAAAGTAATATCCCATTTTTTGTAAAATATAAACGCATCCTAGTAATATGGTATTTTTGGCTGGATTTCCTGTGATGATGCCCGATCCGGGTCTACTTTTCTGGACCACGTTTATCTTTCTATTGTTCTGGTTCATTATGAGCCGGGTCGCATTCAAGCCGATTGCGAATTCGTTGAAGGAGCGTGAAACAGACATCCAAAACGCCCTGGACGAGGCAAAAAAAGCCCGTCAGGAAATGGCTAACCTTCAGGCAGAAAACGAAAAGTTGTTGGCACAAGCTCGTGAAGAGCGTACGGCAATTTTGAAAGAAGCTAAAGAAGCTAAAGAAGAAATTATTGCAGAAGCAAAAGAACGCGCGAATGCAGAATACAAGCGCCGTGTGGAAAGTGCCATGCAAGATATCGAAAATCAAAAATTAGCTGCGATGGTGGATCTCAAAAACCAAACCGGCAAATTAGCGATTGAAGTAGCAGAAAAGATCCTCCGGAAGGAATTGACGAACAATCCTGATCAGGTGGCATTCGCCAAAAGCCTGGTTGATCAGATCAAATTGAACTAATTCCATTAAAGACAACAATTATGTCGGTAACCAGAATCGCCACCCGCTACGCTAAATCCTTAATCGACTTGTCCTCTGAACAAGGCAAATTGGAGCAGGTATATGCGGACATGCGCATGCTACAATCGGCAGTAAAAAACCGCGACTTATACCTTTTCCTGAAAAGTCCGGTCATTCATGCTGATAAAAAAATAGCCATTTTTTCTACTCTTTTCAAAGAAAAAATGGACTCCCTCACCTTGGCGTACATGAATCTTCTGGCAAATAAAGGCCGTGAAGGATACTTAGCAGATATTTGTACCGAATTTGTCAACCAATACAAGCTGCTGAAGCACATCACAACCGTGAAGGTCATCACAGCAGTTCCCCTGGAGGAAGCACTTTTGGCTGATTTACGTCAAAAAGTAGTCGCCAGTGGGATTACATTCGACAACCTGGAGATCCAACCTTCTGTAGACCCCAACCTGATTGGAGGCTTTGTGCTGGAGTTTGATAACAAACGCTACGACGCGAGTGTCGCCAGTAAGTTGGAAGAACTCAAGAACCAATTTAGTAAAAACTTATACATTAAAGAATTTTAATTAAATAAATTATCACAATATGGCAGACGTACGTCCGGAAGAAATCTCGGCAATACTGAAGCAGCAGCTATCCGGTTTTGGCGCCGACACTAACTTAGAAGAAGTGGGCACTGTATTACAAGTGGGTGATGGTATCGCCCGTGTTTACGGCCTCAACAATGCGCAGTCGGGCGAACTCGTTGAGTTCGAGAACGGCGTACGCGCCATCGTTCTTAACCTTGAAGAAGACAACGTAGGGGTCGTTCTAATGGGTTCTTCTGATGGTATCAAAGAAGGTAGTGTTGTTAAGCGTACCGGAATGATTGCTTCAATCGAAGTAGGTGAAGGCTTTGTAGGCCGCGTGGTGAACCCACTGGGTCAACCCATCGACGGTAAAGGTCCTATCACCGGAACAAAATATGAAATGCCCATCGAGCGCAAAGCTCCCGGGGTTATTTTCCGTCAACCTGTAAACGAGCCGCTCCAAACAGGTATCAAAGCGATCGACGCGATGATTCCAATTGGACGTGGTCAGCGGGAATTGGTAATCGGTGACCGTCAGACGGGTAAAACCGCGATTGTAATCGATACCATCCTGAATCAAAAGGAGTTTTACGAGCGCGGAGAAACCGTTTACTGCATTTATGTAGCATGCGGTCAGAAAGCATCTACAGTAGCTGCAATCGCGCGAACGCTGGAAGAGTACGGTGCAATGGCATACACCACGATCGTGTCTGCATCTGCCGCTGACCCTGCCCCACTCCAGTTCTACGCTCCATTCGCAGGTGCTGCAATCGGTGAATTCTTCCGCGATACAGGCCGTCCAGCGTTGATCATCTATGATGACTTGTCCAAGCAAGCGGTAGCGTATCGTGAGGTTTCCCTTTTGCTTCGTCGCCCACCAGGACGTGAAGCGTACCCTGGAGACGTATTCTACCTCCACAGCCGTCTTCTGGAGCGCGCTGCAAAGGTGATCAATAACGATGCCATTGCCAACAATATGAACGACTTGCCAGAAAGCCTCAAAAAAGCTGGCTTGATCAAAGGCGGTGGTTCTTTAACGGCCCTTCCGATTATTGAAACACAAGCGGGTGACGTTTCTGCGTACATCCCAACGAACGTGATTTCAATTACCGATGGCCAGATCTTCCTTGAATCGAACCTGTTTAACGCAGGTGTTCGCCCAGCGATCAACGTAGGTATCTCCGTTAGCCGGGTGGGTGGATCTGCACAGATCAAATCAATGAAGAAAGTATCTGGTACCCTTAAGTTGGACCAGGCGCAATACCGCGAATTGGAAGCATTTGCCAAATTTGGCTCTGACCTCGATGCCGCTACCAAAGCAGTACTTGACAAAGGTGCTCGCAACGTGGAAATCTTGAAACAGCCTCAGTATAGCCCAGTTTCTGTAGAAAAGCAAGTTGCTATCATTTACTTAGGTACCAACAACCTTCTTCGCAATGTACCGCTGGATAAGGTTCGTGAATTTGAAGAATTGTTCCTTCAGCGCATGGAAGATAAACTTCCAGCCGTTCTGGAAGAATTCCGCAAAGGTGACCTTAAAGATGCAAGCTTGAATGCCATGAAAGAATTGGCTGCAGACTTGGCAAAAGGCTACGGTAACTAATTTTAACTCTGGTGCGCAGGAGGCTGCCCAATCTTTGTTCAGCCTCCTGCCTGCACCCTACTATCACACCATTTTTTACAACTAATAGCTCATCCAAATGGCTGGAGGTTTAAAAGAAGTACGCGAACGGATCAAGTCGGTTATTTCAACCCAACAGATCACCAAAGCCATGAAAATGGTTTCGGCAGCGAAATTACGTAAGGCACAAGGTGCAATTGTTCAAATGCGTCCGTATTCAGACCGTTTGAATCGCATGCTTTCGAATATCCTGTCTAATCTGGATGGAGATGCCACTACTTCGTTCGGCAAAGAGCGCGACGTAAAAAATACCCTCGTAGTAGTTTTTACTTCCAACAGGGGTCTTTGCGGTGCGTTCAATACCAACGTAAACAAAGAAGCGGTCAACCTGATTCGCAACAAATACGCAAAACAACATGCTGAAGGGAAGCTCACCCTCCTCTTCATCGGTAAAAAAGGCTTTGAGTATTTCCGCCGTCGCTTCTCCGATATTGCCTTTAACACCGACTTCATCCACATTTACGACCAACCTGCGTACGAAAATACAAGCGCGTTGGCCAAAAAGTTGATGGATGAATTCGAATCCGGGAAATACGACGCGATTGATTTGGTTTATTCCCGTTTCAAAAACGCAGCAACCCAAATTCCAACTGCAGAGCAATGGTTGCCAGTAGCCAAACTAGAAGTTTCAGGCGAAAAAACAACCAAAAAAGCGGATTACATCTTTGAACCCGATAAAGTTCAGTTGCTTGAAACCCTTGTTCCAAGCATTCTGCAATTGCAATTCCACAAGTGCATTCTGGATACCGCGGCTTCTGAGCACGGTGCCCGTATGACCGCGATGGATAATGCTACTGAAAATGCGGAAGAGTTGCTTAAGTCGCTCCGCATCAACTACAACAAAGCTCGTCAAGAGGCCATTACCAAGGAACTCAGCGAGATCGTAGGTGGTGTTGCTGCACTAGAAGGCTAGTTTCTCCTCCTTCAACTAAAAAAATCCCGGTGGTACGCCCCCGGGATTTTTTTTTTGCTTTTCTTATTAGAAGGTGGATTCGAATTGTAGAAGCAATACAGCATCCTACATTCTTCTAATTTACAGGTGCAGGCGGGCCTTTCTTTCTAACAATACTTCATTGCTCTCCACCCGTTCCGGATCTGGAACACAGCAATCCACCGGACAAACGGCTGCGCATTGAGGCTCCTCGTGGAAACCGACACACTCCGTACATTTATCGGGTACGATGTAATAATACTCGTCGGAAATTGGATCGAATTTCGTAGCAACATCCACCTCAGTTCCGTTCTCCAGTTGAAAAAGGCCTTTGAGCTCGTTTCCATCTGCTATTGCCCACACAACACCGCCTTCATAAATCGCATTATTAGGGCACTCTGGCTCGCAGGCGCCACAATTAATGCACTCATCCGTGATCATGATTGCCATAAGTCAAATAATGTTTGTTTTTGCGCTGCAAAGATACGTTGAGGATCACGCTCCTCCACCGAACTTTTTAGATTTATTGATAGACTATGGGATAATTCCAACCCAACTATGCTAAAACACACAAGGCCTCCCGGGGAGGAGGCCTTGTGCTATTCGAATGAAAAGAAAGGGCGCGTTACTTGATTACCCTCCGAATAAACGCTTCTAGCTTATGAGTGCGCTCTACGCGCTCTTCCAGTTCTTTGGCCTCTTCGCGGGTATCAAATTGATCAATGGCCACCGCAAAGAAGGGGGATTCTGGAAACTGCACAATAGCAGCGTTGGTATAACCCAATCCTTTGAGCTGCTGAACCCGCTTCTGAGCGTAGTCCTCTTGCAAGAAGGAACCAGAGATAACAAAAAACGCTTGTGAACCACCTACCAAATCGGTAGCGGGCGCAGGCTTGGTGGGAACGGAAGCTTTACCCGGAGTAGTTACCGGCTTAGCGGGTTCTTTTTGTTTGGTGGGGGGGGCGCCAACTACCTCAGGTGCTGGATCTGAAACTTTGCTGGGCTCCACATCCATATACAAGGTAGGCGATACTTTTTTGCCCGTAATCAGCTTAATCTCGGTCCGACGATTCTTGGAGTGTTCTGCTTCAGAGCAATTGGCTCCGTCGGTACAAGCATTCCTAAGGCGGGTTTCACCAAATCCTTGAGGGATAAGACGCGCTTTTGCGACGCCTTTATTAGCCAGGTAGCTAACGACCCCATCCGCGCGACGTTGACTAAGGTCCTGGTTGTAGCTATGCGTACCTCTGCTATCTGTATGGCTGGAGAGCTCCACTTTAACATCAGGATGTTGTTTTAATAGGGATAACAGCACATCCAAGTCCTTTTTCGCATCTGGGCGGAGCGTTGCGTCGTTGTAGTTGTAATAAATATTGGGCAACTCAATGGCGGAGTTGGGCAACAAAGGCGCCACGGTGATATTTTGCATTTTAGAAGGTCCTCCATTACCCGAATTCACCTTGGTAGTGCCCAGTAGTCGATCACCTTGGTAAAGGTCGAGGGTATAAGCGGTATTGGGTTCAAGGTAATATTGAATGTTACCATTTTCATCGGTAAGGATAGTATCCTTTTTTCCGAGAGGAGTGGTGAAGACAGCAGTTGCACCGGCCATTGGTGTATTGGTCAGGTAATTGAACACCGAAGCATTCCACTGTACCTTGTCTTTGGCACGCTCTAGGTAAACCGTTATTGGATTGATTCCCTTTTCAACCTTAATATTGATTTGCTTCGTTTGGAAGTTAGGCAACGAAACAGTAAGGGAGTAAGAGCCCTCCTCAACGGTAGCACTAAATTTCCCTTTTGCATCGGAGAAGCCTGCGATTGCAGCACTTGGTGGGATGGACTTCAGGATATCCTGACCGTCTTCTTTGACGACAGTAATCAAGTTCCCCGCATCGTCCCTGCCGATCACATCACCGACATCCAAGCTTAGAATTCGAACATCTGCCTTTGCTACTGCTTTGTTGCTGCCCTTTTCCAACACAGTCACCAGCACATTATCCTTCAATTCAATCGGCTCCTTGTCTGCTACAATGGGCTGTTTATCGGTAGAATCCTGGGGAAGTAGGTTTTGTTGAACAAAAGCATCAAGGTTACCGTCCTTTAGTCCGAAACTAAAGATATCGTCTTTTCCAACTCCAAAATTACCGGAACTGGAGAAATAGCCATTGATTTTATTTAGGTCCACAATCATTCCAAAATCATCTTCCGGCGTATTAAACGGGGCGGGCAAGGGCTCCAAGGTTCCCCAATCTCCATTTTCCAACTTGATTTGGAACAAGTCAAGCCCCCCCTTACCACCGTGTCCATTGGATGCAAAATAAAGCGTGTTGTCAGCGTGAAGAAACGGAAATACCTCATTGCCAGAGGTGTTGATTTTCGGCCCCAAGTTGACTGGTTCACTCCAAAGTGTCCCTAACTTATAGGATACATACAGATCCATCCCTCCAACTCCACCAGGCCGATTAGAGGCAAAAATGAGTTTGTCGCCATCGATATTCATTGCCGGGTGGCAGTCATCAAATTCACCATTGTTTAGATTCAGGTCAAAAGGGGCCGACCAGCCTCCTTCATTTTTAG
>JBKDAM010000131.1:0-48327 GCA_046316495.1 Chitinophagales bacterium
TAAAAAGGCTGAGGATGAATAAAAGGACTGTAAATATTCTTTTTTTCATGTCAAAATAAGAAAATAATGGAAAAAAATAGCACCTTCAACCAGATGCATCGCTTAGGATTGTTGTTTTCTTATTGGATAAATTACCCGTATTGGGATTGTTTTCAGATGCCGGTTTAATTCACGGCAGAAAGGAAAGCGAAAGTACCTCTTTTTTCCGAAATAGGAAGAAGGTGATCGTTTTTATATTAAAAAAATATAATATTTGATTGTGGCTTACTTTAAAAATGTTTAAAAAAGTGCCAATCTTGATTTTCTTTTTTTTAAAAACAACTAAGAATTAATGAAAATATTAGTAATTAGTTCGCTTTTTTTTGCTGAAATATTATTTTCCAATTAGAAGGTAACTTTTCGATTTTCTAAGAAAAAGTAAGTCCATTTTAATTACTTGGAGGATAGTTGCCTTTAAGTTACTATCTTGGGCTTGAAAAAATTTGTTCGAATTATGAAGTTTCAAGTTGTCTCAGTGTTCATAAGCTTTGCTATTCTCAACGGATGTAAGCCATCGCAGCCTTCCGAAGTTAGTTTACTGCCTTTTTTTGTAGGAACCTACACTCAAAAAATGGGCCACGTGGATGGTAAGGCAAGTGGAATTTACACTTGTTATCTTGATCCAGCCACCGGCAAAGTACAGTTGGGTGATTCCACCACCCAAATTGAGAATCCTTCTTTCATAACCATCTCCTCTGATGGCCGGCGTCTGTTTGCTGTCTCAGAGCTAGGAGGAACTCCAGAACAGCCTTTTGGAACGGTTGTGTCTTACCTCATTCAAGCGGATGGCCACTTAAAAAGGGTGGCTGAGGTGAGTAGTCAAGGGGTTGCTCCCTGCCATGTTTCAACGGATCCAAGTGGAAAATGGCTTTTTGTCGCCAATTATGGAACCGGTAACGTTTGTTCTTATTCGATTGGTGCTTTTGGGGAAATATCTTCTCCAATTAGTGTGGTTCAACACCCCGGGGTGTCTCCTTGGGCACATATGATTCAACCAGAACCCGGCAGTTCTTCAGTTTGGGCGGTAGACAAAGGGGTGGATTCTCTGTTTCAATATGAACTGGAGAGGGATGGCAAGCTTCGTCGCGCCAATGCTTTTGGGGTTGGAAAGGGCAGAGGGCCTCGTCATTTGGCTTTTCATCCTACAGATTCTAACTTGATGGCGGTTGTTGCAGAATTGAGTTCGGAGGTCTTACTGATGAAACGCGATTCCACAAATCAATGGACTCTTGTTGATTCAATTTCAAGTCTTCCTGTCGGTTATGAGGGAGAAAATACAGGAGCCGATATTCATTTTCATCCCAATGGACGTTTTTTATATGCATCTAACCGCGGACACAATTCCTTGGTGATTCTCGCGATTGATCTTGAAACGGGGAGCTTAGAATTAGTAGGGCATCAACCTGTGGAAGGTGCCATTCCAAGAAATTTTGCGTTGACACAGGACGGAAGTTGGTTATTGGTTGCCAATCAAAATTCAGGGACTATTTCCAGTTTTCGGGTGGATCGTAAAACGGGCCGATTGAGCTTAGCGGGTCCCCCAGCGAAAGTGCCAACTCCCGTTTGCATTCAGTTTCTCCCATTGAAAGAATAGCCAAATTATCCTGTACCTTTGTGGGCTGAATAGATGCTGAAAGAAGGTATCCGTTTAAGGATTTTTGAACCTTGATTGCTGTTTGATCGTTTTAGAATCGAACGATCGTTTTCTTTTGGCCTTTATTCCATTTTGGAATCATCCTTAATTTACCAATTCCATCTTTTGAGCTCAATAGTCAGACAAGCTTCAGCCATACTACCGACCCGTTTAGGGGATTTTGAAATGATTGCTTACGCGGAGCGATCCGACGAACCGATGCCGCAAGTGGCGCTGGTGGCTAGTGGAATTGATTACCATCGGCCAGTATTGGTTAGAATTCACTCAGAGTGCATGACGGGAGATGTTTTTGGTTCTCTGAAATGTGACTGCGGAGCCCAGCTTCAAGCAGCACTCACTCAAATTATTGAAGAAAAAGGGATTTTACTTTATCTACGTCAGGAAGGAAGGGGGATCGGGTTGATAAACAAACTAAAGGCTTACCGTCTCCAAGAAAGAGGATTCAATACATTAGATGCCAACACGCACCTGGGTTTTGAGGCCGACAGTAGGCAATATCAATGTGCCATCGAGATGTTATTAGACCTCGGGGTGCACCAGATTCGGCTTCTTACAAACAATCCGGACAAAGTAGCTGTATTCGAAGGAAGTCCTGTTCAATTGGTAGAGCGTGTTCCGCTCGTAATTCCTGCAGAAAAGGAGAGTGCTGCCTATTTACAAGCCAAGAAAGAATTGATGGGCCATTTATTATAACCCACCACTTTTGCGTTTGGGCACTGGATCCTCCCCGAACGGTCCCCATGGATGGCATTTTAATATACGTTTGGCCGCTAGGTAGGTTCCTTTGAAAAAGCCCCACTCGTGCAAAGCCTCAATTGCATAGTGAGAACAAGTTGGCTGAAACCGACACTTATTGGCTCCAAGTAGCGGGGAAAGCAGTATTTGATAGAGGCGAATTGGAACTATAAACAGATATTTTAGCATAATGCACAAAATTACCGGTTATGGTTTATTTCTGGAAAATTGTGGCCTAATTAACTTAACATTGCATCAAAAATAAAATAAGATGAGGTATTATTGCTCCGTTCTCTGCTTTTTGACCCTGTTTTTTGTTTCTGAACTGAGCGGTCAGTCAGACCGATGGCAACAACGTGTTCAGTATAAGATGGACATTGATATGGATGCTGAGAAGCACCAGTACAAAGGGCAAATGCAATTGAAATATACCAACAACAGCCCGGATGAGTTGTCTAAGGCGTTTTTCCATCTTTATTTCAATGCGTTTCAGCCGGGCAGTATGATGGACGTTCGCTCCAGGACGATTGCCGACCCAGACAAGAGGGTAGGGGATCGTATTTCTAAATTAAAGCCGGATGAAATTGGATGGATAAAAGTAAACAAACTAAGCTTGAATGGTCTGAATTGTTCCTACGAGACCAACGAAACAATCCTGGAAGTGTCGTTGCCCCGTTCAATTAAAGCGGGTGAAACAGTTGAATTCGAGATGGAATGGGATGCGCAGGTCCCCTTGCAAATTCGACGTTCAGGGCGAGATAACGCGGAAGGAATCGAGTTTTCAATGGCTCAATGGTATCCTAAACTGTGTGAATACGATTACCAAGGCTGGCATTCCAACCCATACATTGCAAGAGAATTCTACGGAGTATGGGGGGATTTTGATGTGACGATCCACCTGGACAAGAAGTATGTAGTGGCGGCTGGAGCTTATCTCCAAAACCCGAATGAAATCGGACACGGCTACCAAACAAGCGGCAGTACCCTTAATGTGCCACCAGGCGAAAAACTACACTGGCATTTCATTGCACCAGAAGTCCATGATTTTGTTTGGGCGGCTGATCCTGATTACACACATCAAACTCACAAGGCCTCCGATGGATCGATCATGCGTTTCTTTTGGCAGCCAGGAAAAGGATATGATGAGCAATGGGGGAAATTGATTCCGGCTATGGACCGGGCGCGTACCCTCATGAATGAGAAATTGGGAAAATACCCGTACAAAGAGTACTCCTTCATCCAGGGAGGAGACGGTGGGATGGAATACCCTTTGGCTACTTTGATCACCGGCAATCGCCCATTGAACAGCCTAATTGGGGTTTCGGTCCATGAGCAATTACATACCTGGTATCAAATGATTTTGGGTACCAATGAAAGTTTGTATGGATGGATGGATGAAGGTTTTACTTCTTGGGCCGAGGCATACGTTGAAAATGAATTGGCAAAAGAAGGCTTAATGCCCGGGAAAAAAGCAGTGGAACGGTATTGGGTAGACCAGCTCAGAAGTTATAAAATGCTGGCGACCAGTGGAAAAGAGGAACCTTTGACCACGCATGCTGATCGGTTTGATACCAATTTTGGGTATTCCTTGGCTGCTTACGTAAAAGGAGCTGTATTCATGAGTCAAATGGAATATATCATTGGAAAAGAGGCTTTTGATGCAGCCGTTTTAAATTATTTTGATACCTGGAAATTCAAGCACCCAAACGTAAATGATTGTATTCGGATTTTTGAAAAATCAAGCGGGCTGGAATTAGATTGGTACAAAGAGGATTGGGTTCATACTACCAAAACCATAGATTATGCGGTTAAATCGGTAGAAAAAGAAGGAAGAAAAAGCACGCTGGTAACCCTGGAGCGCATCGGAAAATTAGCTATGCCACTCGAAGTGGTGGTAACCTTCGACGATGGATCACAAACCCTTTATTACGCGCCCCTGGAATCTATGCGTGGAGAAAAAAAGCAAGAAAGTAATCTCGAGCGGGTGTTGCTTCCAGATCACCGATGGGTGGATCCAGAGTACTCCTTTGAAATACCAGAAAAATTGAAAAATATCGTCAAGATAGAGATTGATCCTTCTCAACGAATGGCCGACCTGAATCTAGAAAACAATACCTGGGAGAAAAAATAATATGGCTTTTAACGACGATTCTACTGCCTCGGAGGAGAAACAACTGGAGAAAGCACTCCGTCCTAAATTATTGGATGAGTTCAGTGGACAGCGTAAAATCGTTGACAATCTTCAGGTATTTATTCAAGCAGCCAAACAACGTGGTGAGGCGCTCGACCACGTGCTATTACATGGCCCACCCGGCCTCGGCAAAACTACTTTGTCCAATATTATTGCCACGGAATTGGAGGCCAGTATGAAATTAACTTCAGGCCCGGTGATGGAAAAACCAGGTGACCTGGCTGGAATTTTGACCAGTCTGGAGCCAGGGGATGTACTCTTTATCGATGAAATTCACCGCTTGAATACAGTCGTAGAGGAATACTTGTACTCCGCTATGGAGGATTACCGGATCGATATCATGATTGATTCAGGTCCGAATGCTCGAAGCATTCAAATCTCCCTAAATCCATTTACCCTGGTGGGGGCTACGACTCGAATGGGTTTACTTACCGCTCCCCTCCGAGCCCGTTTTGGTATTGCTTGCCACTTGGATTATTATGATGTGCCCACCCTAGAGCGAATCATAAATCGATCTGCATCCATCTTGCAGGTCCCCATTTCGGAGGAAGGAGCCAATGAAATTGCTAGAAGGAGCCGGGGGACCCCTAGAATTGCCAATGCCTTGCTAAGGCGTATCCGCGACTTCGCTCAAATTAAAGGAGATGGAATTATCAACAAGGAGATCGCCCGCTTAGGTCTTTCTGCCTTGGATGTGGATGAACACGGATTGGATGAAATGGATAATCGGATTCTATCTTCCATTATCTATAAATTTAAAGGCGGACCGGTTGGTTTGACAACGATTGCCACGGCAGTTGGGGAGGAGGCAGGTACAATTGAGGAGGTCCACGAACCATTTTTGATTATGGAAGGTTATCTTCAGCGCACTCCTCGTGGTCGGGTAGCAACGGAGAAAGCGTATGTCCATATTGGAGCAGTTCCTCCTCGACGGGTAGACACCTTGTTCTAGCGCATTTCGTCAGAATCTTGATCCATTCTGTCCATACTCAATCCAAAGCCTGAACAGGGGTATAAATACTGATTTGATCTTCATAGAGCTGAATCGATTCCCTTCTTTCCAGGTTGGGGGGCAGCTGCGGCGCTTTCAATCCTTGAGAAAGCGGTTGTTGGTTTTGAATTACTCTGATTTCCTGCCAGGCACCCTCCTTCAGGAAAGATTGTATCAGCTCGGTTCCTCCCTCCACCAAAAGCGTTGAAATTCCATTCAACTGCAAGTTTTGAAGTAAGTGTTGAACGGTATCCCCTTGGTTATACTCAATAAAGGTAGTTGAACCCCAGCTTCCCGGTCGAGCTGGGCCAAAGATCAGCGTTTGATGGCGGTCATTCAGCAGATGATGATCAAGTGGTAGTTTGCTGTGGCGGTCCAACGTTATTCTAGTGAGGCGGCCAGTTGGATAAAAACGGGTATCAAGTTGGGGGTTATCAATCAAAGCGGTTCGGGTACCAACGAGTATACCATCCATTTCGGATCTCCAGCGATGCACTAGCCTTTGGGTGTTGGGGGAGGAGATGGGGGTTCGCTTATTGGATTGGGAGATGAATCCATCGCTGCTTTGGGCCCATTTTAGTACAACATAGGGCAAATGATGGCGGATCCAATGAAAGAAAAATCGATTGAGCCATGCGCCTTTTTTTTCGAGCACCCCTGTAATAACCTCAATTCCAGCAGCTCGCATTTTCTGAATACTTTTACCTCCCACCAGAGGGTTGGGATCCAGGTTGCAAATGACTACTTTTTTGAGTTGATGGGCGATGATCAAGTCCACACAGGGAGGGGTTTTTCCAAAATGGTGACATGGTTCCAAGGAACAGTAAAGAGTTGCCTCTTTTAGTAGTCCCTTATTTTGAACCTGTTGAATTGCATTTACCTCAGCATGTGAACCACCGTAATAGCGGTGCCAGCCTTCTCCAATAATTCGATTTTGATGTACGATGACCGCTCCCACCAGGGGGTTAGGAGCCACTTTCCCTGCCCCAAGTTGTGCAAGTTGCAGGCACCTTTGCATGTATAGCTCGTGTTCACCCATTCCATGCAAGGAGCATACGTTCCATGGATTCTTGCATTTTTTTAGCTTCTTGAGTGGCTTTTTCTGCAAAATCTACTCCATTGGAAGCATAAATTATACTTCTGGAGGCATTTATCAATAGTCCTACCTCCTTATTCATTCCATTTCGGCAGACGGCCTCCAGGTCGCCCCCTTGAGCACCTACCCCGGGAACCAATAAAAAATGATCCGGCGCCCATTTTCGAATGGTAGTAAACAGTTCGGGGTGAGTAGCGCCTACCACGTACATCGTATCATTAGGGCTTCCCCATTGATTAGCGGTTTGGAGTACCTTTTCAAACAAAGTGATTTCTCCCTCTTTTAAATGGCATTGTTGAAAATCAGCACTTCCGGGGTTGGAGGTTAAAGCTAGAATAATAACCCATTTATCCTCAAATCCGAGGAAGGGTTTTATGGAGTCTTCACCCATGTAAGGAGCGACTGTGATGGCATCGCAGTTCATTTTTTGAAAAAATGCTTCTGCGTACATTCTACTGGTGTTGCCAATATCGCCACGTTTTGCATCTGCAATAATCAAGTGCTGATCTCCAATATATTGGACGGTTTCATAAAAAACCTCCCATCCTTCCAACCCAAGTGCTTCATAAAAGGCTAGGTTGGGTTTGTAGGCCACACACAGGGGACGGGTAGCATCAATTATTGCTTTGTTAAATTGAAGAATCCCCTGTGCATTTTGGGGTAGGTGTTTTGGCAGTTTACTCAACTCCACATCGAGCCCTACGCACAGGAACGACTTTTTCTCCTTTATTTGCTGGATAAGTTGCTGTCTATTCATCGTTTTGCTTGAACCATTCGAAGGGGAGCGTTACCATTTATTCCCGGGATAAGCCCGCTGTAAGTATTGCATTTCTGCCAGCAAGTAGCCCAGTTGTTCTGTGTGCACACCGTTTTTTCCACCGCGTTGCATGTAGGTATTTTCTGGAACCGTCAAGGTTGCTTCTTGAATTATGGAGTATATTTTTTCCTTCCAAACGGGTTCTAATTCTGCAAGATCAGGCGCAATTCCAACAGTTGCTGCGGCAAGGTCGACTGCGGATGGGAGGAAGAGTTCACCAGTGTAAGGCCAAATTTGATCGATCGCCGCTTGCATCTTTTGGTGGCTTTCTTCTGTTCCATCTCCTAGTCGGAGAATCCAATCAGAGGAGAAACGCTGGTGGTAAGTAATTTCTTTGATGGCTTTCTCAGCAATTTCACGAAGTGAATTATCACTACTAGCACAAAGGGCTTCGACATACAGTGCATGCCACTGGTCAAAGAAAAATTGCCGTGCAATGGTGTCCGCCCAATTGCCATTTTTTTGTTCTACCAGCAACACATTTTTGAATTGGTGGGCATCTCTAAAAAAGGCAAGGTCATCGTCGGTTTTCCCAGCTCCCTCCAGTTGGGCGGCGTAGGAAAAGTACATTCGAGTTTGCCCTAACAAGTCGAGAGCGATGTTCGTAAGGGCGATATCTTGTTCTAGAACGGGGCCATGCCCACACCATTCTCCTAATCGTTGAGCTAGAATTAAGGAATTATCGCCCAGCTGCAGGCAAAGTTGTTGACTTATATCGTGGTGGTTCATATCTTTTTGGTTACTGCTTAGTAAAAAACATGGAGTACCCTCTGAATGCAGGGCCAAAAACATGGTGTTGTACCAGCATAAGGGGCCCCCAGCTGCATTTAGCCAAGTAGCGTATGTTATACAAACGGCCTTGTTCTTCCAGTTGATCTACCGGCCAAAACTCCACTTTCTTTTCTATCCCTTGCGTGTTTTTAAGGGTGATGATGGCGAAGGGAACCATATTCATGATGGAGTCTTTCACGGGATTGGTTTTTTCGATCGCCTCTGCACCTAGTTTCTCGAATGTAATTAGGTAGGCCTCAGCAGAACCTTTTTTTTGAGGAACTTTACTCGGAGGTGTAGTACTGTAGAAAGGAGTAATTTGATATTCTCCTTCGTCCACCTTGTCTAATTTAAACGACTCACTTTTATTTTGAGGATATTCGACGGCGATCGACTGTATCTGGTCTACTTTTTCTTCAAAAATCATCCGACTTCTCCATTCATCTTCCTCCAGTCGGTATTGCACTCGAACACTTCCGCGCATAGAAGGTACATGGATCACATAAGGTTTGTCTGCTCCTTCCATCATCATATAGGTGCCCGTTTCATCCGGGGTTACGCCGCCTATATAATACACCTTTATTTTTTCTCCAGCTTTGTTGTACAACTCAACTTTGATTCCCTCAGCAGCAATACTTTTGATGATGGTAGGCTCTGCAGCCTCTGGCGGGACGTAATTTACTCGTATTTTACTCATTGTTTCGAGCAGCAAATCCACAGCTGTTTGTCGGGCTTCCATGGTTTTGTTGTAGGTCCAGCCTTTTTCATTGCGTTCGAGGAGGGCTGTTTTCCCAGATTTATCTGCCAGGAAAATTCGATAAATGTCAGCTGGATTTTGCACGGCAAAATCCATGTCAGGTGAAATGGAGGAGCCAGCGGACTTTTTTTTCTGGTAATCCAAGGCAAAGTAGGCTCCTGCCCCAAGTAGCCCAAAAGCTAGCACCAATATAAGAATAGGTTTCATACGTTAATTTTATGTTGACACTCTCTTAAACAACAGAACTTAGAATTCGACTGCAAAAGAACGAGAACTTTGTTATAAAAAAAAGTCCGCCCGGCTTACGCCGCGCGGACACATCAAAACAAAACGAAAAACCAACTTTATCTTTAGCTGAGTTCAGCCATATTTTTAACCATTTCGGACTCGAAGTTTAACGGGAATTTCGAATTCTTTATTTTTCCGCTTCACTAACACGACCAGCGTGTCACCTACTTTAGAACGTCCAACCATCTCTCTAAGTTCTGGCAGAGTTGTCACATTTTTGCCATTTATTTTGGTAATGATGTCTCCAGACTGAATTCCAGCTGCTGCCGCGGACCCACCGTCCAATACTTCAGCCACGTAGACACCCGGTGTGAATTCCATACTTAGGCGTTCAGCAAGGTGGCCGTCCATGGTGGCGATGTCTACTCCAAGGTAAGCCCTGCGGTATTCTCCGTATTTAATTAGGTCATCTGCAATCCTTTTGGCCAAGTTTACCGGTATTGCGAAAGAGTAGCCCGCATAGGTACCGGTTGGGGTGGCAATTGCGGAGTTGATGCCTACCAATCGGCCATTGATATCCACCAGGGCGCCTCCTGAATTACCAGGATTTACAGCAGCATCGGTTTGTATAAAAGACTCAATTGGAGAGTAGCCTTTGATAATATTGATATCGCGACCTTTTGCACTAACGATTCCCGCGGTTACTGTGGAGCTGAGATCAAATGGATTACCTACTGCAAGGACCCATTCTCCGACTTTCACCTCATCTGAGTTGGAAAGTTCAATAGCATCCAGGTTAGTGGCATCAATCTTGATGACCGCCATATCTGTATCTGCGTCTCTACCTACTAGACGCGCTTTGAATTCGCGGTTGTCGTGCAGGGTTACCTCAAATTCATCCGCAAAATCAATCACGTGGTTATTGGTCAGGATGTACCCATCTGAGGTATAAATGACCCCGGAACCAGTGCCAGAACGTTGCCCAAAATCAGGTCCGCCAAAAAAGTAGAAAAAAGGATTTTGACGATTGCGTTCAATCGCTGACTTCCGACTTTCAGTGGCTTTGATGTGCACCACGGCATTTAGTGATTTCTCAGCTGCTTTGGTGAAATCGAAGGCAGGAGGAGCTCCGGCATAACTTACTTGTTTGGCAGTAGGAGCAACATTTGTTTGAAAGGTAGGGGCAGGATTCTCAGTCAGTTTACCGGCTCCGAAGACCACCAGACCACCGACTACACCTGCTACCAGCATTGGAAGGAATTTATTCATGACGTAATGTTGGTTAATTAACGTTGTGATTAGGTAAACGAACAAAAGCGGCCTGTGCTTTACCAAACGTTCTGTTTAACGGTTTATTAACCTTCTGTTATGGAATATTTTAGTAAATAAGAAGGGATCTGAGAGTAGATCGTTGCGGTGTGCGATTGGCTGAACTCATAAACACCTTTTCCAATGGGAGGTTAGAGGAACCAAGTACTAGTTCCATTCATTTTTTGTCCAATTATTATGAAACGTGGTTGAACTTATGGGAGAATCCTATTTGTATTTGATTTTTCATTTTAGAATTGGCTGAAACCAATTATTTTTGCCATTGAAGATTTCTCACTTGGCAACGCTCCCTTTCATTTAAGCGTTAATACTTGATAAGTAATCAGAATTGGACCAACACCCTGTTGTTTAATCGTATTTTGTCAATGACTCGGCGCGCCTCGCTTAATCACCACCAACTACAACAACTTCTAAGGCCAGAGAATGAACTGGAGAAGAAATTGTTATCTACCGATGCTTTCTTGCGCGGGATGGATTGGGGTGAACCAAGGTTTGGACACCCGGAGGGTAAGGTGGCGGTTCACGTTCGAGAAGTCCTGGATAATATTGATCGGCTGGAGGGATTAGGAGATACGGAGCGAACCCGACTTCGGCTTATTTCGTTTGCTCATGACACCTTTAAGTACCTCGAAGATCGGAGTAATCCAAGGGACTGGGCGAAGCATCATGGGGTAATTGCCCGCGATTTTCTTCAAGAATTTACCACGGACCCCGTTGTTTTGAAGATTACTGCTTTCCATGATGATGCGTATTACGCTTGGCTCTATGAAAAGCGTCATGTCGAGCACCTACAGCACAAGCAATTGGAATTTTTTCAGCGTCGGATGGAAGATTGCATGCAGTTATTCTATCTCTTTTTTAAGTGCGACACCTTAACTGGCGACAAGACCTTGGCGCCTCTAACCTGGTTTGAGGAGCATGTGACTGGGATTGATTTAGTGTATTTGGAGCGGAAGTAAAGGGGTTAAGGAATTATTTTAAGAGGTACCATTAATTAAATGTACCTTTGCCTTGGTTACTAGAAGTCCTGATTTGTATGAAATCCATTTATGAGAAGGCACTTGACTTGCATCGTGCCAACAAAGGTAAAATTGCTGTTGTTTCAAAGATTGAAGTAGAGGATAAGGAAGACCTATCGATGGTCTATTCACCCGGGGTGGCAGAACCCTGCCGTGCAATTCACAAGTCACCAGAAACAGTGTACGATTACACCATCAAAGGCAACACCGTAGCGGTGGTGAGTGACGGTACAGCGGTCTTGGGACTTGGAAACATTGGTCCATTAGCCGCTATCCCTGTTATGGAAGGGAAGGCAATGCTCTTTAAAATGTTTGCCGATATTGATGCTTTTCCTATCTGTTTAGATACCCAGGACACGGATGAAATCGTTCGAACCATTCGGAATATTGCTCCTGTTTTTGGTGGGATTAATCTGGAGGATATTGCAGCACCCAGGAGCTTTGAAATTGAGGCTCGCTTGCAAGACCTGGGCATTCCTGTATTTCATGATGATCAACACGGCACAGCCATAGTAGTCTTGGCTGCTCTCATCAATGCGGCAAAAGTGGTGGGTAAAAATATCAATGATCTAAGTATTGTGATCAATGGGGCGGGGGCAGCAGGTATCGCCATCGCCAAACTACTGAAGGGAATCGGACTTACTGCTCCTGCGGTATCGGTGAATAAAATTATTCTTTGCGATACTAAAGGTATTATCCACAGTAGCCGGACAGATCTCAACGAAGCTAAACTTGAAGCTTTAACCTACTCTAACCCCGATCATCTCCAGGGAGACATACGAGATGCCATTAGAGGGGCAGATGTTTTCATTGGGGTAAGTGTAGCCAATTTATTGACAGCGGCTGACATTTCCACGATGGCGGAAAAATCGATTGTATTAGCGATGGCAAATCCGGATCCTGAGATCACCCCGGAGGAAGCTAAGCGCGGAGGAGCAATGGTTGTTGGTACCGGTAGAAGTGATTATGCCAATCAAGTAAACAACGTACTGGGCTTTCCAGGCGTTTTCCGGGGAGCTTTGGATGCTCGCGCAAAGTCCATAACCCCAGAAATGAAACTTGCTGCAGCATTGGCCATAGCAGCTTGTGTAGAAACACCCACGGCAGATTATATAATACCCGCCTCTCTGGATAAAACAGTTGCAACTAGTGTTGCGGTAGCTGTGAAGGCCGCAGCACTCCAACAAAACGCCTAACGTTAAATATCTTCAAATACTCCACCGGTCATAATAAAAGGAATTACTTTTGTGAGGAAATGATTTCAAATCGGTTGGCGAAGTTTTTTACAGCTCTGTGGATCTGTAACCTATTAATTACCACCACAGGGTTTAGTATTCAGGCAGTCTATTGCTACTGCTTGGATGATACCTACTTCACGTTTGAAAAAGATGTTTCGCACTCCGGTTGTTGTGAGCCTGTAAATGAGAAACCTGCTTGCTGCCAGTCGAAAGAGGCCATTTCAGTGGCTCAAATAGATGGGTTCTATCACTTCAGGGTACTTCCTGATGTCAAAAATTCTGAAAAGAGTACATGCAAAAAGGGGGAAGGCTGTTTAGAGACCACTGAGATTTCTTTTTTATTGAAATCTGATTTTTCCACTGCTGAAGAACTTACCCATACTGTACAGTCATTTTCAGATTGTCTTTTTACTATTCCGTTGGACAACCTGCGGTTGTTTCCGAGACAAGTCATTTTAGAACTACCGTCAAACAAAGCGCCTCCAGGGTCTCCTCCCCCCATTTCTGGTAGGATGCGCTGTATTCTTACACAAATTTATCGTTGTTAGTCAATTGGACTGTCGAAAGTGAATTACCTTTCGCCACCCCTTTGTTCCTGTCCTGCGGTTACGTGGGATAGTATTATTGACTGACTCGTAGGTCTACGCAGGGAGCCAAGCCTCGGGTTTAAAACAACGATTATGCAAGTATTTAAAATAATTTTAGTTCTATTTTTCGCGTGTGCCGTATCTAATTCATTAGAAGCGCAGCGAACTATTTTTGGAATTGTAACGAATGAAACAGATGAACTCCTTCCGGGAGCATCGGTATATTGGAAAGATAAAAGTGCTGGTGTGACCACCGATGAAAACGGCACCTTTAGAATTCCTGCAAAAGCAGTCCCCGATTCTTTACTGGTCCTTTATGCAGGTTATCAGCCAGTAGCAATTGCGGTTCAGCCTGGTGAAGATAGCCTCTGGATAGTTATCGAGGGGATCAAAGAGCTTGAAACATTTGTGGTGACCGAGCATCAATTTGGGAATACCGTCAGTACGCTCAACCCAAGAAACGTAGAGCGAATAGGAAGCAAGGAGCTCAAAAAAGCGCCCTGTTGCAACCTTTCCGAAAGTTTTGAAACCAATGGAACCGTTGATGTGGCCTTCCCAAACGCCTTAACAGGTGTCAAGGAAATTCAAATGCTTGGTTTGAGAGGTATCTACACCCAATTCCTTCTGGAGAATAGACCTACCATGACGGGGATTGCCACTCCGTTTGCCTTTGAAATGATCCCGGGGACTTGGCTGAGCGGAATTGCACTAGCAAAAGGGGCCAGCTCTGTAAAAAACGGAAATAGCGGGATTGCTGGTCAAATTAGTACCGATCTGCAGTCTCCTTTAAACGATGAGCCTGTTTTTGTTAATTTGTTTACCTCTACGGAAGGAAGGGGAGAAGCGAATGTGCACCTCAATAAGCGAAAAGCAAACCACGGAAACGGGTTTTACCTTCACGGCTCTTTTGTCGAAAATAAATGGGATCGTAACAAAGATCAATTTTATGATATGCCGAACAGAAGCCAGTTGAATGGTATGTTCAGGCATCTTTACCAAGACGAGGATAAATGTTATCAGATCAACGTTCAAGCATTAACTGATCGGCGAACCAGTGGACAAATAACACCATTTGAGGGAGATGCCACCTTTTTTTCAGTTCAGCAGCAGAACGACCGGGTGGAGGTTTGGGGAAAATATGGCTTGGAGAACATGGGCGGGAAACCTTACCGGCAATTGGGAAATATGTTTTCGGCCTCCTTGCATACTACCCGTGCGCAGTTTGGGCCCAATCGCTGGGATGCTATGCAGCAATCCCTTTATTGGCAGAGCCTCTATCAGGACATCATTGGAAATACCAACCATACCTATGTAGTCGCACCCTCTGTTCAGGTCGATAATGTTGATGAACGGGTAAATGAACAAGTGTTGGACCGTAAGGAGGCTCAAGCGGGTGTAATGGGCGAGTACACTTATTCGCGTCCCAACCTTGACATGGGTATTCCCGATTTGGTGGTAGTGGCTGGAGCGAGAATGGATTATAATACCCGTTTCAAACGTTGGATGTTTACTCCTAGGTTGAGTGCAAAATACAATTTTAGCACCAACTCTGTATTTCGGCTATCTGCTGGTAAAGGATACCGCTCCCCGCATTTGGTCGCTGAAAATGTGAGTCTACTGGCTAGTAATAAATCTTTACAATTCGCTCCTGGGATGGGAATGGAATCTGCTTGGAATTACGGGGTGAATTACACCCAACAGTTTAAGTGGAGAGGCCGTCCTGGATCTGTATCCCTTGATTTATACAGGACTGATTTTTTGAACCAGATTTTGGTGGACGTGGACCAGTCTCCTTTTGTGGTTTCCTTCTATGAAGTTAAATCGAATGCCCTATCGCAAATTGCGCTCTTAACGGCACAATACGAAGTTTTGAAAGGGCTAGAAGTAAAGATTTCTGGAAAGTACCAGGATGCCAGAGCTGTCTATTCAGACGGAGTAGAGCGACAGGCAATTCTACTTCCTAAATACCGAGGTTTGATTACGTTGGACTATACGACCCCTAATAAAAAGTGGATGTTCAATGTGCGGACTCAGCTACTTGGAGCGCAGCGCTTACCGGATAATTCTCAGATTCCCCATGAGTATACCCATGGATTCCCAGAGTACAGTCCGACGTACAGTTTGTGGAGTGGACAAATAACCTACCACCTAAGTACTACCACGGAGCTCTATTTAGGAGGGGAGAATATAACCAATTATCAGCAACATGAGGCGATTATTGCCGCCCGGGAGCCCTCAAGCCCCTATTTTAATGGAGCCCAATTGTGGGCACCTATGGGGGGGAATATCCTATACCTGGGAATTCGCTACTCACCCAAAAGGGAGGAGTAGAGCTCGAGTTGTTCCAGCTGTTTTTTCCATTCTTCCCTACTGGTAGGCCAGTAGGGAAGAAGTAGGAAAATACCTGAGAACATGGTTAATTTTAAGGTGGCACTTGCCCAGGAAAAATGTGTTTTTGTTTTTGCTCGAAAAACAATAAGCACACTCAATAGGGTAGGAAGAACCAGTAGCAAGGATCCAATCACGACACTTTGAGGGTGAGAATGTCTTTCTTTCCAGTAGAACATTAAAGCAACTAATAGGAAGAGCAAGAACAAGCCAGTTGTACCAGCTAGTTTTTGCGCATACCTTATTCCTTTCTTTACAGGTAAAGTATGGCAACCGCAAGCAGCATCGCCTTGAATATCCTCCAAGTCCTTTATCTGCTCTCGGAAAAGATTGGTTATGAATGAGAAAAGACCGTACAACCATACAAGCCCTATAACTTGTTGAATCGCCTTAGGTGCATGGAAACTGGCTAACCAAATAGATCTGCTTTCGGGAAGTAATAATAATACAGGTGTAATGCCGCATAAAACAGCGACCAAGAGGTTTCCGTAAAAAGAAGTACATTTCAGTTGCCATGCATAGATGAAAAGCAGCAGAGAGACCGTTGGAAACAGCCATAGAGCCCAGAAGCCATGCTGTTTAGGCATGCTGATGTAAAGCTGAAGCGCTGCGACACTAATTAGCAACTGAACAAAGAAGTAAAATCCAAGGAGGGTTCCTACGCTCCAATATTTTCCAATAACAACCTTATCTGGTCGGTTAATGAGATCAATTTCTCGATCAAAGTAATCGTTGATTAGGTATCCACCCAACGTTGTCAACACGGTTGCTAAGCTAAGCCAACCATATTGGGGTAAGGTAAGGCCTGGAACCCCTCCGGCCCGCATTATTTCTGGTCTTAGTAGCAACCAATACGGAACAGCCTGGCTTATGGCCACGATTACCAAATTGGGCAGGCGGAGCATTCGAAGTACTGGGAGGATGGGTAGTTTCATGCTGCGAAGGAACGGTGAATACTTAAAATAATCAAGTATAGATCGTTTAACACTTTCATTATTTGTATAGAAATTGTTCCTTTGTGCAACTTTACGATTTAACCATCGTTGTTGAGGTATGCTTCGATCTATTTTTATTTTCACCTTTTTGGTAGCCAGCTCAATCCTGGGGCACGCACAGGGAAGTCCAACGAAAGTAAGTTGGAAGACCCTTCAGAATATCAAATTCGCAAAAAAATACTATAAAGAGATTGATGGGGAAATGCAGGCCCCGCTTTTTACAGAAGAATTGAAAAAGCTCGATGGCAAGCCCGTTTTAGTGGAGGGTTATGTGGTTCCGGTGGATGATAAAGGCAAGTATGTGGCGCTATCTGCCTACCCCTATGCTGCCTGTTTCTTTTGTGGAAAAGCAGGCCCAGCTTCTGTAATGACCGTAAAATTCAAGAAAAAGAATAAGTCCTATCGAACAGACGATTATGTTCAATTTAAAGGGGTTCTTCGGTTGAACTATGATGATATCAACGAATTTTACTATATTCTCAACGAAAGCGAGGAAGTAAAGTGAGCTCTGATCGTTTTTTTTCTGCAAAATTACTATTATTTGGCGAGCACATTTTGCTCAAAGGTGCGACCGCCTTTGCAGTTCCAACACCCCGCCTCCGTGGCTATTGGACCAAGGAAAAAGGTCCGGATGAGGCCGTAGGCAAGCTCCAATTTAAAAAATCGATCGATCAATTAACGGCTGACTTGCCCATTGATTTGCCTCGAGCGAAAGAGGAGGAATTGGAAGGTTGGTATTTTGCCTCCAACATACCCCAGGGGTATGGATTGGGCAGTTCAGGTGCATTCTGTGCTGGATTGCTTCATCGTTATGGAACTAAAACGTATTTGACGGATACGGAACTAAAGATTGATCTCGCGCTTTTGGAATCTAGTTTTCATGGAAAAAGTTCTGGAATTGATCCGTTGACCAGTTATTTGAATAGTCCACTGCTAATAAAAGAGCAGGCTGTGGAGCGTTTACCTGCAACCACCGCTTTTCCCGAGGGGGTAACGGTCTTTTTACTGGACACCCAACAGCCGAGAACCACTGATTTATTGGTGAACTGGTTTTTAGCTAAATGCACGGATCCCGTTTTTGCGTATGAATTGGAGCAACAGTTACTGCCTGTTCATGAGCAGATGATTGCATCCTGGTTAAAAGGGGATAAGGCTACGTTTATGGACCGACTAGCTTTTGTTTCGGGCTGGCAATGGCGTTTTCTCCCTCCGATGTTACCGTCTGGAAAATCCATACAGGTCCTTTGGCAAGCAGCTTTAGCCGGTCAACACACCAGGTTAAAAATATGTGGTGCAGGAGGTGGAGGGTATGTTCTTGGGTTTACGGTCGAAAAGGAGTGGGTCCTTGAGCAGGTAAATCAATTACAGATTCCTATTTTGTTTCCTTTTGAGACCTGTTAAGTATGCCCAAGCTCACGTTTTACACCTTGTTAATAGTGGTTATTGTGGGTATTTTTTCGCCTTTTTTGGCTAATGATATGCCCATTTGGTTTCGATACCAGGGGAGGCACTATTTTCCTGCTCTGAATGATTACCAAGGAAGGGTAGCCCCACTTCATTGGAACAAGATAAGTTGGTCAAATCTACCGAAATCTGATCGGATCTTTCCTCTAATCCCATTCTCAGGTTCCCAGACCACAGCGGATGTTGCATTGCCTCCTGGGAGCAGGACGGAATTGGGTTGGCACTGGTTGGGAACGGATAAAGATGGGAGGGATGTGTTAGCAGGGCTGATTGAGGGTACCACTGGCGCTCTCTTGGTGGGGGTAATAGCCATGTTGGTTGCTTTGTTGCTTGGAGGAACATTAGGAGGGCTAGCAGGATTTTACGGGGATTATCAACTTAGGATACCAGTCTTATCTATCCTTCCTATAGTTGTAGTTTTATTAGGCTGGGTTTACACATTATTTATTTCACGTGCAGCAGATTCGCTCGGAAGTTTGGATAGGGTGGGGTTGAGCGTATTGGCTATTGGAATTATTGTGCTTAGTTGTTGGATATTTCGTAAGGGGGAAAGCCTCCCATTTCCTATTGACTTGTTGGTGATGCGGATGGCGGAAGTGGTAGAGACGGTTCCAAAGTTAATTCTACTGTTGGTAATGAGCCTGTTGTTGGAGGAGCCGAGCACAATTGCCTTAGCGGTTTTGATAGGGATTTTTTCATGGCCTGGAACGGCCAGGTTGTTGAGAGGGGAGCTTATAAAAATCCGGAATGCCCCCTTTATGGAGGCAGCTCAACAATTAGGGTTAGGCGGTTGGACTATTTTTACTCGACATGCGTTGCCCGCCGCGTTGCGTCCAATTGCTTTAATTTTTGCTTTGGGCGCGGGTCAGGCGGTTTTGTTGGACGCTGCATTAAGCTTTTTGAACCTTAGTGGAAATTCAATTGGGAGAGTAAGTTGGGGGGTGTTATTACAAAGTGCCCGGTATTCCATTGGTTTAGTGTGGGTCTGGCTGAGCCCAGGGGTAGTTTTGGTTCTGCTTTCTGGAGCCTTGTATTACTGGAGTGAGCGAATGACCTTGAACAATTAGTGGCGCAGCATGAACAAAACGGACTTAGTTTCGTTCTTTGATTTTGGAACCTTTTTAATTGTTTTTTAGTAAAATTTTATTTTCAGAATAATCAATGCGGAGAGATCTATTGATCATAGCGGGCTTAGCGATTGTTTTTTTCTTTCCATTTCTTGGAGGGGTTCACTTGTTTGATTGGGATGAAATCAATTTTGCAGAGAGCGCACGAGAGATGATCATGACGGGCGATTATTTTCGACCTCAGATTGATTTCGAACCGTTTTGGGAAAAGCCGCCTTTATTTATCTGGATGCAGGCGGTGTCCATGCAATTATTCGGAGTCAGCGAGTACGCTGCAAGGTTTCCCAACGCTGTAGCTGGTTTAGTGACCCTATTGGTGGTCTATTCGATCGGTAAGAAATTGCATGACCGTCAATTTGGCTGGATATGGGTAATGGCCTATTTGGGGAGTATTCTTCCGCACTTGTATTTCCGTTCGGGTATTATTGATCCTTGGTTTAATTTATTTATATTTATTGGGATCTACGGGTTTATAAATTTTCGTTGGCAGTTTTTTGAGCCTTCCAATCAGCAGCGTTGGTGGAATCGGTACCGTTTTTTGGTGTTGGGAGGATTGGCGCTTGGTATGGCGATCATGACTAAGGGGCCGACGGCTTATTTGATTGCCTTTTTGACCCTCTTTTCTTATTGGGCGATTCGGAAATTTAAGAGCAAGTGTTATTTGAATCACTTTTTATTGTTTTCGGTCGCGGCAGCAGTGGTTTCGCTCGTTTGGTTTGGTTTGGAGATTGCCTTACATGGCCCTTGGTTTATTCAGGAATTTATCACCTATCAGCTTCGGTTGCTGACGACAGCAGATTCGGGTCACGGTGGGTTTCCTGGATATCATGTGGTAGTGCTATTGTTAGGTTGTTTTCCAGCCTCTGTTTTTGCATTACCAAATTTGTGGGGGGATCGTCAATCGGAGGATGAGGTGATGGAATCTGCCCCATTGGATACCTGCAAGCGAAGTGATTTTGCGACATGGATGCAAATTTTATTTTGGGTGGTGCTGATCTTATTTTCTTTGGTGAAGACCAAGATTGTGCATTATTCTTCAATGGCTTATTTTCCATTGACCTATTTAGCCGCCTTGACAATATGGAGAGCTGTTCGTTGGTCGATCAAACCGGCTATTACGGCCTATTTACTTCCGACATTTGGGGTGTTAATTGGAATAATCGCAGCATTGGTTCCCTATTTGGGGCAACATTTAGACTTGTTAAAACCCTTGTTTGCACATGACACCTTTGCGCTTGAGAACCTAAAAGCCAATGTGGAGTGGGAGTTATGGGAAGGATGGCCAGGCATTTTATTGGCAATTGGTTCAATAGCAGGATGGTGGTATTGGAGAAAAGGTGCTATTTGGGAGACAGCGCAAGTCGTCTTTTTCAGTGGGGCTGTTTTTGTGACCTTCACCTTAATTTTCTACATTCGCAACATTGAAGGCATCTCTCAATCGGCTGCCATTGAATTTTATACGAGTAAAGCGACGGAAGACTGTTATGTGCGTACGGTAGGATTCAAGAGTTTTGCTCATTTATTTTATACGAATAAACGTCCGGTAATTGGTGATGTGCACCAAGACGATTTGGAGCAACTGATTAACGAGCCGCAGACCAAGCCGGTTTACTTAGTTGCGAAGCTCAAAGACACCTTAAATCCCCCTGTTGTACCGGGCTTTAAAGAGCTTTATCGAAAAAATGGATTTGTGTTTTTAGAGAAGCAGCCATAAGCTGTACCTTTAAGCCACAAACAATTAAACGATGAAGAAAGATTCCAAGATTTATATTGCTGGACACCGCGGGATGGTAGGTTCAGCGCTGGTGAGAAAGTTGCATGCTGCTGGATTTACCAATTTGGTATTAAAACCATCTACTGAATTGGACTTAAGAGAGCAGGCAGCGGTCCGTCGTTTTTTTGAACAGGAGAAACCAGAGTATGTTTTTCTTGCAGCGGCCAAAGTAGGCGGAATTGTGGCGAACAATACCTATCGTGCAGAGTTTCTTTACGATAATTTAATGCTTGAAGCCAACGTGATTGATGCAGCTTACCGCTCAGGAGTGAAAAAGTTGTTGTTTTTGGGTTCCTCTTGTATTTATCCTAAATTAGCTCCGCAGCCGCTCAGGGAAGATGCCTTGTTGACGGGTTTATTAGAACCTACGAATGAGCCGTATGCCATTGCAAAAATTGCCGGGATAAAGTTGTGTGATGCTTATCGTTCGCAATATGGTTGTAATTTTATTTCGGTGATGCCAACGAATTTGTACGGCCCAAACGATAATTACCACCCTGAGAACAGCCATGTGTTGCCTGCGATGATCCGAAAATTTCACGAGGCAAAGTTGAGTGGACAGGAATCAGTTACGATTTGGGGTACTGGTACCCCCAGAAGAGAGTTCTTACATTCGGATGATTTGGCAGACGCTTGTTTGTTTTTAATGGAGCGTTTCGATGAACCAGGATTTGTGAACATTGGAGTGGGTACGGACATTTCTATTTTGGAATTAGCCCAACTAGTCGCAAAAATCACTGGTTTTTCGGGGAGTATTCAGCATGACTTATCGAAACCTGACGGTACCCCAAGGAAGTTGATGGACGTCAGTAAACTTAGGGGATTAGGTTGGACTGCGAGTATTTCATTAGAAGAGGGTATTCGGGATGTCTATGAGAACGCCTTTTTACCCATTTTCCGTCAACAGTAAGTTCACTAGTTTCCGGGTGGCGATTGCTCGGTGACTAATTTCATTTTTTACTTCTTCACCAAGTTCAGCGAAGCTTTGGTTATATCCTTCTGGAATAAAAACTGGGTCGTATCCGAATCCGCCGTTTCCTCGTTTTTCGGTGGCAATTCGTCCCTTACAAATTCCCTCTAGCAGCACCTCTTGGTTATCTTTGATCAGTGCAATAACGGTTCTGAATCGGGCTGACCGGTCACTTTTTCCTTCCAATTGTTGAAGCAACAAGTCCATGTTTGCCTGTGGGTCTTTTTGATCACCGGCGTAGCGCGCGGTGTGCACCCCAGGTTGACCATTTAGTGCAGCCACCTCTAGTCCGGTATCCTCCGAGAAACAGTCTACCCCGTAATGTTCCTTTAAAAAGCGTGCTTTAATGAGTGCGTTTCCTTCGAGAGTATCAGCTGTCTCTGGAATATCAACGTTGCAACCGATTTCGGCCATAGTCTTAATGATGAATTGTTGATTCAAAATTTGCTCTACTTCCTTCGCTTTGTGTGCGTTATTCGTTGCAAATACAAGTGTTAAAGTTTGAAGATTCATTAACAAAAACAAGGATTTTTTATAAAGTAAGTATAGTGTTAAGTACATTTGCGGATGAAAGCAGCTCTTTGCAAGTTAGTCTAATCAGTCATTGGATATTAATCAACAGGTTCGTGTGAATTATGAAAATAGACCGACGTTTTACCAGAATGAAGAAGCGTTCACTCCTAGTATTTGCTCAGCGTATTTTGAGGAATACAGTAGTTGATGGTCAGGCGGTGTATCCAGCTTCTTTGGAGCAGGATTTAAGGGAGAACATTTCTTCTCTGGTGGAGCTGTATAATCTGGTCAACCCATTGCCTAAGAACCTGAAGCAGATGATCAAAGAGGCAGAGCGCTCTGTGCTTGAGTGTCTACTTGCATGTGCAGATCATTTGGAGCAGAATGAGTTAAGCAAATATGATATTACTCGTACAGGCTTCGCGATTATTACCGCGAAGCGTGGGGGAGCAAATGATTCAATTTCTTAATTTTTGACAAGGTCAAAACGATATTCTACTAATTCCAATCTTGGATAGCCGTCTGGTCCAACATTTTTGAACACAACGTTGATTCCTATTGTTTCGGAAGAGTCCTTTTCGGTGCTATCAAAGATAACCTCCAATTTTCCTTTTCCGCCGGGTTGGATAGCTCCTCTTGGGAACTCTACTTTGGTACATTCGCAGGCGTCCACAATTTCGATTTGTGCATCCTCTTTGGAGGTGTTTGTAAATTCGTAAAAAAATGATCGTTTTTCCCCTTTAGGTACTTTTCCGAGGTCGAGCATCTTCTTATCCCAGGTGACAAAAGGAGCAGGTTTGGCTGTATCGCTTGCTATTTTTTGGGTGTTCGTGCAAGCTGTTAAGTACAAAAAGAGAGCTGAAGAGAGCGTGAATAGGTATTTCATGATTCTAAATTTGTATTAGAGTGATTGACCTTTCAGAGCGTTAGCGATATTGGCGTCCAGAGCCCGATGAGCGAGAGGCGTTGTATAGGTATTGAGGGCCTCAATAGCGGCATGAATAGCGTCTTTATCCTCCCCATTTCGAATTACTCTCAGCTGTTCTAGCAAGGCCTTGGTTTGATTGGTTTCTTCCTCTGAAAGAATTGATGCGTTTTGTTCCAAGAATTTTTCTCCACTGAGAATCAAGTTGTTTGCTTCGTTTCTTGCTTCTAGCACACCTCTGGTTTTCATATCGTCTTGCGCATGGGCAATACTATCGAGCAACATCCTTCCCATTTCTTCCTCTGTTATTCCGTAGGTGGGTTTCACCTCAATTTGTTGTTCCAGGCCCGAGCGCAGCTCTTTTGCCTTAACAGTTAAAATACCATCTGCATTGAGGATAAAGTGAATATCAATTTTGGGCAATCCTGCAGGCATGGGTGGGATTCCGCGCAGAATAAACGCGCCCAGTTGGCGGTTATGGGCTACCAGGTCGCGTTCACCTTGGTAGATACTAACCTGTAGATTTTTCTGGCCATCCACGGAGGTCGTGTACTGTCTTCCTGCTTTTCCAGGCACCTTAGAATTTCGGGGTATGATTACATCCATAAGTCCACCAACTGTTTCAATACCCAGGGACAAGGGGGTAATATCCAATAGGAGAATATCTTGTTGGTTGCCAGCTAGGACATCTGCTTGCACCGCGGCGCCCAGTGCCACCACCTCATCTGGATTAAGGTGGTCATAAACTGGTTTGCCAAAAAAGGCAGAAACTGCATGTTTGACGGCAGGGACGCGGGTGCTTCCGCCCACCATAATGACTTTATCAATGGAGCTAGGTTCCATTTTGGCATCCTTAAGTGCTTGTTTACAGCATTGGATGGTTTTTTCCAGCAGTGGTTGGGCGAGCTGTTCAAACTGGTTGCGGGTAATCTGTACGGTTTGCCCTAGAAGTATAGTTGTGAATTGATCGGCACTCGAGAGGTGTTTTTTGGCCGTTTCGGCCGCGAGTCGAATCTCCTGTAATAATTCCTTTTCCTTTTCCAATGTTTTCTCGTCAGTTTTTAATTGAAAAAGAAAGTCCCGAAAAATCAATTGATCGAGGTCGTCGCCTCCCAGATGGGTATCGCCATTTGTAGAGATTACTTCAAAAATTCCCTCTTGAATTTTCAGGATAGAGATATCGAACGTACCACCTCCCAGGTCATAGACTGCGATGATTTCTCCTTCGGGTGGGGTAGTGCGGTCTATCCCATATGCCAGGGCGGCTGCGGTGGGTTCGTTTACAATTCGTAGCACATCTAGCCCAGCAAGTTTGCCAGCGTCTCTAGGTGCTTGTCGTTGGTTATCGTTAAAGTAGGCTGGGACGGTAATGACGGCTTTTGAGACGGACTGATTTAACTGTTGTTCGATTCTAGTTTTGAGTTCTCGGAGTATTAGGGCACTCAGTTCGATGGGGGTGTAGAATCGGTTACCGACCTTAATTTTTACCAATGATTCGGTGTCCTCATCGATAATTTGATAGCTGTATTGAATCTCATTGCTTCGAACATCTTTGTAGGATTTACCCATTAATCTTTTCACCGAATAAATGGTATTTTCAGGATCAGTGAGCAGTTTTTCTTTAGCGGAAGAGCCAACAGAAACGGATTGGTCTGCATGGAAATGGATCACAGAAGGTACGAGGGCGCTTTTGCCCTCTTGGTCCTTTACGCAGGTGGGAACTCCATTTTTCATCCAGGCGACCAAGCTATTGGTAGTTCCCAGGTCAATTCCTACAATGAGTTGTTCGGAGGAGGATTCGAGGGTGCCCTCTTTGATATTGATTGGAATTATTGCCATCGAAATGAAGGATCAGTTTATCTCAAAAAATGAAGGGAGATGTCACCAGGTGCGACATCTCCCTAACAGGAATAAATTGGATTTGTTCGAATTTATTCAGATTGAAGTGGCACCAATTCCGCTGCGGAACCTGTACCCACAACAAATACAGCTGCGATACACAAAAGGATCAGCGCACCTGCAAGTACCCAGGTTGCTTTTTCAACCACGTCTGTAGACCGGGCAGCGCCGAACAATTGTTGAGCCTGTCCGCCCAAGGTAGGATCCACACCGCCTCCTTTTGGATTTTGAATGAGTATCACTAACATCAGGAGCAAGCTGACAATTGTAATCAAAATGGAGAGTAAAGATAGCATTATTGAACAGTTTATTTTTGTAGTTCTTGAATAGCGGCGGCAAATATCGCACTTTTTTCGGGATTTGCAAGTATTAATCTCTCATACATTGCAATTGCCTTTTCTTTATGTCCTTGTCGAGCCAAAACCCGAGCCAGGGTTTCGGAGGCAACCTGTTCATTTTCCTTAACGCTTTTGGAAACGAGGTTTTGAACCGGATCAGGTGATTCCTTTACTTTGGAGGGGGGTGGGGGAAGTGGGGGGACCTTGAATTGGGATACCCAGGTTCGGAATGCGGTGTTTTCATCTACCGGAAAATCTCCAGAATTAGAGTTGGAGTAGGGTAGAGGGGCCTCAATTGACAGGCCTTCCTCCGTGGATTTCTCTACCGCGGATATTTTTTCAAGGTCTTTTTTAATAGTATGCAAAGGCTTAAGTTCTAAAACCTCCTCTTGGGAAGGAAGCTTCTGTTTAAGCGCTTGCGGGTTCATCCAGTGGTATAAAAACGACCGGTCGGGACTGGCTGCCGAGGCGGCCGTTAACAATTTATCGGTGTCGGGATGCTGAATTTGCTTTGCTTTCTGCAGCAACAAGTATTTTAAGTGTACAGCGAATGGATACGCTAATGCAAGCGTTTTGAGTTCCTCGTAAGAGATAGAATCCAGGGTTTCTGGATGCTGTACTAATTTCAACAATCGCTCAGGCGTCATAATTTGCCGCAAATGTGGTACATTTTTAGAAATTTTCATCATTTTTGAGGAAATTAATATGTTTTCGACTAAAAATGCGATTTTTGCAGCTTCAAACGAAAATCACGGATATGTCGGATCAGTTCGAAAAAGTACAATTATTGATTAAAGAAGTGGAGGCTGCCCAGCCAGAAACAGTAGATGCATTGGAGTCATTTCGCATTCAATACCTCGGAAGTAAAGGGTTAGTGAAATCGGCAATGGAGGGTATGCGGGTGATACCTGTCGAACAAAAAAAAGAATTTGGTCAATTGGTAAACCAGCTTAAGCAGGTCGCTGAAGATAAATACACGCAATTAAAGGAACGTTTTGAAGCGGAGAAGGAAGCAGCTTCCGTAGGTGCTATGGATCTTAGTAGACCCGCAGAATCACTTCCTTTGGGTGCTCGTCATCCGGTCAGTATAACCCTGAACCGCATAATTCGTATTTTCGAGAAATTAGGTTTCGTGGTGGCTGATGGTCCAGAGGTGGAACATGATTGGTACAACTTTACCGCCATGAATACCCCGGAAGATCACCCTGCTCGGGATATGCAAGACACCTTTTATATTCTGGATGCGCCTGGTATGTTGCTTCGCACGCATACCAGCAACGTACAAGCACGGGTCATGACCAGCCGCAAACCACCCATTCGAATCATTGCGCCAGGGAGGGTTTTTCGAAATGAGACCATTTCAGCGCGTTCCCATGCCCAGTTCCATCAGATAGAGGGCCTTTACATTGACGAAGGGGTTTCGTTTGCAGATATGCGGCAGGCCATGTACTATTTCGCGCAGGAGATGTTTGGTAAAACGGAGATTCGATTGCGTCCTTCTTTCTTTCCTTTTACGGAGCCAAGTGCTGAAATGGATGTTTGGTTGGGTACGGAGACCGAGGAAGCTCGTCGCTTGACCAAAGGTACCGGTTGGTTAGAAATCCTAGGTTGTGGGATGGTAGATCCACAGGTACTAGAAAATTGTGGAATTGATAGCACACGCTATTCTGGATATGCCTTTGGAATGGGTATCGAGCGACAAGCCTTGCGATTGTTTAATATTCCTGACATTCGAATGTTGTTTGAAAACGATGTTCGTTTTCTATCGCAGTTTGCAGCAGTACAATAAAAAAAAGCAGGGCATCGCGCCCTGCTTTTTTTCTAGGTATTAAAAAGGAAACAGTGGTGAATTTTTTTATCCCGAAAATCATTTGGGATGGTTTGGCCACTGATGTTTTTTAGTTTAAAGGAGGAGAAGGCCTCCGTTTCCAACTTGAATTTTCGCAAATTCGTGGAGAAAAAAAGCGTTCCACCCGGGTTGAGTCGCTTAAGTGTGGAATGTACCAGCCATACATGGTCTCGCTGGATATCCAGTGTTCCCTTCATCCGCTTACTGTTGGAGAAGGTAGGTGGGTCCAGAACGATTAGATCCCAACGTTGTGACACGGGTTGGTTGAGCCAATCCAATACATCTGTTTGAAGGTAGCGATGCTGTTTTCCCTGGAATCCATTTAATTCCATATTTTTTTTTGCCCATTGTATGTAGGTATTGGACAAGTCAAGGGTATCTGTTTGCTCGGCTCCTCCAGCCGCTGCATAAACGGTAAACGAGCCGGTGTAGGCAAACAAGTTCAGCATTGATTTTCCTTCAGCGAGTGAGCGGACCATTTGCCGGGTATTTCGATGATCGAGGAAAAGCCCGGTATCGAGGTAGTCGGCTGGATTGATCAGGAATTTTAGACCATTTTCTGAAACAACTTTTTCTAAGCCTTTCCGATCAAATTTTTCGTACTGCTGTTCGCCCGACTGGCGTTGTCTGACTTTAAGGTAAATATCGGGTAGGGATATTTGGAAGACCTCTACCAATACTTGGAGGCATTCGGAGAGCCAGGCGCTGTGTTCAGCTGGGCTCATCGAATGCTGTTTGGTGTATTCTGCTACGTGCAGGATGTTTTCATATACATCAATGGCGAAGGGGAACTCCGGCATATCATCATCATATACCCGAAAGCAGGTTATACCTTGTTTGCGGGCCCATTTGCTGGTGTGTTTGTACACTTTTTCCAGCCTATTTTTGAAGGAGAGAAATTTATCCGGGTTGTTCATCTGGGTGTTGAAAAAAGCTGAAAATGGTTTGTCCATATTTGCGGACATCTACCAGCCTTGGGTCCTCCAAGAATTCATGGTGAGGATTGTGCTCCATCACAAAAATACCACCTGGTCTGAGCAAGTTTTTTTCAAAAATCAGGGCTGGGATGGTATCAATAGTTGGTAGGCCATAGGGCGGGCCTGCGAAAATGTAATCATATTGTTCACGAGCGCCTTCAATAAATTTGAAAACGTCCATTTGAAGTATTTTTAAATTGGACTCAATGCCTAATTCTTTGGAGGTTTTGCGGACGAATTGAACGCATCCGGGAAATTTATCGACATAGGTTACATCGGTGCATCCTCTAGAGATAAATTCGTAACTGTGATTACCGGTACCCCCAAACAAGTCAAGGAAACGAACAGACTCAAAGTCAAGTAGATTATTCAAAATATTGAACAAGGCTTCCTTTGAAAAGTCGGTGGTTGGTCTGGTGGGCCAATTATCTGCTGGTGGATTAAATCTTCTTCCTTTGAATTTTCCTCCAATTATGCGCATATTAGTTAATTGTTTGGCAGATATAGGTATGAGAGGGGATATTATTGGGTAGTCCGAACAGGGTAGGGGTGCTCGTAAAACGGATTGAGCCAATATATTTTTGTAATTGCTTATAAATTTCTGAGTTTTGGACTATTTCCCCTGAAATAGAAAGCGGAATAATGGTGGGTTCCCACTGAAGTTGCTGATAGATCAGCAGGGAAAAATAAAGGACGTCAGCAGGAGTTTCGTAGGGAAAACTATTGATAAACAATAAGTTAGTAGATTCAAACGCGGCAATTTGCAGTTGCTTAGGGTGTAAGTGGAGGTAAATTCTTGACTTGTGTTGTAGTTCGGTTCTCCAGTGCCTCAACAATTGTGCGGTTTGTAGTTGGTGTTTTGCCTGAGGGAATTGTTTTTTGAGGAGTGTGAAAAGTGATTTTTGGACGGCGCTTAGGCAGATAAGCTGGGAAGGAGCTACTTCTTCCATACAAATTTCCCCAAGCGGTTGATCTGTAAGGGTCCTAAGGTACTGTTCCGCCATTTCTTCCAAAAACATACGTCTTGGTATGTATGTTTCGATCGGGCTAAACCAGCTAATCTCTACAGCCTGGTAGATTTGATTTAGGATTGGGTTTTCTTGTAAGGTTGATTGGATGTATGGAATGGGATTTTCCTGGAGGAAGCTCTTTGATTGGAGCGCGTAACAGGAATTAGAGAGGTCACGAACGGAATAGACAAGGTTCTCCGGGCCGATGCAAATTCGGAGGGTGCAAAGATCCGAGGGAGCTTGATCGGATTGCAAGCTTGTGAATTGGATAGTGAGTTGTTCCATGGAAGCACAAAGGTACGACGTTGCGGGTTCATGGAGGTGAAAAGGCGGAATCTAAATTCGAGATTGAGCTTCTTCTTTTTTTCTATAATTTATATTATGTTAAATAGAATGCTACGAATTAAATTAATGCTTGTCTACCGTCCTACTTTTTTATATTCGCACCAAAAATAAACACAAATGCGTCAAGCGATCCTTTGGCTATTCATACTATCTTGCTCCACAACCTTGTTGGCCCAGCTAGATTCTGTTCATTACTTGCCTCCTATGCACGCCCGTACCGAATGGGGACCGCAGTTTGTGTACCTCTCTACCCCTGAGGAATCCACCTTTCCGGTACAAATAAAAGATGGCTCTGGGCAATTACTCTCCACCGTTTTCCTTTCGAATTCCCAACCTGCCAGATTTGATCTTGGCGCAAGCAACAGTAACCAGATACTGGTAACTGAACAGGAATTGCATCAACCGCTCACTGGTCGAGGACTTCAGTTTATCGGTGAAAAGCGGTTTTATGTCGCGTTTCGAACCATTAGTAACTCGCAGTTCCAAGCCGGTGACCTCACCTGTAAAGGAAGTGCGGCGCTTGGAACTACCTTTCGAATTGGTCATGTGATTCAAGGTTCGAATACGAGTGATACGCGCTCCAATTTTATCGGTGTTTTGGCAACGGAAGATAGTACGGTGGTACAACTAACTGGTTTTGATCCGGCTGTAAAATTTCGGGTTAACTACCAGGATCAGACTGTGTCTGCGCCGCTCAGTTTTTCACTCCAGGCGGGTGAGTCGTTGGTTATTTCGCAATACATAAATTCCAATCCGTATGCACAACCTCCAAATGGATTAATGGGTAGTTTAGTACAATCCAACCATCCGGTTGCGGTGAATGTTGGATCATGGACCGGTGCCCCTGTGACCACTGGTGCGAATGACATTGGAATCGATCAGATTGCTCCCTTTGAGTTGATGGGAAAAGAATACATCCTTTGTAAAGGAAATGGCTCCTCCCAATTAGAAACCCCCATATTAGTGGCGCACCTCGACAATACCCGAATCTACTTAAATGGAAATGGGAATCCAGTGGTTACTCTGTCCGCAGGTCAATATTATGTGGTACCCACTTCTCAGTATTCCGCCTTTGGTAATTTACATGTGGAGAGTTCAGAGCCCATTTTTGTTTATCAAATGATTGGAGGAGTTAGCTCGGGAAATGACGCAGTTCGAACCGCCGGCTTGATTTTTGTTCCACCCATTTCCTGCTCTATACCGAATGCGGTAGACAATATTTACCAACCAAGTCGAATTGGTGGGTATGCCTTTGATGGTGGTGTGATGATTGTGGCGATGAAGGATTCGCTGGTTCAAGTTCAGTTAGACGGCGTGAACTATCCATTGGGTGCGCCGGATCCAGTGCCGGGTGCTCCTGATTTTGTGAGTTATAGGCGGCTGAATATGTTCTCAACCAACAATCCCCCGGAATCCCTTCGAGTGGTAGCGGAGGGGGCCGTACAAGTAGCCTTGTTCGGTAGAAATGGAGCTGCAGGCTATGGAGCGTTTTTTAGTGGGTTTAGCAAAGAAGTTGGCCCCGAGATTCAGCTTTCAATGGTGGGTGATGGCGTTTGTCCGGATACCTTACTTGCTACTGGCAGAATGGATGGCGTACAATGGTACTATGCGGATTCTTTGATATCCTTTGGTCCTGATACCTTTTTGACCGTTTATGGACCCGGGAAATACACGGCACGAGGTTATTTAGGAGTCTGTCGGAAGACGGACTTTGCTGAGGACACTTTGACAATCGGCTTTGTTTCTCCTGCGTTTCCGTTTGAAACAGCAAACCCAAGTTGTTACGGATATCAAAATGGCGTTATTTCGATCGGTCAACCGTACGGTGGCATTGCTCCCTACCAGTATTCCATCGATAAAGGGGGTAATTTTAGCTCTGATCCACAATTCACCGGACTTGGAAGCGGAGATTATTCAGTGGTGGTTCGTGACTCAACTGGGTGCTATAACTATCCATTATCTGTTGAGCTGCGTTCACCGGATAGTTTTGGGTTGTATCTAGTGATTGCCTCTATTCAAGATCCCCCGCTTTCGGGGGAGCCGGTTATTTTGCACTCCTCCCCTACCCGCTCTGTTCAGTCCTTTTATTGGTTGCCCGTAGATACCTTATTGTGTGGAACTTGTGACTTAATCACGGTTTATCCTACAGAAACGACCGTTTATGAGGCCACCGCTATTGATTCCATGGGTTGTACGGTAACTGAGCGGATTCAGGTTCCAGTCCAGCCCCCGGTGTATGCGCCCAACGTTTTTGCTCCAGGAATACCGGGTAACGACGTATTTACCTTATTTGCCGCGGAATCCCTGTTAGTGGAGGAGTTGTTAATTTACGACCGTTGGGGCGGCTTGGTTTTTGAGGGAAGAAACCTCCTTACAAACGTTTCGGAACAGGGTTGGAACGGGATGATAAACGGGCGTCCGGGTGCCCCAGGTGTTTATTTTTTTCAAGCTGTGGTGCAATACTTACCTGGGAAAACGATCCAATTAACGGGTGACGTGACTTTATTGCGCTAATCTAGTGTGCCTGAGCATCTTCCAGCACAATAAAGCCATGCTCCAACGGAAGTAGACGATCTTTTAGCATGCCGAAAAAACGATCGCTGTACCGTAAGTAAGACGGAATAAAGCAATCATGACGTTCCTGCAATCCATTGGATGGAAACAGTTTTTCTTTTAAAGTTCGGATTTGGTTGAGGCTAATTTCGTGTTTCTGTTTTTCTGCACGCAGGAGTTTGGACTGCCAATGTGCAACCATATCTTTCATTTTAACGCCATCTGCCAGGGCTGCTTTTTCCAATGTAGGATCAATGGCCGCAGCTTTCTCTGCTAATTTGGTGACCAATCGTTCTACTTGCCGCACTTCAGGACCCAAATCTACGTCAGCAGAGGCATTTTCCTCTACGTATAGTTTGAGCAAACTCTCTGTGTCCGTAAAAAATTGTTCGACGGTAAATCCGAATCGTTCCAGTTTTTTGGACGCGTCCCGGTCAATCCAAAGCACGGAGTTCCTACGGACAAGTAATGGATAATTAAGTCCATAATGTTCAAAAAGGGATTTGCGCTCTAACCAGTAAGCCAGCTCTCCTCCCCCTCCAACATAGGCTAGATTTGGCAGAATTGTTTCTTGGTAAAGAGGACGTAATACCACATTTGGACTAAAACGTTCTGGATACTGGTGTAGATGGGCAATGATTTCAGATTCAGAAAACACAAGATCCGTGTGGAGGACCTTGAAAAGGGAGCCTTCTTTAACGATCCGTTCTCTGCCTTCTCCAGTAAAGTAAAACAGGTTGATTTCTCTTGGGGCTGCTTGTACTTTGTAGCCCAGGTCTTGAAGTTGTCCGGCTGTATTGGACACCAGCTCGAACGCTTTTTGTTCCTTTAGTTCCTGTTCCATAATTGGCAGGAAACATCGCTTGAGCTCCGGCTGGTCCATGTCAATGACCAGTAAACCGAGCGATCCAAACAGCTCGTGTAGTAGCGCCTGAGTAGCGGAGGCGAAGGTTGGGTATTCTGTATAAACCTTGGTAAAGAGCGCAGAAAGTTGACGTGCATACTCCGTAGGGCCGAGGATGCTATCCATTTCTTTCAAGACATCTTTCATGGTTTCGGTAGAGATTCGACCGACTGGCCCCTTGATTCCTGGGTTCCATGTTACTGTTTTTCCAAAAAGATGCACATGATTGACCTCTTCAATATCATGGTCTTCACTTCCTAGAACAAAAATTGGAATAATTTTCTTGTGCGGACCTAAAATTCCTTGAGCTGCTTCTGCCAGGTTGATGGTGGTGATTGCTTTGTAAACGACGTACAGCGGGCCTAGAAACAAGCAGGGTTGGTGGGCGGTACAAACAGTATAGGTGGAGGAATTGCGAAGCAATTCTATAGATTCGAGTGCGAGTTCTTTATTGGGAAAATTTCGATATTGTTGTTGCAGTACATCGGCCAAAGTAGATCTTGGGATGTTGTTTTGGGCTTTATCCTGAATGATGTCATGAAAAACATCCTGTTTCAAATCGTATTTATAAAAAGGGGTTAGCTGATCGTCGCCGGTGGCATAAGCTAAGTCTGTTTTGGCCAGCTGAGGGACTTTTGAAAACGGAACTAATTTTTTGAGCATAGTAAAAGGTATCGAAGGCGAGTTTGCATAACAAACATAGGATGCTTTAGTTGCAGCCGACCACAAAGATCGTGTTTAATTAACTACCTTTGCTTCTAAATCAGTTAACCTATGATCAACCTTGCCATTTTTGCTTCTGGCACGGGCTCCAATGCCCGAAAAATCCTGGAATACTTTCAACAGCACGATCAGATTCGGGTGGGTTTGGTAGTCTCCAACAAATCCACCGCTGGTGTACTAGCCATTGCTGAGTCGTTTGGTGTACCTACTTTAGTGGTGAAGAGAAGTACATTTTATGAAGGAGAAGGATGTGTGCACACATTGAATGAGTATCATATTGACTGGGTGATTCTTGCTGGATTTTTATGGCTAGTACCGGGTTACCTTTTGGAACGGTATCCAGGAAAAATCATCAATATCCATCCAGCTTTACTGCCTTCCTTTGGAGGGAAAGGCATGTATGGTATGCACGTGCACGAGGCGGTGAAAGCAGCTGGGGTACTGGAAACAGGTATTACGATTCATACTATTGATGAGGAATATGACCGCGGTGAGGTGTTGTTTCAAGAACGCGTTTCAGTACATCCCAACGATACGACGCAGGAAATAGCTGCCAAGGTGTTGGCTTTGGAACACCGTTATTTTGCTGAAGTTATTGAAAAGACTATTCTAAGCAGCCTAATCTAGTTGGAAGCTTGGAGTACGCATTCAAAGACTTCCGCGAAATGGTGGATAATTTTAGTTCTGACCTCGGCCATATCCACTTTTCTCCCAAGTTCTTGCTCTAAGGATGTCACGGACTTATCGGGGTCCACAATACCACATGGAACGATGTACTCAAAATAGTTTAGTTCTGTATTGATATTGAATGCCCAGCCATGAAGGCTAACCCATCGGCTCAAGTGGACCCCAATGGCGCAAATTTTGCGTTTTTTGCCGGCGTCAGGGTGCGTTGCGGGGAATTTAGGGTTATCCAAGATCCAAACACCTGTGTATCCCTCGATTCGGGAACCACTTAGACCGTATTCCAGCAGGGTTCGAATAATTACTTCCTCCAATTGACGAACGAACCAGTGCACATCCCGTTTGAAAAGCTCCAAGTCCAGAATCGGATACCCTACGAGCTGACCGGGGCCGTGGTAGGTAATATCCCCTCCCCTATTGATGGGATAATAGTCGATCCCTTTGGAACGTAATTCATCCTCTGATAAGAGCAAATTGGCGGCAGATCCACTACGGCCGAGCGTAAAAACTGGGAGATGCTCCACCAGGAGCAGCACTTGCTCCTGAGGATACGTTCCGGGTTCTAAATCCCTGTTCGCTAATTTATTGTCAATCAGCGCTTTGTGTTTTTTAGTCTGGTGCTCCCACACCTCCTTGTAGATCGCGTCTGGCAAGTATTCAAAGCGGATAATTTGTTTTTCTTTCATTATTCAGCTGCAAAGATACAGTCAGATCGAATGAATGTGTTACCTTTGCGTCCCGTAACAATACGAACATTTTCAATGACTAAATATATTTTTGTTACGGGAGGCGTTACCTCTTCCCTAGGAAAAGGAATCCTGTGTGCATCCCTTGCCAAATTACTTCAAGCACGCGGTTTTTCAGTTACCATTCAGAAATTTGATCCTTACATCAATGTCGACCCTGGCACACTCAATCCCTATGAGCATGGGGAATGTTATGTAACGGATGATGGAGCGGAGACAGACCTGGATCTCGGTCACTACGAGCGTTTTTTAAATGTGCCGACCTCTCAAGCAAACAACGTTACCACTGGCTCTGTCTATCAGACGGTCATCAACAGAGAGCGTGAGGGTGCTTATTTGGGAAAGACCGTCCAAGTAATCCCGCACATTACGGATGAGATTAAGCGAAGAATGTTGCTACTTGGTCAGTCAGGTCGGTATGATATTGTTTTAACCGAGTTAGGCGGTACGGTGGGTGATATTGAATCTCTACCTTATGTGGAGTCGGTTCGTCAATTACGTTGGGAGCTTGGTAGGGATAATTGTTTGGTAATTCACTTAACACTTCTCCCCTTTTTAAAAGCTGCCGGAGAAATTAAAACGAAGCCAACCCAACACTCAGTAAAAGAATTACTGAGTCTTGGCGTTCAACCAGATGTATTGGTTTGCCGAACAGAATTACCGATAGCGATGGATGTTCGCCGCAAGTTAGCGCAGTTTTGCAATGTGGAGACCTCATCGGTTATAGAGGCGATTGACGCGGAAAGCATCTATGATGTTCCCTTGCTGATGCTTAAGGAGCGGTTAGACGCTGTAGTGATCTCCAAACTACATTTAAATGATCGCCGGGAACCTGATCTTTCGGGGTGGAAGTCTTTTCTTGGAAAATTAAAAAATCCTACAAGGGAGGTGAAAATTGGCTTGATTGGCAAGTACAACGAGCTTCCGGATGCTTACAAATCAATTTATGAGGCTTTTGTACATGCAGGTGCTGTAAACGAGTGCAAAGTTCGGGTGGTCCCGGTGCACTCGGAGGCCCTGGAGGATGGAGGCAAAACCATTGGTAAAACCCTTGACGCGTTTGAAGGTATTTTGGTGGCTCCTGGTTTTGGGGCCCGTGGGATTGAAGGGAAACTAACCGCCATACAATATGCGCGGGAACATAAAATTCCCTTTTTTGGAATCTGCTTGGGTATGCAGACAGCTTGTGTAGAGTTTGCTCGAAATGTTTTGGGACTATCCGATGCGGCCTCTACTGAGGTGAATGAGCAAACCTCGAATCCTGTGATTGATTTAATGCCCGAACAAAAGCAAATCAATACCAAGGGTGGAACTATGCGGCTTGGGGCCTATCCCTGTGAAATTAAGAAAAAAACGAAGGCCTTTGCCGCCTACAAACAGGTGCTTATTAGTGAACGCCACCGTCACCGTTGGGAGTTTAACAATGCTTACTCAGCTGCTTTTGAACAGGCAGGAATGGTGTTTTCAGGAACGAATCCGGATACTGGTCTAGTTGAAATGGTGGAATTGAAGGATCATCCATGGTTTGTTGGGGTTCAATTTCACCCAGAATTGAAGAGCACTGTTGAAAATCCACATCCTTTATTTGTCGCTTTTGTTAAAGCCGCGATGGAGAACCACCGTGGATTGTCAGATGAGCACCCTGTGATGAATGCTGGTGTCTAGAAACTAATCTTCCCATACAACATCCTCCATAAAATGCTGTTATACGGTAGAATGAAACGAAACTGCTTTAAGCCGGGTTGGGCATGGGGGAAATCATGCACTGCATCCGCCCTAAGTTGGAGTTGCTCTGGGTTGTACATCCGGAATAACACCTCTTGGGATTATTCTTCTAAAACGGTGTTTGAATTACCCAATAAGTTGGCAACTTCCTCTGCTTCTACTCCCAACTTTGAGGAATTAGAGTGCAAACTGTTTACGGATCTTGAAATGGTTGGAGCTGATTGGGATTTGCTTGCTCAACGCTCTGGGATCACCTTTTTGCAACGGCCTTATTTAAAGGTGCTTAGCAGTGCTCCACCTGCTGGTATGCGATTTGGCTATCTTTTAGTCTATTCAGCAGGTTTGCCCTCCGCCCTTGCGGTGTGCCAAATCAAACATTTTAGCGCAGGGGAGAGTATCCAAGTCGAGGAATCTACCAGTACTGAACCCTGTTTTTTTGATGGTCTCACCAAGTGGTTTAAAAAACGGGTAGCGGGTTGGGTGGATGCCGATATATTGGTTATTGGTAACTTATTGGTGAGTGGTCAGTATGGTTATTGGATTGATGAGTCCCGATTGGGTGTTCGCCAATTTGCAGAGGGTATCGTCTCTAAACTGCCTGAAATAGTTGATTTTTTTCAGCGAAATCATTCCAAAATTGACTTGATTTTGTTCAAGGACGTCGCAAAAGAGCATCAGCCAGTATTTAATCAAGTATTTTCTGACGACCAGTTTATTGCCTTTGAAATCCAGCCTTCTATGGAGTTGGATCTTCCCTCTCCCGATTTTCAGGGATATTTGGATGCTATGAGTACCAAATATCGGACGCGCGCCAAACGGGCATTCAAAAAAGCTGAAAAACTGGAGCGTAGGGTTTTGAGTAAGGAGGAATTGGAAATGTATGAGGGTACCCTTTATGGCCTTTATCGACTGGTTGCTAATAACGCTGGTTTTAATGTAGTAGATTTACATCCGAGCTACAATCTCCGACTAGCCACTGGGATAGAAGCCTCAGTTCGGGTAGTAGGTTACTTTGAAGGCCAACAATTGCTGGCTTTTTATTCTACCATTCAAAACGGTTCTACTCTGGAAGCGCATTTTGTGGGTTACGACAAGAGCCGGAATCACGCTCTTCAACTCTACCTGAACTTATTGTATGATATGATTCGGGAGGCTTATGAACAAGGCTGTAAGCGCATCTCCTTCGCGCGGACAGCGCTTGAGATCAAAAGTTCTGTTGGTGCGATCCCACACGATTATACCTGTTATCTAAGGCATCAAAATCCCTATGTTAATAAGTTGACAGGTTCCATATTAGATTACTTGAAACCTGTGGAAGAATGGGTACAACGGCATCCTTTTAAGCAGACGGAGTCCTCGGAAGAGTCATGAAGAAGCTGCGTTGGAACATAGCCCAATTCTTGGAAGTAAGGTGGTGGAGAAACTACCTCTCGGAAAAAGACAAGACGAACTATTACGCTTGGAAAAAGGAGTATTGGCGTAATTTCTTATCAAACCATTCCATTGAGATACCGAGTAACCAGCGAATTTTAGATGCCGGTTGTGGACCTGCAGGTATTTTTACGGTGCTGCAAGACCATAATGTGCTTGCTTTGGATCCACTTTTAGACTACTATCAATCGAGGTTGCCCCTCTTTGAACCCTCGGATTGGCCCTGGGTGACCTTCCTGAAGAGTACTATGGAAGGCTTCCAGTCCAAGGCTACTTTCAATTTTATTTTTTGTTTGAACGCGATTAACCATGTAGCGGATTTAAGTAAAAGTTTAGAAGTCCTTTCGGAGGTATGCGCGCCTGATGGCACTTTGTACCTTAGTGTGGACGTTCATCGCTGGTATTTTTTTCGCTGGTTTTTCGGGTTGATTCCGGTGGATATACTTCATCCCCATCAATACACTGGCGCGGAGTACCAACAGATGTTGGAGGCCGCAGGCTTCCGGGTACTTCAGGTTCACACGATCAAGAAGGAATTTTTTTTTAATTATCTTCTGATAGTAGCGAATAAAAGTGCTTGATGAATAACTTTGCCCCGAAAAAATTCTTTCTAATGGCTAACAGCAGACGTTCTTTTTTATCAAAAGCATTTCTTGGGGCAACCGCTCTAGGAAGTTTAGATTATAAATCCCTTTTTTCCCCTCGGTTCCTGGATGGGAAGAAGCCCTCTAATGGACCGATTGTGATTGCAACTTGGGATAATCGTAAAGCGACTGCTGCAGCTTGGGAGGTATTACATCAGGGAGGACGAGCTTTGGATGCTGTAGAGGCTGGGGCAAGGGTTCCGGAGGCTGATCCAGAGGATATGAGCGTTGGTTATGGTGGTTTACCAGATCGCGATGGAAATGTTACCCTTGATGCCTGTATCATGGATGAGTTTGGCAACGCTGGCTCCGTATGTTTTTTACAACATATCATGCATGCCATTAGCGTAGCTCGCTTGGTGATGGAAAAAACCCCTCACGTGATGTTAGCGGGGGACGGCGCATTGGATTTTGCTTTAAAAAATGGGTTTCAAAAAGAAAATTTATTGACACCCAAGGCCGAGGCCGCTTGGAAAAACTGGTTGGTACGATCTGAGTATAAACCTGTTGTCAATTGGGAGCGGCATGATACCATTGGAATTGTTGCCCTTGACCAAAAGAGTCAGCTTTCAGGCGCCTGCACCACCAGTGGTATGGGCTTTAAAATGAGAGGTCGGGTGGGTGACAGTCCGGTAATCGGAGCTGGAATGTTCTCTGATAACGAGGTGGGCGCAGCAGCTTGCACCGGCTTAGGAGAAATGGTACTTAGAACGTTGGGTAGTTTCGTAGTGGTTGAAGAAATGAGAAACGGAAAAAGTCCTCAAAAAGCGGCAGAAGCGGCCATCAAGCGCATCGCTGCCAAGTATCCTAAGCAGGCAGCAGAAAATCAAATTGGATTCGTTGCCATCGATAAACGTGGTCGTTTTGGAGCTTATGCCCTTCAAAAAGGGTTCAATTACGCGGTTTACCAAAACGGAAAAAACCAGGTATTCGATTCAGATTATTTATTCAAATAGCTGATGGTAGAATAAAAAAAACGGCGGGTCCTGAAAGCCCGCCGTTTTTTTAGTTAGTATGTTCAGGATCCGCGTACATCACCTCCCACTGGTGACCATCCGGATCCGCAAAACTATCGTAGTACATCCATCCATAATCAACGGAAGGTTTGAATCGAGTGGCACCTTGCTGCATGGCTGTTTGAATTAGCTCATCCACTTTTGCTTTACTTTCCACCTGAATCGATAAAATAACCTGGGTGGTTGAGCCTTCAGCCAAAGGCCTGTCTGTGTAACTTTTACAAACCTCTGGTAACATGAGCATGGAATAGATAGCTCCCTCTTTAATTACAAGGCAAAGAACCTTATCGTCACTGAACATCTCATTAAAGGAAAAGCCTAGGGCCGTCCAGAATTGGCGGCTTCTGGAAAGATCGTTTACCGGAAGATTGATATAAATACTACTTACTGCTGTCATTATATTTAAATCAATGGTTAACACCGTTTAGGTCGAAGGCGCATGCAGCTTCATCATATTGAGAGGCCGATGAGTATGTCAGATGGATTAGACGAGAAGATACCAAATGTGGCTGGATGGATTAAAAGAGAGAAGGTGTCCCTTCGAAAAGTTCGACAAAATTACAAATTCAAGCCTTATTGACCTATTATAAGGGTTATTTTTTGTAAAATTACGGTATTTTTATTTGTAACTTATTGTATATGTGTATGTTATTTATGTGGATAATTGAGTAATATACCCCTTCGGCAGTTCTTAATTTTTTATTCGCAATCCATATTATGTTTGAATTAAGGCGAGCGGCGACGTTCTAGGAACACAAAAAATAGTATACCTTTGCGTGGTTTTTATCATGGCTAAAGAGGCCAATTACATTTTATTAGTTAAAGCGTGCAATGGAAGAACAACAAAAAAATAGAATCACTACCTATGTAGGGATGGCTCTGATATTTGTCCTAATGTTTTTGTGGATGAAATATGCCACCCCAACTGAACCAACGGCGGTTGAATCAAGTAAGGTGGAACAAGCTCCCTCCTCTACCACCAATACTACCACCCAAAATGCTGAAACGGGTCAAGTAACTACAACTCCGGTTACGGATAGCCTTCGTACACGGGAATTGAGTGGGAAATTGGGCGGTTTTGCTTCAGCAGGATTAGGTACCGATAGAACGGAAGTACTGGAAAATGAACTTGTTCGGATTGAGTTTTCTACGAAAGGAGGCAGAATCAAATTAGTGGAGGTTAAAAACTACACGAAACTTAACCTGGATAGTGCTGATAATGAGGTGAAATCCCAACTTTATTTATTGGAAGATGCCAAAAATCGATTTGACTACACTTTAAATGTACAAGGTGCCGAGGGAGGAAAAGTGGTGACATCGGATTTGTTTTTCGAGGTGAGCCGGGAAGAAAATACCCTAGTTTTCAGAGCCCCTGCTTTAAGTGGTGGATATTTCGAGCAGCGCTATACCCTAGTGCCTGGAAGTTACCAATTGGACTATCAAGTTGGATTCCACAACTTGCATGCGGTCTTGTCTTCCAACCAGCTTCAGTTGAATTGGGACAATTACCTCGATAAGTTGGAGAAAAACCAAGCTTATGAGCGCACTATGTCAACTGTCTATTATAAAGCTAAAGAAGAAAGCCTAGACTACTGCGATTGCCGTGCGGACGACCAACAGAACCTAGGAGAGCAACCTATCCATTGGATGGCGCATGCCAATCAGTTTTTTAATACGGCCTTGGTGGCGAAGAATTTTAGTTTTCGAAATTTTACTGGGGAGACAAAGGTATTTAGTGATTTTGATGCTGATTTAAAATTACTCAGAAGTACTGCAAGCTTTTCCATCGATAACTTAAATGATGGTTCTGCTCAAATGATGGTTTACACTGGTCCAAATGAATTCAGTCGGCTTGCAGAGTATGGAATTGGTTTAGAAGATGTGATTCCATTTGGATCCAGTATTTTGGGAACCTTGAACCGCTGGGTATTTCACCCCATTTTTGCCTTATTATTGACATGGATTGGAAGTGCAGGTATTGTCATTTTGGTCTTGACTCTATTGGTCAAGTTGTTGTTATTTCCACTCACCTACAAGACGGTATTGAGCCAGGCAAAGATGTCGGCTTTAAAACCAGAGTTGGAAGCGCTTAAGAAAAAGTACGGCGATGATCAGCAGCAGATGTCTGTTGAAAGTATGAAGCTGTACTCTGAATTTGGTGTAAATCCATTGGGTGGTTGCTTGCCTGTACTTTTGCAGATGCCTATTTGGTTGGCTTTATACCGCTTTTTCCCTGCTGCGATTGAGTTCCGTCAAGCTGGCTTTTTGTGGGCGACGGATTTGTCTAGTTATGATGTAGCGTTCAAATTGCCCTTTATGATTTGGGGATTTGGCAATCATATTAGTTTGTTTACCATTATTTGGGTGATTACAACGGTATGGTATACTTGGTATTCCATGAAGCAAATGGATAATGCCACCATGAATTCGGAGCAGGCAAAGATGATGAAGTACATGCAGTACTCCATGCCATTTGTGTTCATGTTCTTTTTCAACACCTTTGCGGCGGGTTTAACTTGCTACCTCTGTTTCAGCAACCTTCTGAACGTTGGTCAAACAGTGGCGACCAAAAAGTTTTTGATTGACCACGACAAGATTAAGGCCAAGTTGCAAGCGAATAAGGCACAACCTAAGAAAAAAAGTGCCTTTCGGGAACGATTGGATCAAGCGATGAAAGAACAGCAACGCTTGCAGGAAGAGCGCGCGAAGCAAAAAAAGAAATAATGAATGAACGGGCGTCCTCTATGATTGTTATTGAGTCTTATCCTTACTAGACAATACTTGGTCACAGATGGCGCCCGATTCAATTACGTTATTAACTACTCAAGATGGCACGCATACGCTTTTTTCAGAACAGTATGGTGTGACTTATCACTCCAGATATGGTGCTATTACGGAGTCAAAGCATGTTTTCATAGAAGCCGGCTTACGTTATAAAGCAGTAATGGATCGATGCATTTCTATTTTAGAGGCGGGATTCGGTACTGGTTTAAATGCTTTATTAACCTATGTCGAGGCTGAAAAAAGGGGCTTGGAAGTCAAGTATACCGCTTTAGAGCGTTTTCCTCTTGGTATGGATCAGGTTGCTGTGCTCAATTACGCGAGGATTTTGGGAGACGATACACTTGAATTGGTCTTCCGGCAGATGCATGAAAGTGGTTGGGGAACTCAACAGGCCTTTTCACCCTCTTTTCTTTTAGAGAAACGTTTGGAATCGCTGGAAACGTTTCGAGTGGAGTCCAAATATGACTTGATTTTCTTTGATGCTTTTGCTCCGCAAGCACAACCTGAACTTTGGCAGGCTTCTGTATTTTCCAACTTATTTGATTCTCTTCGGCCAGACGGAGTTTTAGTGACCTACTGTGCTCAGGGAGCATTTAAACGGACCTTGAAGCAGGTAGGGTTTAAAGTGGAAGCATTAAAAGGGCCACCTGGAAAGAGAGAAATGACCCGTGCCTGGAAGTGACTATTTAGTTAATAGGATTTAGGTGAAGCAGACCATCCTCTTTTTCCACCACAGCGCCTTCCTCTGTTAAAAAGTTTAGGATGTTTGAAACAAGTTCATGCCTCTTAGGGGCAAATGCATTTAGTACTTCTTCAAAAGGGAGGGGTTCTACTCGAAGTACTTCAATTATTTTACGCTTGTAGGCATCTAGCTGTTCTTGATTAAACTCCGGTTCATTACGGCCGGTACAAATGTCGCAAATTCCGCATTTTTCACTTCGCTTCTCACCAAAATAGCTGAGTAATTGAATGCTACGGCACACTCTTTTTTCGGCATAAAGCAGGGTGGCTTGGACTCTTTTTTGAGCAGAGGCTCTTCGGAAGTTGAATCGCTCCAAGTCAATTTGTAAATTCTCTGAGGCCACTCTGTCTTTGAGAAAAATCAATTGTGGCTTCTCTTTTCTGGGTTGGTAGAGTAAGACAGATGCTTGGCTGGCATGGTTCAGCACGTTGCAAACCGCTTCCAGAGGTTGTTGTATAGTCCTTGCTACCAAGGCTTCACTGATATCGATCCACTCGCGTTGGATACCAGGGTACAAACGGAGAATGGCCTTAATGACGAGGTCTGCTGCCTTGTTTCTTAGTTGATAATCGTAGATGGTTTCTCGATTGGAGTTAATATAAATTCTGGCAGGCGCTGCACTCGCATCAGAGATTGCTAACCATCCCTCCTGCTCTAATACCCTTAGAGCGGCATGGGTACTCCCCTGCTCTAGTTGAAATTGTTGGCAGAATAGGGGAAGGTCAAAATCGAAACTCTCCCCTCTCCCACTCCCTATTGCTTGTTGGGTGTAACTGCCGACTGCTTGGTACACTCTTTTTAAGAAATCGAGCGGAGGGAACGATTTTTCGAAAAAATGGTTGAGTTGGACAGCATCTTCTGGGGAGTAGAGTAAGGTTGCAAAGGCTTTTTTTTCATCGCGCCCTGCCCTACCTGCCTCTTGAAAATAGGCCTCCAAACTTTCAGGGGGTGCAAGGTGGACTACTACCCGTACGTCTGGTTTGTCTATACCCATTCCGAAGGCATTGGTACAAACCATCACCCTTACTTTTCCATTCATCCAATCATCCTGGCGCTTACTGCGTTCCTCTGCGGGAAGTCCTGCATGATAAAAACTACTAGAAATTCCGGCCTTGTGAATCCGCTCTGCTAGTAGTTTGGTTTCTCCCCTGCTTCGCACATAGACAATGCCGCTTCCGGGAACTCGTTTTAATATATCAACCAGTTTGGCTTGTTTGTTGGTTTCATACAATACGGAATAAGAAAGGTTTTCCCTAAGAAAACTTTGTTGAAAAAAACGACCATTTTTGAATTCTAGTTGCTTTTGAATATCCGTTGCCACCTCGGGAGTTGCGGTTGCGGTAAGTGCCAAAATGGGCACCTCGGGCAAAAGTTCCTTAATGGAAGCGATTTCAAGATAGGCTGGTCGAAAATCATAACCCCATTGACTGATGCAATGGGCTTCATCTACTGCTAGTAGGTTGATGTGCATCCGCTTGAGCCGTTCCTTTGCAAGTTCCGTTTTCAGTCGCTCAGGGCTTAGATAGAGCAACTTATAGGCACCTTGGCAGGCATTTTCGAATACGATATCTATTTCCCTTGAACTCATACCCGAAAAAATAGCGGCTGCAGGGATATTTCTTGATTTCAGTTGATGCACTTGGTCCTTCATCAAGGCGATAAGCGGAGAGATCACGATACAGGTGCCTTCCTGAACCAGTGCTGGGACTTGGTAGCACACCGATTTTCCTCCTCCGGTAGGTAGTAGGGCAAGGGTATCTGTTTTTTCTAGGACAGACTGAATAATCTCCAATTGGAGTGGTCTGAAAACAGCATACCCCCAGTATTTTTGAAGGACATCAATTGGCTGAATCACCCTGCAAAGATATTACCCGTCGCTGTTTTTGTTTACATCAATCTTGATTGGCATTTGGTTTTTGTTCCCGGATGATCGTTGAGAGGGTAATCTGAAAACCTCGGCCGTCGGAGCTCCACACTCCTTGTCCGGGGTATCCGGTTGGACGTTTCGTAAAATATTGTTGGTTTGTTATATTGTTAACGCCTAACTTTAGTTGAAAGAGCGGATGGATTCGGAAGGCGAAATTTAAGTCCCAAAGGGTGTAGGCAGGGACTAGTCCTGCTGCCCCATTTGGAGTTGGTTCAAGGGTATTTAGTGGATCTGAAAAACTCGAAGACACGTAGCTGCCTTGCAACAAAAGTTGTGCTCGGCGATAGGCGATTTGTAATCCATTTCTTGAAATCCATTTAGGAACGGTCTCTAAGGTGTTTCCGGTCAGGGAGATGTTTTCATTCCCTTTTCGGATCCTTCCGGAGAGGTATTTTCCTTCCATGAAAGAGGTAGCGGAAAATACGGACATTTTCAAAACGGAGGATTGTAGGAGGCTGAATTCGAGATACGATTCTATTCCTTGCGTGCGGCTCGTACCAATATTGGTTTTCCAGAGGTAAGATACTCCGGTCTCATCACTTAGCAGTTGAGTCCCGATACGGTTTTGGTAAAGGATCTGAAAATAATTCATATCATACCTTAAGCGCTGAAATAATACGCCCCTTATTCCTAATTCAAGGTTATGGCCACTGGCATCTCGAAGTGCTGGGTCCGTCTTATCAAGGACAGTGGGTGGGATCAAGTCAGCAAAAATTACGGGTCGGTATGCCTGAGACCAGCCTCCATATACTTGACTATTTGGATGTAATTGGTACTGGGCCCCTAGTGCAAACAAGGGAAATGAGTGATAGATGGTTTGTGGGATTTGTTCCTCCGGGTAATAGTCGATGGTGCCCTTCATTTGGCTGGTTCCGCGCTCCACCCGGACCCCGGAGGTGACCTCTAGCTTCGTTCCTACTTTCCAGAGGTTTTCTGCGAAAAAAGCTATATTTTCAGTTAAAAGGTGCACATCTCTTCTAAAATAATCGTTTTCTACTTCGAGGTTGAAATCCGTACCTACTGTTCCTCTTCCCTGTTGGCGGCGGTGCAAATCGTTGTTAATATACCGGATGCCTGCTATAAACGTCCCGACCAAGTGGTTGTATCGGAGGCGTAATTCGGAGGTTTTGCTATTAAAATGATCGATATCAACTTGTCTTGGGGAATAGGTGCCAGTGGAAGCCAGAATCGTATCTGGTTGACTGGCAAAACCAATAAATTGTACGCTATTCCGGCGCCCAAGTACTGCGGAGGTAATCCAATTAATTGATATGTGTTTGTTTAATTTCCAGTCCAGCGTGATGGATGGAAGTAGAATATCTGGGTTGAAATAGTTTCTAGCTCGAGTAGACCTTCTAGGGTTTTCCAGGAACTGCGCGTCTGTTAATGGACCTGGATTTTGGTGAAGATAAGTGCTTCGGCCGAATTCTAACTTGAGTTGGAGGGACTTATCCGGCTGGTAGATTAGTTGAGCGAACTGTGCCTCTGCATTGGATTTTGCATTTTCTCTATATCCCTCAGAAACCCTTTTATGGACATAGGCATAGAAACGGAGTTTCCCTTTTTGGACTCCGATAGCGTTGTAGGTACTCATCAACCCAAACGAGCCGAGTGACTGAATACTTTCAAAATTAAAAAGGGAACTTGTGTCAGCCTCTTTGGTGCGGTAGTTGACCATTCCTCCAAATTGGGCACCGTACTGAAGGGATCCCAGGCCACGGATCAGCTCGATGCGTTGAATAGCTTCCATCGGAGGGCTGTAATGGCTGGCCGGATACCCATACATATCCGAGTTGGTTATTACGTCGTTTTGCCTAACATTATATTCCCAACTTCTGTGTGGGTCCAGCCCTCTTGTAGCTATATTTAGCTGGTTACCAGATCCGTCCATGTCATATACGAAGGCTCCGGGTATTTTGGCAAATACTTGTCTACCTGTTTTTTCAGCCAGGTTGGCAGGAAGGTCGGTCAATTGAATGACCTCATTCTTCTTACTGGATGTTATATAGGTATGGTGTACACTTCCAAGGGGTTTTACAGGATCAAAAGGCAGCCGGTAACTTTTTAGTTCAAACGTTGGAATATGTTGATTGGGAAGCGTATCCTGCGCGCTGATTGCCTTGATAAAATTCAGCAATAGGAAGCAGGTGATGATAAGGGTTACAAAACGCATATCTTATGTCCGTAGAGGAAGGATTTCGTCGGTTTAAAATAGTCCGCAAAGCTATCACCTACCGCTTGCTCCATCGACTTTTCTTCCTTAAAATGGGCTTAAAATTGAAACAGAAAAGCCCCTCCCGACTACCGGGAGAGGCTTTTTCAAAAACCCGACACGTTTGTCGGATTTTGAATCTTCAGCTGACCTTACATCGCCTCCGAAATTCTGTCATACCATCTCATTGGATTAACCTTCACGGGTTCG
>JBKDAM010000132.1:0-22035 GCA_046316495.1 Chitinophagales bacterium
ACCGATTGCAGCACGAAGGGACCGTTCATTATCGACCAACATTGGAAGTCCGGCATTCTCCTCGGCGTTTTCGGGCGCTCGGTTACTCGGGAGTTGCCATTTTATACCTAAAAGAAGGCATTTCTCGTCTATTTACACGCAAATCCTATTCCAAGGAATGGGTACCAACTCGATGATTGGACGAATTGGGTGTGGCTAAGATCCACCTAGAACTGATGCAATAAAATTTTTCTGGTATTCCATTGTTTTAAAACAACTTGCATAAAGGGCTGCGACTTATTTTTGCAGTCTTATGCGGGTAATCTTACAACGAGTTTCGGAAGCTTCCGTTCAAATAGACGGACAAATTCACAGCCGAATTGGGAGTGGATTACTGGTGTTGCTGGGTATTGAGGAGGCAGATGGCCAGGAAGACACGGAGTGGTTAGTAAAAAAAATGGTTCAGCTTCGCATTTTCCCGGATGAGGCGGGTCTAATGAATCAATCCATCTTAGAGCAAGGGGGAGAAATCCTGGTAGTGAGCCAATTCACCTTGTTTGCTTCCACCAAAAAGGGGAACCGCCCCTCTTTCATTCGTGCTGCCAGGCCAGAGCAGGCCATTCCACTTTATGAGCAATTTTTGAACACACTGGCTACTGCCTTAGGCCGCCCCGTACAGTCGGGTGTATTTGGTGCAGATATGAAGGTGGGGCTTACCAATGATGGCCCCGTCACCATCTGGATAGATTCCAAAGCAAAAGAATAAACAACTACTATGACCAGAAGAGTACTTGAGACGGAGCAAAAGGCCCTAGAAATTAACTTGGACGATCCTATTTATGGCGCTTTTGCGGAAATTGGCGCCGGTCAGGAGGTGGCCCGCTATTTTTTTCAGGTGGGAGCGGCTGCGGGCACTATTGCGAAAAGTATGAGCGCCTATGATAAAACGGTCTCCGACGAGATTTATGGACCAGAACAGGTAGGAAAGGGTCGTTATGTATGTGAGTCAAGGCTTTATAAAATGTTGGACCATGAGTACAGACTCATGGAACAGCGGCTGCGCGTGGTTCGACCCGACCAAACGTTCTTCGCATTTGCCGACACAGTTGCTGCCATCAACTATACCAAAACCATCAAAGGAGACGGTTGGCTCGGCCTTCGATTTCAATTGCATCCCAATAAAGCACCTAATGACCTGATCGTGCACGTACGAATGTTGGACCAGGATAATCGGCTTCAACAACAGGCGGTTGGTATTGTCGGGGTCAATATGGTGTATGCCGCATATCGATACCATAAGGAACCCGAGACCTTGGTGACCAGTTTGTTAGATAATTTGAAAGGTCGAGTAGCCATCGACATGGTTCGTTTGACAGGTCCCGATTTTGAGCAGTTGGACAACCGTTTGGTAGCCCTTTGGCTGGTCAAAAATGGCTTGTCGGAGGTGGCCATCTTTGGTCCGGATGGTGATACCAAGCACGCTGGTGAGTTTTTATACCGTAAATCCATCCTGCTTGCAAGGGGTAGCTACCGACCTCCCACCTTGGTCCAGGAGGATATGATTCGTAATGCCTATGCACAGTTTCTGAAAGAAGCGGAAATTACCCCTGAAAATGCTTTTTTCCTAACAGAAATTACCCTGGACAACCTGCAATCCGGCGACGGTCAGCTTGATGAGCAGGATTTTTTGGACCGGGCGACTTTGCTTTGCGCGATGGGTCAGACCGTGGTTATTTCCAACTGTGTGCAGCACAAACGCCTCATCGCTTATTTTTCAGAGTATAAAGTGCCGCGAATTGGATTGGTTTTGGGTGCCCGTAAATTGGAGATCATACTTCGGCAGACCTGTGAGCAGCAACCCGAGAATTTGTTGACGGCGTTTGGTGAACTCTTTCCAAGCAGTGTGCGTTTTTACGTGTATCCAGCATTGGAGACAGGGAGTTCATCCGTTATTCGGGCGAAAGATGTCCAGGTGCCGGAGGCGATGGCGGGTTTATACAAGTATTTACTAGAGAATAACCATATTGTTGATATTCAAGCCTATAATCCTGCGGTGTTGGGAATATACCATAAAAATGTATTAGAGGCGATTCAAAAGGGCGATTCTAGTTGGGAACAAAGTGTTTCCCCATCCGTTGCGGAGTTAATTCATCGAAACCATTTATTTCAGAAAAAATGAAAATATCCCTTGAACTGGCAGCTGATGGTAGCCACACGACTGCCATAGACGAGTCCGGTAATGCCGTTGACATGTACCTTCCCGAAATAGCTGGCGGGAAATCGGTCGGTGTTCGTCCCATGCAAATGCTAATAATGGGCGTTGCAGGCTGTACAGCAGTGGATGTGTTGCTTATTTTGAAAAAACAGCGGCAGGAACTAAGTCGCTTTCGAATGGAAGTAGAAGCAGAGCGCGAAAAGGAAGGAGAAGTGGCACTTTGGAAGGCGGTGCACTTACGGTATTTTTTCGCCGGAGCCGTACGGGAAGAAAAAGCCAAGCAAGCAGTGGAACTTTCGATCCAAAAATACTGCAGTGCCTCCGAAACCCTGCGTTTAGCAGGTGCAGACATCACCTGGGAGGTAGTAATTGAGTCGTAGCTGTCCCTTTTTGCTGGATTATTTCCCGCTTTTTTGCTTTCCCGATTCTGAAATCGCAAAACCGCGTTTCATGGTTTTTATGTAAGCGGTTTTTCTAAACCGAAGGGCACTCCAGTCTTCATCGATGGCAATTTGGCGAACGGGTTCCAGCTCGCGTTTGCCCAAGGGCGCCCAGCCGTGATCCCGGTTGATGGTGCTTTTATACCGCTTGGAACTTCCTTTTGGATAGCAATACCAAAGCACGGCATCGCCCTCCAGGTGGTGGAAAAAGGAAGCTATTGTTTCCTCTACTTCAGCTTCGGAGGTCACAAAAACCAGTGCAAAGGAAATGTGTTCCGATTGATCGGCTGCCCGATTGACTGGAACCTGCCTACTCATTTGAGCAAGCTCCGCTTCTAGGCTTTCGGGCGCGTTTAGGCACAGGATGGCTGCCTGTTCCTTGAAATTCAATTTTTTAAATAATTCCGACATAGGTTTAAGCGCGTCCAGAGCGATCAATATGGGTAGCAGAAGCTTGTTGGCTACTCATCATAAATACATCCTGAATATTAACATGTGCTGGTCTGGAGGCAATAAACCAAATCGCTTCTGCCACATCGGAGGCTTTTAGCGGTTGGAAGTCTTGGTAAATTTGCGCACGCTCAGCATCCCCATCAAAACGAACCAGGGCAAATTCAGTTTCTTCCACATGTCCGGGACTGACTTGGCTCACTCGGATTCCATGCTGATACAAATCAAACCGCATGGATCGGGTAAGTGCCTCTACTGCAAATTTGGTTGCGCAGTACACATTACCGTTGGGGTAGGCCTCTTTTCCAGCCGTCGAGCTAATATTGATGATATGGCCTTTTCTTCTGGCAACCATTCCCTGCGAAATAAGTCGACTGATATACAGTAAACCCTTGACATTGGTATCGATCATGGTTTCCCAATGGTCTAAATTACCCTCATGAATAGGGGCCAATCCTTTTGCGAGTCCAGCATTGTTGACGAGAATGTCTACCTCCTTCCAGCTATCTGGACGGCTGTTCAACGCCTGTTCAACGGCATCCCCATCTCGGATATCGAACAGCAAGGGGTAAACTTCCACTCCAAACGTCTGTTCGAGTTCCTCTTTTAAAGCAAAAAGCCGTTCGCTCCTTCGGCCAGTAAGCAGCAGACGATATCCATGACGGGCAAATTCGATCGCGGTGGCTCGACCTATCCCAGAGGTGGCTCCAGTAATCAGGACGGTCGATCGGGTTGCCTGACTGAGCGTGGGTTGAGCAACTGGTAAACCTGAATCGATTTCTTCCTGTTCTTCTTCCTCTTCCTCCCAGGTCGCTGTTTCTTCCACTTGTTCTTCTTCCTCTTCCTCTTCCTCTACCTCCACCGGAGGTTCAGGAGCAGGTGTTGTTTCCTCGGCAGTCATTGGAGCAGGCTCCTCTTCAGCAGTTAGTGCGATGGCTTCCTCCTCTACTGGTTCCTCCTGGAGTGCAACAGGAATTGCTGGCGCCTCTGCTACCTCCTCTTCAAAAACCGTTGCGGTGGGCGCTTCCAAAATGTTCAGTTCGATCAGTCGTTGGCGGACCGCTTGGTTATCGGGCTCGAGTTCTAATGCTTTTTTAAGGTAAACAATGGCCGTTTGCTGTTTGTCTGGCATATATTCACTGGTCATCAATCCCAGTTTTTGCCAGATGCCTGGGTAGAGCGGATCTGCTTCGGTAGCTCGGTCCCAGTAGTATTTGGCCAAGTCAAAGTCTCCTTGTTCAAAGGCTGAATCGCCCTCCGATACATAGGAAGCGGCTTCATTTTCGATTTCTACCGCTTCTGGAATAGCGTCGTTTTGCCGAGCGGCCAGGTTGTATTCGGTCAGGAGGCGCTGGTTGTCTGGGTATTCCTCCAAGGCCAGTCTGAAAACTTCCAATCCGAGTTCTTTTTTGCCATTCTGGATCCATCCCCAAGCGTCTCGAATACTGCTCTCAATTTCTTCTTCTTGCCGACTAAAGTAGGGGTCAGTTGTTGGGGCAGGTTCGGGTTCTGAGGGGGCCTCTTGCGTTGGAGGCTCTGGTTGGCTGGGTTCTTCAGGAGCCTCCACGGGTGCTGGTTCCACTGGAACGGGCGTTTCCTCAAGGACTGGGGCCGTGGGCAATGGAGGCAGAGGAGTAGCCATCCTGGAGCCATCGGTGGAGAGTGGAATTCCCAATCGAGTATAGATATCGACGAATTGCGCTTCTTGCAGAAATGCCCAAGTGGTATAATTGGAGTCGCGCAGGGCTGCAATAAAGTCGCCAACGTGGTCGGCAATATTGTGAAGGCGTTGCAGCCTTGGGTAAAGAATTATTTTCTCTGCATCCGTGGCGTGATTGTACAATTCACTGATATTCAGGTATTGATCTCTCCAATAGTTCATATATCGAATGGCGTAAACCACTCGATCAATATGGGTTTCAACGGGTATTTGAATGCCATTTACTACCTCGATGCCGGGAGCTAATACTGGAAGTACCTTGTTGCGTTCCAGCAACATGAGCAAGGATCCGAGGATGCCTTGCATACATTGCTCGTTTTTGAAAAAATTATCAGTGATAATCAGCAGCGTAGGTTCTTGGGCCTGTGCAATCAGCTCAGCAAGGGTTCCATCGTGGTCGGTCACATGGGTGCAATGAACATCTGGCAGGTATTGAGCTGCTTCCAGGGCTAGGTCCTGGTTCTCATGGCAATAGGCGAGGAGTAGGCGTTTCATAGCGAGGGTAGTGGTTATTCTTGAGCCAATTCGGTCATCAAGGTGGTGAAGCGTTGTTTGAATTCGGTGTATTTGCTGGTGGCAGGGCCGTCAAATCCCGTATGGATTTTTCGAATACTGCCTTTTTTGTCTACAATAATTAGAGTGGGAAAGGCCATCACCTTGTCCAGAGCCGGAAAGGCTGCTGCTGCCGCGCTGGCATCCGCAGGTCCACCGTAGACTAAATCAAAGGGGAGTCCCAAGGTTTTTTTGTATTGTAGTAGTTGGGCGTTCGCTGCTGCTGCACTGGGTGGTCGCTCAAAGGAGACTCCCAGCACTTGTATCTGAGCCGCCAGTTCTGGGTGCTCTTGCAGGAATTGTTTTAGAAATAACTGCTCGTCCTTGCAGTTGGGGCACCAGGTACCCGTGATAGTGATAACTCCAATTTTATTCTCGAACGCAGGTCCTGGAAATGCGATGGTTTTCCCTTCTGGGCTGGTGTATTGGAAAGATAGCTGCTTGCCAGTTGCTTGGGTCAAGCTATGAGGATCTCCCAGTTGAAAGGAAGGATCTTTCCATGCAGTCCAGAGTTTCGGGGGCTTTTTGCCAGAACGGAACTCCCCTTGGAGGCTGTCTCCTTGAATATTTCCTGAAAACAAATAAGCGGCAGCACCATCAAAGGCAGAGAGCCAAAATTTACGGCCCTGAACGGTGCCCTCTAGGTACCGGAAGTCTCCAGACTCCGTTCGGAACGTACCCGTTAGGCGATTCCCTTCTTGCTTGAATTCTCCAATCGCCCGCATGGGTCGATCGGTATCAATTCCAGTGGTAGTTGCCCAAGCGCCCGTTAGATCCATCTGAGGCGTTTCCTTCAAGGAGGTAAACCGGTAGGCTTTTCCCGCGTCAGCCACAAACGCTATTTTTGTCTTGGGGTCGTTGCCTTTTATCCAATAGCCCTGCATAGCCCCTCCCCGCACTTCTGCATGCAGATGGCTTTGGTACTCCGGAAAATAAACATTAAATGTGTCCCGCGCAGTCGTCCGGTCCCGTCCAGTCCGAATACTATCGCAGCGAATGCTGTCTTCCCCATTTATAAGGTTGATGTAAAATCGGTCCGGACTAGTGTACACGACCTCAAAATTAAAGGGTACTTCCCCGGGTTTGAATTGGTCGTACAAAATAGTCGCCTCTCCTTTTTTACCCACCGGAAGTGCAGGGTCCTCTAAAGTCAATACACCTCGCCAAAGGCCAGGAGCGGCAAACGAATACGGATGATTGGTTTCCAAACAAGCGGTTTGGATCAGGAGGGCGCAGCCGAGCGCGCAAGCAAAGACAAGGAGATTTCTATACATAGTCCGCGCAAAAATAATAAAAAAACGCCCATCCGGAATATTCCCTTCCAGGAATAATTCCGAATGTGCGCTCGTTTTTTTGGTCTGCCCAACAAAGAAGACCTTTCAGGGGCACTTATCCAAATAGTACCGGGATAAAGTGCCAAACAGGTGAGACAAAGAGGGATTGGCTTCCAGTCCATTCCTCTGGATTATTATAAAATGCAGGTAATCAATTCTTTTTAAGCGTACCGAACGCTAGGATTACTTCTTGTTGCCACAAAAACAAGCTATTATACTTGCGTTTCGATTTTAATGTATCACCTAAAACCATGCCAAAAATTACTTTCGTCGAAAAAAAAGAGTCGTTTAGGTGTTTATTTTAGCAGGCAAGAAATCAGAGTTGTTTTTTTTGGGAAAAAAGTAGAACGGCCCTGCTGTCTGGCCGCTGATTTTTTTCGAAAAAAAATAAAAAGTGCTTCCTACGAAAATTGGCTGCCATGTCCACCCTTCTATCTGGGCTTTAGTCGAAAGAGCTGCGAGTTCTCTTGCTAAAACAGGGCACCTTGTTCTCCCGGCGGCCGGTAGGGTTCTGGTCCTCGTAACTTGGATTCTGGAAAGACCTTCCGGAATTTTTCAACAGTGTATTGGGCCAGTTCAGGTGCCAACAGGTTATCGGGCTCGTGGGTGAAAAAGTAAACAGAAGATGCTCCAGCCTGTACCCACTTTTTTAATTGGCTCGCCCAATCGTCGATGCGGGTGAAATCGGAAGGATGCAAGGAATTCCCCACAAATCGGACCAACAAAAAAGGAGCGGTGAGATGACCATGGCAGACATCTCTGCGTCCGGCTACATCCGTTACCACTGCGCCCGTCTGCCTTTCGGTCAAAAGCTCGAAATAGCGGTCTTGCTCGGGTCCTGTCGCAAAAAATAAAGGGTGCCGAACCTCCACTGCCAAAGGCAAGTGGCTGGGCCAGGTGTCTAGAAAACGACTCAAAACCGGTAGGTTTCTAGGTTCAAAATGAGGAGGAAGCTGTAAAAAACAAACCCCTAGTCGGGGCGATAAGGCGGTCATCCGCTCCCAAAAAAGGCGAAGTTCGGTATTGTGAACGCCTAAATCGCGGGCATGGCTGATTACTTGTGGAATTTTTGGGCAAAACCGAAAATCGGAAGGGGTTTCCGCAATCCACCGATGAATGGTCTCCGAATCCGGGATTCGGTAGTGGGTGGTGTTGTGTTCAATGGTATTAAACTGCTTCCCGTAGGCCAGCAGGTGCCCGTTGGTTTTGGTACTAGACGGATACCAGCTACCCACCCAATCCTTCATGTTGTACCCAGTGGCGCCGACAAACAGGTTGGGAGTGCCTTCGGTGCGCGTAAGCGAACTACTGATTTCTGGCAGAAGAAATTGGACCGAATCTACCTGTTGAAGTTTCCCGAATTCCATGTTTCCAAATTTTGGGGGCAAAGGTAGTTTTCTTCATTTGCATTGTGTAAAACTGTCCGCTTTGAAGGCTGGATCCCCTTATTTTTTGTGAAAAAGCAGGCTATTTGATGGATTTTTTGGCTTGATGAAAAGAAAGTAACAGCATCTAATTTGTTCGTTTTCAATATTTAATAAGTAAATGTCATCAAACCACCTATTTTTTTCTTTAATTCTCAATTTTTATTATTTCATTTGCCATTAGAATCGGGTTGATTCTGCCTATACGAAAGCTAACTTTTGTTTACAAAAGCGAACAAGTCCTTTATGCAGCTATTTTACAATGTTTTCAAAATTGCCTTTTTCACCCTCCTGTCCAGCTCTTTTCTACAGGCACAGATAACCTTAAAAGGGAAAGTGCAGGATGCTGAAACAGGGGAAGAACTGATTGGAGCAGCCATTTCTCTGGGCCAAAATCAGGGTGGCACCAACACCGATTACAACGGGGAATTTGTACTTAAGGTGGCAGCATTGCCAGTCCAACTTAGAGTTACCTACACAGGGTACACGCCCTTTGAATTAACCGTTCAGGATGCAAATCAGCGCTTGTCTATTAAGCTTAGCTCCAGCGAAGTCCTGATTGAAGAATTAGTCATCAAAGGCCAGCGCATCGACGATAAGCAAAAGGCAGCCCCGCTGACGGTGGAAAACCTGGATGCCATTGCGATCAAAGAAACCCCTGCGGTTAGTTTTTATAACGGACTTGGAAACTTGAAGGGAGTGGATCTGACTACAGCTTCACTGGGCTTTACCGTTATAAATATGCGTGGTTTTAACAGTACCAGTCCCGTTCGCTCTCTACAAATTATTGATGGAGTGGACAACCAAGCACCGGGTTTGAATTTCTCTCTGGGGAACTTTTTGGGCTCCAGTGATTTGGATGTTGCCGGTGTAGATTTGGTGGTGGGAGCTAGTTCGGCCTTTTATGGCCCTAATGCGTTCAACGGAGTGATTAGCATGAAAACGAAAAATCCTTTCATTCATCGGGGTCTGAGTGTATCTTTGAAAGGAGGTGAGCGCTCCTTGTTGGAAGGGGCTGCTCGTTATGCGGAGTCATTTAAAAATAAAGATGGCAAGGATTACATGGCCTTCAAACTCAATTTTTTTGGATTGAGGGCGAACGACTGGGAGGCGGATAATTACGATCCAATTACTGGAGCCAAAGGGAATCAGGTCTTTGACGCCGCCAACAATCCCGGCCGATACGATGCGGTGAATATTTATGGGGATGAATTTAGCTATGGAATTGGGGTAGGCTTCAACGCGAATGCAGGTTTAAATACCATTCACCGGCCGGGCTACCGCGAAATTGACCTGGTGGATTATGATACCCGCAACGTAAAGACCAACGCTGCTTTGCATTTTCGCCTGCAGCCTGAAAAAGAATTTGAATCACCTGAGCTGATTATTTCCTCTAGTTTTGGAACAGGTACCACGGTGTATCAAGGGGATAACCGCTTTAGCCTCCGGGGAATCCGCTTTTTTCAAAATAGAATTGAGCTGAACAAGCGCGATAAATACTTCATCCGCGCTTATGCTACTAATGAAGATGCTGGCAGGTCCTACGACCCTTATTTCACCGCGCTGCGGATGTTGGAAGCGGCGAAAACAAATGAAGAATGGAGGGCGTCTTATCAACAATGGTGGGCACAATCTAGCAAAGGAAACATTTTCAACCAGATGAAAGCCCTGGGCTATGAAAATGGAACCATTGAAGAGATGACTGCCTGGCAACAGGCCAACGCAGGTCAATTGGCAGAATGGCATGCCGCCGCCGCCGAATATGCCAACTTGAAATCGGTGACTAATCAAGCTGGAACGCAGGACTTTTTTGCACCTGGAACCGCGCGGTTTGATTCCTTATTCAACGATATTACCTCCAGAAGGAACAACGACCGGGAAAGAGGTACCTTGTTTTACGACAAGTCCGCGCTCTATCATGCACACGGGGAGTACACGTTTACCCCCACTTTTATGGAGAAAATTGTGGTGGGAGGAAATGTTCGCCTGTATCGCCCTAACTCAGATGGCACTATCTTCGTGGACACAGCGGGTTATCGGATCAAAAACAATGAGTTTGGAGCATATGTAGGAGGGGAAAAGCAAGTAGATGATTTCCGTTTCTCTGCCACCGTACGCGTAGATAAAAACCAAAACTTTGACTACCTGGCTACTCCGGCTGCAAGTGTTGTTTGGCAGCCGTCTAAGGACGATTATTTCCGGATCTCCTTTTCTTCCGCTATTCGCAACCCGACTTTGACCGACCAGTACCTCAACCTGAATGTAGGCCCTGCTACCCTGATCGGTAACTTAAATGGCTTTGACAGCCTTATCACGCTTGAGTCGTTTAATGAGTACCGAAACGATCAAAACAAGCCATTGAATTACTTGACCATCAATCCGATTCGCCCAGAGAAAGTGAAAACGATTGAATTGGGATATCGCACCACGCTATTCGACCGATTGTACGTGGATGCAGGTTACTATTACAATATCTACGACGATTTTATCGGGTATAATATTGGGGTAACGCTGCCCTTCACTGTCGTGGAAATTGCACCTGGAGTTCCGCCCATTCGACTTCCCAATTTCCCGTTGCTAGAAGCCTGGAGGATTGCGTCGAATGCCGAACAGCGGGTCACTACCCAAGGCGCTGCTATTGGTTTGAACTATTATTTTGGGGATTACTTTATGTTGGCAGGAAACTACAGTTGGAACCGATTGATTACCCAGGAAACAGATCCAATTGTACCGGCTTTCAACACTCCGGAGCATAAATTTAACCTCAGTTTTTCCGGAAGAAACATTCCTTTGAACCAATCGCGGCGGAATGGGCCAAGTGTTGGATTTAATATCAACTACAAATGGATAGAAGGCTTTATCTTTGAGGGCTCTCCCCAATTTACGGGAACGATACCCACCTACGACTTGTTGGATGCGCAGGTCAACTTGACGGTACCGAATTGGGATAGCACGATTAAAATAGGTGCTGCGAACGTTTTAAACAACCAGCAATTCCAGGTATATGGAGGTCCTCGAATTGGACGGATGGCTTATGTTTCCTGGTTGTATGATTTTGTAAAAAAATAGAGGGCGATTGCCTTTTGGAATAAATTAGAAATTTGCAAAATATCGAATTCACATCTTGGATCAGGATTTTTCGGTACTTTTGCAGTCAATCATTACTATTAAACTTATTTTTCACCAACTATGCGTACAATTAAACTCTTCGCTCTTTTAATTGCTACCCTATACTGTGTGCAAGCATCCGCTCAGCGGTATGAATCACAGGTTTTCAACCAGGTAAACGTTACCACGGTTGTATACGGCAGCAACTTTACGGTACTTCCTTTAGTAGGAGGTGGCCGTCCAGCTCGTCAGCCACTGGTGGCTCGGGTATATACTCCTGTAGGTGATACGAAGACGGATCGTCCATTGATCATTTACCTCAAAACCGGTAACTTCTTCCCTTTCCCAGCTAATGGCTCTTGCGGCGGCGCGTTGAACGATTCTTCTAACGTTGAATTCGCTACACGCCTTGCTAAAATGGGTTACGTTGTCGCAGTTGCTGACTACCGCGGTGGTTGGAACCCAACAGCAAATGATCCTGTTACTGGTGAGTTAACTCGTCGTTTTACGTTGATCAATGCAGCGTACCGTGGCGTGCAGGACGTTCGTACCTGTATCCGCTACTTCCGTCGCAATGTGGCTGAATTGAACAACCAGTTTGGCATCGATCCTAGCAAGGTGGTAGTTTGGGGACAAGGAACAGGTGGCTACATCTCCTTGGCTGCTGGTTACCTGAATTCCTACAGCGAAATCTTGACTACTTCTGACCCAACCAAATTCACCCTTCCAACGCCAGTAGGACCTGTTCCGATGGTATTGGAGCCTTACAACGGTGACATTTATGGTAACCCACCTGCACCCTTGGCAGCTTGTATCGTAGATGCTAACTACAGTGCCCTTTCAGGAGGTGCTTTCTTGCCTGGTGATACGCTTTGTGTTCCTAACCACGTTGGCTACAACTCTGACTTTACGTTGGCTGTGAACATGGGTGGAGCTATGGGTGATAGCACTTGGATGGATGCTGGTGAAATTCCATTGATTTCTTACCACGTTCCAAGTGACTTCTTTGCTCCTTGCGAAACGGATGTATTGAACGTACCAACTGCTCAGGGTGCTTTGCCTGTTCTGGAGGTTTCTGGTTCTTGCGACGTTCAGGAAATCGCTGCTGGTTTTGGATTGAACAACGTGTTCAACAGTATTCCTGCGAGCAGCGACCCTTACGGTGCCGCTTCTCCAAGCAGCTTGAATAGCTTCTTCCCATTTGAAGGCACGCCAAACAATACTTCAGCCCCATGGGAATGGACCAGCTACTCTGGAGTACCTGCTCCGCTGCCAACTACGGATTGTAATACAGACGGTGCAGCGGCACGTACGTACATCGATACTATTATCGGTTACTTCGCACCACGCGCTTGCGTAGCATTGGGTCTGCCTTGCTCTTTCGTGAACACGAAAGAGATCAAAGCAATTGATTTGAACCTGACGGTAGCACCAGTGCCTGCTACAGACGCTGTGAATTTTAACACCAATTCTGAGTTGATTCGCTCTATCTTCGTGTACGACATTAATGGCCGTATGGTGAAGTCAATCAACAACATTGACAACACCAACTACCGTTTGGAGCGCGAGCAGTTGTCAAATGGAATTTATTTTGCTGAACTTCGTTTTGACGAAGGCTTTGTGAAGCGCAAATTGGTATTTGCGAATAACTAAGCATCCAGCGAATGGGGCTTTATAGGCGCGGGCTGTCTCCGGAGGAGGCAGCCCGCGTTTTCGTAAGGGGAGAGTAGAGGACTGGTTTAAGTACCCTGGCCCAGGAGCTTTTTCATGGCCAACATTTCATCCCGGTATTGGGCGGCAGTCAGGAAGTCCAAGTCTTTGGCAGCTTTTTTCATTTTTTCCTCTGTTTGCTGAATCATTTTTTCCAGCTGTGCTTTGGATGCAAGCGCCAGCACGGGTTCAGCGGCCAGGTTCATCTCTTCTTTTTCTACGTATGCTTCTACTGGAGCGATTCCTCGAACATCGAGAATACTTCGTTGGGCTAAAATTTCTTCCCTGGTTTTCGAAACTGTTCGCGGAGTAATGCCATGCGCCTCGTTATAGGCTATTTGCTTAGCTCTTCTTCGACTGGTTTCCTCAATGGTTTCCCGCATGGCATCGGTCATTTTGTCGGCATAAAAAATAACCAATCCGTTGGCATTTCTTGCAGCTCGACCGGCGGTTTGGGTAAGTGACCGGGCATTTCTCAAGAATCCTTCCTTGTCGGCATCCAGTATGGCCACTAGAGAAACTTCAGGCATATCCAAGCCTTCTCGGAGTAGGTTAACCCCAATGAGCACATCGTATTCACCCAAGCGGAGATCTCGAATTATTTCTGTACGTTCAAGGGTTTCAACCTCCGAGTGGATGTACCTGCATTTGATGTTAAGTCGCAACAGGTAGGCATTTAGTTCTTCGGCCATACGCTTGGTAAGGGTAGTGACCAAGGTCCGCTCATTTCGTTCCACTCGTTTTTGAATTTCTGCCATTAGGTCATCGATTTGGTGCTGCGAGGGACGCACTTCGATGGGGGGATCCAGCAAACCGGTGGGGCGCACGACCTGCTCTACCACCACGCCTTCTGTTTTTTCCATTTCATAGTTGCCGGGAGTAGCACTTACAAAAACCACTTGATTGATCAGGGTTTCAAACTCTTCGAAACTTTGGGGACGATTGTCGATGGCTGAGGGAAGCCGGAAGCCGTAATTTACCAGCATTTGTTTGCGGGCCCGGTCACCACCCCACATGCCTCGGATCTGTGGGAGCGTTACGTGGCTCTCGTCGATAATCATCAAAAAATCGTCCGGGAAGTAATCAATCAAGCAGAAAGGACGAGCCCCCGGGGTTCGACGATCGAAAAAGCGCGAGTAGTTTTCGATGCCACTGCAATAGCCCAGCTCCTTGATCATTTCCAGATCAAAGGTGGTTCGCTCTCGAATTCGACTGGCTTCAAGGCTTTTGCCTTCCTGCCGGAAGTATTTTTCCTGCGCCGTCATTTCATCCTGAATTTCTCCAATGATTTGGTGCAGCCGGTCCTTTGGGGCAATATACAGATTGGCCGGGAAGATGGCTGCCTCGTCTAAAGGACCAATCCGTTTCCCAGTTTCTTTATCAATGGTTTCAATGCTCTCAATTTCATCTCCCCAAAAAATTACCCGAAAGCCCCAGTCGGCATAGGGTAGGTTAATATCAATCGTATCGCCTTTTACACGGAAGCTGGCTCGCCCGAACTCACCCTCCGAGCGGGAGTATAAACTGTCTGTCAAAGCGTATAAAAACTGCGTTCTCGGAATTTTTTGTCCTTTAAAAATCCGAATAATTCCAGACTTGTAGTCATCCGGATTTCCCATACCGTAAATACAAGAAACCGAGGCCACAATGATGATATCCCGGCGGCCGGAGAGTAGGGTAGAGGTAGCCTTTAGCCGCAGTTTATCCACCAGCTCATTGATCTGTAAATCCTTTTCAATGTAGGTGTCCGTAACGGCGATGTAAGCTTCCGGTTGATAGTAGTCATAGTAACTTACAAAATATTCTACTGCGTTATCCGGGAAAAATGCCAAAAACTCAGAATATAATTGCGCGGTTAGGGTTTTGTTATGGGTGATTATTAAAGTCGGCCGATTGACCTGTGCAATGACATTGGCCATGGTAAAGGTCTTGCCAGAACCGGTCACCCCGAGTAAAAGCTGGGCACGATCTCCCGAGTTGAGTCCATTTACCAACTCGTGAATGGCCTGGGGTTGATCACCCATGGGTTGATAAGTAGAGGAGAGTTTAAAGTCCATGTTGGAGAATTTGCCGCAAGATACGTGGAATTAATATGGTTAAAAAAACACAGAAATTTGGATAATGTTAAAAAGGCTTTTTACATTTGCATTTACACCTCTGTGTTTTAATCCCTATTTACACACGCTAAGTATCTAAAATTAATGGAGAGTACGGAAGATAGCTCGTCGCAACAGCGCCAAAAGCGCTCGATCAAGACAGCAACAAAGAGATGGATTTATGCGGGCTGCGTAGCCGCCACCGTTGGAATCCTAACCCCCATGCAGTCCCCCGATGCCAAACAAGCGGCCGCCTTATTACTTACGCAGCCTGCGTTGGGTTCCCTGCCTGTGGTCCCTGAAAATATGCGTTGGGGATTCGCCCTCGATCAATTTCACTTAGTTGAAAATCAACTTTCCAAGGGAGATATTCTCGGCAAAATATTGGTAGAATATGGGTTGACAGGTCAAGAAATCGCACAGTTGGTAACAAATGCCCAACAAGCTGGTTTTAATATCACCCACATGCGCTTGGGGAAAACCCTCCACTTTCTCACCCCGCTTGGAATGGACCGACCTACTCAAATGGTGTATGAACCTTCACCTTATGAGTTTGTAACCTTTTCTTTGGTGGCACCGTTTAGTGTTCAAATCACCAAACGAGCGGTAGTAACAGAGACAGTGGCCGCCTCTGGCATCTTAGAAACCAATTTCTGGCAAGCGTTGGTAGACAATGATTTGTCCGACGAACTGGCCGATGCCATGATTGATGTTTTGGCCTCATCGGTCGATTTTTACCATCAAAAGCAAGGAGACCGGTTTAAGGTAATTTACGAACAGCATTTCGTAGAAGGGAAGCCTGTGGGTACTGGAAAAATCATCGCTGCAGCGTACGAGCGCGATGGAAAAGAGTCCAGCGCTTATTTTTTTGAAAAAGAGGGCTTGTCCGGAAAATACTTTGACTCAGAAGGCCGTCCAGCAAGAAAAGCATTCCTTAAGTCTCCCGTAAAATTCAGCCGTATTTCAAGTCGGTACAATTTGAATCGACTGCATCCAGTTCTAGGCTATCACAAAGCGCATTTTGGAACGGACTACGCAGCGCCCTACGGTACGCCTATTATGGCGGTGGCAGAAGGGGTGGTAACTGAAGCAACTCGTCGTGGTGGGAATGGAAATTATGTCAAAATCCGCCACAATAATATGTATGAAACCCAATACCTGCACATGCAAGGCTTTGCTAAGGGTATTCGTCCTGGAACAAAAGTGGCGCAGGGCCAGACCATCGGGTATGTAGGCTCTACTGGATTGGCGACCGGACCACACGTTTGTTTTCGATTCTGGAAAAATGGCAAGCAAGTGGACCACCTTCGCTTGAACCTTCCTGCTCCAGAGCCGATCAAAGGAGAGGTGTTGAAAGAATTTGAAGTGGTACGCGATCAGCTTAAACAACGGCTGGATCAAGTACCCTACCGTACAAAGGAAGAAATCGAGCGTACAAAAAAGCCGCTGACTTAGTGATAGAAGTATTTTTTAAATGGGCCTTATCTGACAACAGATAAGGCCCATTTTTCATACTCTACACGACCTTGCTAAACAGTTGTCCCGCTGGCTGCGTCCTCCAATACCGCGCATCAAATGCAAGGCACACCGTTCTGAGAAAAGGCTGGCCAGCATTGGTCACCTCCACTCCTTGGGGCCCAATCTTAACTAGTCCATCTGCCTGTAAGGGCTCCAATCGCATCAATGCATCGGCTAGTTCTGGAGTGGTTTCACTCCAGTTGGTCTGGTATTGCGTCATCAATCGAAGAATATGGCTTCGAAGGCGCAGGTCTTCCTCTGTCAGAAAATGGCCTCGCAGCAGGGGGAGTTTTCCTGCCTGCAGCTGTTCCTGATATCCCTGTACTGTTTTTTCATTTTGCATAAAGCCATCCCAGGTGTCACTGATAGCAGAGGCCCCCAAACCAATCAAAAGTCGGGTTTTAGAGGTGGTGTATCCCATAAAATTGCGATGCAGAGTTCCCTCTTGGTAGGCTTTTGCCAGCGTATCCTGAGGCAATGCAAAATGGTCCATCCCGATATCCAGATACCCAAGTTTCCGAAGACCTTCTTCTCCGACTTTATACAATTTGCGCTTATTCGCCCCGCTGGGTAAATCCTCCTCGGAATACGCATTTTGGCTTTTTTTCAACCAGGGAACGTGGGCATAGCTGTAATAAGCGATCCGATCCGGACGTAACTCCTTGACCCATTCAATGTCTTTTTGAATGTGCTCCGGGGTTTGAAAAGGAAGCCCATAAATCAAATCAAAATTAACTGAAGTGTACCCCATCTCTCTGGCTAGGTTGGTGCAATCTACTACCGATTGGATGGTTTGGCGGCGGTTCACCACCTGCATCAAATATTCATCAAAATCCTGAACTCCGATGCTGATGCGGCGGAAGCCGAGTTCCGACAAGGTGGCAAGGTGTTCTCGAGTAGCACTCCATGGATGTGCCTCAAATCCATAATCGGCTTCCTCCGGCACTTCTACCGTCTCCAGTATGGTAGTTAGCAGGAAACGAAGAGCATCGGGATGGAAAAAGGTAGGGGTTCCACCACCTAAATGCAGCTCCTTTAAAGTGACTTTTTCAGGCAGTTGCGCTCGATACAGCTCCCACTCTTTCAGTACCGCCTGAATGTAAGGGGATTCTACCCCATGGTTTTTGGTGATGTGCTTGTTGCAACCACAATAGGTGCAGAGCTGCTCGCAGAAGGGAAGGTGGATGTATAGGCTTATTTCCGGTGCCAATTGGGCGGAGGAACGCACTTTCTCAATCCATGAAGCAGCATCCGGGAAGGTAGCTTCCCAGTAAGGTACCGTCGGATAACTCGTATACCGCGGTGCCGCGGTATCATATTTGGAAATTAATGAAGTTGCTGGAAATGATTTCATGCCACAAAAGTCCCCCAAACAAAAAAGGAGGGCGATGAGGCAGGTCAGCTGAGGTCATGATAAAAATTTTTGGCAGGCCTGTACTTTACCGTTTTACCTCGTAAACCTGGTCAATTCTGGTCCGATCTTGCCAATTATTGAAGTTGAAGGCCATTAGCCAGTCTGGTAGTACGCTGTAAATTCGCAAAAAAGGAACAGATTTTGGCAGTTGGTTCTGATTCCGTGCAATGACCCAATCTCCAGGCTTTAGTTTTGGTGAGAGGGCCGTACTGTCTTCTACGACTTGTATGCTTAGACCTTGAGGGCGGTAAAACCAAACTTCTACTCCCACCCAGCCATAAGGGTGCTCTCGTAAAGCATACACTTGTCCTTTCGGTGGATGCTGCCACAAAAAACGGAGTAGGCCACTTGCTGGTTGCAAAGGCACGAAGGTGGCGTACACCAACAACCCAATGTTGAGGACGAATGCTAATTTCCAAATGGGCTTCCACCATCGCCACTTTTGCCAGTCACTTGCTACTAGAGCATACCCTTGTATTGCCAGGAGCAAGAAGGGAATTAGGATGGGAAATAAAAAACGGAGCTCTTTGTGCGCTACCAAACTATGCCCAATAATAAACGGCAAAATCAACCACAGAAATACAGAGCTGGTGTCCGCTTTCGCTTTCTTCCAAGCAGCCATCAATAGCAGGATGCTAATGGGTGGTACGGTCTTATATAAAAATTCTGGCAAGTACCACCAAAACGGGGATACCCCGAAGTTACTCGCTTTATCTTCCACCACATTGGAGAAAAAATAATTCCAGGGGGTCAGCACCCAAGTACCATAAAACCATCGATCTACCAATACGCCTATTCCAACACTAAAAAGCCCACCCGAAGCAACTACTAAAAAAGAGCGCCCGTTCAGTCGTTTCGAAAAAATGAGCCAGGCCAAGAGTCCCAGTCCGGCAAAGGCCATTTGAAAACGAAAGTCAAACGAAAGACCCAACCAACATCCTGCCCAAAATAGAGCACTTCGGAATCCGGCTTTCTGGTAACGATCTACTTGAAAAAGGGCCAACAGCAGAGCCAATGCCGCTATCTGCTCCGAGGAGAATCGGACACTCAGCATCGGTAAAAACCATAAAAAAGGTATTATTTGGTAAAAAAAACTCCGCTCCGTTTCATTTAGTAGCCGTTTTCCGGCTTGAAGCAGTACCCAACCGGTTGCAAGGCCGGTACCCAATCTTAGCAAAAAAGCCCAAATGAAGGGGTCGTGAATACCTATTCCTTGAAAAATACGGATGAATCCGATGGCAAGTACGGGCTGTAAACTAGGGCGCATCCGGGCATAAAATTCCCAGGGCAATACTTCGGTGGGGGTTCCGCTCATTTTCCAATTCGCAAATTCAAGGATTTGAAAATGCTCGTCTGGATGGAAATAACCAGTTGTACACCAAGCGGCCAGGCAGACCAACAAAAAATAGAGGCGCATCATAATTGGAATGTTAACGGAAGCGCAGCTGAAAAAGCGTTGCCGGGGCCACCTGGTTTAAAAAGCTAACCCAAAGCGGGTTTTTCTGGGGAGGAATACCCCCGGGTAATCAAGCGTATGGTTTGGGTACCCGGGGGATGCTATTGTAAACACCACAGCCTAAATGCAGTGTATCAAATCATATTGGGTAACGATGTGAATGCCTCCAGAGCGGTCGTGCGCCAGGACTGCAGGTGTTTCTTTGCTCATATAATGGGTAAGTTGACTAATCGGCAGGCTTTCATTGACCACCGGGAAAGCAGCACCCATGACTTCCCGAAGCGGGCGGTCGTAATTGCCAATTGGATTTTCCAACAAAATATGCAATACCCTTGTCTCGGTGATGGAGCCGACTACCTGATCCCCATCCATGACTTGCAATTGGATTAAATCATGGGACTTCATCAAGTTAAAAGCATCCCTGACTGAATCATTGACTTGGGCGGCATAAAAGTGACGTGCTTTTTTTCGGGCAATGATATCGCTTACTTTAAGCTCGTCTTCCAGGAATCCGCGCTCCCGCATCCAATCGTCGTTGAAGATTTTCCCAACATAACGGCTTCCATGGTCGTGGAAAATAACCACCACTACATCGTCAGGTTTTAACTCATTGCGGCGCTGCCAAAGGGCACCCAACGCGCTTCCTGCAGAATAGCCCAAGAGTAAACCCTCCTCCCTTGCCAAGCGGCGTGCCCAAAGGGCTGCATCCTTATCAGTCACTTTTTCAAAGGCTGAAATCACCGAAAAATCTACATTTTTTGGTAGGATATCTTCTCCAATGCCTTCGGTGATGTACGGATAGATCTCTTTGGGGTCAAAAATGCCCGTTTCATGGTATTTCTTGAACACGGATCCGTAAGTATCCGCGCCCCAAATTTGTATGTTTGGATTTTGTTCCAGTAAATATTTTCCGGTACCGCTGACCGTGCCGCCCGTTCCTACGCCAACTACCATGTGGGTAATTTTTCCATCGGTTTGTTTCCAGATCTCCGGGCCAGTACTTTCGTAATGCGCTTGACGGTTGGACAAGTTGTCGTATTGGTTGCACCAGAAGGAGTTCGGGATTTCTTTGCTTAAGCGTTCGGCAACGGCATAGTACGAGCGGGGATCTTCAGGCTCTACATTAGTTGGACACACAATCACTTCGGCGCCCAGGGCTTTGAGAAGATCTACTTTTTCCTTGGACTGCTTATCGGTAGTCGTAAAAATACAGCGGTAACCGCGGACACAAGCGACCAGGGCCAATCCCATCCCAGTATTTCCAGAAGTACATTCGATGATGGTTCCGCCGGGTTTGATATCACCTCTTGCTTCAGCATCATCGATCATTTTGACCGCCATTCGGTCTTTAATGCTGTTACCTGGGTTGAACGTTTCGACCTTAGCCAGGACGAGGCAGGGCAAATCGGCCACTACGTTATTTAATTTAACCAGGGGGGTATTTCCAATGGTTTCTAGTACATTATTCTTAAAATCCATAGTGTTTTTGCGTATTGAGTTAGGGCAGTTGTAGCAATTGAAGCATGGCCGACCGGACTTGCTCTTTGAGGGTGCCGGCACTTTCATCGGGCAGATCAGCCGTCGGGATGGGATCCCCAAAAGCGATTTTTAGAGTACCGGGCCAAAGGTCAAGTTGGCCGGGCTGACAGACATTGGGAGCGTTTAAAATTACCATTGGGAGAATAGTGGCGCGGGTTTGAAGCGCAAGTCGGAAGGCTCCGTCGTAAAAATGGCCGAGTGGTTCCTGACTTTTGTTTCGGGTACCTTCAGGGTAAATAAACACACTCACCCCTTCTTCCAGTTCTTTTTTGAGGGCCACGAGGCTTTGTGATCGGCTAGACATGCTTTTTCGATCCACGACCAGGCACATCTTTTTCACCACAAACCCGAAGATGGGTATTTTTTGGAGTTCTTGTTTAGCCAAAAAACGAAATACCCCTGGGAAGGCGTAGCCATTTGCGACGAAGTCAAGGGCAGTCTGGTGATTGCCAACCAGAACATAGGATTGGCTTCGATCAACTTTTTCCCGACCAATCACCTTGATGCGCACCCCTATAAGGGCGAAAAAGACGGTGGTAAATACATGGTGTAGGTACCAGATACTTCGGCGAATTGCCTTTTTTTCAGGTAAAAAAACCATATTTACCAATAAATACGGAATGCTGACCAACATCATCAGCAAAAAGAGGGCGATGCCGTACACCGCCCAGATAGCTCTTAGTAATCTCATCTTACGTTCGCAAAGGTACAATAACTTTAGTTCTGCCCCAACAAACCCAACATCCAACTATATTCCAAGGCGCGTTCCTTCAGGCGTTCAAAACGTCCGGAGGCCCCTCCATGGGAGCCCGTCATATTGGTGATAAACAAAAGCAAGTGGTCGTCGGTTTTTAGGTCTCGAAGTCGAGCAACCCATTTGGCAGGTTCGAAGTATTGAACCTGTGAATCCGAAAACGATGTTTTAACCAGTAGGTGTGGGTAGGCTTGTGCTTTTATATTATCGTACGGTGAATACTGTTTCATATAGGCATACTCCTCCGGGTTATTGGGGTTGCCCCACTCCGTGTATTCTCCTGTGGTAAGTGGAATACTAGGGTCGCTCATTGTAGTAAGAACATC
>JBKDAM010000133.1:0-5688 GCA_046316495.1 Chitinophagales bacterium
TGGATGAAATCCATACTCCCGATAGCTCCAGATACTTCTACGCAGATGGATACGAAGAACGTCAACGCACCGGAGAACGCCAACGACAACTTAGTAAGGAATTCGTTCGCGAATGGTTAATGGCAAATGGATTCCAAGGGAAAGAAGGTCAATCCATGCCCATCATGCCAGATCAATTTGTTGAGGAGGTGAGCAACCGATACATAGAATTATATGAGCTGGTGACCGGAATGTCCTTTGTAAGAGAAAATGAAACAGATATGTTGGAGCGAATTGAGAAAAATATCCTGAAAGCGCTCTAACCTAGTCCCGGGAACCTGCGTGCATAACCCGCTCCTGCTGATTGATGCTCTCCTGGTGTACCGCCTCCAAAAACAAGGATACAAATTCAGCGCTTAATTCATTCTTGACCCCGCGCTGACTCAATGCCTCCCGCATTGCCCTGAAGCGCTCCGGTTGCAAAACCGCGATGTTTTTCTGCTTTTTAACTTCACCAATCTGCCGGACCAGCTGCATCCTGCGACTGATAAGGTTAATTAACTCCTCGTCCACTTCATCCAATTCTGACCTGAATTGCTCAATGCGCCTCAAAAATTCTGGATCATCTGAAGTTAAATTTCTGCGCACCAACTGTCCGATCATCTCTTGATAACGTGGAGGAGTAATTTGCTGCGCAGCATCACTCCAGGCAGTATCAGGTGTAATATGTACCTCCGTCATCAAACCATCAAAATCCAAATCGTACGCTTTCTGTGCCGTCTCTTGCAAAATATCGCGCCGACCACAAATATGGGAAATATCACAAATGACCTCCAAATCCGGAAACTCCTGTTTTAAATCAATCGCCATCTGCCACCTGGGTACATTCCGATACTTGGAATCACAATAACTTGAAAAACCACGGTGAACCACCGCAATGCGGCGAAGCCCAGCCTGATACAACCGCTCAAGTGCCCCTACCCAAAGCTTGTAGTCCGGATTTACGGGGTTTTTAACCAATACCGGAATGTCAGAACCCGCCAACGCATCCGCTATCTCCTGCACCGAAAACGGATTTACCGTAGTTCGAGCTCCAATCCAAAGCACATCCACTCCATACTGTAAACACTCCTGGACGTGCTGACCAGTCGCAACCTCTGTGGTAACCCGCATTCCTGTCTCCTCTTTTACCCGCTTTAACCATGCCAACCCAACCGTACCAACCCCCTCAAATGCCCCAGGACGAGTACGGGGCTTCCAAATACCCGCGCGAAACAACTGAATCCCACTTCCCACTAACTGATGCGCAGTCTGAAGTACCTGCTCCTCCGTCTCAGCTGAACAAGGCCCAGCAATCAAAATCGGCCGCGTTGAATCAAATACAGGTAAAAACTTCATTTTTCAATATTTTCTGAAAAAAACAAAACAACAATCGAAAGGTTTAACAGGCCCCGTTATCCACTGTCCTACTTCAACAATCCGCCCAATCCAAGGGCAAAATTAGCTAACTTTTTGTCCGAGCAAGGACGATCTTCCTAAGTAATTTACCATTCACTGTCTAGAAAAACGACTTCATCACACAGCCTTGCCTAAAACAATCCCAACAACCGCCTGTTATCCTTTTTTTGAGCCTACAGTTAAGCGTTTATATTATGGCAATGCAAATCATCCCGCTAGACCAACAAGGATTCGGAGAATTTAACAACGGAAAAATTGTAGAAAACAAACCCATCGGGTTTCCTAAAGATGGATCCTTCCTAAAACCATATTCCAACCTGTTCTATTGGGCACACGCCAGAGCCTTAAAAGAAAGCACCATCGGTCTGCACCCTCACAAGGGCTTCGAGATTTGTACCTTCGTCATAAAAGGAGCTATAAGGCACTTCGATACGCAACTCAATGAATGGAAAGACCTGCAGTCAGGAGATGCACAAATTATTCGTGCCGGAAATGGAATTAGCCACTCCGAATGGATGGATCAACATGCTGAACTTTTCCAAATCTGGTTCGACCCAAACTTGCAAAAAACACTGCAACAACCACCCTCCTACAGCGACTACGATGCCCATCAATTCCCCGTGCAAATCCTAACATCCGGTAGCCTACAAACCCTCATCGGACCAGGCAGCCCCTTTCAGATGGACACACCCGGAATTCAATTTTCTAAACTAGTCCTCGATGCCGGGGGAGTAGACCTTCCTCTCAACCCCTCTAGTACTACCTCCATCTACATGCTGGAAGGCGACGCCTTGGTAAACGGTGAAGTAATCCGAACTTCTGATTTCGCAGTTATCACAGAAACCAACCTGCTAGAAATAACTGTATTTGCACAGACCATCTTTTATATCCTTCAATCACCACAACAACCTGATTATACAACGTATGCCCGCCAACCCCTTCACCCTCAATAATCCTCCTGGTTGCCTTGTTTAGAATCGCTGAAAAAAGCCACAAATAGAAAAGTTTATATACAATATATTCAATAATGAAATCCACCTGTATGGTTCTTAATTTAATTTCGTTCTTTTGCACTTTCAGAATTAAATAGAGTCCATACCATGCAGGCTAAAATCACAGCAATCGGAAGCTATGTCCCCGAACAGGAAATTGGAAATGAATTTTTCGAATCAATCATCGAAACAACGGATGAATGGATACAATCCCGAACCGGAATCAAAACGCGGCGATTTGCAGGTGAAGAGGAATACACCTCCCATCTCTGCCTCCATGCCGTAAAGGACCTTGAAGATCGATACGGCATATCTGTAGCGGATGTAGACTTTATTATCGTTGCAACCGTTACACCTGACCAAGCGATGCCCAGCGTGGCTTCTCAACTCCAAGACAAGCTAGGCCTTAAGGCAGCTGGAGCGATTGATATTTCTGCCGCCTGCGCCGGATTCGCTTATGGCGTTATCCTGGCACAAGGCCTGATTTGCGCAGGAACACACAAGAAAATCTTGGTGTTTGGCGCAGAAACCCTCTCCAAAGTTACCAATTATGAAGACCGAACGACCTGTATCTTATTTGGCGACGGAGCAGGAGTCGTCTTGGTCGAAGCAGCCGAAAAAGGCAATATCCTAGCTGCTGTCACCGGCAGTCAGGGAGATGGTGGAAAAGACCTCTACATGTCCAATAGCCGCCGGCAAATTAATGGACAAGATGTTATTACCGACAACAAAATTCACCAAAACGGAAGAGCCGTTTTCAAATGGGCCGTTAACACCGTTAGTGAAAAAATGGTTGAATTAACCAAGAAGGCAGGTTTAAGCTTGGAAGAACTCACCTGGTTTATTCCTCACAGCGCCAATATGCGCATCATTGAAGCACTCTGCAATCAAACTGGTTTCCCAATCGAAAAAACACTCGAAAGTATTACACTCTATGGAAACACTTCCTCCGCCTCCATTCCTCTAGCACTGCATAGAGGTATAAAAGAAGGCAAGGTACACTCAGGTGATCGGATTCTTCTTATTGGATTCGGAGGAGGACTAGTATTCGCCGGGTTGGTTATTGAATGGCCCTAAATTACAACCAATTTAGACTGCCAATTCACGAATAATGGAGAAATGGTTGTTGACAAGCAAGCATCAGCTTAGAACTGCATCAGCAACTTCTACTTGTCCAACTCCTCATAGTCCGTGTAGTCTCGGTCGTCGTAGCGATTCCGATTTCGATAATTCGACTGTCGGCGCTCCCTAGAAATCCGGGTGATGGCCTCATACAACCAAAGTATTGCCAATAGAGTGAATAGCCATTTCAATAACATAAAACAAAGGTCGTACTTTCTGAGGAAAACCGCGAAACTCAATTCCCCTCTTCTTCATTTGTATGCAAAAAGTTACTGAAAGCCCTTCCCCATACCGTAACCTCGAACAAAAATCCACGATCGAGCTGCTCCAAGGAATCAATAAGGAAGACCAGCAGGTCCCCTTGGCCGTTCAGGCAGCAATCCCCCAAATAGAAGCGTTGGTAGAAGCCCTCGTCCCAAAAATGCAGAGCGGAGGCAGGCTTTTCTACATTGGAGCTGGGACCAGCGGCCGTCTAGGGGTAGTTGACGCCTCCGAAATTCCTCCCACTTTTGGAGCCCCGCCCGAGTGGGTGATTGGAATTATCGCTGGAGGAGACCAAGCTATCCGAAAAGCGGTTGAAGGGGCAGAAGATAGTACCACCCAAGCATGGATAGATCTTCAGGAATTCCAAATTAACCAAGGCGATTTCGTCATCGGAATCGCTGCCTCCGGAACTACCCCCTATGTGATTCATGGTCTGCGAAATTGCCGTGAAGCCGGTATCTTGACGGGATGCATCACCTGTAACCCAGGTGCCCCCCTGCTCGAGGAAGCAGACTTCCCAATAGTAGCTGTCGTAGGACCAGAATTCCTGACAGGAAGCACCCGAATGAAATCTGGTACTGCACAAAAACTAATCCTGAACATGATCTCCACTGCAACCATGATCAGACTGGGACGCGTCCGTGACCATCAGATGGTCGATATGCAACTTAGTAATGCCAAGCTCGTCGAACGAGGCGCCAAAATGGTTGCAGAAGGAACCGGCCTATCACAAGAAGAAGCAGAAAAACAGCTCCTTCAATTCGGCAGCGTTCGCGCTGCGATCGCCGCCTACAAAGGGAAAACACGTTAATAACCCTGTTGACAAAAAATGCAGACGAATACGGAAGGAGGGGATGTGAGCCAATTGACTCACATCCCCTCCTTCCGTATTAATATTCAAATCAAAAAATATTCTTAGAAACCAAAGTCGAGGCGGTTCATAATCGTACTACCTACACAACGACCCATTTTTAAAGATTCTGTACAAGCCCTGCGGAAGTGCACTCCACCTACAATCCTACTCTCAGCCTGCTGTAAGCCACAGTCTGTAATGGAGCTAAAAGCACGCTCAGGAAGGATAAAAGGACCTCCATCTGGGGTGTACAGCGGGCTTCCCACGTGGGTGCGATCTACAAAAGCACGGTCGCCAAACAAAGGAACCAGTACTGTAGGTGCTGCTCCACCAATTGCAGAAGAGCCAGAAGTGTAATCTGGATAGGGTGGAGTTCCCAACAATGCCTCGTAATTTGGATCAAACTGCTCTTTCAAATAAGTAGCAGGACGCATTAAATTATATTTATACTTCATATACCAAGCCGCACTGAATGCGTCTGCAGCAGCAAAACCAACCACACAATATGCTTTGGCAGCGAACGCCAAATCACGGTTTTCTTCTTTTAATAACTGCTCAGTAATACTAACCCAATGACAAGCAGGGCTACAGGTACGACCCGGACCGTTATCAAAATGGTAGGCCAACGCCTTGTTCTCTGGTGTTCTAGCTACATCAAATACTTCCTTGGCATCTTTGTAGAATGGGCTGTTAGGATCTACAGAGTATGCATACGGAGCTTCTCCCTCACAAGATTGTGAATTGTCAATCACAAAAGTGCGTATCGTCCCCCACATAGGCTCGGTTGGGTTTTGATTATACGTAGTACGATCCCAATACCAAGGATGCGCAGCATCACGGGCTGGTAACTGAGGAACAATATTACGAATAACATCCCTTCCATCTTTCCTAATACGCTCCACAATCTTGAGCCCCACACGGGTACCATAATCACGGGAATTCTCAAAAATTTCCTGAGTCAAACCCTTATTCATCATCTGCGCCTCCTGCTGCTCTGCCAACAACTGAACGGTGCTGCGC
>JBKDAM010000134.1:0-41710 GCA_046316495.1 Chitinophagales bacterium
TTTATTCTTTTTTGAGTAGGATATCTGCGACGGAGGAGGGGCGGCGATTTAGTTCCCAGGAAAAGCCCTCTAATTGTCGCCCCCCATTGTTTTCCTTTTTGATTGGGGAGAATGTTCCCTCTGGGATATTGTAGAATTTGATACTATTTACTTGGTTGTTACCGAAAAAGAGCTTCATTTCGGCACATTTGGTTTGGTTGACCCCAATGTAGGCTCGTTTATCGTCGAGTGCATAATAAACGGCTTCTGCGCTTCCTTCTACGAGCATTTCTCGCAGTTCGTTTTCTTTAAAAAAGGCGGTATTGAATCTTCCTTTAATTTGATTGAAGAGTCGGCCATCTTCTGAGTTAATGACGAAGGCATTTTCACGGAGCCAGATTTTGTCCAGTTTTTTATCAAGAAGGGCCATTTTGATGGTATCTGCGGAGAACTGGGAGGTATCTGACCAGATGAGGGGGCGTTGACGGATTTTATAAAACCAGAAGATGGAGTCAGTGGTGCTGAAAGAAAGGGAGTCACTAACGGCCTGCAGGTCTTTTTTAAAGATACGGACATCCCTGTAGGCGAGTATGTTTCGGGCGTCACTGCTGGAGTCGGGTCGATAGGCTACCAGGGTGTCTGCGGCGAGGTAGAGGGTATCCGACTCTACCAATGTTTTGAGTAAAGGACGGCCATAGGGGTTACTTGGGAAACTGCTTCCGAAGGCGTGAAGGTAGTCGGACTGTTGGTTATAATCGATTCGGTGGGAAAGGACAGTGAGGTTGCTGGCTGTATCTTGCCAGATGACATTTCCCTCTGCAACGCCGTTACCAAGTTGGTCATTGAATTGAAGAGAGTCTGCTTCAATGATATTAGGGGGGTCACTTAGTCGGCCTCTACCCTGGAGTGCATATTGTTCATTGCGGCTATCGTAGCGGAGTCGTTCGCCCGTGATGACCCGGGTGCTATCTTTATAGTAAGCATTTCCGACCAGGGTAGCGATTTCGGTGGTTGCATTGTAGCGGATTACATTCGCTTGGACGAGTTTTCCAGGTTCTTCGATATAGGCAGAGTCTTGGAGGATGTATTCGTCTGTGACCCCTTGCCAGATCATTTTCACGGCGCGGCCTTTTTGATCTTTTCGGGCGTATTGAGGGTTTTTATCGAACTCTGCGAAGTCATTTTCGATGTCATAGAATCCACTTTCGCAGTAAATACGGCTTTCGCGTTCAGAGAGGAGGGTGGGTGCTACGAAATAGGCGGTATTGAGTTCGGTATTAAACAGCATGGTATCTGTTCGGACGGTAAAGTCGGGGTCGGTAACGAGAACATTGCCTTTGAATCGAATTTCGTCGAGGTCCACGTAGAAGTATCCTTTTTGGCTAGATAGCTGGCTTTTCCCATTGGAGAGCATTGCTCCTTTTTGGTAGGAGGCTATTTTATTTTCGACGTCGTAGTGGAGTTTTTGGGTGTAGAGTTTTTGTTGTCCTTTTTGGAGTACTACATTATTGAAAAGGTCACTTTTTCGCGTGAGGCCATAATAATGGGCGGAGTCTGCAAATAGTTGGACGGTATCTCCTTGAGCGATCACCACTTTGCCTTTCAGGATAGCATCGTCCTGATCTACCAGTGCGGTATCGCAGTAGATGAGGGTATTTCCTTCTCTTAGCCGGACATTACCACTTAGTTTTCGGAGTTCTTTACCCTTTCGGAGGAATCCCTCGGAGGTTTCTGCGCTCTCAATTTTGAGTTTGGAGCTGGTATCTTGCGCGGTGGTAGCGGCTTGCTGAGCGGAAAGGGCGTTACTAGCCCCATGGATCAGCAGGACGGAGACAATGAAACGTTGGAGTGATTGCCTCATCTTCCCATGTGAATCAGCAGGACACTTACATCTGCTGGGCTTACGCCCGAGATGCGGCTTGCTTGGCCGAGGGTAAGTGGTCTGATTTTACTTAGTTTAGTACGGGCTTCCATGCTAAGCGCGTGGATAGCGTGGTAGTCGAAGTGCTCGTTGAGGTGGAGATCTTCGAGTCGGTTCATTTTTTCAACCATTTCGCGTTCTTTTTGGATATAGCCGTCGTATTTCATAGATATTTCGGCTAGCTCAACGAATTCTTGTTCGAATGGATGAAGGAACGAATGTAGTTCGGTAAGTGCTGCTGCAAGTCCTTCGATATTCACTTGAGGGCGGAGGAGCAGGTTATACAGTTTTGTTTTTTGGGCGGCTGGGGCGGTTTGTGCTTGAAGGAGATAAGGATTTACTTCTTCTGGTTGTACGGAAGCGTTCCGGAAGAATGCTTCGATTTCTGCGGCTGTCTGGTTTTTGGCTTTAACGCGCTCCATTCTAGAATCGGCGCCCATCATTCCTAGTCGGTGTGCGATGGGTGTAAGCCGTAGGTCAGCGTTGTCTTGTCTGAGCAGGATTCGGTATTCTGCCCGGCTAGTAAACATACGGTACGGTTCATCAGTCCCTTTGTTTACGAGGTCATCGATGAGCACCCCGATATAGGCTTCAGAGCGTTTTAGGATAAGTGGATCTTCTCCTTTTATCGCGAGTGCGGCATTAATGCCTGCCATTAGCCCTTGGCAGCCGGCCTCTTCATAGCCGGTGGTACCGTTAATTTGGCCGGCGAAGAAGAGATTTTTAATCAGGTGTGTTTCTAGGGAAAGTTTTAGTTGAGTTGGGGGGAAGAAGTCGTATTCAATGGCATAACCTGGGCGGAACATTTTTGCATTTTCCAATCCTGGGACGAGTCGGAGTGCTTTGAATTGTACCTCTTCGGGCAGGGAGGAGGAGAAGCCATTGATATAGATTTCGCAGGTATCGCGTCCTTCTGGTTCGATAAAAAGTTGGTGGCTATCTTTTTCGCTGAATCGGTCTATTTTATCTTCGATACTGGGGCAGTATCGAGGGCCAAGTCCTTGGATGCGTCCATTGAACATGGGCGATTGGTCGAAGCCTGTTTTGAGGGTATCGTGTACCTTTTGGTTGGTGTGTGTAATATAGCAGGGTAATTGGTTGGAGAGGGTTGGGGTATCGGTGTAGGAGAATTTGCCAGCGGGTTCATCTCCTGGTTGTACTTCGCATTTGGAGTAGTCGATGGTGCGGCCATCTATTCGGGGTGGGGTTCCCGTTTTCATTCGACCGGCTTCGAAGCCCAGCTCGATGAGTTGTTCGGTGATTCCTTTTGCGGCGGACTCACCTGCGCGGCCTCCGCCAAGTTGCTTTTCGCCGATATGGATTATTCCATTGAGGAAGGTGCCATTGGTTAGCACTACTGCTTTGCTTTCGATTTCCAGGCCCATTCCGGTGTGGATGCCCTTTACACGACCGTCTTTTACGATAAGGCCTTTTACCATATCTTGCCAAAAGTCGATATTGGGGTGCTCTTCCAACATTTGGCGCCATTTACGAGCGAATTGATTGCGGTCGCTTTGAGCGCGTGGGCTCCACATTGCGGGGCCTTTTGAGCGGTTGAGCATTCGGAACTGGACCATTGTATGGTCGGTGACGATACCGGAGTAGCCACAGAGTGCGTCTATTTCGCGTACGATTTGTCCTTTAGCGACACCGCCCATGGCTGGATTGCAGCTCATTTGTGCGATGGTTTGCATATTCATAGTGGCGAGCAAGACTTTGCAGCCCATATTTGCTGCAGCTACCGCTGCTTCGCAGCCGGCGTGGCCGGCGCCAACAACAATTACATCGTATTTTTGAAACATAAGGCTGCAAAGATACGGTTTTGGCCTGAAATCTATGGAAGTAAACAGCAGATGGAATTGGTAAAACAAGCGCAAATGGTTTAACAGAGAAAAGAAATAACGGGATAGGAGGATTAGGGAGCCGTTTGAGCGCTAGGCAGTTGGTTAGAAGTGGCAGGTGTGAAATTAAAATTTTATATAAAGTCTTTTTTCGAGATTAAAATAATGTTTTTTTAATAATTAAGTCTCTGCGCTTATCTTTGCTCGCTGTTCATCACCTTTTATTGAGTGTTTGTCAATTATGAGCATACAACCTACACCTTCCCCTTTTTTGAAATATCAATACAAGTCTTGCGAGAATATTCCTGTGAAGATATGGGATGATTCGAAGTCAGGATGTAACCATGTCGCACGTTCCATTGCCTTGGCCATTCGACAGAAGCAGCAAGATGGAGAGAAGATAGTACTTGGATTAGCTACGGGATCCTCTCCTATCAAAGTTTACGAGGAGTTGGTTCGGCTCCACAGGGAGGAAGGGTTGAGCTTTAAGAATGTGGTTACGTTTAATTTGGATGAGTATTACCCTATGGCTCCGGATGCTCAGCAGAGTTATGTTCGGTTCATGAAGGAGTATTTATTTGATCATGTCGATATTCCGAAGGATCACATTCATATTCCTGACGGGGCATTAGCGATGCAGGATGTGGATGCATTTTGTCGGCAGTATGAGAAAAAGATTCAGGAGCACGGGGGGATTGACATACAGATTCTAGGAATTGGTAGGACAGGGCATATTGGCTTTAATGAGCCGGGCTCTTGGGAGGATTCTAAAACGAGGTTAGTTCGTTTGGACAATTTGACCCGTCGGGATGCGATCAAGGATTTTATTCGAGAGGAAAATGTTCCCTACCGAGCCATTACGATGGGGATTGGGACGATTATGAGTGCGCGCACTATATATTTGATGGCTTGGGGAAGCCACAAGGCTTCCATTGTTCGGGAGGCGGTAGAAGGCAGTATTAATCCGTCTGTCCCGGCTTCTTATCTACAGGAACATCCGAACGTGAAAGTTTATGTGGATGAGCCTGCAGCTTCTGATCTAACAAGGTTTAAGTCGCCTTGGTTAATTGGTATGTGTGCCTGGACCGATGATTTAATTTGTCAAGCGGTGGTGTGGCTTTCTCAGACAACAGGTAAGCCGATCTTAAAGTTGACGGATGAGGATTATGCAGAGCATCATCTGGGGGAGTTAATTATGGAGTTTGACAACGCGTACAACATTAACATCAAGATTTTTAATCGACTACAGCACACCATTACCGGCTGGCCGGGCGGCAAACCCAATGCGGACGACACCCTTCGACCTGAGCGCGCACAACCAGCCAAAAAGCGAGTGATCATATTTAGTCCACATCCGGATGATGATGTAATTTCGATGGGTGGGACCTTTTTGCGGTTAGTGGAGCAAGGGCACGACGTGCATGTTGCTTATCAAACTTCTGGTAACATTGCGGTGCATGATCACGATGCTCGGCGGTTTATGGAGTTTATCAGTGAGTTTGAGATGAAAGTTGGGATCAACAACGAGGATTTGCAGAAGATGAAGAAGAAGGTGCTTAAATTTTTGGATAATAAGCAACCAAATCAGCCAGATATTGATGAAGTTCGGTTTATCAAGGGCTTAATTCGGAGAGGGGAGGCACGGGCCGGCGCTCGTTTTTGTGGATTAGCGGATGACCATATCCACTTTCTGGATTTACCTTTTTATGAGACGGGTCGTACGAGGAAGAAGCCTATGGGAGAGGCGGACATTGAAATTGTTACGCAGCTACTGGAAACGATTAAGCCGCATCAGGTCTTTGCTGCAGGTGATTTAGCGGATCCACATGGTACACATGCGGTTTGTTTGGAGGCTATATTTGAGTCACTTCGTCGTCAAAAAGAGTCTGGAAAGCCTTGGATTAAGGATTGTTGGTTGTGGCTATACAGGGGGGCATGGCATGAGTGGGCTATACATGAGGTAGAGATGGCGATTCCATTGAGTCCGCAGCAGTTGTTAAAGAAGCGGAAAGCTATTTTTACGCATCAGAGTCAGAAGGACCAGCCGCCCTTTCCTGGAGAAGATCCGAGGGAGTTTTGGCAACGGGCGGAGGACCGCAATCGGGACACTGCGAGTATGTATCGAAAGTTAGGCTTGGCGGAGTATGAGGCGATGGAGGCATTCCGCCGTTGGCATTTTTAGGGAAACAATCATTATGCAGGTTGATTTATATCATGCTGTTTTTGAAGCTTAATGATTTACCTTTGTTGAAAATAACCCTTTATTTATGAAAAGATTACAGCAAAAAGTAGCACTTGTAACAGGTGCCGCTGGTGGAATGGGTGCTGCTATCGCCCGTTTATTTGCGGAGGAAGGTGCAAAGGTGGTAGCTACAGATGTGCAGGTGGAAAAATTGACCAACTGGGTAAATCAGGCACATTCGGAGGGCTTAGCAATCAGCGCTTTAGAGCACGATGTCGTTTCGGAAACGGATTGGGCCAGGGTAGTTGATTTTGCGGCTACTTTGTATGGGGGAGTAGATATTTTGGTAAACAATGCCGGAATTTATCGGCCTATGGAGACTACGGAGGCCTCCAGTTTGGAGCAATGGCACCAAGTTATCGATACCAATTTAACGAGTGCTTTTGTGGGCGTTAAAGCTGCCTTGCCTTACTTGAAACGATCCGGAAAGGGTTCCATCGTTCATATTTCCTCGATTGCTGGACTTGTGGGAGGTAATGGAGCTGCTTATAGTGCGTCCAAAGCTGGGATGCGGTTGTTGAGCAAAGATCAGGCTGTTGAATTTGCTCCGCACAATATACGGGTGAATTCTATCCATCCTGGCGGGGTTTTGACGCCTATGACAGAAGGACTTTTAGCCATGGATCCTGCTGCGCTGGACGCTATGATGAAAGCAATGTGTCCGCTAGGTAGGATTGGGCAGGCGAAGGAGATTGCGTATGGGGCTTTGTTTTTGGCCTCTGATGAATCGTCTTACGTTACCGGAAGTGAGTTGGTGATTGACGGCGGTTTGGCAGCACGGTAATAGAATATGTACTATTAAGTAAATGGCCCCGGTTGACTTCTTTTCGACCGGGGCCATTCTTTGGTTAGGGTTTGTTGATGGTGGGGGCGCCTAAGTGTTCGTTCAGAAACTGCGTCATTGCTCTGTAGAGGTGTAGGCGGGCGGCTTTATCCCCGATACCGTGGTTTCGGTTAGGGTAGATCATTCCTTTGAATTGTTTATTGTATTTTATGAGCTCGTTGGTCATTTCAGCGCTGTGTTGGAAGTGGACGTTATCGTCTGTCATTCCATGAACCAGCATATAGTTTCCCTCGAGTTGTTCAGCGAAATTAACGGGTGAATTTTCTTCGTAACCCTTCGGATTTTCTTGATGGGTACGCATATATCGTTCCGTATAAATGGAGTCGTACCATTTCCAGTTCGTTACGGGGGCTACGGCGATTGCGGAATTGAAGGTTTTGCCGCCTTTCAGGAGGCAGAGGCTGGAGAGGTATCCACCGAAGCTCCACCCGAAAATCCCGATTTTAGTGGAGTCGATAAAAGGAAGTTGGCCGATGTGGCGTGCGGCAGCGATTTGATCGATTGCCTCTAGCTTACCGAGTTGGAGGTAAGTGGCCTTTTTAAATGCCTCCCCCCTAGCTCCGGTTCCTCGGTTATCTACGCAGACTACGACAAAGCCTTGTTGGACGAGCATTTGGAACCACCAGTAATTCTGTCCTTTCCATTGGTCAAGCGCCTGTTGGCTGCCAGGTCCTCCATAGGCGAACATTAGAACCGGGTGTTTGGTGCCATCTGGGCTATTTGCTGGTCGCATCATGAAGGCATTGAGGTGGCCTTGCCAGGGTCCTCCTTCTTCTTCTGCACTGTATTCTAAGGGAATTTGGAAGAAGGTAGCGGGTACGGTTCCATATTCTTTTTGAATTTGGTGCATTCGTTCATTTTGTTCGAGTACTCGGACGGTGGTACCGGTTCGGTCGAGTACTGCGAAGCGGGGAGGATCGTTAAGAGTAGAGAAGCTATTGATCCAGTAGTCGAAATTGCCGCTGAATTGAGCATTATGGAAGCCGGGGGTGTCTGAGATTTTTTTTGTGTTTTTGCCATTGAGAGCGGCGGAGTAAATTTCGCGTTGCATCGGATTATTAGCAGCAGCTTGGTAGAATACCTGTTGGTTTTCCTCATCCACGCCATAAAATGCGGTCACGTCAAAATTTCCCTTTGTTAAAGCGGCTTTTTCTTTTCCCTTCATATCATACCGATATAGGTGGTTAAATCCGCTTTTTTCGCTTTGCCAGATAAATCCGGATCCATCCGCCAGAAAGAGAGGCTCGTGCAAGTCGAGGTAACTTGGGTTGGTTTCTTCTAAGAGGACTGCTATTTTTCCGGAGTTGGGTTGTACGGTAAGTAGCCAGAGATGATTTTGATGTCGGTTCATGCGGGTAATACATAGATTCCCTTTTGGGGTCCAGGCAATTCTTGGCAAGTAATCTTCTTTTTCAGCCTCTGTGTTGATCTCAAGTGTTTTTTGACTATCCAGTTGGTAGAGGTGTGCGGAAACGGTTGCATTGGCTTCACCGACTTTTGGGTATTTGAATTTTATAAGGGATGGGTAAGCATCTCCATTGTATTGTTCCATGGTCATCTCGGGGACAGCCCGTTCGTCAAAGCGGAGGTAGGCCAGAAATTTGGAATCTGGGCTCCATTCGAAAGCGCGAATTAGCTCAAATTCTTCTTCATAAACCCAATCGGAGGCACCGTTAATGACTTCATTTACTTTTCCATCGGTGGTGATAGGGGCGGCAATATTTGTAGTTAAGTCTTTGATGTAGATATTATTATCCACTACAAAGGCTACCTTTTTATTGTCAGGAGAGAAGGTAGCATATTGTTGTTGTGCAAGATCATAAAGGGCATTGGCTTCTGTGCCATTGGTAGAGGCAGTGAAGAAATAAGCTTTTGAGCTCCACCGGTAAATGGATTTGCTTTGAACAGTCAGCAGGAGCTTAGATTCATCGTCGCTGAAGCTGTATCCATCAATATTGCCTTTCCAATTAGGGGAGCTGGAGGATGCCTGTTTTGCATCAAATAGCACCTTAGTTTTTTCGCCAGTTCGTAGGTCGAACTCTTCAATTTTGTTATCATTTAAGGCAGTGTAATGGATTCCATCTTTTTTGAAGTGGATACCACGTGGCCCGCCTTTTGTTTGGAAGGTCCCCTTTTCCCAAATATCTTCCAGGGTGATGGATTTTGATTGGGCCGCAATGGGAAGCTGGTAGCCTGCAGTGCAGAGGAAGAGCAGGGAATAAAGAGCCCAGCGAAACGGGTTTGGTTGAAAAAGCATAGCGTGTATTTTTTTAATCTAAACTGTATTTTTTCTAAAACAAAGAGAGTACCACTTACAAGAGGGAAATTGCTTACTGTAGCATGTTCCCGTATTTGAGCGTACCCTGCTGATGATGCAGGATCATTATTTGATACTTAAAGTCTGGGCAAAGATAACAGAATCTTTAAACGGTAACTTTATTACATTTGCCCAATAAAAGAGGTGTTCAGAATGGGGCTTGCTTCATTTTGTTAGGGCTGGCTTTTGGTATAAAAATAGTAGGGCGGCTTAATTATTGCCAAAAACGAACTATAAATAGATATTAACTATGCATACGGAACTCCGACAACGCTACAATGCGGCATTTACAGTTGAAAAGTACCAGGCTTTTTTGAACACCATGAACACGGCGTACGGAGAGCCGGTCACTTTTCGAATAAGTGAGACGCCCGTGTTTGTACCGGGCTATTTGCGGGATCAATTGATGCAGGGTGTAGAGGATATTTGCAGGGTAATTGCACATCCGGGTTTTGTGGCGCAGACGGAGGCTTCCATTCCTGCCGGCTTACGGGTACCGAACGAGGACCCTCACACCGTTTTTCTGCAGTTGGATTTTGGGATATGTAAGGGGGCGGATGGACGGTTAACGCCTCAGTTAATTGAGATGCAGGGGTTTCCGTCATTGTACTTTTTTCAGCATTTGCTAGCGAGTTCTTACCGAGCGCATTTTGATATTCCAGCGGATTGGAATCATTTGTTTGGGGGCTTAGATGAGGCGGGTTATGTCGGAATGTTGAGGGATATCCTTATTGGGGGTAGTCGGCCGGAGAATACGGTTTTATTAGAATTAGAGCCGGAGAAGCAGAATACGAGGATTGATTTCTGGGGTACACGGAAGCATTTGGGGTTGAAAGTGCTTTGTTTAAGTGAGGTAAAGCGGGAGGGACGTGATTTGTATTACCTAGATGAGTCAGGGAGGCGGGTGCCTATTGAGCGGATCTATAACCGCATTATTTTTGACGAGTTGGATCGACGATCTGATTTGCCACGGGAGTGGAATTTGACGGAGGAGGTGGATGCACAATGGGTAGGACATCCGAATTGGTTTTTCAGGATATCGAAGTATGCATTACCATTTATTGAATCTGATTTTGTCCCGGAGACGCATTTTTTATCTGATTTAAAGGAGGTGCCTGCGGATTTAGATCGGTGGGTATTGAAGCCCTTGTTTTCTTTTTCTGGGCAGGGGGTGCTTATCAATGTCACGCCTGCCGATCTACATGCGGTGAAAGATCCTTCCAACTATATATTGCAGCGAAAGGTCGATTATATTCCTGGGATAGAGACGTTGGACCCTACGGATCCAGCGAAATGTGAGATACGGATGATGTTGTTGTGGAATCCTGGTTGGGAGCGGCCGAAGCTGGTGAACAATTTAGTTCGGATGAGCAAGGGCGAGATGGTGGGTGTTCGATATAATATGGGAAAAGATTGGGTGGGTGCGAGTGTAGGTTTTTTTGAACCTATTGTTTCTTAAATTTTCCATCTTTCCAATCATTAAAGAATTGGGCCCATGCGAGTGGGCTAAAGATATTCATTGGAGGAACCTGGCCCATGTAGGTAAATTCACGGGTTTGTTGTCTGAGGTAGAAATTAGCGCCTTCTTTACCGGAGTATGCTACGATATCGTCATTTTTACGAGCTTGTGCGAGGTAGTCATTCGCAATATTTTCGGCGGCTCTTTTTTGTAATTCTGGCGTGACGTCCATTTTCAGGAATTCGATTTTAAAATGCTGTTTGGAGGGCCAGGCGAAGATAACGGTTTCGGGCAGGGTGATGGTGTCTTGTGGTAGGAACTGGACGACGGAATACCGTGCTTGGGTGAGGGTATCTGGTATGGTAATGGTTCGGGTTTCAAGGCCCATGTAGGTGAAGCGTACTCGGTCTCCTTTTTCTACGACAATCGAGAAGAAACCCCGATAGTCGGAGTAGGTCCCTCGTTTTTTATCGGGTAAAAAGATAGTGGCATAGGGTACAGGGGCGAGACCTTTGCCGTCATCTGTCACGAGCAGGCCGGAGAATTGGATCAGTTTACCATCTTCTGGTTCTTGTTTTTGTGCAGTAGCTGAATAGCCGAGCAGTAGTGCCAGAAAACTCCAAATGATACGCTTTTGCATGGGTTCTATTTTTTTGCGGTAAAAACGCGCTTTAAGGTGTTTTTGCTGCCTAATTAAACAAAGGTACGGGATTTCTTAGGGCCTTCACCAAACATTAACGACAATTACTATTACTTTTGCCTTGATTTTTCGTTCAATGTTTACAATTCAAACAAAATTTTATTTAAAAATGCTGAATAAGTTAAAAATTTGCCTGCTGATGGGTCTTTTTGCGGTAGCCACGGCTGTTCAGGCGCAGAAACCGGGAAAATTTGGGCACATGAATTTGGGCAATTTATTGGATAATCTAACGGAAACCAAGCAGGCGAACATCGCTTTGGAGGCTTTTGTTGCAAAATATTCTACTTCTGTGGATTCCATGCAAAAATCCTTGGAATTAGAGTTCAAGACTTTTCAAGATCAGTACCGTGCAGGTTCCTTAACGCAGGTAGTTGCACAGGAGCGCTATGCGGAATTGGAGAAAAAGGAGAAAGCGTTCACAGCGTATCAGCAATCGGCAGAGCAGGCGGTGAGTGCAAAGCGGGATGAGCTTTTGAAGCCGATTTTGGAGAAGGTGTATGAGGCGATTAAGGCGGTTGCTAAGGAGAACGGATTTGCGATGATTTTTGACACTTCAACGGGTGCTGCCTTATATGCTCTTGAGACGGAGGATGTTACTCCAATTGTCTTAAAGAAATTGGGGCAGTAATACCGGTAAATTTTTCAGGAGTAACTATGGTTGCTCCAGGTTGTTCCAGGCATTGAATGCTTGGACCAGGGTAGGTGCCGCCGGCTTAGGGAGAATGACCTTTGCTGGCGGTACTGCTATCATCCCTTCTTCCGGACTTGACCAATGACCTATTCCGACGCCAGCTGCCAATGCGGCTCCGACAGCACCAGTAGTGGGGTAGAGTTCAATACGGCTTCCGGTTAGTTGTGCAATGGTTTCAGAGAAGATGGTGGATTGGAACAAGTTATCATTTCCTGCGCGGAGAACAGATAAATTAAGTCCCAAATCTTGTAAGACTTGGGTTCCTTTTACAAAGGCAAAAGCGATACCTTCAAGGGCTGCTCGGTATAGGTGGGCCCTTTGATGGCGATTAAAGTCAATCCCAGTTATAGTAGCCCCTCTGTTTTGGTTGCCGAGCATGCGTTCGGCGCCATTCCCGAAAGGGTGAATCAAAAGGCCTTCAGCACCTGAAGGGACGGATTGGGCCTCGGTTTCCATGGCAACGTACGACTGATCTGACAGAGCGATCTGTTGGCGGATCCAACGGTATTGGCTACCGGCGCCATTTATACAGAGCAATACCCCTATTCTTGGGTTCTCGCCGTTGTGGTTGACATGTGCAAAACTATTAACTCGGTTGAGAGGGTCTCCTTTTAGTTGATCAATAACTCCATAGATAACCCCGGAGGTGCCTCCTGTTGCTGCTACTTCGCCTGGTTGGAGTGTATTTAAGGACAACGCATTGTTGGGTTGATCTCCGGCTCTATAGGTGACAGGAGTCCCTTTTTGGAGCCCTAAAAACTGAGCTGCTTCTGCCGTCAAGCTTCCCTGATGGCCAAAAGTCGGTTTGATTTCCGGTATCCAATCGGTTGGGATTTGGAGGTGTTCCAGCAGTTGGTAGGCTGGTTGATTCGATTGGAAGTCCCATAAAATTCCTTCGGATAGTCCTGATACAGTGGTGGTTGCTGTGCCAGTCATTTTTAGGGCGATGTAGTCTCCAGGAAGCAAAAAATGTTGAATTTGGGGGATGGTGTCTGGTTCGTTTTCCAACACCCATTTTAACTTGGAGGCAGTGAAGTTTCCAGGTGAATTTAGGAAATGCTGCATGCAATACGATTGCCCTAAGGTATTATAAGCGTTTTCTCCCAAACGAACGGCTCGGCTATCACACCAAATTATTGAAGGCCGTATGGGTTGGTGGTCTTTACCAACAAGCACCAGTCCATGCATTTGGTAGGCAATGCCAATTGCTTCGATTTGATGGGGTTGGATGCCAGTTCGTTGGAGCAGTTCTTCGACGGTTTTTTGGCAGCAATTCCACCATTCATCGGGTTCTTGTTCGGCCCAGCCTGGCTGGCTTGCCTGAATAGAAAGCTCCTGTTTTGGCCAATTAGCCACTGCGACTGTTTGCCTCGAGCGGGCAGAAACCAGGGCTGCTTTTACAGAGGAGGAGCCAATATCAAAACCGAGGAGATACGTCATGGAGGCAAAAGTAGGAGTTGGGGATAAAAAAGTTGCTTATTGGATAAAAAATACTTGGTGATAAAAATGGGTTAAGGAAGTAGGTTGTAGGTGGTGTTCACAGAAAGCCCTCAAGGACTGGCTAAAATTCAAATAATAGCAAATTATGAAAGACATCACCTAAAAGTTCTTTTCTTTGCCCAAAATTCTTTATCGTATGCAAGTATCCAAGCTCCTTTTTTGGTCTGTGACCGTGGCTTTAGGCGGTTTTCTATTTGGTTTTGATACAGCGGTGATTTCTGGTGGTGAGCAAGCCATTCAGCAGCTGTGGCAGTTAAGTGACATATTATTGGGGCAGGTGGTTGCGATGGGTTTATATGGAACGATTGTAGGGGCGGTATTGGGAGGTATTCCGGCAGAGCGATATGGCCGGAAGCCAACCTTGCTTTGGATTGGTATTTTGTTTTTAGCCTGTTCGATAGGATCGGCGGTGGCGACGAGTGCGGAGATGTTGATGTTTTTTCGGTTTATTGGAGGCTTAGCGGTTGGGGCCTCTTCTGTTGGTGCGCCGCTTTACATTGCGGAGATAGCGCCCGCTGAGAAGCGGGGGCAACTAACGGCTTTGTTTCAGTTTAATATTGTTTTGGGGATATTGGTTGCGTACCTATCGAATTGGATTATTGGTTCGGAGGGGGAGGATTCTTGGAGGTGGATGTTGGGGGTGATGGCGCTTCCTTCGGTACTGTATGGAGTACTCATGTTTTTTGTTCCGGAGAGTCCGCGATGGTTATTGACGCATCGGAATGATTTGGAAGGAGCGCGGCGGATATTAGAGCAGGTAGATCGTACTGCTGTGGAGGAGTCGATAGTGGCGATTCGTGCGCCGATGGTGGATCGTGGGCAGGGTTTTGGTACTTTTTGGTCTGGGAAGTTTAATCGTCCCATTTTATTGGCGTTTTTATTCGCGTTTTTCAATCAGGTATCGGGGATTAATGCTGTTATTTATTATGCGCCTAGAATATTGAAAGAAACTGGGTTAGGGGAAGGTGCAGCTTTATTATCGACCGCTGGAATTGGATTGGTTAATTTGTTTTTTACAATGTTTGGATTGGGTTTAATTGATCGGTATGGCCGGCGGTTTTTAATGTATATTGGCAGTGTGGGGTATATTATTTCTTTAGCTGGGGTGTCGATAGCCTTTTTCTTTGAATGGTCGGGCTGGTTGGTACCGGTTTTATTATTTGCGTTTATTGCTTCGCATGCGATTGGTCAGGGTGCAGTAATCTGGGTTTTTATTTCAGAGATTTTTCCGAACCGTGTTCGGGCGTACGGTAATTCTTTGGGAAGCAGTACACATTGGGTGTTTGCGGCCTTGATTGCGGGTTTATTTCCCTACTTCAACAGTTTGTGGGGAGGGGGTATTATTTTTGCTTTTTTTGCGGTGATGATGGTGTTTCAGTTGATTTTTGTGTGGAGGATGATGCCGGAGACCAAGGGGGTTTCGTTAGAGGAGTTAGAGCAGCGGATCATCAAATAGTTGGAAGGAGGGAGTGGTTTTTGGAGCAAATGAGGCTGATTATCACGGAGGTATTACTAATTAAGGGGGAAAAAAATAAACTAGAGAATTTTGAATCAGATTACAAGATCGGGCGCTTTTCGCAATATATTGCCCAATTTACGTGCATTTTTTGGAGATTCGGCTGCATTAGCGGTTGGTTTGACCTTTGCTGCTGACAGCTTAATGTTTGGGGGTTGGGTTACTCAAATTCCATTTGTGAAGACTCGATTGGGTTTAGATGATGCGGAGTTGGGGCTTGCTTTATTTGGTATGCCGGTTGGGCTATTGATAATGAACCCATTTGCTGCTTGGTTTTTGCAGCGTTTTGGTTTGATACGGACCACTGTTGGATCGGCGGTATTGATGGCAATCAGTTTTGTATTACCCTTGTGGATGGAGGGTCGGTTGAGTTTATTTTTAGCATTAGCGTTTACGGGTGCAGCGGTGGCCTTATTAAATATAGGTATGAATACATGTGCGACGAATATTGAAGAGGCGACTGGCAAAAAGATCATGTCGTCTTGTCATGGCATGTGGAGTTTGGGGGGCATGGTAGGTTCTGCTTGGGCTGCGTTAATGATTCGGTTGGGTTATTTTCCGCCTTATTTTTTAACAATTCAGGCTATTCTTTTAGTGGTGGTGGTGATCGTTTGGTTAGGGCCTGCATTAGCCCGGGTTCCGGAGGTTCGGCATGAGGAGCAGGTTGGGTCTAGGTTTGCTTTTCCGAAAGGGGATTTACTGTTAATGATTTTGATTGGGGCGTGTGCGAGTTTGTGTGAGGGGGTTGCATTTGATTGGAGTGCGGTGTATTTGCGGGATGTTTTGGGGGCTCCGGAGCAAGTTGCGGCATTAGGGTTTAGTTTTTTTTCCATGTTGATGATGGCGATGCGGTTTTCGGGCGATGCGCTGATACCCTATTTTGGTGAGCGGGCCTTGTTGTATTTCACGGTATTGTTTTCGGTGGGTTCGATTGGATGGATTGTGATGGCGCCAGTGGCATGGGCGGGTATAGTTGGATTTGGCATGTTGGGAATGGGGGTTGCCTTGGCGGCTCCGATATTATTTAATGCGGCTGCACGGGTTCCGGGTTTTGCTTCTGGGGCGGGTTTGGCCTCTTATGCTACGTTTAGCTTTATTGGTTTTTTAGCAGGTCCACCTGCGATTGGGTTTTTAGGGGAACGATTCAGTCTTTCGTATGGGTTTTTAGTGGTGGCGGCGTTGACGTTTGCGACGCTGTTGGCGGTTAGGAGGGTAGGGTATCTTCGTTAAACGGGCTAATCGTTAATTAGCGGTCAATTTTTATCATTATATTGGATGACATCCCTTACCTTTGTCCGTTAAATTATTTTGGATTTTATTTTGGATAAATGAAAATATCGTTGAATTGGTTGCGAGATTTTCTCGATATAGATAATAACCCTTCTGAAATTGCGGACATCTTAACTTCGTTGGGCTTGGAGGTAGAAGGTTGGGAAGAGGTAAAGCCCAGTTTGGTAGATTTGGATCGGGTGGTTACGGGTCACGTGGTTTCTTGTGAGCCAATTCCTGATACCGATCATTTATCTGCAACGAAGGTGGAGTTGATAGATCCGAAGCAGCCTGGTCAGGTGTTTGTTTCTTCAATTGTTTGCGGAGCGCCGAATGTTGCAGCGGGGCAGAAAGTTTTTGTTGCCTTGCCGGGAGCGCAGGTTTTCAGTAAAGATGGAAGTTTATTCACGATTGGCGAGCGCAAGGTACGAGGCGTATTGTCTCAGGGGATGATTTGTGCTCAGGACGAGTTAGGCGTTGGAAGCGATCATTCTGGCATTATGGTTTTGCCGGAGGAGACCCCGCTAGGTCAGACTGCTGCTAGTTGGTTCAAACAGGATACGGATACTGTATTTGAGATTGGGTTGACACCTAACCGCGCTGATGCGACGCATCACAGTGGGGTTGCTCGTGATTTGTTGGCATGGATCCGGCAGCACAAGAATCCGGTTGCTCAGCTATGTTTGCCTGGGGTGGATTCATTTCCGGAGGCTCGTACTGCCAGTCCAATAAGGGTCGAGGTGGAGAACATAGAGGATTGTATTCGGTATACAGGTATTTCCATCCAAGGCTTGAAGGTTCAGGAAAGTCCGGATTGGCTAAAGAACCGACTTTTGTCGGTTGGATTACGCCCTATTAATAATGTTGTTGATATCACCAATTATATTCGGGTAGAGTTGGGCCAGCCCTTGCATGCGTTTGATCAGGATAAGATAGGTGGTGGGCGTGTTGTGGTGAAGAATTTGGCGGAGGGTACTTCATTCAAGGCTTTGGATGAGACAGACCGTGTGTTGTTAAGTTCTGACTTAATGATTTGTGATGGCAATTTGGTACCGATGTGTATGGGTGGTGTGTTTGGAGGCTTTGACAGTGGTGTAAAGGACCAGACGGTTAATATATTTTTGGAAAGTGCTTGTTTCCATCCTCGGACGATTCGTCGTTCGATGTTGAAGCATCAGTTGCGTACGGATGCGGCATGGACATTTGAGAAGGGGGTGGATCCGAATGGAAGTTTGTATGCGTTGAAGCGTGCGGCCTTAATGATACAAGAAATTGCCGGGGGGGAGATTGCCGGAGACATTACGGATATTTACCCTAATCCGGTTCAGCCAATACGGATAACGGCTAGTTTTGATCGTATCCGCCGTTTGATTGGGGCGGAAATAACGACGGAAGCATTGAAGCATCTTCTTTCGGCTTTAGGAATACGAGTATTGGAAATAGCGGGGGAGGAGTTTGTGGCGGAGGTGCCTACGAATAAGCCCGATGTGACAAGGGAGGCAGATTTGGTGGAGGAAATACTTCGGGTGTATGGGTTGGATAATATTCCGTTGCCTTTATCGATTCGGTCAAGTATGGAAATTACGCCTAATCCAGATGTAAATGCCATCCGAAATCGAGTTGCTGATTTGTTGGCGGATCAGGGGTATTTGGAATGTATGGGTTTGTCGTTGTCCAATTCGGAGTATTACCAAGGACCAAGTGCCTTTTTGCCGATGGAAGAAGGTACTATTGTTCGGGTAAACAACACGGCTAATCAGGGGCTGGATTGCTTACGGCCGACCTTGGTGGTGAACGGATTAGAGTCGATCCGGCACAACCAGAATCGGCAGAGGCCAGATTTGCGTTTGTTTGAGTTTGGGAAGACCTATCGGCGTTCGGTCACAGTGGGTAGTACTGCTGACAATCGTTCGACGGAAGGATTTTTGGAAGAGACTAGGTTAGGCATTTTTTTAACTGGTGGCCATACAGCTGCATCTTGGCATCCCGTAGCCAAAAAGGAGGTGGATTTTTATACGTTAAAAGCGACCGTCCACCAGGTATTATCCAGGCTTGGGGTGACTGGGTATCAAGAGACGGTTGTTCAGGGAGTTGCACCTTATCGGTATGCAGTTCGTTATCATCGCGGTCCTCAGGAGCTTGTTGTATTTGGCGCGCTAGAGACGAGCTTGTTAAAGCAATTTGAAGTGAAGAATGCCGTTTATATGGCAGACTTTCATTTTGACAATCTAGTGGCCTCTCATGCTTCGGTTCGGGTACAGTATAGCGAAGTCAGTCGGTATCCTTCTGTCAGGAGGGATTTGGCACTGGTGGTACGTGAGCAGGTAACTTTTGGAGAGATTCGGCAGCTAGCTTTCAGAACTGCTAAGAAACTATTAAAGGAGGTACACCTCTTTGATGTTTATGAGGATGAGAACAGGTTAGGTGCCGGGAATAAGTCTTATGCGATAAGTTTTATGTTTGAAGATACTACAAAGACCCTTCAGGACAAGGAGATTGATGGGTTGATGGGACAGTTACAAACGGCATTTGAGGATAAGTTAAAAGCGCAAATACGTAAATAAAAGGCGGGGGATGCAGCGCATCCGCGCCGAAATTGATCATATATAATCATTCACATACAAAAACGATTAAAATGGAGATAATAATAGGAATCATCGGATTGGTAACGGGGGGGGCAGTTGCCTACTTTTTTGCCAGTCGGATAGCTAAGGCGAACGTCGACAAGTCGATTGAGGAAAGTAATCGCAAGGCGGATTTGATTATTCAGGAGGCCCGACTTGGGGCAGAGCGATTAACGAACGAGGCTGCTTTAAAGGCAGAGAAGATTGTGAGTAAGGCGGAAGCGGAAAACGAGCGGATTAAGCAGCAGAAGATACAAGAGGCGAAGCAGCGTTATTCAGAGATGCGGTCGCAGTTTGACACGGAAAAGGCCCAGCACCAGTTGAAGTTAAAGGAGATGGAGATGGATGTGGTGGCGAAGCAGAAAGATTTGAAAGTTGAAGAGGATGCGTTGAATACACGGTTCAATGAATTTGCGAAGAGAAAAAATGAGATAGAGGCGAAGGAGTTGGAAGTGGAAGCGATTCGGGAAAATTTGGATAAGCAGTTAAAGATTATTCAGAAGAAGAAAGAAGAGTTGGAAGCGGCGAATGAAGAGCGGATTCGCGCATTAGAACAGATTGCACAATTAACACAGCAGGAGGCGAGGGATCATTTGTTGGAGCAGGTGCGGTTGAAGAGTGAGAGTGAGGCGATGTCAATTGTAAAGGATGCGATTGCAACTGCGAAGATGAATGCGAGCAAGGAGGCGAAGAAGATTATTATCCAGTCGATTCAGCGGACGGCAGCGGAGGTCACGATTGAGAATACGGTATCTGTGTTTAACTTGGAGAACGACGATATGAAGGGCCAGATTATTGGACGGGAGGGTCGTAATATTCGTGCTTTAGAAGCAGCTACGGGAGTAGAGTTGATTGTGGATGATACGCCGGAGGCGATTGTAATTTCTTCATTTGATCCAATTCGAAGGGAGGTAGCACGATTGTCTTTACAACGCTTGGTAGCAGATGGTCGGATTCACCCACAGCGTATTGAGGAGGTAGTTGCGAAGGTTCGGAAGCAGTTAGAAGAGCAGGTGATGGAGATTGGGGAACGGACGGTTATTGAGCACAACATACACGGTTTAAATCCGGCCTTGGTTCGGATGGTAGGAAGGATGCGTTTCCGCTCCTCGTATGGTCAGAACCTATTGAAGCACTCGATTGAGACAGCGGAGATATGTGGGATCATGGCGGCGGAGTTAGGATTAAATCCGAAGCAAGTGAAGATGGCGAAGCGTGCGGGATTATTGCACGATATCGGCAAGGTAGCGGAAGAGGAAACTGAATTGTCACACGCGTTGGTGGGGATGAAGCTTTGTGAGCAATATGGGGAGCATCCGGTGATTGCGAATGCGGTAGGAGCGCACCACGATGAGGTTGAGATGAATAACATTATCTCGCCGATTGTACAGGCCTGTGATGCGATATCTGGGGCTCGTCCGGGGGCTCGTCGGGAGATTTTGGAGAATTATTTAAAGCGGATTGGAGAGTTAGAAGAGTTGGCTATGGGTTACGATGGGGTATCGAAGGCATTTGCGATGCAGGCTGGGCGAGAGTTACGGGTGATTGTGGAGGCGGATAAAGTAACGGATCAGTATGCGGATGATTTGTCATTTTTGATATCACAGAAGATCCAGGATGAGATGCAATATCCTGGGCAGATTCGGGTGACGGTGATTCGGGAAAAGCGAGCAGTAGCTTATGCGCGGTAGGTTGGGGCCATTCAAAAATTTTTTTTTAAAAAAAATCTCAAAAAAGTTTTTGATATGTTGACTTTGGTTTTACCTTTGCACTCGCTTTTGAAAAGGGGCTTAAGAGACTCTAAGTAAAGCAGTTGTTTGACAGTTTTCCCAAAAATAAAAAGCAGTGATACGATGCCACTGTAGCTCAGTTGGTAGAGCAGCTGATTTGTAATCAGCTGGTCGGGGGTTCGAGTCCCTCCAGTGGCTCAAGTATCGCTTTAGAAAAATAATGTAGGGGGTGCCCCGGAGTTGGAGAGCCGGGCCAGACTGTAAATCTGGTGCTTTACCGCTGAGTAAGTTCGAATCTCACCACCCCCACCAATCTTGGAAGAAATAAAAGTTAAATAAAGTAGTGAGTCTATTTTTCATCGGTTAGCTGATGTACATAGCACTTAGTACTTTTTTGATTTTTAGATAAGCGGTGGTAGCTCAGTTGGTAGAGCGTCAGCCTTCCAAGCTGAATGTCGCGAGTTCGAATCTCGTCCGCCGCTCTAACACACCCACACTCACTCCGGCATACAAATGCCTTCGCTTTTATCACAAGCATGCCCGATATGCCGTTGTAGCTCAGGGGTAGAGCACTTCCTTGGTAAGGAAGAGGTCGAGAGTTCAAATCTCTTCAACGGCTCTATCACACGCCCACACTCACACACACCCGCATACTCAATTTGGCTTTTAGTAAGTGTGATAATGTTGCGATGTACAGGTGTCTTAGGACACCTATTTGTATTGCCTGTTGTCACATTGTCACCTTCTTAAATAACTTTTAAAATTTAGATTATTCTAAACCAATGGCAAAAGAGACATTTGTCCGTACCAAACCGCACGTAAACATTGGTACAATCGGCCACGTTGACCATGGTAAGACCACCCTCACTGCTGCCATTACATTTGTATTGTCGCAGAAAGGTCTAGCTAAAAAAACTGACTATGATGCTATCGACGCTGCTCCTGAAGAGAAAGCGCGTGGTATAACCATCAATACTGCTCACGTTGAATATGAGACGGATATCCGTCACTATGCACACGTGGACTGCCCGGGTCACGCCGACTACGTAAAGAACATGATCACAGGTGCTGCCCAGATGGACGGTGCTATCTTGGTTTGTGCAGCAACTGACGGTCCTATGCCTCAGACTCGTGAGCACATCCTTTTGGCTCGCCAGGTTGGTGTACCTAAGATTGTTGTTTTCATGAACAAAGTTGACATCGTTGATGACCCAGAGATGTTGGAGCTAGTTGAAATGGAATTGCGTGAGCTGTTGAGCTCATACGGTTTTGATGGAGACAATGCTTCTGTTATTCAAGGTTCAGCGTTGAAAGCGTTGGAAGGTGATCCTACTTATGTAGCGAAAATCGAAGAGCTTATGAACGCTTGTGACAACGATATTCCAGAGCCAGTTCGTGAAGTTGATAAGCCATTCTTGATGCCTGTTGAGGACGTATTTACGATCACTGGTCGTGGTACAGTTGCTACTGGTCGTATTGAGCGCGGTGTAATCAACGTAGGTGAACCAGTTGAAATCATCGGTATGATGAAAGCTGACGAGAAGCCAATGACTTCTACCATCACAGGTGTAGAAATGTTCCGTAAGCTTCTTGATCGTGGTGAGGCTGGTGACAACGCTGGTTTGTTGTTGCGTGGTATTGAAAAAGACGATATCCGTCGCGGTATGGTTATTTGCAAGCCTGGCAGCGTTAAGCCACACAATCACTTCAAGTGTTCTGTTTACGTTCTTTCAAAAGAAGAAGGTGGCCGTCACACTCCATTCTTCAACGGCTACCGCCCACAGTTCTACTTCCGTACAACGGACGTAACTGGTGATTGCAAGCTCCCTGCAAATGTGGAGATGGTAATGCCTGGTGATAACGTTGAGTTGGAAGTTAAGTTGCTCAGCACCATCGCTATGGAAAAAGGTCTTCGCTTCGCGATTCGCGAAGGTGGCCGTACAGTAGGTGCTGGTCAGGTGACTGACATCATCGCATAAATTCCGGTTTTCCGGTATTCGATAGGATAAACAGGCAGGTCTTGGTTGTACGTACGCACGGCCTGCCTGTATCCAATCAACACAGGGGCATAGCTCAATTGGTAGAGTGGCGGTCTCCAAAACCGCAGGCTGCGGGTTCGAGCCCTGCTGCCCCTGCATAGTAAAGTTAATTTCGATTGCAAACTCGGTGTTCGTTGCGCTTTTTGCGTCAGCGAACTTTTTGTTCAAGATTCAACTGGGTGCGTGTCGCTAAAATCTGCTCCTTACGATGGATAAGTTAGTACTTTATTTAAAAGAGAGTTATCATGAGTTAACCAAAGAAGTGAGCTGGCCAACGCTAGCTCAACTTCAGGAGAGTACTCTTGTTGTGCTTGCTTCAACGGCAATCCTAGCTCTGTTGATCTTCCTGATGGATGCTCTTAACAGTGTTGCATTTAAAACCCTTTACGGGATCTGGTAATCGTAGTCAACCGAGTTAACAGAATTCCGTTTAACGTTACCCTTTACACAGATGGCATCCGAACAAGCACTGCTAGAGAAAAAATGGTACTCACTTCGCGTAATCAGCGGGAAGGAGAAGTCTATCAAGGAGCGAATCGAGAAAGAAATCGGAAACTCCAAGTGGGAAGATTTTATCTTTAGCGTTGTTGTACCTACGGAGAAGGTGTACAAAATCCTGAACGGTAAGAAGGTGGTCAAAGAGCGAAACCTGCTTCCGGGCTATATTTTGGTGGAGGCCTTAAGCGGACGTTTGAATGGTGACATTGCCAAGTCCATTGCTGATATCCCTAATGTTATTCACTTTCTGGGAAAAGAGAGCCCCTTGCCGATGACACAGGCAGAGGCGAATCGTCTTTTAGGAAAGGTGGATGAGAGTGCCGAAACAGGAGAAATCATGTTAGAGCCGTACTTAGTTGGTGAGACCGTCAAAATTATTGATGGTCCATTTGCTGATTTCGTAGGAGATGTTCAGGAGGTCAATGAGGAAAAGAAAAAACTAAAGGTAATCGTCAAGATTTTTGGCCGGGGAACCGAAGTCGAACTTGGCTTTATGCAGGTAGAGAAAATCAGTTAAGAATAGTAACCTTGAAAGTGTTGTACTTCTCCACAATGCTTGCTTCCCAGAGGTGAATCGCTTAATGATCATACACTTAACTTTTTAACTTTTTTCCGGTTTTTCCGGTAAAATGTTTTGTTATCATGGCAAAAGAAGTAGATATTTATATTAAACTGCAGGTTAAAGGTGGTCAGGCAAATCCTGCGCCCCCAATCGGTCCTGCGCTCGGTTCTAAGGGTGTTAACATCATGGAATTCTGCAAGCGTTTCAACGCGCAGACAACCGAGCAGATGGGTAAGGTATTACCTGTTATCATTTCGGTGTATAAAGACAAGACGTTTGACTTTATCATCAAAACGCCTCCTGCTGCCGTTCAGCTAGCGGAAATGGCAAAGACGACTCGTGCGAAAGGTGCAAAAACAAAACTTGGTGGTTCTTCGGAGCCAAATCGTAAGAAGGTTGCATCTGTTACCTGGGATCAGGTTCGTACCGTAGCTGAAATTAAGATGCCTGACTTGAACTGCTTCACCATTGAGGCGGCGATGAGCATGGTGGCTGGTACTGCTCGCAGTATGGGTTACACTGTGACAGGTACTCCTCCTGAAGGTATCGTTATTAAGTAAGATTTTTTAACAGGGAGTTCCGACCCAATCGGAACGTTTAACCTAACGTTTATCAATGGCAAAAGTTACAAAAAAGCGCAAAGCTGTTGAATCAAAAGTAGATCCTGACAAGTTATACATCATTAAAGATGCTATGGCTCTTGTAAAGGAAGTAAACACTACCAAGTTCAACGCATCTGTCGATCTTCACGTTCGCCTAGGGGTAGATCCTCGTAAGGCAGATCAAGCACTTCGTGGAACCGTATCTCTACCACATGGTACAGGTAAGACTAAGAAGGTGTTGGTTTTCTGTACACCAGACAAGCAGGCGGAAGCGACTGCAGCGGGTGCGGATTTCGTAGGTCTCGATGATTATATCCAAAAGGTTTCTGATGGTTGGATGGAAGCAGACGTAATCGTCGCTACTCCAAATGTTATGGCTCAACTTGGTAAGGTGGCTCGTATTCTTGGTCCACGCGGTTTGATGCCTAACCCTAAAACGGGAACAGTTACAAATGATATTGCTACGGCGGTGTCTGAGTTGAAGAAAGGTAAAATCGCCTTCCGTGTGGATAAGTTTGGTATCGTCCATGCATCCATCGGCCGTGTTTCATTTACCCCAGATCAGCTTGCAGAAAACGCGCAGGAGTTAGTAGCTACTTTGGTACGAATGAAGCCGTCTTCAGCGAAAGGTGTTTATATGCGCACCATTTCTGTTGCTAGCACCATGAGTCCTGGTATTGCTGTCGATCCTAAATCATTCAAGGTGTAACTCTGGCAATTCAGCCAGTCATGCCATATTATTCATTCAGCCACTCACGTTTCAACTTTAACTGAGAAATGACAAAAGAGGAAAAAACAGCGGCGATTGCGGAGTTACAAGAAGAATTGTCCAATGCACCGTTCTTCTATATAGCAGACTCCTCTACGCTGACCGTAGAAAAAGTAAACCAATTGCGCCGCTTGTGTTTCGAACGGAACATCACTATGCGTGTCGCAAAAAATACCTTGATCAGAAAGGCATTAGAATCTCAGCCTGAGGAGAAAGGTTTCTCTGCACTTTTTGGGGTTTTACACGGACCTACTACGTTAATGATTTCGGACAGTCCGAAAGCGCCAGCGTTGTTGATCGAAGAGTTCCGTAAAACCAATGCGCGCCCTGTGTTGAAGGCGGCTTACATTGACTCTGCCATCTTTATTGGTGACGAACAGGTTGGTACACTTGCCAAGCTTAAGTCAAAAGAAGAGATGGTGGGCGAAATTATCGGCCTGCTTCAATCTCCTGGTCGTCGTCTTGCCAGCCAGCTTACTGCTTCCGGATCTAAGATTGCCGGAATCGTTAAGACGTTGGAAGAGCGCGGTCAGTAAGGGTTGCCCACTTATTTTGGCTTCCAAGTACGCACAATAACCCACATTAAAAGAAAACAAACCGAAAACACCCCCAATTTACACTGGGAAAACCTTCACATTATTCGCAAACAAATTAAATTGTATTTACAATGGCAGATTTGAAGGCACTCGCCGAACAATTAGTGAGCCTTACTATTAAAGAAGCCAATGAATTGGCTGCAATCCTGAAAGACGATTACGGTATCGAGCCTGCAGCTTCTGCTGTAGCTGTAGCTGCTGCTCCTGCTGCAGGAGGTGGAGCTGAGGCTGCTGCTGAGAAGACTGAGTTCGACGTAATTTTGAAGGATGCAGGTGCTAATAAGTTGAACGTGGTTAAGGAGGTTAAGAACATCCTTGGCTTGGGCTTGAAAGAAGCAAAAGACCTCGTTGATGGCGCTCCTAGCCCAATGAAGACTGGCGTAAACAAGGCTGAAGCTGAGAGCATCAAGGCTGCTTTGGAAGGAGCTGGTGCTGTGGTAGAGGTGAAGTAAGTCTTAAGTAAAATGTGTTGTCCGGGCTTATAGCTCTGTTTTCACATTTCTTTCGTCTTGTCTTCAACTCAAACACATGATTACTCCGATTTTTACGACAGTATAAGCAATCAGGCTTAATGCCATGCCATCTTTCAGGTGCGCTGGCATTAAGCCTATTCTTGTCTGTATGTACACCTTTTGATTACATTTTGGCGTTTAATTGAACGCCAATTCTCCGCCGGTAAGGCTTCAATGCTTAGCCGGCTGTTCATACTGAAATATTTTTCAAAAATATGACCAATAACGGCAGTACCCAAAACGGGGTAAAAACCGGGGTTCAGGAACGAGTTAACTTTGGGAAAATTCGCCTTGCGGGCAATTACCCTGACTTGCTCGAGATCCAGCTGAAGTCCTTCCAGGAGTTCTTTCAGTTGGAGACCACACCCGAAAATCGGGCTACAGAGGGACTCTACCGAGTGTTTAAGGAGAATTTCCCGATTAGCGACGCCAGGAGCATCTTTACCCTGGAGTTTCTCGACTATTTTGTCGATCCTCCTCGGTACTCTATTGATGAGTGCATGCAACGCGGTCTGACGTACTCCGTACCGTTAAAAGCTAAATTGCGTCTCTCTTGTAACGATCCTGAGCATATTGATTTTGAAACCATTGTTCAGGATGTGTTCCTTGGGAACATTCCTTATATGACTCCAAAAGGCACGTTTGTGATTAATGGTGCTGAACGTGTAATTGTATCTCAATTGCACCGTTCCCCAGGTGTGTTTTTTGGTCAGTCCTTTCACCCTAATGGTACCCGTATCTACAGTGCTAGGGTAATTCCTTTCAAAGGAGCCTGGATGGAGTTTGCGACGGATATCAACTTGGTGATGTATGCCTATATCGATCGTAAAAAGAAGTTTCCTGTAACCACTCTTTTACGGGCCATCGGATTCGATACCGATAAGGCAATTCTGGATCTATTTGGTCTGGCAGATGAAATCCCTTGCACGCGTGAAAATCTGGAAGGTGCGATTGGCCGTAAGTTGGCAGCTCGTATCCTGAAGTCTTGGACCGAAGATTTTGTGGATGAAGATACCGGTGAGGTTGTCTCCATTCCTCGTAACGAGATTATACTCGAGCGCGATGTGATTTTGGATGAAGAAAATATCGAGCAGATTTTGGATGCAGATATGCAGACCATTATCCTGCAGCGTTCAGATATTAGTGAGGATTATTCTATTATCTATAATACCTTGCAAAAAGACCCGACTTCCAGTGAATTGGAAGCGGTTACTCATATTTATCGACAATTGCGCGGCTCGGATCCACCCGATGATGAAACTGCGCGCGGTATCATTGAAAAGCTCTTCTTCTCAGACAAGCGTTACAACCTTGGAGAAGTAGGACGTTTCAAGATTAACCGTAAACTCGAGCTCAATATTGAGTCTGAGACGTTGGTATTAACAAGGGAAGACATTATTTCAATTGTGAAGTATATTGTTAGCCTGGTTAATAACAATGCTGAAATCGATGATATCGATCACTTGTCTAACCGCCGTGTTAGGACAGTGGGTGAGCAATTGTATGCTCAGTTTGGGGTCGGTCTAGCTCGTATGGCTCGTACCATTCGCGAGCGGATGAATGTACGGGATAATGAGGTCTTTACACCAATTGACCTAATTAATGCTCGGACGCTTTCGTCTGTTATTAACTCTTTCTTTGGTACAAGTCAGCTCTCGCAGTTCCTCGATCAAACGAATCCGCTGTCGGAGATTACGCACAAGCGTCGTATTTCTGCTCTTGGACCGGGTGGTCTTTCGCGTGAGCGGGCTGGATTTGAGGTTCGAGACGTACACTATTCTCACTATGGTCGTTTGTGTACGATTGAGACCCCGGAGGGGCCCAATATCGGTTTGATTTCCACGCTGTGTACGCATGCGAAGATCAATAAAATGGGCTTCTTAGAGACGCCTTATCGTCGTGTTAAGGACGGAAAGGTTATTTTGGAGGGTGACGTTGAGTACTTATCTGCAGAAGCGGAGGATAACATGAAAATCGCTCAGGCGAATACAGGGGTCAACGAAAAAGGCGCGTTCTTGAACGACCGTATCAAGGCCCGTGAGCATGGTGATTTCCCGATCCTAGCGCCGGAAGACTTGGAATATATCGACGTTGCGCCGAACCAAATTGTAGGTGTTTCTGCGTCTTTGATTCCTTTCCTTGAGAATGATGATGCGAACCGTGCCTTGATGGGATCGAACATGCAACGTCAATCTGTGCCACTTATCCGTCCGCACTCACCTGTTGTGGGTACTGGTTTGGAGGCAAAGGTGGCTCGTGACTCCAGGATGTTGATCAATGCCGAGGGATCTGGTACCGTTGAATATGTAGATGCTAACGAAATTGTCATCCGTTATGACCGCACAGAGGAAGACCAGCTAGTTTCTTTTGAGGATGCTCGCAAGACTTACCGTCTTACGAAGTTCATGCGGACGAACCAAGGTACCTGTATCAATCTGAAGCCGATTGTTCGCCGTGGGCAGCGTGTAGAGGAAGGTGATATTTTGTGTGAAGGATATGCCACCGAGAATGGCGAGTTAGCACTTGGCCAAAACTTGAAGGTTGCTTTCATGCCATGGAAGGGTTACAATTTCGAGGATGCGATTGTGCTTTCTGAGCGAGTAGTACAAGAAGATGTATTTACTTCCATCCACATTGAACACTTTGAACTGGATGTACGGGATACCAAGCTGGGTGAAGAGGAGTTGACTGCTGACATTCCGAATGTCAGTGAGGAGGCTACGAAGGACTTAGATGAAAATGGTATCATTCGTATTGGGGCCTGGGCTCGTGAAGGGGATATTTTGATCGGTAAGATTACTCCTAAGGGTGAGACAGATCCTACTCCAGAGGAGAAACTGCTCCGTGCTATCTTTGGTGACAAGGCGGGTGATGTAAAGGATGCATCCCTCAAAGTGCCGCCAAGTATCAGCGGGGTAGTCATTGACAAACAGCTTTTTGCTCGTGCCAAGAAAGATAAGGTCGTGAAGGAGGCTGAGAAAAACATGTTGGAGAAGCTGGATGATGAACATGCAGTTTCCTTAAATAAATTGAAGACGGAGCTTGTTGACAAGCTGCTACACTTGGCGAAGGACAAGGTTACCAACGGCATCAAGAGTATCTATGGAGAGGAGATGGTACCAAAAGGTACTAAGCTGGCACAGCATATTTTCCGTGATCAGATTGACTACAGCCAGGTTGACTACCTTAACTGGACCAACGATTCACACGTTAATCAGTTGATTGCTCGTTTATTACACAACTACAGCATCAAGGTTAACGAGGAAGTGGGCCGGTATAAGCGGGAGAAGTTCAACATCAGTATTGGTGATGAGCTTCCAGCAGGCGTATTAAAGCTGGCTAAGGTGTACCTTGCTAAAAAGCGCAAGTTGAAGGTAGGGGATAAGTTAGCGGGCCGTCACGGTAACAAGGGTATTGTAAGCCGAATTGTTCGTATTGAAGATATGCCATTCCTTGAGGACGGCACTCCTGTTGATATCGTATTGAATCCGCTTGGGGTACCCTCTCGTATGAACTTGGGTCAGATCTTCGAAACGGTATTGGGCTGGGCTGGAGAGCGTCTGGGGGTTAAGTTTGCTACTCCAATTTTTGATGGTGCAAAGATGCACGAGATCGAGGAGTACATTCAGCGCGCCGGGCTACCAAGTCTTGGTCAGACCTATTTGCATGATGGTGAGACGGGCGACCGTTTCCACCAAACAGCTACGGTTGGTTTGATTTACATGCTCAAGTTGAGTCACATGGTAGATGATAAGATGCACGCACGTTCTATTGGACCCTACTCTTTGATCACACAGCAACCATTGGGCGGTAAAGCACAGTTTGGTGGTCAGCGTTTTGGTGAGATGGAGGTTTGGGCCTTGGAGGCATACGGTGCTTCTAACATTTTGCAGGAGCTGCTCACTTACAAGTCGGATGATATCCAAGGGCGTGCAAAGGCTTACGAAGCGATTGTCAAAGGCGATAATTTGCCGGAGGCAAACATTCCTGAATCCTTTAATGTATTGGTTCATGAATTACGCGGCCTAGCTCTGGACGTGAAGTTTGAGTAGTACTTAATCCATTCAATTTTGACTCTCAGCACAATTTAAAATATGCCATTTAAAAAGAAAAGCAACCGTACTGATCAGCAGTTTGACAGTATAATCGTTTCGCTCTCAAGTCCGGATGAGATTTTAGAGCGGAGCTATGGAGAGGTGCTTAAACCGGAGACGATCAACTATCGCTCCTATAAGCCTGAGCGCGACGGTTTGTTCTGCGAGCGTATTTTTGGTCCAGTCAAGGACTACGAATGCTATTGCGGTAAATACAAGCGTATTCGATATAAAGGGATTGTTTGTGACCGTTGTGGGGTGGAAGTTACCGAGAAAAAGGTGCGTCGTGAGCGCATGGGGCACATTCGCTTGGTAGTTCCCGTAGTACACATTTGGTTTTTCAAGAGTTTGCCAAACAAGATTGGTTACTTGTTGGGCCTTTCCTCCAAGAAGCTGGAATCCATCGTTTATTATGAGCGCTATATTGTCATCAATGCTGGTGTTAAAGCGGAGGATGGTATTAGCCGGATGGATTTGTTGTCGGAGGAGGAGTACCTGGAGGTAATGGAGACGCTTCCAAAGGATAACTTGTTGCTGGATGATACCCATCCGGACAAGTTTATCGCTAAGATGGGTGCGGAGGCCGTATATCACCTTCTAAGTACGTTAAACCTGGATGACTTGTCTGCTCAGCTTCGCTATGAGTCGCACAATGAGAGTAGTCAGACGAAGAAAGCGGATGCAAACAAGCGTTTACGCGTAGTGGAGGCTTTCCGTTCTGGACTAGAGCAGAGTGGTCAACGTCCAGAGTGGTCCATTATTCAGTACCTGCCGGTGGTTCCACCGGAGCTACGTCCTTTGGTACCCTTGGACGGCGGTCGTTTTGCTTCTTCTGATTTGAACGATTTATATCGCCGAGTGATTATCCGGAATAATCGATTAAAGCGATTGCTGGAGATTAAGGCGCCAGAGGTGATTTTGCGTAACGAAAAGCGCATGTTACAAGAAGCGGTTGACTCTCTCTTTGATAATTCACGGAAGTCGAATGCTGTGAAAGCCGAGGGTGGCCGTGCATTAAAATCGCTTTCAGACATTCTGAAAGGTAAGCAGGGCCGTTTCCGCCAGAATCTACTTGGTAAACGGGTGGATTATTCTGGTCGTTCTGTAATTGTAGTAGGTCCTACTTTAAAATTGCATGAATGCGGTATTCCGAAGGCCATGGCGGCGGAATTATTTAAGCCGTTTATTATCCGCAAACTTATTGAGCGGGGTATCGTGAAAACGGTAAAGTCTGCGAAAAAGTTAGTTGACCGGAAAGATCAGGTGATTTGGGAGATTTTGGAGAATATTTTACGGGGTCACCCGGTAATGTTAAACCGTGCTCCGACACTTCACCGATTGTCTATTCAGGCATTTCAGCCTAGGTTAATTGAGGGTAAGGCGATTCAATTGCACCCGTTGGTTTGTACGGCATTCAACGCGGATTTTGACGGTGACCAGATGGCGGTACACGTACCATTGAGTCATGCGGCGATTTTGGAGGCGCAGGTACTGATGCTTTCCAGTCACAATATGTTGAATCCACAGGATGGATCTCCAATTACGCTGCCTTCTCAGGACATGGTATTGGGGCTATATTACCTGACCAAAGAGCGAAAATCGATTCCTGAGAATCCGGTGCGGGGTGAGGGCCGTCGTTTCTATTCAGAAGAGGAGGTGGTGATTGCTTACAATGAGCGCCAGGTTGACTTACATGCTGTTATCGAGTGCCGTGTACGCGATTTGGATGCCAATGGCCAGCGGATTTTGCATCGAATTACGACTACCGTAGGTCGTGTATTGTTCAACCGCGCAGTTCCTGAGGGTGTTCCTTATATCAATCAGTTGTTGACCAAGCGTAACTTAAAAGGTATTATTGGTGATATTATTGAGCGCACCCATTTCCGGGCTACTGCAGAGTTTTTGGATAATATTAAAGAACTAGGCTACGGCTGGGCATTTAAAGCTGGTCTTTCGTTCAACTTGGGTGATTTGATTATCCCTGATTTGAAGATTAAGGCGTTGAATGCTGCACAAGATGAGGTTGATGAGGTTTGGGATAACTATAACATGGGTATTATTACCTATAATGAGCGTTATAACCAAATTATCGATAAATGGACGTATGCGGATAACCGCATTACAGATCAGTTAATGAAAGAGTTAGCCTCTCACAAACAAGGGTTTAACTCTGTTTACATGATGCTAGACTCGGGTGCCCGTGGTTCCAAGCAACAAATTAAGCAGTTGTGTGGTATGCGTGGTCTGATGGCCAAACCAAAGAAGTCAGGCGACTCTGGTGGTGCGATCATTGAGAACCCGATCCTTTCTAACTTCTTGGAAGGTTTGTCGGTTCAGGAGTTCTTTATCTCCACGCACGGTGCGCGTAAAGGTCTTGCGGATACTGCATTGAAGACTGCGGATGCTGGTTACCTTACACGTCGTTTAGTGGACGTTTCTCAGGATGTAGTTGTCCGGGAGGTAGACTGTGGAACGCTTCGTGGTATTGATGTTCAGGCGATTAAGGAGGGTGAAAAGACCATTCAAAACCTTAGTGAGCGTATTAAAGGGCGTTACAGTCTCTATGATATTCTTGCACCTGAGTCAGAAGAGGTGTTGGTTCCAGCTGGTGAATACATTTCCGAGCAAATGGCTCGTCATATCGATCAATTAGACATTGAAACCGTCACGATCCGCTCTGTATTGACTTGTGAAAGCCGCCATGGTGTTTGTGCTAAGTGTTATGGTAAGAATTTGGCAACTGGCCGGATTGCTGAAATTGGTGACGCGGTGGGAATTATTGCTGCCCAATCGATTGGTGAGCCGGGTACACAGTTGACCCTTCGTACCTTCCACACGGGTGGTACGGCGATGGTTGGAAAAACGGATAATACGTTGAATGCTTCCAATACAGGTCGGGTTGAGTTTGATACGATCAAAGTGGTGGATTACAAGACGAAGGATGGATCCATTACAAGCGTAGTTGTTTCTCGTACTGGCGAAATGCGTATTCTGGATCCAAAGACAGGTCGTGTACTTTCTCAAAACTATATTCCTTACGGTTCTACCTTATTTGTTAAGGACGGACAGGATATTACGAAAGGGGATGTGATTTGCGAATGGGATGCCTTTAACGCGGTGATCGTATCCGAGTTTGGCGGTATGGTCCGTTACAATAGCGTAGAAGAAGGGGTGAACTTCCGTATTGAGCGGGATGATCAAACTGGATTTGCTGAGCGGATTATTATTGAGTCAAAGAATAAGCGTAAGATTCCGACAATCTCTATTGTAGATCCTCGTACGGGAGAAGACCTACGCAATTATTCCTTGCCGGTGGGTGCACACATTACTGTAGACGATGGTAGTGAGGTGTCTTCAGGTGAGCAGATTGTTAAGATTCCACGTAAGATGGGTAAGATTGCCGATATCACGGGTGGTCTTCCACGTGTTACGGAATTGGTAGAGGCCCGTAATCCGTCTAATCCGGCCATCGTGGCGGAGATTGATGGTATTATCACTTTTGGTTCTATTAAGCGTGGTAATCGCGAGTGTATCATTGAAGCGAAAGATGGTCAGAAGCGGAAATATTTGATTCCGTTGACAAAGCCAATCTTGATGCAGGATGGTGACTTCGTACGCGCGGGTACTGCGCTTACAGAAGGCACGATCGCGGTGAAAGACATTCTTTCAATCAAGGGGCCGTTTGCGGCGCAGTCGCATCTTGTAAATGGTGTTCAAGAAGTATACCGTGCACAGGGTATTAATATCAATGATAAGCACCTTGAGGTAATTGTTCGCCAAATGATGCGCCGTGTAGAAATCACAGATTCTGGGGATACGCACTTCCTTGAGGGAGAAGCGGTTGAACGGAACGAATTTGTTGATTATAATGACTGGATTTACGACAAGAAGATGGTGTTAGATGCTGGCGAAAGCTCCAAGCTGAAAGCAGGTGCTTTAGTCACTTTGCGTCAAATTCGGGAGGAGAATTCTTACCTAAAGCGCAATGACCGTAAACTAGTAGAGTACCGGGATGCACAACCGGCAACTGCTGTACCGATCTTGCTTGGTATTACGAAAGCTTCATTGAACACGGATTCTTGGATTTCTGCGGCATCGTTCCAAGAGACTACAAAGGTGTTGAGCCAGGCTGCGATTGCGGCCAAGCGTGACTATCTGATGGGTCTGAAGGAAAATGTTATTGTTGGTAAACGGATTCCAGCTGGAACGGGTATGCGTAAGTATGATCGCATGCAGGTAACTGGTTCGGGTCGTCCGTTCCGGGAACAGCGGGAAGAAGTTTTGACAGAAGAATAGTGTAAACTACATAATACGTTAAGCGCTTATCTGAAAGACAGTCTGTCTTTTGGATAAGCGCTTTTTTATTGGAGGAATATGGTTGCATTGTAAAATTTTATTTTGATGTTTTCGTTCTGATTGGATAAATAATTAAATTATGGTTATTGTTCCCAGCTCAGCTCGAAGGTTGTTTTTGTTAATAATAATAGGCTGGAGTTCTTTATTGAATGCTCAGTGGAGTATCCCCTCTCCATTGGTAGCTGTCGGTGAATTTAGTATTACGGATACGGTTTATATGAGTCCTTTGGGAAGTGATACCGCTCCCGGTACTGAATCGGCGCCGGTAGCCACCTTTACACGAGCACTTCAGCTTCTGCCTTTTGGGGTACAGGGAGTTTCAGGTGGGCACCGGTATGTACTGGTTAGGCTGCTTCCAGGGACTTATTACATTCCCAGTGGACTTTCGCAGTCGGCGGGACAATGGCAGCAGGGCAACACCTTTAAGAATGTAAGTATTGAAGGAGTAGGGGAGGTACATGTATATGGAGATCCGGGTGCGACGGGTGTTATTCATGGACTTCGATTGTATGGGAGTCATATTTTTGTTCGAAATATTCAGCTTCATGAGTATTCTGGTGTTGGGGTGTTACTGAATCGGGGAGGACCAAATCCGGATGACCCGGGTGCTGAGCATATTTTGTTGGATGGGGTTACGGTAGATAGTACTGGGAGCCATGGCATGCTTTTGTACAATGTGAATATAGTTCAGGTTCGCAATTGTAAGGTGCTTCGAGCATCGCGGTTAAATTTTGAGAGCCAGCCCAATACTTCCTGTACTACTTGGCCGAGCGGGTTAAAGTTTTATTTTTCAAAAAACAGTACGGTTCAAGATTGCGAAGTGGCCTATACACGTGGGGAGGGATTAAATTTTCATAATTGCCAGTACACGCTAGCGGAGGGCAATCGGATTCACGATAATTTGACCAATATTTATAATGATAATTCGGCAAGGGTGATTATTCGTCGAAATTATGTTTACAATACACCAGGAGCGATAAGTTATGCTGTTCCGTGTTTTCAGGAGGTTGGGGCAATTGGAATGCAGGCAAGGGGTATGCTTTTGGGGAATGAGGGAGCGTGTGCGGACCCTGGACACAGTCCGGTGTTTCAGGGCTGTACTATTCTTCAATGCAATGGATTGTTTCTGACTCCGTATCAGACCCCGACTATAGACAGTACCTTTATTTACAACAATGTTTTTCACAATTGTGGGGGAGGGATTCATTTATGGGAGGGGAGCTCCAGCATTCCTAATCCCAACTGTGTAAAAAACACTTTTATAGTTCACAATACTTTTTGGGGATTAAGTGGTAGTGCGGAGGCACAGGGTAGTTGGGTGAGCTTGTTTTTTCCTTCCTATAATTTCTTTTTGAATAGTTATGGGCAGGTTCAGAACTTAGAATGTTATGGTAATTTGTTTGCCCATTCTGTTGAGGATTTTCCATTATTCAAATCCTTTCGTGGGCAGTTTAACAATCAGGGTAATTTCACCTATTCCTTCAGGCACAACCGTTGGGTTTCGGAAGGGTATCCTTCTGGGGAGGGAAATCTTACCATTCCCAATTTGTACGGTGCTATTCCACTTGATAGTATGGAACTGTTTCGGCCCGTATGTAGTTCAGAGTTATTACAGCCGATTCCACCGTATGGTACTTGGTTGAGCTCCGATTATTGGGGCCAAGGAAGGGATTTGACTTGGACCAACGCGGGTGCTATGGAGTCTGCATGTGTATCAAGTCAGACCGCATTTTCCAATATAAGGTCAGCCATTCTTTTACCAAATCCGGGTCGGGATCGACTGTTTATTGTTGGAGAAATGGAGGGAGGAATTCGGATATTTAGCCAAACAGGTGGGCTGATGTTTAGCGGAGAGAAGACAGGGGAGGAGCTAGAGATAAGGACGGCTGATTGGCCGGCGGGAACTTATTGGGTATTGGTTGGGGGGAGAACCTATTCTTGGATAAAGTAGTAGACAGGTAATCAGTAAAAAAAAGCGCCAGCGAGGAGATCCTGGCTGGCGCTTTTTTGAGTATCAAAATTACAGTTTTCTGATTTTAATATTTTTAAACCAGACAGGGTCGCCATGGTCTTGTAGGGCTATTTTACCCTTTTTATAGCGACCGAATCCGGGCATGTCTTTGAATTTACTATTGGCGATCATGGTATTCCAGTTGTTATTGAACATTTGGACTTCTACCAGTTTGCGGTCGTTTAGCCAATGTTCGACCTTGCCATTTTTACTTACGATACGTGCTTTATTCCATTGACCGGCTGGTTTTACGGTTTCGTATTTACAGGCGATAAGGTCGTACAAGTCACCGGCTCTATGTTTGATAATGCGTCCATCGGGGTGGCAGGTATTATCGAGTACCTGCATTTCAGGCCCTGTTTGCCAGACGTAGTTATATTTTGTTGGGTCCTCGAGTACGTTATAGATGATACCGGAGTTGCCACATGGAGCGATTTTCCATTCAATACTAAGTTCGAAGTCTTGGAATTCTTCGTTCGTAAGGATATCGCCGCCATCTTTAGTTTGCCAGTGACCTTCTGGATTCGGTTGTGCATCCAAGTGGAGTGCATTATCCTTTATGATCCAGGAGCTGCCGACCCCTTCTTTGCCCCAGCGGTGGAATTGGGAGATAGATTGGCCATCGAAGAGTAACTGCCAGCCATCTGCTTTTTCGCGTTCGGAGAGGGTATTATCAGGTAGTGTTGTGGATGCGGAAGGTGCTTGGAGCACCTGTCCTGGTTCACTGGGTATTGCGTTCATCGTGTACCAAGTTTCGGTTGTCCAGATTTCATGGCCGAGCTCGGATAGAGGTAAGTTATTTAAACGGATATGGACTACATGGTTATTTTTGATCCCTGGGATTTCTAGGAATACCCGTTTACGGTCAGGGGAGACGGAGGCGGATTTAACGGGGAGGGTTTGTTCCCCCATTTTAGGGCCTCCGTATTGGACAGTGGGTTGGTAGTACCATTGATTGACTTGGTAGTGGTTGGTTGCCCAACCGTCTCCTTCGCGCAGGGGTTCGGTGAATTCGATTTCCAGGCCATTTGCTTTTGCGCGCACGGCCAGCATTTCGAAGGTGGATTGTCCATTATATTTCATTCGTTGTAGTCCATACCAGAATTTATCTTGTTGGCCCCAGTTGCCTGGGTTTCCGATCATTCCGATGTAGAAAGCGTCATCTGGTCCGCGTACGATCCGGTGAGTGGCTCCTTCGAGGCCTTGTGTAAAGCGGAAGACGCAGCCTTGGTAGTCGCCATTAATTTTTTCCATAAAGACCCTTTGGAGGCCACCGTAGCAGACGTCCCCGTGCAGGAGTTGGTTTTGGTACGGGCCTTCATTCAGGAGGATGGGTTGAGTAGGGGAATTGCCTATTTCATCTTGAGGGAGCCACACCACGGGTTGTTGAATGGGCATATTGGCTACTGCTAAGGAGTCGACGGCATACGAATTGTAAAAGGCGCCGGGTTTTACGTGAAGTATTTTGGAAGAGGGGAGCCAGTCGCCTTGGTTATCGGCGATAAAGAGTTGTCCATCGGGGCCGGTTCCGACGCCATCTGGTGTTCGGAGGCCACGTGCGACGAATTCCATGGATCCGTCTATTCGATTGATTTTGATGACTTTTCCGCGATCGGGAATTTGTGGGCGTGCACTAGCTCCACCGGGGAGTATAGCGATCGCGAGGGCGGCGTAGAAGGCATCTTCTTCGGGCTGGTAGGCCAATCCGAAGGCAAATTCGTGAAAGTTAGCGGAAGCCTTCCAGCCTTTGGAGAAACAGAGGTATTCGTCGATGACATCATCACCATCCAGGTCTACGAGCTTGGTAAGTTCTTGTTTTTGGAGCACGTAGATTTCGCCTTCGACGATTTTTAGCCCCAGGGGTTCTGCGAGGCCCCTTGCAATTTGCTTGACCGTTATTTTCTTTGGGTCACCGGACTCTACATTTTCAAGAATATAGACACCTCCCATAGCATCCCAGGTGGAGACCACCAATCGGCCGTCTGGGAGAAAATCCATGCCGGCTACTTTGGGGAGGAACCAGTCTGGGCGTGCTTGACTGAGTTGATAGGAGGGGTGTACTTCCTGGAGGGGTGCACCATCTCCTGGTATAGAGGAGCCGCTTCCACCTCCTCCTATTTGAGCGAGGTTTTCGTCTCCATCTGCTTTATGCGACCAATTCGTCATTGGAATAATCCGCATTTCGGGGTTATCTGCACTGGCCCATTTTAGGGTTATGCCTTTTCCTCCTCCTCCCTGGAAATATTCAATGCGAACAGCATGGTGACCAGCTCTGAGGGCGATTTCGGTTTCCTTTGGATCCATTCCATGGGGGCCATCGTTATCGATGAGTAATTTGCCATCGATATACAATTTGGATCCATCGTCGGAGGACAGCTGTAGGAGCACGTTTTCATCTTTTGGCAGGTAGAGGTATCCGGTTGCCAGCACAGCGAAATTATCGCTAAAAGGGTCAAAGTCACCTCCCCCAGCATTTACTTCACCGACGATTGCATTGAGGTCACCGGGGGCATCGAAGTTGATTTGTGCCAGGGCGGAAATGGGTTTATTCATTTGAATAACTTTGGCACGAAGGCCAGGACGCAAGTCGCGTTCATTTACGATGGGGTCGCTTTTCAGCCATTTACTTTCGGGGATACTGGCGGGGTCTATTTTTTCCTTAACATCACCTTCTCCGTCATCGGCACCTTCATCTAGACCAAGCACATAATTGACCATGGTTTTTGCGTCGTCAAGGGAAAGACTTGGGTGGGCGCTCATGGCGGCGATCCCCCAGACTCCTGCTCCGCCTTTTATGATTTTATTGGCTAGTTTTTCTTGATTTTCCGGTGTGTTTTTGTATTTCTCAGCGATATCTACATAAGCAGGACCGACTGTTTTTACTTGTGGGTTATGGCAGGTTCTGCAATCAGATTTGGCCATTAGTTTTTCGCCGGGGTGCACGGATACCTGTTCGCCTTCTGTGCTCTCTTGGTCTTCGGATCGGAATGGATTTTCGATTTGCGGAGCGTTTACGAACCAGGTGGTGATAGAGGCGGACTGGGTATTGTTTAGTTGTAGTGTGCCTTCAATACTTACGGTAGAGAAGTTTTTTTCTGTCTGGTTGGTTTCTTTTTGGGAGATTTGAAAGGTTGCCCCGTTTATTTCGACGTTGGAGGGGTCAGCTAGTGAGGCGGCATTGGTTTTAAAGTGAAGTTGGACGTCAGCTGGACAGTTTTCGAGTTGGAAGCTTCTTTCAAATCCAACTTGGCGGTCTTTTTCAACGAATTCAGGGCGTTCGTTTACGCGTATTTTTCGACCATCGCTTAGGATCAGGTCGTACATAATTTCGGCATGTCCTTCGGTGTATCGATGCCCTTTGTAATCGGTAGTAGGGGTTTCTGGTTTGCCGTTTACGATGGCATTCCAGGGTTGTTGAAATTTATTTTCGAACCAGCTATTCCCAATAGAGATTGGTTGTGGGCCATGGCGCATGTTGTAGACGGCTCCGGTGAAGTCGACGTTGCCTGACCAAACTTTATACAGGGCGCAAGAGTCTGTGGAATAGGCAGCCCAGAGTTGATCGTTCAGTGCGAATGTGATCATTCTTGGTTTTTTATCCAGAACTGATCGGAAGACCCAAGGGTCGTTGGGACGATCTTGCTGTTGATCGGACGCGTGGTTTTTACTGGCAAAGTACCAAAGTGCTGCCAGGATTACAAGGAGAGTTAGAAAAAGGGAACGAGTACGCATAGATAAATGATACAAAGGATTGCCAATAAGCTATCTGAGATATAGATAGGCGAGTCAAGCGGGTCGTTTTCAGTTTTGTTTGTTTTGGGAAAAAAATTATTCCGGCAAATGTACTAAAGAGCAGACGCAAGGCCAATAATGCCCTTAACTTTGTGCGATATTATTCTTTGTACCACGTTTTATATGCGATTTAATTTAATTATTGGTTTCTTACTTTTTTTATCTTCGACCGTGTTTGCTCAGGCATCTCCCCAAGTGGTCTCCGGAGCTTTACTATTAACGGACAAGAAGGCGCCGGATTTTAGAGCTTTATTGAAGGACTTGCCGGAGAGGTGGTATTTGAGGGTGGATTCTTTGGTGGTTACGGAGAAAACGGCAGTATTTTCAACTGGTGGGGCTACGGTGATGTTAGCCTGGCTGGATTATCCAGCGCCAGCAGAGGAGATTCAGATTTCGGCAGCGATTTCTTGGCTTTGGAAGGATGCAGAGCGGCTGGCTCCTACTCACACCTCTCAGCTTGTTTTATCGGTAGTGGGGGAATCGGATCCTTTGTTAATGCGGCAGGTATTTATGCGAACGGCGGCGGGTATGCTAACGGCGCTTCCTACTTCATTGGGAGTGTACATGAGTGATTCCTATCTCCTGCTTTCGAAAGGATATTATGAAGAGGTTGTTCGAAATATGAGCCGAGAAGAATTCCCATTATATTGCTGGGTTTACTTTGGAGTGTTACAAGATGGTAATACGAGCAGTGGCTACACATATGGGATGGCTGATTTTGGATGGCCGGAGTTTGAAATAGTGGGGCAGACAATGCCTGTTCAGGACTCGCATGCTTTGTTGTATGAGGTCGCTCAGAAGGCGTTATTAACAAGTACAGTTTGGAAGGATGGGCAAGAAATCTTACTAACAGAAGACCGTAAGGTAAAGGTACGCTTATCGGCTGCACAGCTCATCAAAGACTCTATTCAAACGTTCAAAGTGGAATAGAGTAGAATTGGAGGTAAAAATATGGTCGAACGGCTGTGCTCAATTGTTATTGGTTGGGAGTTGTTATACTCCTGTCTATAATCTTTAGCAAATACCGTTCTCCATAAAAAAATACATTATCTTTGCGGTGAATTGATATAATTACCAACGAATTCTTCTTTAATCCTTGACCTATTAGGTATTTCTTAGTCATCCCACGCGATATCCCCCCGTCGCTCGACAACCGGTATTTCTATCAATTATTATCATATTAGGCATCTTTGAATGTCTATTGGATTTGGCTACAATGGTAGTAGGCCACATTGTACTTCTGTAC
>JBKDAM010000135.1:0-5677 GCA_046316495.1 Chitinophagales bacterium
GTCTTCAGCGAATGGAGGCATTCAACCTCCAGCAACTACTGGATCGAACCGAACACGCATTCCTTGCAACACAACTCCGCCAAGCCTGCTTCGCCCGCTCCCACCAAGCTGTCTACAAGACACACTACGAGTTCGGAGCGCTGCCACTCATCCTCCAACAACTCACCCAAAAACCCGACCTTCTACAGATTCCAGCTATCGGGTTGTACTACTACTGCTTCCAATTCCTCAGCGATCCAGCCCAAGCTAGCTACTTCCAAGCCTTCCGTACACTCCTTCAGCAAACCGCCCATCAACTGCCCACCGACATCCTGCGGGAGCTGCACCTAATGGCCATTAATTATGGTATTCGAAAAATTAATCAATACGAAACCCAATACTTGAAAGACACCCTGAACCTCTATCAATCCGCCCTTCAAACCCAACTGCTAATTGAAAACGGCTTTCTCTCCCCCTATTCTTACAACAATATTACCGCTATTGCGCTCAAAGTAGGTGAACTGGCTTGGGTAGAACAATTCGTACAAGAATACGCACCACTGTTGGAAAAAAAGCACCAAAATGCTAACTACCAACTCAACCGGGCCAGAATCGCCTATTATAAAAAACAATACACCAACGCACTCCACCACCTTCAATCAGCAGATTACAAAGACCTCATCAATAACCTGATCGCCAAAACACTCCTCATCAAAATCTATTACGAAACCGATGAATGGGAGGTATTGGAAGCCCACCTCCAATCAATGCAGGTTTTCTTGCGCCGACAAAAAGTGATCGGTTACCACCTTGATAACTATCAAAATATTATCCGTTTTTCTAAAAAATTGATCTCCCCCCTACGGCGCTCCCCAGAGGCTACTGAGGCGCTCCGCCTCCAAATTCAGACTAGCAGCCCCCTTACTGAACGAGACTGGTTCTTGGAAATGCTGGAAAACCCCTAAATTTTGAATGAATACCAAAAACGCCACCGGCGTCATGTACCTTTGTCAACCATTATGCAGCTGTTATTAACGACCCTCAACGCAAAATACATTCACATCAACCTGGCCATTCGGTTGCTGTACGAGCACAACAAACAAGTGCCTGGACTGGCCTGGAAAGAATTTACCATTAAAGAAGATAAAGACCTGATCGCGGACTATTGCAGCGCATATGACGTGGTAGCTTTTAGTTGTTATATCTGGAACATCAGTCAAACGCTGGAAGTTGCTCGCCGAATAAAAGCACTACGCCCCGAAGTAAAAATTCTGCTCGGTGGACCGGAAGTTTCCTACGACTGGGAGGATGTGATTTGCCGCGATGAAGTAGATTATATCATCGCCGGAGAAGGTGAAATCCCTTTTCAACAGTTTCTTCACTTCTATCCGGAGGTAGACCAAGTCAATGGTCTTATTCAGAAAAAAAATGGGGCCGTCGTAATCGGCGCCACCGCCCCCAGTTTCAACCTGCTGGAGTACCAGGGAATTATGCCCTACCAAGAGGATGGAACCGAATTGGAGAATAGAGTGGCCTATATCGAAACCTCCCGTGGCTGCCCTTACAAATGCGAATTCTGCCTGGCCAGCCTCGATAATAAGGTTCGATACCTGCCCATCGAAACCATCAAAGCGCATTTGCTCTACCTGATGCAACACGGAAAGGTGATCAAATTCCTCGACCGAACCTTCAATATCAAACGGGACTTCACAATTGATATCTTCCAGTTTATCCTGGAACATCATCGTCCCGGTAATGTATTCCAATTTGAAATAACCGCCGATATCCTGCACCCTGATATCATCCAGTTTATCCATGACCACGTCCCGCCAGGATTGTTTCGCTTCGAAGTGGGTATCCAAACAGTTAATCAAAAAGCCAACCTAGAAGTCAGCCGAAAACAAAGCTTCGAAAAAACAAAGCGAATCGTAAAAGAACTGGACTACAAAATCGAAATGCACCTTGATCTGATCGTAGGGCTTCCCCTCGATTACTGGGAGGATATCAAGTATAGCTTCGAGGAGGTATTCAAATTGTTTGCTCCTGAATTACAACTCGGATTCCTGAAATTTCTGAAAGGTACTCCTGTTCGACATAAATACGAACAGCATGGATATGTATTTGATCCAGAGCCTCCTTACCAAATCATCGAAAGCAATTACTTATCCAAAGAAGAACTCTACCGGATTACCCAGCTGGAACATGCCCTAGAAATTTATTGGAATAAAAAACGAGCACCCAATACCCTGCGCTATATCACAGGCCATTACAGCATATTCGACTTTTTACTCGGATTGGGTATTCACTTCGGTCAATGCAGAGCGTACCATAAATACACCCTCGATGATGTTTTCGAAATACTGGAGCAATTTGTCCGACAATCCTATCCAAACGACCCTGTTTTGATCGAAATGGTGGCCATTGACTATTATTCGTATTTCAAAATACGCCCCAAATCTAGAATTATCACCAATGTTCTACCCAGCAGACTACGAGACCCCAATGGCTTAAAATATTGGCAAATTCAGCTGGACCTGCAATTTGATTATGACACCTTCCAGTCTACCGGACAAATTGAACGACACCCAGATCGACTTTATGTCCGCTACGATGGAATTCACCTCCCCTCCCTCTCTACTTCAACAGTATATGAAAGAATTTAAACTAACAGACGAGTACATACAACTCAACGACCTGCTTAAAGTTATGCGGCTAGTAGGAACCGGTGGCGAGGCCAACTTCCGCATTACTGAAGGAGAAGTACGGGTGAATGGTGTCGTTGAGCTCCAAAAACGAAAAAAAATTCGTGCAGGCGACCTGGTTGAGCTGCACGGGAAAAAAATAAAGGTGGTCGCTACTCCAGCCGAAAGTTAATAGGCAAGGTGAAACGAACTTTCACCGGATGCTCCCCATTCATACCTGGTTTCCAAACTTCCATGCCCTCCACTATACGGATGCATTCGCGTTGTATACTGGCACAAATCCCCCTTTCTACCTTAATATCGGACACCTGACCGTCTTTACCTACCACAAAGGAAATAACCGCTTTCCCTTGAATTCCATACTTAAAAGCGTCCGATGGATACCGAACATTTGAGGCCAGATAGGATTGAAGCGTACGCTCGGCACAGTTGGGAAACGCGCTGAATTTGGGGGAGCAGCGGTACTCGGGAAGCGATTGAATGACTTCTACCGTATCCCGTTCTGGATCTGGAATATATTCCCCTGCTTTAAAAATCTCCCTGCTTTTTAACGTTCCGTCCGACTCAAAACGCAGCACTTCTCCGTCTAATTGATCGTTTTTATACGTGGAAAGTCCAATCAAATGCCCCTCCTCATCATAACTGGACTTGACTCCATTCCTTTTCCCATTTATATAAGGGATTTTTCCTGAAATCTGTCCATTTGCCGGGTGAAACTCAAAAACGGTATCTTGCACCGTACCTGTTAAGTACCGGACTACCTTGTTTTTTTGACCTAAATCAGTATAATAAGTAGCCGTCCCCTGCCGCGTATTTAAATCGCGGTCCACAAAGTACTCATCCGAAATCAAGGTTTTTGTATCAAAAAAATAGGTCCGTAAATGGTAAAGTCCTCGGGATGATTCCAAGGTATGAAGGGGACCTACCTCCAGCAAACGCGCTCCAGGTTCCAGCTTTTCCTGGTAATACGTTGACCAATAAGCAGGACCGTATGAATCTGTAACTGGCTTGGGGAAACAGGAAGGAAGTGACAGTAAAACGAGACCAACAAAAAAAAGACGGGTAAGCATAAGGAAAGTTAAATAAGTAAGGTCAAAAGTACTCATCCCCACTTAATTGATCAGCAAAAACCATCTAACGGATATTAAATTTTCTTAACAAATGGAGAATTAAGCAATTCATCGTATTTTTGCGATAAACTTTTGAACATGAAAAAAATACTTGTTTTATGCACCGGCAACAGCTGCCGAAGCCAACTTGCCGAAGGATACCTCCGACATTTTGTCGGAGATAGAGCGGAGGTGTTCAGCGCCGGAGTGGAGACTCATGGGGTAAATCCACGCGCCATTGCCACCATGCAACGCGATGGGTTGGATATTAGCACCCACACTTCCAATCATGTAGACGAATATCAAAATATTGATTTTGATTACATTATCACTGTCTGCGACCATGCCAAAGAACGCTGCCCCTACTTCCCGGGAACGGCCCAACGGTTTCATTACAATTTCCCGGATCCAGCCAAAGCTACCGGGACAGAAGCAGAAATAGACGCGGAATTTGATCGAGTACGCGACCTGATTAAAGCCTATACCCGCGAGTTCATTCACACCCATTTTGATCAAAACTAATGCACTCAACCGCTACCAAACAACTCTCGTTTCTGGACCGCTACCTGACCCTATGGATCTTGCTTGCCATGGTTATTGGGGTAGGAATTGGCTATTTTTTTCCTGGAGCGCCTACATTTATTGAGCGAATCCAGTTTGGAACCACCAACCTACCCATTGCTATCGGATTGATATTGATGATGTACCCACCTTTAGCAAAGGTCCGCTACGAGGAACTCGGGAATGTCTTCAAGAACAGAAAATTACTGGTACTATCATTGGTGCAAAACTGGATCATTGGCCCACTACTAATGTTTGGGCTAGCCGTGTTGTTTTTGCACGATCACCCACCCTACATGGTTGGTCTAATTCTGATTGGATTGGCTCGCTGTATTGCGATGGTCATTGTATGGAATGAGCTAGCGAATGGGGACAATGAATACGTAGCTGGTTTGGTAGCACTCAACAGTGTTTTTCAGGTGTTTTTTTATTCAGTCTATGCTTGGATTTTCATCACCCTCCTCCCGCCGTTGGTTGGAATGGCTGGTATGGACGTACAAATAAGCATGGTTCAAATTGCGGAAAGTGTATTTATTTATTTAGGAATCCCTTTTTTGGCTGGATTTTTAAGCAGAAAGTATTGGGTGAACAAGAAGGGCAAAGCCTGGTATGAACAAACGTTTATTCCAAGAATTAGTCCAATGACCTTGGCATCTTTGCTCTTCACGATTGTGGTGATGTTCAGCTTCAAAGGCAATTTAATCCTCCAGTTGCCTATGGATGTTCTCCGCATAGCGGTACCGCTCGTGCTCTATTTTGTAATCATGTTTTTCGCGGCCTTCTTTCTAGCGAAAAGAGCGGGGGCAGATTATGCAAGAAGTACGTCCCTCGCATTTACGGCGGCAGGAAATAATTTTGAGCTGGGCATTGCAGTGGCCATTGCTGTCTTTGGTATTGATTCAGGTGCAGCTTTTGCCGCGGTAATTGGCCCACTTATTGAGGTGCCTGTTTTGGTCTTACTGGTTCAAGTAGCCCTCCGGCAGCAAAAGCGGTTTAAAACGACTTAAGTAGCGCAGCATATTCAATTTTGATAGAAAAATTCGATCAGATGATGGGCTTTCCCTACTTTTGAGCCAGGAGAAGGCCCGCCTCTCTTTGAAAAACCGCTTCTATCACACATCAAAATGACGTCCTAAACAATGGAAAAATTTGCTGTTGAAATCCGCTGGGCACTGGTCTTCGGTGCTATGAGCCTACTCTGGATGATGTTGGAAAAAATGGCCGGTTTGCACGATCAACACATCGCCAAACACGCAATTTACACCAACCTTGTGGCCATTCCTGCCATTGCTGTTTATGTATTTGCCCTTCGAGACAAAGCAAAAG
>JBKDAM010000136.1:0-15921 GCA_046316495.1 Chitinophagales bacterium
CCCAACAATACTTCCTGAAGTTGTTTGCTGCCTGGATTCATTTTTTTTCCATATAACTTGACGGTTGCATAACCAATTCCGCTCCCTTTCTCATCTACCACCTTGCCATAAAAACGGCCGTTAGCAGCTTTTGTAGGGTCAAAACCAGGTTGTTGAGCATTCAGCAATAAGGGTAAACAAAGAAGAAGAAGGATACGAAATATGTTCATGGATCAACTACAAGTTAAGTTCAGAAAGTAATAAAAATGAATTCTAACCTAGAAATAGGTATGTTAAAAGTGGGGCTAATGGATCTTACAAAGTTAGCTGGCTTTTTTTTGGCTCTCTTGTTTTTTCAACAAAACCAAGGTATTCATCTATCAAAAATAAGTTAATGGTCAAAAAAAAGCCGGGTAAGATCCAACTTACCCGGCTTTTCCGACTATTTTTTCTTATACTAGCCGGTAAACAAAGCCCGGGAACACGGTCAACATTGTTAGCAGGAAAAGACCTACCAATAACAACCAACGAACAGAAGCAGGTACTTCCACCGTGAGAGTGTTTTCCTCTCTAGAAAAATACATTGCTATGATCACCTTGAAATAATAGTAAATGGACACTGCAGAATTGACAACAGCAAGCACTACTAGCCAGGGATATTGACTTACTACACTTGAAAAAAGAAAATATTTACCAAAAAAGCCCGCTAAGGGGGGAATGCCAGCAAGAGATAACATCGCAAAGGTCATGGCGAAAGCCAAGAAGGGATGTCTCTTTCCCAACTGATTAAATGCAGCAAAACTTCCATCTTCAGAGGGCTCGGCAACCAACATATAAATAGCGAAGGCCATGATGGAAGCGACTGAATAGGTGAGTAAATAAACCAGCATCGCACCCGAACTTCCCGCAACTCCTACTGCTAACACCCCTAACAATAAGTATCCAGCATGTGAAATGGAGGAATACGCCATCATTCGCTTAAAGTCTGTTTGGAAAATGGCAGTAAAATTGGACACAGTCATGGTTAAGGCTGCAATTCCAACTACCCCAATACTCCAAAAATCTGCCATGCCAATAAAAGCACCAGAAAACAAGCGATAAAATGCTGCAAATCCGGCTGTTTTTACTACGGTAGACATGTAGGCTGTAACCATGTTGGGACTACCTTGGTAAACATCCGGTGCCCAGAAGTGAAAAGGAACTGCCGATACTTTGAAGGACAGTCCAATCAGTATCAACAAAAGGCCTAATTTCAACATGCCAGGGGAGGAAACTCCACTCTGTAGCGCTGCTGCAATTCCCGCTGTATCAAAGGTGGCAGTGCTGCCGTATACCAAGGCCATTCCGAAAAGTAGGATACCGGTGGCGAAAGAGCCCATCAAAAAATACTTAAGTGCCGCTTCATTCGACGATAAATTGTCGCGATTACTGCCCGCCAAAACATACAATGGAATACTTAAGATCTCAATTCCGAGAAACAACATGACCATATTCGTAAAGGAAAACATGGTCAGGGCACCACAAATACTGAACAACAAAAGCGCATAGTGATCGCCTTTCGTATGCTCCAACCTCCGGAATCCCCATCCACTGAGGCCCGCAATGAGCAAAGTGGTAAGTAACACCAAACTGGAAAATCCCAAGGCATACGAATCAAAATTGATCATGTCCTGGAATTGATTTCCCCAAGGATTCCCGGAAAAAAGTTCACGCAGGGTGATCACCAAAGCTGCGCCTACACCAATAAGTACAATCGGGAGCAACTGGCTGCGTTTGGCAAATAAACCAGCAAACAAACTAGCAACAGCAGTAAAAAAAAGTATGAGTAATGCGGTCATTATGTTATTTTTCGTTTAATCTTGGACCGAAATTAGCGGTGTCACCACCATTTTCAATCCCTCCTCTGAATCTTTTGATTAGAATTGAACCAAACTCATTAATTGGTGAACACTGCCTTCCGTCAGGTATAAAATAGTGTTCGGGAAGAAACCGAGTACCAAAACCAAACCTGCAATGACGCCTAACACCAACTTTTCTCTCCAATCCAATGGAGCGAATTGTGCAGTCGCTGCCGTAGTAGGCCCAAACATGGCTAAACCGTAAGCGCGCAACATATAAACAGCACCAAAAATGATGGTTAAACCAGCTACTGCGCCTAGAAGATGGTTGTACTCCCAAACTCCTTTCAACAACAAAAATTCACCCGGGAACCCGTTTGTTAAGGGTACAGCAACCGCGCCCAAAAGGATGATCATAAATAAGGTGGCAAAAGTGGGTGCTGATTTAGCGATTCCCCCCATCTCTTGCAAGGTGCGTGTCCCTAAACGACGCTCAATGATATCCACCACATAGAATAATCCAACCACATTAATCCCGTGGTTCAACATCTGAATTAAACTACCCTGTAGTCCCGCTGTATTCCAGGCAAAAACTCCAGCAGCAATCAATCCAACGTGAGAAATGGAAGAATATGCTATCAGACGTTTTATGTCGGTTTGTTTTACAGCAATCAAGCTGCCGTAAACGATCCCAATAACGGAAAGGGTCATAAAGACAGGTGCCAAAGAGGCCCATGCTTCAGGAGCCATTGGCATCATCCAACGAATTGCACCGTAAACACCCATCTTTAACATGATTCCGGATAACAACATGGTGCCTCCAGTTGGAGCGACTACGTAAGTGTCCGGCTGCCAGGTATGAAAAGGAAATACGGGCATCTTCACTGCAAATGCAAGAAAGAAAGCTAACAGGATCCACCAAGCTTCCGCTCCTGAAAGTGGAACGTCTAATAAGGCAGAAAAGGCAAAAGAGTGCGCGCCCGGTGTTTTTAAATACAGATACAACAAGGCGACCAGCATGAACAAGGAGCCTATAAAAGTATACAAAAAGAACTTCAAGGTAATCCGAATGCGGTTCTCTCCTCCCCAAAGTGCTGAAATAAAATAAATTGGAATCAGCGCTAATTCGTAAAAGATGTAAAACAACATCCCGTCAGTTGCCAGGAACACCCCGTTTAGCGCCGCGAGCATCATCAAAACCAAACCCAAAAAGCGGGTTTCGTTTTCTGGATTTCTACTTTGAATACTTAAGAGAATCAAAGGCGCCAAAAGATTGGTGAGCAGAACCAACAACAAACTGATTCCATCCATGCCAAGACTAAAATAAAGGCCACTTTCAGCAATCCAAGGTGCTGAAAAGACATGCTGCATACTGCCATCCACCTGGAAACCAGTGCTGGCTACTATGCTAATGCCCAAATTGACAAGTCCCACGCCAAGTGCAATCATACGTGCACCGGAAGGCCTTGCCCAAAGCAAGACAATCGAAGTGAATAACGGGATGAGTATAAGTAACAGAGACATTTCTCGAGTTCGATTTTCAATTAATAATATTCAAAGATTACAGGAAAAGGGTCATTAATAATGCCACTGCTCCCAACACCATGCCCAATAGGTAATATTCAATATTGCCATTCTGAGAACGACGGAAAAGCCCTCCGATCCCCTGAACTGCTTTTCCAACTCCATTTACCAAACCATCAATCCCTTGAATATCCGCGTAGTGGTATAAAATCCTGGATGTTTTTTCAACAGGAGTGACAAATACCGCTTGGTAGAGCTCATCTACATAAAACTTGTTCGCCAAAATCCGTGTAAATCCCGCCTGCGCAGCATCCGATACCGGCTGATTTTTCTCTTGTCTGTAAATAAAGTAAGACACCAATAAAACCAGTACCGCAATTACAGTCGCAGTTGTCATAAGTACCAACTCTGTGCCGGCATCCAATGCTGTCTGAAGCATCGGAATAACAGGAGCTCCGTTTAAACCGTTTCCAGACAACCAATGGGCAAGCCACTGGTCATTGCCTGTGTGCAAGAAGTGAGGTAGGTTTAAAAATCCTCCAATTACGGATAGGATGGCAAGGGCAATCAGTGGGAGCGTCATGATCGCAGGACTCTCGTGTACATGGGCCGCTTGTTCCTCTGTTCCTCTGAAATTTCCAAAGAACGTAACGTACATCAATCGGCTCATGTAAATGGCGGTGATCATAGCGCTAAAACTGCTTAATCCCCACCAAATCATACCTCCATGTTCAAACGTATGTGCCAAGATTTCATCCTTAGAGAAGAACCCTGACAGCAGAGGGAACCCACTGATCGCAAAGGTGCCTATCAAAAAGACCCAAAAAGTAACCGGCATTTTGGTACGCAATCCGCCCATTTTCCGAATATCTTGCTCTCCACCCATACCATGAATGACACTACCCGCTGCCAAGAATAATAAGGCTTTGAAAAAAGCGTGGGTTGTTACGTGAAAAAGAGCACTGCTGTAAGCTCCCATGCCGAGGGACAAAAACATTAAGCCCAACTGGGAAACCGTTGAATAGGCTAGTACTTTTTTGATATCGTTCTGACGAAGTCCGATAAAAGCTGTAAATAGAGAAGTGGCTAGCCCTACAATCGCTATCCAGTGAAGCGCTTCAGGGGCTAAACTGTACATCCCGTTGCAACGAGCAACCAGGTAAATTCCCGCAGTAACCATGGTGGCAGCGTGAATAAGCGCCGAGACTGGTGTTGGACCGGCCATGGCGTCTGGCAACCAGGTGTACAAAGGAATCTGAGCACTTTTGCCCATCGCTCCAACAAACAATAAGAGACAAATGGTCGTAACCGTAGCAGTGTCAACTGCTCCTAACTGAGCAAATACCTCCTGGTATTTAAGACTGCCAAAGGTTTGAATAATCAGGAACATTCCTAATAACAAACCAAGGTCACCAATACGGTTCATAATGAACGCTTTTCTAGCAGCTTTCCCATATTCCCGATTTTCATACCAAAACCCAATTAACAGGTAAGAGCACAAACCAACACCTTCCCATCCAAAAAACAACATCAAAAAGTTGTCTCCCATGATGAGGAGAAGCATCGAGAAGATAAATAAATTCAAATACGCGAAAAATTTGTAAAAACCTTCGTCGTCATGCATGTAGCCAATTGAGTAGACGTGGATTAAAAAACCAATCCCAGTAACAATCAGCATCATCCAAACGGAAAGCTGATCCACTAAAAATCCAAACTCAAATTGCAGCCCATCCAATTGCATGAACTGATAAAGCGTATGCTGAATAGGTCCTGAACCCGCTACTGTATTGAAGGCCATTACAGATAGGATAAAGGAGGCTAAAAGACTTCCAGAACCGATGATACCCACCAGGGACTTGGACATGTTCTTACCGAAAAGCCCGTTAAGGAGGAACCCAATGAAGGGTAAGAAGGGTATTAGAGGTATTAAATTTTGCATGCGATGTGTCGTATTACAAATGCGCTTGATTCAACAATTTCAATTTACCAACGAAGCTTATCCAACAAGGAAATATCCGTTGATTTGGTGTTCCGATATACCATCACAAGGATACCTAAACCCACAGCAGCTTCCGCGGCAGCTACTACCATGATGAAAAAGACCATAATTTGGCCCTGAGCATCCCCTAAATAGGTGGAAAAGGCAGCCAACAATAAGTTTACAGCATTGAGCATCAATTCAATGCACATTAATACAATAATGGCATTCCGGCGAATCAACACCCCAAATACCCCAATGCAAAACAGAATACTGCTGTACATCAGGTAATACTCAATCGGAACAGAGCGTACTATATCTAACATAATTCGAATGATTTAGAGTTTAATGTCGCGTTTTCCTACCAATACAGCCCCTACCATCGCCGATAGGAATAATATACCTGCGATTTCAAAAGGAACTACAAAATCAGTAAACAACGCGTGCCCCAGGTTTTTTACCAAGCCAACATGTGGATCAGGTGCCTCTGGTCCTTGCAAAGTAGCACCTTTCAATGCGCCGATGAAGGTTACAAAAAGCATCCCGGCCGCGATCGCTCCTGAGAGCTTCCAACTGACCGATTTCTGGGGCTCCGAGTCTTGGTTCAGGTTCAATAACATAAGAACGAACAAAAACAAAACCATAATCGCTCCGGCATACACAATCAGGTGTACAACCGCCAAAAATTGAGCGTTTAACATTATATACTGGGCCGCAATCAGGAAAAAAGTCAAAATGAGGTAAAGTACACTGTGGACTGGGTTTTTTGCAAAAACCATCATCAATGCAGTGAGAACCGAAATGATCGCAAGGGTGATAAATATTGCCAGAGTCATTGATCTAATTTGTCTGTGTGTTTCTAGTTGTCAAGTTTTGGACGGCTTCCTAGGATGCTGTCTGAGCTGCGCGCTTTTCTTGTAAATGCTTCTGACGCACGGTAACATCCACCCGCTGTTCAGGCACAATGCCTTCAACCAGCATGTCTTTTCCAAAAACAAAGTCTTGCCGTACGTAATCGCTCGGAACAATTCGGTCGGTTAAGAATATGGCCTCCTTAGGACAAGCCTCTTCGCAGAGTCCGCAGAAGATGCAGCGCAACATGTTGATTTCATAAACAGCGGCATATTTTTCTTCCCGATACAAATGTTCCTGGCCTTTCTCTCGTTCCGCTGCCACCATCGTGATCGCTTCTGCCGGACAAGCCACTGCACATAATCCACAAGCGGTGCAGTTTTCTCTTCCTTGCTCATCCCGTTTTAAGACGTGCCAGCCGCGGTAAACTTTCGCGAATTCCCGCTTCACTTCTGGGTAACGCAGGGTGTTTGATTTGTTAAAAATTACCTTGAAAAAGTGCTTCAAAGTAGTGCCCATGCCTTTCAGGATGGCCGGAAGGTAAATCCGTTCCCAAAAGTTCATTTGCTTATTTACGACTAATTTTGATCGATTCGTGAGTTGCATAACCAAATCTTATTTTCCTAACCAAAGGGTCAAAGCCCCAGTCAATAACATATTTAAGATTGCTAATGGAGTGAGCGCTTTCCAACCAAGGTGCATGAGCTGGTCATATCGGAATCGAGGTAGCGTCCAGCGGATCCACATGAAAACGAATATGAAAAAGAATATTTTGGCAAATAATACAATCGGCCCCATAAAACCACCCAACCACGATGGATCAACTCCCGGGAAATTGTATCCACCAAAAAACAGACTTGAGATCACTGCACTGGAAACAAACATATTGATGTACTCCGCAAACAAGAAAAATCCTAGTTTCATGGAGCCATACTCCGTGTGGTATCCACCAATTAGCTCTGTTTCACATTCCGCCATGTCAAAAGGAGCACGGTTACACTCTGCAAGCGAACAAATGAAGAAGATCAAAAATCCAAGTGGCTGATAAATAACATTCCAACCAAACCCAGTCTGCTGCTTTACGATCTCTCCAATACTCAACGTACCAGACATCATGACTAAGGCAATCAGGGAAAGCCCCATCGCCAACTCATACGAGACCATTTGTGCACTTGCCCGGATGGCACCATAGAGGGAATATTTATTATTCGACGACCATCCAGCAATCATAATTCCATACACTCCTAAGGAGACAAAACCCATAATGTACAGAATACCAATATTAATGTCGGCCACCTGCAATTGAATAGGGGTTCCAAAAAGTGTTAATTCTGTCCCCCAGGGAATGACCGCACTGGTCATACAAGCGACAAACATAAAGATACCCGGCGCCAAAATGAACAGCCATTTGGAGGCATTTTGAGGGATGAAATCCTCTTTCATGAACATTTTGACCCCATCTGCGATGGGCTGTAACAATCCAAACGGACCAGCGCGATCGGGACCAAGGCGATCTTGAAGGAAGGCAGCCACCTTGCGCTCTCCATAGGTCGAATAGGCTGCAATACCTAGGGTAACCAAAAAAACAACACCTACCAAGCCCATTTTCTGAAGCAAAAAAGCGGTGTCCATTAGATATAACTCAAACATATCTTATTGTTATTGCGGTTGATTCAACGTTGGCTTTCTTTTACCATAGCGGGGTTGAAAGCCATTTGCACGTCGGTTATTTAGCGAACTGTGATCCCTTGATCGTAGTGGTTTTGGCTGATAACGGAGTGTCGGTCTATTTGCCTTGGTCCTTCAATTGTCCAGTCACCGGTAGCCTTGGTATCAAATCGGCAGGTATTGCAAATGAAGTCATGCACTTCCCCGTACTGATCCTTTCGAGCAGTAACCCGGAAAATTTCGTTCCCGTACATCCAAACAACCGCTTTACCCGTACATTTTGGGCAGTTGCGGTGGGCATCCATCGGTTTAAGGAACCAAACGCGGCTTTTGAATCGGAAAGTACGGTCGGTTAAGGCACCTACAGGACAAACATCGATCACATTTCCTGAAAAATCATTGTCGATCGCTTTTTCAATAAAAGTGCTAATCTCTGCATGATCTCCTCGGCCAATTACCCCGTGAACACGCTGTTCTGTCAATTGGTTGGCTACATAAACACAACGGTAACACAAAATACAGCGGGTCATGTGCAACTTAATATAGGGGCCGATATCGATCTTTTCAAACGTTCTTCTTTCAAATTCGTACCGAGTGCTGGCAGCGCCATGCTCAAATGCCAGATCCTGCAGATGACATTCGCCTGCCTGGTCACAAATAGGGCAATCTAGGGGGTGGTTCAACAACAAAAACTCAACCACTCCAGCCCTTGCTTTGGTGACTTCCTCACTCGCCTTACTTGCCACTTCCATCCCGTCCATGACCATTGTCTGACAAGATGCAACCAGTTTGGGCATCGGTCGAGGGTCTTTTTCTGAGCCCTTGGTGACTTTCACCAGACAGGTGCGGCATTTGCCACCAGATCCTTTCAGGGTGGAGTAATAACACATGGCCGGTGGAACCAATTCACCGCCTATTTGTCTGGCAGCCGTTAATATCGTGGTGCCTTCTGGGACCTCTATCGTTTGTCCGTCTATTGTTACTTTTGGCATAATATCTAATTTTCCGCTGACAATTGTGAGCAAATGGAGTTATACGGTTGCAGTTGGCTCTTTAACTAGCCCGTAATTTCGTTGCTGGCTGGCAACAGGCTCGTTTACGTGCCATTCAAACTCTTCCCGGAAGTGGCGAATGGCTGCACTGACGGGCCAAGCTGCCGCATCGCCCAATGGACAGATCGTATTTCCTTCAATTTTCTTTGCTACATCCGCTAACAAATCAATATCACTCATTTTTCCTTGACCATGTTCCAAACGGTGAAGGACTTTCTCCATCCAGCCAGTACCTTCCCGGCAGGGAGAACATTGACCGCAAGACTCATGTGCATAAAAGCGAGAGAAATTCCAAGTATTTCGAACGATGCATTGGTCCTCATCATAGACTATGAAACCTCCTGAACCTAACATTGAGCCAGAGGCAAAGCCTCCATCAGCCAGACTTTCATAGGTCATTAAACGATCCTCCCCATTCGCTGTTTTGCAAACAAGGTAGTGGGGTAGAATAGGAACAGAGGAGCCTCCTGGAACACAAGCTTTTAATCGTTTTCCATTCTTTATTCCCCCGCAGTATTGATCAGAGTAGATAAATTCTTCAACTGGAACATTTAGTTCTATCTCATAGACGCCTGGGCGGTTGATATTGCCGCTGGCGGAGATAAGTTTGGTTCCTGTACTTTTTCCAATACCGATTTTGGCGTATTCATCCCCCCCATCATTTACAATAGGTACCACAGCAGCAATGGTTTCTACATTATTTACCACTGTGGGGCTTTGCCACAAACCCTTCACCGCTGGGAAAGGAGGTTTAATCCGGGGATTCCCCCGTTTTCCTTCCAGACTTTCTATTAAAGCGGTTTCTTCCCCGCAGATGTAAGCACCCGCTCCACAGTTGACGTGTAAATCTAAGTTATATCCGGTACCCAAGATATTTTTGCCGAGCCAACCATTAGCGTATGCCTCTTTAATCGCCCGCTCTAGAACAAACACGATCCATGCGTATTCCCCACGGATGTAGATATAGGACGTATTGGCACCGAGTGCATAGGAGGAGGTAATCATTCCTTCTATCAGCAGGTGCGGTATTTTTTCCATCAAATACCGGTCTTTAAAAGTACCGGGCTCTGACTCATCTGCGTTGCAAAGAAGGTACCTTGGGACTCCCTCGGGTTTTGCCAGGAAAGACCATTTCATGCCGGTGGGGAAACCTGCGCCTCCACGGCCGCGCAATCCGGATTTTTTAACCTCTTCCACCACTTCATCGGGTGTCATGGTTTTTAACGCCTTTTCAACCGACCGGTATCCACCGTGTTTGCGGTACACTTCGTAGGTATGGATACCTTCTACTTGTGCATGTTCTAAAAGCAATTTACGTCCCATGTAGTTACCTATAGCTTAATGTTTATTTCTTTATTTTTTTTCCGTCTTCATCGTATTTCTCCAGTTCCATCTGTAAGTCTTTTTTCAGCAAAGAGGGTTTAATTACCGCTCCGCTTAACTCCAGGTTGGGAAACACCGCCACCAACATATTATCCTTTTCCATGTCATCGAGCCATTCTAACAACTCATTGACATCCAACACACCTATTCCATATTCTTCAAAATCGTTTTCCACTCTAAACTGTTCAGCAAACTCCCGTCCAGGAAAAAGTGGAATAATATCTTCCCCTTCTTCATCGTCTCCAAGAAGGGCCCATCCTTCCTCGTCGGCAAGTCCGTATACTTCCTCGGTATCTGCTACCGTTGAGATAAAGTAGTCGTACCTTTTCTCAGAGGGCTTTTTGAATAGCTTGGCAATATCTCCCGGCTTTAGTTCACTCATAGCGTTCGTAGTGGTTAGGATGGATTATTTTTCTCTTGAACCAAAAAACAGGAGCCCGCAGCAGCTAACATACAAGCACCAGCCAGCATCAAGGCATTTCTTGGATCATCTCCTAAAATTGTTTTATAAAACAACGGAACAGTAAGCATCCCAATAAACTGGGGAATACAAATGAATCCGTTAAATATACCCATATAAACACCCATTTTTGCCTGTGATACAGAGTCTGCTAGCATCAAATAAGGTAGAGACATGATGGAACCCCAGGCAAGACCAATAAGAGTCATTCCTGTCAGGTAAATATATTTATCGTTGGTTAAAATAACACTGAAAAAACCCAGGGCGCCGATGGTGAGAAACAAAGCATGGGTTAATCTCCGGCTTCCTATTTTACGGGCAATTGCCGGTAGGAAAATGGAGATCACAAAGCAAGAGACGCTAAACATAGCGAAACAAAGGCTTCCCCAGTTTTTACCAGCCTCAAATCCTTCCGGATTGATCTCCGGACTGGCAGCGTTAAATGCGTATTTAGCTGCCGCAAGAGATAAGTATTGCCACATCAAAGGGAGTCCGTACCAGGTAAAAAACTTCACCCACCATAACTGCCTCATTACTGGAGGCATTTCTGACAAAGAAGCTAAAATCTCTTTGAAAACCGGTAAAAGCAACAATAAATTTAAACCAATCAAGATCGCTCCACCAATCATCAAAGCGGAAGATAGATCCGTTGAGCGCGCGGCGAATAAGGTTCCCATAAAGGCGGCTCCGAAGGACAAAACCAGTCTCCAAAACTGAATACCTTTTTCTTGAGCTGGTGTAAATTCTATTTTCTTTTTGTAGTCTTCATTTTCCGGCGGATACTCTTTGGTGGTGTACATGGTATAGAACACCGTTAATAGTATCGCAGCGCCACCTACGTAAAAAGGCAAGCGAACCGAATCTGGAATTCCATTTTGTACGTCAGCGGTTACTGCATACGATATGCCAATCATTGGCAGAATGAAGGGCATCAGATTTGCCATGGTTTGGCCGAATCCCACCATGAATGATTGTACTGAAAACCCAATTGGACGCTGCTTGCTGTTGAGCATATCTCCAACAAAGGCACGGAATGGCTCCATGGAGGAGTTTAAACCGGCATCTAAAAGCCACATTAGGCTAGCTGCCATGAGTACGGAGGAGGAATTGGGCATCATGAACATAGCGATGCTCCCAATTACTGCTCCAAAAAATACATACGGTTTCCTTCTTCCAAAACGCGGGGACCAACTTCTGTCTGACAAGGCTCCAATTATGGGTTGTAATAAGAGCCCAGTTAAAGGGCCTGCAAGCCATAAGCCAGGGATATCACTCTCCTCCGCACCTAAGTACCGGTAAATAGGACTCATATTGGCCTGCTGAAGGCCAAATCCGTATTGGATCCCGAGAAAACCAAAGCTCATACTGATTATTTGCCAGTAGCTGAGGTTGGGTTTGTTTTCATTGGCCAATTCGGTGTTCTGAATAGTACCGGTTGCCGCCATAAGGGAGGATAGTTAACGTGATAAAGTTGGTTTGATTCGAATTAATGCATTTTCCAGGTGCCCTTGTCTATTTTTCCAGCTCTACAATCTTCTATAAATTGATCTATTTTTTCGGTGGTAAGATGCTCGTGGTAAAATTCTCCTACTTGCATCATTGGCGCGTACCCACAGGCTCCCAAGCACTCTACTTGCTTGATGGTAAATAAACCGTCGGGAGTGGTTTGGTTTTTACCAATACCTAGTTTTTGCTTCGTGTATTCGATAATTTTTTCTGCTCCTTCAATGGCGCAAGGACCCGTCTGACAGAACTCTAGCACGTATTTGCCGACTGGCTCTAAATTGTACATGCTGTAAAAAGTAGCGACCTCATAAACTTCGATCGGGGTAATTCCCAACACTTCTGCCACATGGTTCATGGCTGGAATGCTCAACCAGCCTTGGTTTTCTTCCTGTGCGATATGCAGGGCCCTGATGAGCGCGCTCTTTGATTTTCCTTCCGGATATCGGCCCATCAATGCCTTTACTTCCTCCAATGCACCTGTAGAGTATTGAAATGGTGCACTATTTTGTCCAGTTAATTGCATATTTTTAAAGTAGCGTGTATCGAATTTGAAAGTTAGGCATCCAGTTCACCTGCAATTACATTCATCGAGCTCATCGTCAAGATCGCATCTGAAAGCATCGATCCGGTGATCATTTCTGGATAGGCCTGGTAATAAATAAAACAGGGGCGGCGGAAGTGAAGGCGGTAGGGTGTACGGCCTCCATCACTGATGAGGTAAAAGCCCAATTCCCCGTTTCCACCTTCCACAGAATGATAAACTTCGCCCTCCGGAATAGGTGTTTCACCCATTACCACCTTAAAGTGGTAAATCAAAGCCTCCATCTTGGTGTATACATCCTCCTTGGAAGGCAGGTAAAAGTCGGGCACATCCGCATGGTAATCGCCAGCGGGGAGGTTGTTATAGGCCTGCTGAATAATGCGCAGCGATTGGCGGATTTCTTCTTGGCGCACCATGAACCGGTCGTAGGTATCTCCGTTAACGCCGACTGGAACAATGAAGTCAAAATCCTCATAAGAGGAATATGGATTCATCACCCGAACATCGTAATCTACTCCAGCGGCACGAAGATTAGGACCGGTAAATCCGTATTCCATAGCCCGTTGTGCTGCAATGGGGCCGACATTGATGGTGCGGTCCATGAAAATTCGATTGCGCTCCAGCAGGTTATTAAATTCTTCGAATTTGGCATTGAAGGTTGCCAGGAAATCCTTGAGTTTAGCATGGTAACCTGGACTAAAATCCCGCTCCATCCCACCTATCCGACCAATATTGGTGGTAAGTCGAGCACCACAAACCTCTTCAAAAAGGTCGTAAATGCGTTCCCGCTCCTGAAACATATAGGTGAAACCGGTTAAGGCTCCGGTATCTACCCCAATAACCGCATTGCAGACCAAGTGGTCGGCAATTCTCGAAAGTTCCATGATAATAACGCGCATGTACTGCGCGCGTTTTGGAACCTCAATGCCGGCTAATTTCTCAACTGTCATGTGCCAACCCATGTTGTTGATGGGCGAAGAACAATAGTTAAGCCGGTCCGTGATGGGAGTTACTTGGTTATAGGGACGGCGCTCTGCTAATTTTTCAAACGCCCGGTGGATATATCCGATAGTGGGTTCTGCACTGACAATCCGCTCCCCATCCATTTTAAGTACGTTTTGGAAAATACCGTGGGTGGCAGGGTGGGTGGGTCCGAGGTTGAGGGTTGCCAATTCACCCTCAATACTATCTACTTGCGAAAAATACGATGTACCTGACATAGTTTTAAAGCATTACTGGATGAAAGACTGACTATAATTGCCATCACGACCAAAGAAGCGGTCATCTTTATCGGTACGAGTGCCATCTTCCAATTTGTACTCTTTCCGCATAGGGAATACGTCTAAATCGTCAACGTTTAAGATACGTACCAAATTAGGGTGTCCCTGAAATTGAATTCCAAAGAAATCATATTCCTGGCGCTCCATCCAATTGGCGGTAGGCCACAAGGAGGTAGCGGAAGGTATAGCGGGGTCCTCAATGGATAAACTTACCTTGACACGCATCCGTACATTCTCCATCCAGTTGTGGAGTTGGTACATGACCTCCAACTCTGCACCATGTTGGTCTGGATAATGCACAGCACATAACGTTGTTAGAAAGTGGAATTGCAATGTTTCATCTGTCTTCAGAAATTCCAACAGAGCTAAGACCTGCTCCCGGTCAGTCGTTACCCACAGCATACCATCTGTGGATGTACCAGACCCTTTGATTAAGGAGCTTGCTTTTTCTTCTATCCGTGCTAAAACGGCTGTATTATTCAAGGACATTAGGCGATCTGATATTTTTCTAGCAAGTGTTGGTATTCGGCCGAGTGACGACGGCGCAGGGGCTCGTTTCGGACCAACTCTTGTATTTTCATGATTCCATCTATAATTTGCTCGGGGCGTGGCGGACAACCAGGAACATACACATCCACAGGGATCACCTTATCGATACCTTGAAGCACAGAATAGGTATCAAAAATACCCCCGGAGCTGGCGCAAGCGCCTACTGCAATCACCCATTTGGGTTCGGCCATCTGTACATAAACGTCCCGAAGAATAGGACCCATTTTTTTGGAAATGGTACCCATTACCATCAATAAGTCCGCTTGACGAGGAGAAAAGGAAAGACGTTCCATGCCAAAGCGGGCCAAATCGTAATTGGTTCCCATGGTAGCCATGAATTCAATACCACAACAGGAGGTAGCGAAGGGCAATGGCCATATCGAATTGGAGCGCGCCAAGCCAACGGCTTTTGACAAGGAAGTGGCAAAGAATCCTTCGCCTCCGTAGCCTTCGGGCATTTCAGTTATCTTCGTCATATTGCTTTTATAGTTAAATCAAATGAATGGACTCAGTAATTCAGGTTTTGGATACTTTGAAGCCAACATTATTTATCCCACTCGAGTGCGCCTTTTTTCCAAACATAAAAAAAGCCAAGTAGAAAAACTCCCACAAACATCAGTACAGCGGTAAATCCTTCCCACTGCAACTCCCGGAAATTCACGGCATAAGGGTAAAAAAAGATAACCTCCACATCAAACAGTACGAATAAAATGGCCGTCATAAAGTATTTGATCGATACCGGAACACGGGCATTACCTTTGGATTCAATACCACATTCGAAATTCTCATCCTTCTTCTTACTACTGCGGGAAGGTCCCAGAATATGAGTCACCACCAGGACAAACAAAACAAACCCGATCGCTACCAGCGATTGAAGCACAATTGGTAAATAAGCTGAACTATCCATATCAAAAGTATTACTCTATAAACCAGCGAATTGTTAATTTGTTTAACAAACTGTTATTGGCCGCAAAAGTAGCATTTTTTACCTGCCAAAGAAACTTTCAAATAATTTGTAAATAAATTAATTCTGTTATTTGGAAATAATCCAGATAACAGAACACATACAAGTTGTCTGAATTTATTGTACTTTTGTGCACTACTCTGTTTTTGTTTCCTAATTACCAAGGTAATATGACTTTTTTATCACAAAAATCCGCTCAATTCGTTCTCTTCGCAGGTCTATCCATGGCAGCTGCCTGTTCCCAACCAACTACCCATCAGCAGGGTCAGGAGGGAGTTGCTCCGACCTCGGTGGTTCCGTATGGCGTGCCAGTATTAGATGGTTCTGCATCTGATGAGGTATGGGAT
>JBKDAM010000137.1:0-8430 GCA_046316495.1 Chitinophagales bacterium
ATGTATATCTTTAACATCGTGTTGTATAGCGGTGTATTTTCCTTTTCTGGTGACAAAGGTGCAGCAGCCAACCCGCCATAATCGGGACATTTTATCAAAAAAAGATAAATAAAAAAGAAGATAAAAAGGAAGATAAAAATAAATAAAGCGCTTATTTACAATATTTTAAAACAAACAAAAATATAATAAATTAAGGGAGGATTAGTGCTTGTTTATGTAATGGAGTATTTGTGATTAAAGCACTTTACCTGAAAATTTCCACCCTGGTTAAGGTGTACGATTTGATCGTTCAACTTAAATAGAATTGTGCGTGATTTATCTCACCTAATTCGTGAAAAATAGGTAGCTAACTTTATCACTTCTTCGGAAGTATCTCAAACTATCAGCTCATTTCTTTTATAATTCATGAAAAAAAACATTCAAATCCCTTCCTACCTCCAAAACCAGACGGGTTATAAACGGATTTTTTCGTTCTATGAACTTTATAGAACGTTGGTTCAAGTTCCTTCAGCAGTATATCAATTGATCCAAAATCAGAGGAAGCAACTGGTGGATCCTTTGTTTATAGAGCGGATCCAATTGGCGGTCACCCAAGTCAATGAATGCCCTGCCTGCTCGTATGCACATGCCTATTTGGCGTTGAAAGCGGGGATGGACAATGAGGAAATTCAGGCCTTTCTTAGTGGTGCTAATGATTTTATACTGGCGGAAGACTCCAAATCCTTGTTGTTTGCGCACCATTTTGCAGAGAAAAGGGGCGTACCTAAACGGATTGCCTACGAAGAAGTGGAACGAGAGTATGGAGCCAAAAAGGCAAAGATTTTACTTGCAGCTATGCAAGTGATGTTGATGGGAAATATTTTTGGTTTACCGTACAGTGCGTTACATTCTCGATTAAAAGGTCATCCTTACACGAATAGTAGCTTAGCGCATGAGTTAAGCAGGTTAATTGCCTTTTTCATATTATTGCCAATTGCGATTTTGCATGCCTTAGTGCTCTCTATTCTTGGGCGTTCAGCGTCGACGTTTTCATAGGATTCCTTGTTTTGATTTATGTGTAACTCTATTTCCTTTTCCAATTGCTATGATTTTGTCATGCAAGGCTTGGAAAAATCGCATTTACATGCCCGAAGAAGCCGATTATTAAAAGGATTAACCGGTAGCGTTTTAGAGATTGGGGTTGGGACGGGGGTTAATTTTGAACATTACAATAACTCAGTTCAGGTGATTGGAATTGAACCCTCTTCCGGAATGTTGCAATTGGCAAAAAAAAAGCGGGAAAAGAGCCTGGCAGGAACCCAAATTCAGCTCTTGAATGTTGGATGGGAGGACCCTACCCTGCTTCAGCTCATTGCACCTGAGTCATTGGATGCGATTGTCTGCACGCTAGTTATGTGTACCATTCCTGCACCGGAGAAGGCGGTGGCTCAATTTTCCCAGTGGCTGAAACCCCACGGTAAACTGATCCTTTTAGAGCATATCCAATCCCCCAGGAGTGTTCCGGCAGCGCTTCAACAATTCATCAATCCACTGTGGAGGAAGTTGGCCGCCGGCTGCAACCTAACTCGAAAGTCCGACCAACTGGCGGAATTGGCTGGTTTTAAAATCCTGGAAAAATCCTATTTTATGTATGGGATTTCATTTGTAGAGGCAACTTATCAAAAAGAAGTGTCAACATTATCAACGCTTTAATCGTTGGTTAATATCGTCCAACTTAAAATTGGAGGTAGTCAGAATACTTTGTTCCGCGATAGGTGTTCCGGTGGAAAGTACGACCAACCAATTTCCTGCACCATACCCTATTTGGGTAATAGCGTACCCTTCTGATTGCCGCTCCTCAATCTCTGAAGAGGGAAACTCCGTCGAAAGTAGGTACGTTTGTCCTAGGTATTCAGTGTTTTTTTGCATGATCAGGCACCATTGATCTTCCACAAATTGCAAAGAGGTGATTCGGTACGATTCGTCCCATTTTTTTTCAATTTGAGTTTCTGGAAAATCTGTACTGGTGTGGATAAATTGGTTTTTGTAGCCTTTGGAAAGAACGAGTACCCATTTTTTTTGACCATAAGTTAGGCAAGCCACGGAGTACCCTTGCTCTCCGTAATTTAACAGGTCGGCCTTTGGAAAATCAGTACTCGTCAGGCAAAGTTGTGGAGGTTGGTTGCTGAGTTGTTGCAATCCAATTTGCCATTGGTCATTTAGGTAACTAATATGGGTGATTTGATATTGTTCTCCCCATTTTTGAAACACGCTTGGGGTTGGAAACTCGGGAGAAGTCATCCATGTCTCGCCGCTAGGATCGCTTGATTTGGAATAGACCAATTTCCAGAGCCCTTCACCAGCAGTAAGGGTGGTTAAATGGGGATAGCTCTTAGTAGAAATAACTGGCTGGTTCGGTTGCTTTGGGTAGAGTTGTCCAATAAGCTTAATATCACCGGGAGAAAGTGCTCGGTTCCAGTCCACCCCATAGCCATCTAGCGTGAGGTTGGGACTAATTGGATAATGCATGATCGACCAAGGGTCATACTCACCATTCGTTTGGTCTTCTGAATTTGGTTTTAACACATTGAGGTATACCTCGTTGGGGGACCAGCCATTATTTTTCAGGTAGTACTGATGCAAAGCCTCCAGGTTCCATTTGATTCCGGCGATTGGGTTTTTGTGTTCGTGCTCCAGACAGAGGGCGTGCCCAAATTCATGCAAAATAGTGCGGGCAAATTCTTCCTCTTGAGTAGTATGGTTAAACCAACCAAAGTTCATGGAAATACCTCCGCGCCCCGGTTCAATTTCGCCGGTTTGAATGTTTTTGGAAAAATTGGCTGCTGCATTCCCCAAAAGAGACCAGCTACCTTTTCCCTGAAAGAAACCTACTCGAATATCAGCCTCTGTATAATTTACAAACTCAAACTGAATATTGGCATATTTAGACCATTCAGAGGCGTATTTTTTAACTTTATTGTGCAGAAAAGGAGTTCCATTGACAAATGAAACAGTTATGTTGCTTTTTTGCCAACGAGCATCCAAATCGAAACTCCCTCTAGACGATTCAGTGGGAATAAAAGAGCAAGTATGCTGAGCATTTGACGTAAACGGGATCGAACCTATGAGCAGGATAGAGAAAAAAGGGTTGATTTTTGACATGGTATTCGTCGATTTAGAAAGTTCGTTCTTCAAATGCCCAAAGATATTACGGAAACTACGATCATTTTCTACCAATTAGTATTTGGCTGCCCTCATTGAGTAATTGGCGGTTTGGAGAAGTTTTTTTAATCATAATGACATAGTTTCAGCGCTTCAATGCAGGTTTTAGTACAAGAAAGGTAAACAAAAAGAAGTAGTTTTTCAGAACATTATGTGTAAAATGGATGTTACATTTGCTTCAACTTCCTTTGCACTTTATTCACTTGCGGGAATCTTCTTCAATTGATACACGAATATTCATCTTTATCAAAATAGTTATTTTTCGAATATGGAAAATGAAAAACATTCAAGCAAATCATCGTACAATGTAAACGGTGAGAGCAAATGTCCATTTACCGGTCAGGTCGTTAAACAATCTGCTGGAGGGGGTACTGGTAACCGCGACTGGTGGCCGAACCAACTCAAACTGAACATCCTTCGTCAACACTCTACCCTATCCAATCCGATGGGTGAATCGTTTGACTATGCTGCAGCTTTTCAATCGCTTGATTTGGATGCGGTAAAGAAAGATATTTACCATTTGATGACGGCTTCACAAGATTGGTGGCCAGCTGATTATGGTCACTACGGTCCTTTATTTATACGGATGGCATGGCATAGTGCCGGGACGTACCGTATCCAAGATGGACGAGGTGGTGCAGGAACCGGAACTCAACGGTTTGCCCCATTGAATAGCTGGCCTGACAATGCCAACCTCGACAAAGCGCGTTTGCTGCTTTGGCCAGTTAAACAAAAATATGGCAACAAACTTTCCTGGGCTGACCTGATGATTTTGGCAGGTAACTGCGCATTGGAATCCATGGGCTTCAAGACCTTTGGTTTTGGCGGCGGTCGTGCCGATGTCTGGGAGCCAGAGGAAGATGTGTATTGGGGATCTGAGCGCGAGTGGCTGGGCGACAACCGTTACTCCGGAGATCGGGAGTTGGAAAACCCATTAGCGGCTGTTCAGATGGGTCTGATTTACGTAAATCCAGAAGGGCCTAATGGCAAACCCGATCCAATTGCTGCCGCTCGCGACATCCGGGAAACCTTTGCTCGTATGGCAATGAACGATGAAGAAACAGTTGCTTTGATTGCAGGTGGTCATACATTTGGTAAAACCCATGGAGCTGCAGATCCTAGCAAATATGTTGGTCCAGAACCAGCAGGAGCATCCATTGAAGAACAAAGCATGGGCTGGAAAAACACCTTCGGAACCGGTAAAGGTGCCGATACGATTTCCAGCGGTTTAGAAGGTGCTTGGACGACTACTCCAACCAAGTGGAGCAATAATTACTTTGAAAACCTGTTTGGCTACGAGTGGGAACTGACCAAGAGTCCTGCAGGTGCGTTCCAGTGGAAGCCAAAAGGAGATGCAGGAGCTGGAACAGTTCCAGATGCCCATGATCCTTCCAAGCGCCATGCGCCTATGATGTTGACTACTGATCTGGCGTTGCGGGAAGACCCTATTTATGGTCCGATTTCGCGTCGTTTTTATGAAAACCCAGATCAGTTTGCCGACGCGTTTGCTCGTGCTTGGTTTAAGCTGACCCACCGCGACATGGGTCCTCGGGCACGGTACCTAGGCCCAGAGGTTCCTTCTGAGGTGTTAATTTGGCAAGATCCAATTCCAGAGGTCAACCATCCTCTGGTGGATGAAAATGATATTGCTGGTTTAAAAGATACCATTTTGGCCTCTGGATTGAGCGTTGCTGATCTGGTATCAACGGCCTGGGCATCCGCTTCCACGTTCCGCGGCTCCGATAAACGCGGTGGTGCGAACGGAGCTCGAGTACGCTTGGCCCCTCAAAAATACTGGGAAGTGAACAATCCTGTTCAACTCTCCAAAGTATTGGATGTATTAGAAGGTATCCAAAAAAACTTCAATGCAGGTGGGACAAAACAAATTTCAATGGCAGACTTGATCGTCCTTGGAGGCTGTGCTGCAATTGAAAAAGCAGCGAAAGCGGCTGGGCATACCATCACTGTTCCGTTCACCCCAGGTCGCGCAGATGCTGGTCAAGAACATACCGACGTTGAATCTTTTGCGGTGTTGGAACCCAAAGCGGATGGTTTCCGTAATTTCCTAAAGGCAAAGTATTCTACATCAGCGGAGGAAATGTTGATCGACCGTGCTCAACTGCTCACCTTAACTGCCCCTGAAATGACGGCATTGATTGGCGGATTGCGTGTATTGAATGTCAATACTGGCCAATCTAAACACGGCGTATTTACCAACCGCCCAGAGGTACTGACGAATGACTTCTTTGTTAATTTGTTGGATTTGGGTACCACTTGGAAGGCCGTTTCGAGTGCCGATGAACTCTTTGAAGGACGTGACCGAATTACCGGTGATGTAAAATGGACTGGCACACGGGTGGATCTTATTTTTGGATCTAACACAGAGCTCCGCGCCATTGCCGAGGTGTATGCTTGCAGCGATTCAAAAGAGAAATTTGTACAGGATTTCGTGGCTGCCTGGAACAAGGTGATGAACCTTGACCGGTTCGATTTGGCATAAGCGAAGACCATATAATTGATGCAATAGTGGAGGGGTGATCTAACTGGATCATCCCTTTTTTCGTTTATGGTGGAATGTTTATCGGGAAAATTAAAAAATAGTAGTATTATTGCCGAATAATGGGAGAAATATCGAACAAAACCCACTTGCTGTTTCATTCTCGAGAATTGGATTTTTTGGAGGGCAGAAAACCAATACCCTCCTCTTACCGCTTTTTCCCTTTTGAACAGCTCCCAAGCCGACTCAACCTGGCCCCGGTTCTGCTGAGTACCTTTTTTGGGGGGTTACTACTCCGCACCGTATTCCTTCCTCAAAACCATATTGGCCTAACAATCATTGGATTTACTAGTGGCATGGTATGTTGGATGATTGCTTATCTTTTTCTTCGGAAAATACTCCGAAGGAACTACCTCTTAAAGCATCCTAACGATCCTTTTTTCCGAAAAGGTTTCTATGCGCACGAAAGCCATTGGATTTTATGGACCCAGTATCAATTGAAAGGCCATTGGGATCAAATAGAGGTTGAAAGTATACCCCCTCGGCCGGATTACGGCTATTGGCGGTATTTTTTGAAGATTTTTGGGAACGAGCCTCCCACCTGGATTCCTTGCAGGCAAGAGGTCTATCTTTATGTGAAGACGAAATTTAAAGAACCCGAACGGTATCCGAATAATCCGTTGTAAAAGTGTTATTCCGATTTGCCTTCCTGCTAATAAAAAGAGATTTCAGCCGTATTTAGGATTCTCCCACTAATTTAAGTTTAGTTTGTTGAATAAGTTTATTCCCTAAACTCTTAATTATTTCTAGTATTCATGAACTACTATTGTTCAATCTTACTGGTTTTTTGAATTATTGCCCAAATCGGATAACTTTAATTTGTTGGCTAACAGGTCTTTTAAATGAAAATAAATCCGAAACAATGTTGATCTCTACTACTTCGGTGGCTATCCCACACTTCCCTTTTGACTATCCAATGGTTATTGTTGAAGGAGGTGGTTTTCGGATGGGTAGCCCAGTGGAGGAAACTGGAAGAAGCGCCTTTGAATGCCCTCATGAAGTACAAATTGAGAAATTTATGATTGGAATATATGAGGTTACCCAGCAACAATGGTCATCTATAATGGGCTCAAATCCTTCCGAATTCAAGGACTGTCCAACCTGTCCAGTTGAGAATGTATCTTGGAAGGATATCTACCGGTTTATTCATGAATTGCGACGGAAGACTGGAAAGATGTATCGACTTCCAACGGAAAAAGAATGGGAGTATGCTGCTCGAGCTGGTCAAAAAGCATCTACAACTCGCTATGTAGGTGGAGCAACTATCAAAGAAGTAGCATGGTATGGTGGTAATTCAGGAAGTAAAACTCACCCTGTTGGAGAAATAGCACCCAATGAATTAGGCCTATTTGATATGAGTGGTAATGTGCAGGAATGGTGTTCCGATTGGTTTACTCCGTATCCAGGGTGTGCTGGAGAAAATCGGACTGGGCAGTATAGAGTTCAACGAGGTGGATCCTATTACCATTATGAGGAGTCCTGTAGGGTTGCCGCGCGTGATTCATACCAACCGGATTTTCGTAATCCTTGGGTTGGTTTTCGATTAGCCTGTGATTAGGAACCTCAGCAAATGGGCATATTTAATGAAAAGGGCATCTAAAAATTTTAAAAAAAATTAACTCGATGAGGTATTTACTTCTTTCCGTTCTCCCATTGGCTTGGGGCATTTGTACAGGCCAAAGTACGATCAAGGTAGATTCCATCCCCACTAACCCCCTTTATAACCAAGCCTTGGCAGAACGTTTGGGGGGAGATGAGTATGGGATGAAAAGTTATTTCCTCGTCATTTTAAAAACGGGTCCCAATACCAGCGCCGAAAAGGAATTGATCTCCACCAGTTTTAAAGGCCACTTAGAAAATATTAATCGTCTAGTGCAGGAAGGAAAATTAATTGTAGCTGGACCCCTAGGGAAAAATGGCCAACAGTATCGAGGAATCTTTATTCTAAATAACCTACCCTCAGAGGCGGCGGCCAAGGAACTTCTTCAAACAGACCCCGCCATTCAAAACGGATTATTATCGTATGAACTTTTCACTTGGTACGGCTCAGCTGCACTACCGGAGTACCTTCCGTTTTCGGAGCAAATTTGGAAAAATAAGCCTTGAAGTTATGGTCTTCTAAAGCTAATTATAGATTTTCCCCCTAGGAATTTGACAGAATCTACCAATATGGAACACTCCAATTCATTCTATCTCCCATAAACTAACCCTGCGGAATACTACCCGACATACCCCCCAAAAAGTTGATCTAATCTAAAAAAAATGGGCAGCAAGCAAAAAGCTCACCACCCATTTTTTATCTACAATCAATCATTAACAATTAACCATTGATCATTGCTTTCACTGCTTGATCAGTCGTCGTCTCGACTTTGTAGTACAAGTTGCCTACTCCGTCTACCAACTTCCGGTCTACCGTGAATACATTGTATCCTTTCGCAAACTGGCCTTTCGCCGTGTACAGAATCCGGCCCAAGGCGTCGTAGATCGTCAGACGGGCTTCCGCTGCCTCTGGCAAATGGAATCCAATCTGGGTCTTGCTTACCCATGGGTTCGGGCTGTTCTGGTACAACTCAAAGCCAACTGTGCTGATCGTCGTGTTCGCTCCGTTGAAACGGATCGCTACGTCCAACTTGTTGTTCGCCTCAAACGCAACCGCTTTCGTGATCTGGCTC
>JBKDAM010000138.1:0-19775 GCA_046316495.1 Chitinophagales bacterium
TTGCACAGCCTAGGGTTATTGAGATAACAGGGCTAACGCCCCTTTCTGTTTGGGGTTATTGAGATAACAGGGCTAACGCCCCTTGGATGGGGGCTCTTGACGGGTGTTTTGTGGATGGCCTGTGTTAGCGTAGGTGCAGCGGAGACGAACACCCTATTTTGCCAATTTTGGGGTACCCCATTTCAGCTGATTATCAATATTGGTGTAAATTTTACCTTCTAAAACAGCTGTTAACCAAGGTATTTGCCTCCATTGTTGCACAGCCCCCTCAAGCATCCCACCAAACAGGAAGGGGCGTTAGCCCTGTTATCTCAATAACCCCAAGCATCCCACCAAACAGGAAGGGGCGTAGCCCTGTTATCTCAATAACCCCAGGCGGTGTACAATTGATTTCTTTGACTAAGCAGCAGGCAGCTCTCCCTCTCTGAATTTACATCCGTAGATCCACCACTTTTACGCCTGGAAATTGACTGGCATTCAGGGAAAAGTGACCGGAAGGGAAGGCTTTGTTGGTTTTTAGAGTACCCAAGGTGAAGGTAAAGCGCCCACCATCTTTTGCGAATGCTTTTATGCTTTTGATGCTGTTGTTCTTTTCATCAATGCTGAGGCGCATTTTGGAGTATTCCGAGTTTTTGGCTTTTGGCTTGAACTCCACTTGGGTCAGTACCACATTGTTTTCAGCAACCTTGTCGGTGATCGCGTAGAGGTAATCTCCCTTTTGGTAACGGCTTAGCAACTCCTTAGGGGTCATAAAACCACTTCCACTGGCGTCATTGGGATCTGCATCGGTTATTTGTATCTCTTTGTTTTGCTTTACATAAATCCAAGTGGTCTTTCCATCGCTTGCAACGATTTGGTCATCCATATCCAGCCGAAATTTAGATCCATCCTGGCTGATGGTTCCTTTTTGGGTTTGTTTGGGCTGGCCGGGAAGCTCGATCGATAACGAAAAACCAGCTTCAACGGTTTTGTAGGCCTCATATTTTTTCCGAACCTTATCCAGCAAAACTTTCGCTTGTGGGTCGGATTTTTCGGCCGGTGCAATAGATTGAGCAAAAAGGCCTGAGGTAAAGGCTAGGAGGGCCAAAGTGGCCAATAATGAAAAGCGCATAATGGGTCGGTTTCAATTCTCCATTGAACGTAAACTTTCGCTTTAGGTTGTGTACACCCTCGTTAATAATCGTTAAATCCCACAAAAAGTGCAACGTGGATTCATTCCCACCTAGGTTGCGATGTATTTCCCTAACTGAAAAAACGAGTTCCTGGTACTCTACCGCTCTTTTTTACCTTACCTGCTGCGTTTGCCGGGATTCAAGACTTTTATGATCTTGATTAATAATATTATTTTTTAATTACACCGTATCTTAAAATAAAAAATAGATGGATCGTAGGATTCCATTGTCTGGTTGGTTTAACTGTTCAAATTGAAAATAATTGATTTCCATTGAATTACTCATTTATACCCGAAGAATGGTATTTTCAATAGTTTTAATGTTTCTGGCACAGCATTTGTAAATAAGTTGTTGTCTGAATATCCCCCTTTATCAGTCAGTTGTTCGATGTTTTATTAATCACTTTTTTTCCCGTTTGTAATAAATGATTCGTTTTAATCGTCCGTATCAGACCAGCCAACAAGGCGTCGGGGGACTTCAGTTACTTTCTAATTTTCCAAATCCATTTGTCGAAATGACGATGCTTCGGTTTCATTTACCTGAAGCAGCCTTTATTGTACTCAGCATCTTTGATGCACAGGGGCAGGTAGTCACGCAGAAAGAGGGATCGTTTGAAAGTGGAGAAAATCAATTAGTTCTTCAACGCCAGGATCTCCGCGAACCGGGGATTTATGAGTATCAGATTGAAACCCCTGATGCGGTCACAGAGCGCAGAAAACTAGTAATGTTCTAGGCCCTCGCCGACAAAAAGCCAATTGCGCCCTTCCAAATCGCTTTCGGAGCCTGGTCTTTTCCAAAAAGACCAGGCTATTTTTTTATGCAATACAATAGAAAGTCCTTGTTCAACGTTCGTAGAGTTACAGATTAAAAACGTGTAACAAAATTATCCAAGCTATTTTGATTCTACCGTTTGGAGGCTTGGGAAAAAAATATTTTATATTCTCTTTACACCCTAGTAGACCGATATCAAAAATTCTTGCCTACCTTAGCCTTCAGCTATTCATTGAGTACAAAAAGGCCTGTGTTGACCTTCTACCACTTCAACACCTAATTCATCATGAGTGTACCACCAGCGATCAAGTTCGCCCCTCGGAAACAAGCTGATTTTTATGCCACCCTGACCGCACGTGTAAACGATTATTTTAAACAGAGTAAAAAAGAAAAGACCGGAGATATTCGGTTGTATATCAAAAGTGCAGTTCTACTTACTAGTTACATTCTTCCTTTTGTACTCTTGTTAAGTTTGGATTTCTCTGTTACCTGGACCCTTATTTCTTATGTAATTATGGGTTTTGGTATGGCTGGAATAGGTTTTAGCATTATGCACGATGCCAATCACGGCGCCTACTCCAAGTCACCTCTTGTCAATAAAATTATGGGATACACCATGCATTTTGTGGGAGGCAGTGCCGCGCTATGGAGGATTCAACACAATGTCTTACACCATACGTATACCAATATTCATGGGCACGATGAGGACATAGCCGACAAGCCGATTCTCCGGCTCTCACCAGAAGGAAAGTGGTATCCCATCCATCGTTTGCAACAATATTATGCCATTTTGCTGTATGGCCTGTCCACAATTTCCTGGGTGACCACGAAAGATTTCCGGCAGCTGCGCCAGTATATCAAGGAAGGGATGCTGGAAAAAGTTGGTGGAAACGCAACTCAAATTTACTTGGAGCTCATTGTAAGCAAGGTGCTGTATTTCGTAGTTTTCTTTGGTTTACCGTTGTGGTTGGGTAATTTGAGCTACGGCTGGTATTTGCTAGGTTTTTTATTCATGCACCTGATTGCTGGGGTGGTTACCACAGTGGTGTTTCAATTAGCCCATGTAGTGGATCATACGGACTTCTTCCAGCCCAATGACGCTAATCAGTTGCCGAACGCCTGGGCAGAACATCAGATGCGCACCACTAGTAACTTTGCTCGGAAAAATAAATTGCTTTCCTGGTATGTAGGTGGTTTGAATTTTCAAATCGAACACCACCTATTCACCCATATCTCCCATGTTCACTATAAGGACATTGCTCCGATTGTGAAAAAAACGGCTGAGGAGTTTCAGATTCCCTATTATGAGCACAAAACCTTGGGTCAGGCCATCTACTCGCACTGGGAAATGTTAGGAAAGCTGGGTAGAAAGGAAGTGGTATCGCTGACGTAATAGTTGATTTTCTTAAAAAGAAGGGGGGAAAAGAGCTGCGTTCCAGCTTGTTTCCCCCCTTTGTCATTTATAAACTAAGTAAAAAGCCAATAGTAAAATTAGCATCCCAGTCGAATACAAACTGCTTGCATCCCGTTGACTCGGCTATGCTTTGATAAATCGTAAGTCCATTTACCTGCTTGTCGCCAGATGCTTTTATGGTCTCAGGGGCTGGAAGCACTGTGTAGCGTTCTTTTCCGTTTCGAACTTTTTTGGCAAATTCAAATGGAACCCCTCCGATAATAAAACAAGTGCTGGTCAGGCTACTCGGAATTTGAGCGGATTTGGATTTCAAGTCGGCTCGAACGTCAGCGGCAGTGGTTCCGTTCTGGGAGTACTTGGATCCAAAACTTTCAAAGGCCTTGATTTGTCCGGCCGATTTCCAGGACACCTTTGTGTTGCCAGAGCCAATATCTACTACAAACGCTCGTCCTGAATATTCTTTAGGAAGCACGCATTTAAGGGCGTACTGGCCCTCCTGCTCGGGCGTCACAGTATTGACATAGTATTTCATTCCCGTCAGGGTCTTGATGATCTGGTCCGTTACAGCTACTTTTTTCGCTCCGGAACTGATCACAAAGTGGATGTCACGAGGAGCGACACCATAGGCTACCATTTCGCTGATGTATTGCTTCAAACCATCTTTCACATCTGCATCGGAAGTCATGTTTTCGTAGACCAGGCTAGCACCATAATCGGCTTTTTCTAACTTCCAGTTGCCTTGTTGATCGATGCGGACGATAAAAGAGTTGAAGCCTGTTGCACCCAATTCCACCACACCTTTCAGTTTTCCATTAACAGGGTCGGCGGGACGGAATTCGAAGGCTGCTGAGGCGGTTGTTGAACGACCGTTGTCCGGTGCCGGTGCAGTAGCTTCCTCATTAGAGGGGGTGGTCGGACTGGTTTCGGTCTGCTCGGAACCAGGGTTAAAAGTAGGGAGCAGTTTGGTGACCGCAAAGTATACGCCACCGACCACTAGAAGGGCGATGAGTAATCGGGAAAAGGAGGTTAATCTTGCCATGATGTATGCAGGTTGTTAAACAATTCGGTTGCAAAAGTGACCCCCTGACAGCCATGCTGACGGGAATCATGGACCAATGCGTTCGATTGATCGCGCAACGTAGATAAAAAATCTACGGATAGATCTCTTTGACGGCTGCTTTCAGGGTATTCATCATCAGGGCAGTCACCGTCATGGCTCCCACTCCCCCCGGTACTGGGGTGATGTAGCTGCATTTTGGGGCGACGGCCGTAAAATCAACATCCCCCACCAATCGAAAACCCGATTTGCGGCTGCTGTCCACTATTCGGTTGATGCCCACATCAATCACCACTGCGCCCTCTTTGACCCAGTCTCCTTTTATAAATTCGGGAATACCAATGGCGGCCACGACGATGTCCGCTCGACGCACTTCCTCCGCCAATTGTTGGGTCCTTGAATGCGTTAAGGTAACCGTACAGTCCCAGCCTTTTCTGGACAACAAGATACTCATCGGGGTGCCTACAATATTGGATCGTCCGACCACCACACAGTGTTTACCTGCAGTAGGAATATGGTAGCGCCTTAGGATTTCGAGGATGCCAAAAGGAGTAGCCGGTAAAAAGGCAGGCATTCCTTGCGCCATCCTTCCAAAATTCACTGGGTGAAAGCCGTCCACATCCTTTTTAGGATCGATGGCAAGAGTGATTTTTTCTTCGTTAATGTGCTTAGGGAGTGGAAGCTGAACAATAAAACCGTCCACTTCGGGATCATGGTTGAGCTGTTGTACAATATCAAGTAATTCTGCCTGTGAAATAGCCGCATCTCGTTTGATGAGGGTACTTCTAAAGCCTACCTGATGGCAACTTTGAATTTTATTGTTTACGTACACTTCGCTGGCAGGGTTATCGCCGACCAGTACTGCGACCAGGTGAGGAGCTCGTTTTCCTTCGGCAGTTAATCGGCTGACCTCTACAGCCAGCTCTGCTTTAATGGTTTCGGATACTTGTTTTCCGTCTAATAGTTGCATAGGATAGTGGCTTATTTCAATTGTTCAAAAATGCCTTTGGGTACGCTGGTAGGGGTGGCAATAGGGGAGAGGCTCCGACCTCCACCTCGTTCGCTCGAGAGTTGAAGAGGGATAGGCGACATGGTCTGGTAGTTTTCCCAGGGGGTGGTGAACCGGGGCTTTGAATCATCGTACCGCTCAAAAAAGGCCCATTGAGTGACCAGTTTCGATTGTTGATCGATCCATACCTGGTATTTATTATCGGGAGTAACACCTACCCCTGCGAAGGTGAGTTCCAGTACTTCTGCGGTTGCTCCAGCCTCCGTGTTGCTCGTGCCCAGATACTTTAACGTAACGCCAGTATCCTTCAATTTGAAGGGCATTACCAACCAGTAACTATCGTTAATCCAGACATTTTTACCAATTTGCAGGTACTTCTGAAGGGTATCAGGATTTTGCTGTTCCACTTCATTAAGCCAAACCTTACCGGCCCCGGTCTGAATATTTACAACGATGGTTTGCTTGGGTTGTTTCCAATCAATACGCACGTTGCCAGTGAATTTATCCCAAAGCAAGGTTCTTCTTCCAAAAAAATCCCAGGAAAGGTAGCGCAGTGCGTCCCAGGCTCCGCGGCCGCCTTGCGCCTGCATAACTTCATCCGCTAATTGAATAGCCTTTGAATCAGAGCCAGCTGCGTTAAAGCCGGGCGCGGCAGGGTTTGGGTAAAATTTGGGACGTGCAGGGTTGCAACTCCAGAAAAAGAGGGCAACATAGAAAAAAACAAGACGAGTGGACATGTAGCAAAGGTAAGTACCTTTGTTGCTCGAACCAAATCTCACGACTGGCATTCTTATCCGGTTGAATAGAAATTAAAGGATGGGTTGGACGTTTTTTTCAAATCTTCAAACCTACTTTCGGAGCTTTCATAGATCGATTAACAGCTATGATGTATCTAAATGATCAATATTTAAGGGAGGTACCAAACGAATTTGAGGAGCTGTCCCGGGCGATCTTTTACTCGGATGCGTTGTTTGAGACCATTCGTGTGGTAAAGGGGCGTGCTCTCTTGTTAGATCACCACTTGAATCGCCTCCGGATGGGGATGGATTTGCTCGGAATGCAATGGCCTGCTCACTGGACTTCCCAGAATATAATGGAACAAATTCAAAGGGGATTCCCGGGTTCCGTCCGCCTGCGTTGGACGGTCTGGCGGAAACCGGGTGGATGGTATGCGCCCACACAGACAGAAGTAGGGTATAGCATGACCGCCGTTCCGCTGGACGCGGAGGCATTTCAATGGCCAAATAATACGGTCAGTTTAGGGATTTGTGAAGAGGTCCACCTGCCCATTGATGCCTTTTCAGGACTCAAAACGCTCAATGCTGCTCGGTATGTGCAAGCAGCTCGGATGGCCAAGTTGCGGGGTTGGGACGATGCTTTACTATTGAATGAAAGGGTCCGAGTAGCGGAGGCCACGAGCAGCAACCTGTTTTGGTGGGAGGGTACCGAGCTTCGGACGATCGCCTTGTCGGAAGGATGTGTGGCTGGGGTGTTTCGGGCCTTTTTACTGGAACAAGTTTCAGATTTGGGTATCCCCGTGAGGGAGGTGTGGTTGGAACCCGAGGAGTTGGATTCTTTAAACGGGCTTTTTCTAACCAATTCAATCCGTGGAATCGTGCCAGCTCAACTAGAAGGGACCGCTTCCAAGCCATCAGCTGCCACCCAGGAATTAGCCCAGCAGTTGTATCTGCGCTTGTTAGGTGCTTAATTCAAAACATCTAGCTGAAGGATCAACTGAAGCAGCAATTGAATGTCCTCGTGAAAGGCATTTGCTCGGGCAAAATCAACAGTGGGACTCCAAAGAGATGGCTCAAACAAATTGCGCTCCTGTTCGATGGCAAGGTACAATTGACTTCCGATAAGGGATAAATATACCTCCCGCTTTTGGCCGTCGGCTTGGTTTCTCAATCGGAAATCCAATAATAATTGCTGAAATTCAGCTGGAAATGCAGTTTCAAAGGGGAAATCGGGGGTGCAATACAAATCATACCAGGTTTCCAATTCCGGGATACTGAAACCGGTTTTTTTTCGGCCCCCCATCAAGTGAAATCCGCGCTCCGTTCGGTGTAAAAATTTTTTTCGCTGATCCGGAAGTACCAATAAACTGCCTTTCATAGCCGGGTTCTGGTAGGATGCTTGAAGAAAAATGCCGCGGAAAACAGGATCCAGTTGGTTCCGGACGGCTGAAAATTCGGCAACTCGTAGTTCAGAAAGTTGAAAGGGGGTTTCGCGAACCTTTCCCGTGATCTTATCTTCTCCCTGGTATTCGTCTGCACGAGGGAAAAGCCTTGAGGCCAAAAAATCGTCCATCGGCACTTTTTCCTTTGGAAAATATTGAAGTTGGTTAAAGTGTACACTGTTGTCCACAAAGTCCAGGATTAAGCGCAGAATCCTGGGTTTGAAGTTTTGAACATAGGTTTCCACTTTAAAATACGCCAAGGCAACGGCGTATCCTACCACCAAAACCATCAAGAGGGTGATGACAAAAATTTGAAGGTAAAGCACTACTCCGAGCAGAAGAAGCAACAGTAGGGTGGTCAGAAAAAGGAAGCGAAGCACTTGCCTCCGCTGGCGCTCCAGGTTTTTTAGTTCTGGAAAAAGGACCTGGTTGTAAAATTGCCTGAAATCGTTGTAGGTATTGAGCATAGTGCTAGTTCCAATAAGCGTCGGCTTTCCCGTACCTTTACCCGCAAATAGGATCACAAATATACTACTGCAAGCCAAAACTGTTTTGTTCTTATGCTTTATTGGTATCAAGCGGCTAAATCGCTGCACTTTATTGGAGTAATTTCTTGGATGGCAGGTATTTTTTACCTGGTTCGTATCATGGTGTACCATGCAGAAGCACGCCAACTCCAGGATGTCTCCCGCTCCATCCTCGAAAAACAATACCAATTGATGGAGCAACGGGCCTACCAAATCATCATCGTTCCAGCGGTTTGGATCTCGTGGATCTGTGGATCCATTATGTTGTCGCTGCAACCCGTGTGGCTGACCCAAGGTTGGATGCATATCAAACTTTTATTTTTGGTCCTGTTAAGTGGCTACACCCATTATTGTAAAGGGTATATTCGCTTATTGGCAAGTGCCAAAGGGGCACCTTCACATTTGTTTTACCGGGCTATGAATGAGGTGCCAACAATCTTAATGGCTGGTATTGTGTTTTTGGCTGTCTATAAACAAGGGATTAATTGGTGGATGTGGGCATTGGGCGTGTTTGGTTTTGCCGCCTTGATTCTATTTGCCGTGAAAAAAGCCTCCAAACGTCTTTCCGCCTCGAATGAGTAGTTTACCTATGGATTCCCAACCTGTTCGGCTTTACTTTTCTGTGGAGCCGGAATTCAATTACCTGGTTGAAGAACTGCAGGCTTCCATGCTGCGTTTGGCGCCCTCTCTTCCATTGGAATTTCTAACCGGGGAGGATTTGAACTTGGAGGAAACAGCGTTTCAATGGATGGATTGGGTAGTAGTCCTCTACTCAGAAGGATATACGAGCTGGTACCGAACCCAGGTAGAGTTAGAGCAGTTGAAGCGAGAAAAAAGGCTTCGGCCAGCCCATTTTTTTGTGGCAGTGCTGCGCCTGGAGCCCAGTTTATTACCTTCCGAACTGAAGGGTTTTCCTCAGTTTCCAGAAAAGGGCATGGGGATTTTAGGGCCTCAGGAGGAACGACAGATTCGGTTGTCTGCTTTATTTTTATTAAACTTGCTCCAAAAGCCCCTGCTTCAGTCGAGTTACCAACAGCGAATCCCTCTGTTTTTGGAGGATTTGAAGGAACGGCTCGAGCGGTTGGAACAGCGTCTCGACCAGCAAGAGCTGCTTGAATTGATTCGATTGTTGGTGACGGATGAGCCGCTTTCAAGGGCGATTCGGCAATTACAGGATGAATATGGGCGATTGGGCTATTCGGTGGAATCCAGTGCTGATTTCTTCCGAAAACGAAAAGACCTGAGGGCTCGGGTGCATCGGATATTAGAGGAACTAGACCAGGAAGGAAAAATGAGGCCGGACTGGCGCCCCACCTTTTTGGCGAATTACCAGCAGCTACCACTTGATCGTCGGCCTTTTTTCTTCTTACCAAATGAGGATACGGGACTCCCGCAACAGAAAGTAGAATCTGGGGTAGCCGTTAGCCTGGAGGAACTTTCAGAGTTTCACCGGTTAATGTTGCTCGCCAGGGATGCTTTTTTGTTGGAAAATGTGGCTGCCGCCTGGCACCATGCGGAGCAAATTCGAACACGAATTGATCCTCAATCAGCACAATTATATGAACTACTCCTGCTTTCGTACCTAAAACGGGAGGGAACCGAGGCCATTATGCGCCGTTGGTTAGAGGGAACGCCCTCTGGTCTTAATCATATCCGATTGTACCTGGACCGGATGCTGGCTTATCAACTGCAGGTTCCGCCCCAATGCCCGACGGAGACGGGAGAGTTTAATCAGGCCTCGGTCGTAGAGGCCTTGGCAACCTCCTTACAAGACCTTTACAATGCTCTGCCCTTTGATGCGATCCTTCAAACAGGATTATTGGAGCCTGGCACCGATGCTTACCGTCCCATGTTGCTCCGTAGCATGGAGGCCTTGTATAAATTGAATCATCGGTTACACCCACTAGCAGTGTTCGGCGATAGCCTCATCCTGGAATTTTGTGGAGCCGGGAAACTGGTTTGGCTTGAGCGACTGGAGATAAATGACCAGCAAGCCCAACTTATCTGTAACAGTGATTTTGACCTTGGGGGAAAAATCAATGATCTGGTGGACTTATTGGTGGAAGCAAACCCGCGTCAGACTCCAGAAAAACAAAGAGAACTACTTCGGGAGGACTTGTTTTGGCGGCTTTTGCTGCGTTGTGAGCAATTACATCAGCAGGTTCAGGAGGAAAACAGGCAGTATCAGCAAAAAACGGATGTACGCCGTTCTGTTCTTCGGATTCTCCAGGCTTGTTTGGCTGGTCATTCATTTTTAACCCGCCCCGGTGACTCCATCGATCCTGAAAAGTCACTCCCCAGATTGGGTATTGAATTACTTCTGCCCAATTTACTGCTTACAGGAGGAAAATTTCAGTTGCCCGAATCAATTTTATTGCCATGGTTTGAACTGGATGATCGTGGGAATTTAGTTGCCTTAAACACCGGATTGGCTTATCGAGACCTGGATGCACTGGCCTTGCTCCAAAAATGGGTGATGGACTTGTTTGGAGCGGACCACTGGACGACCATGCAAGAGAACATTCGCAGAGAAGTGTGGGTGCAGCAGGTCGCTGCATTAGAGGCAGATTGGGAGGAGTTGGAGCAGAGTCGCACGTACACGGATGTTCGTCGCCTGCTTCCCTTGGAACTCAGAAGAAGGATGGCCACCTGTTTTAAGGCTTGGAAACGAATTTACCAGGCTTATCCAGATCCCAAATTAGCGTTTCCTGACCGTGTTCTGGAGGAGTTGGCCGGAGAACGGCAGCTGCTTTGGTTGGAATTGACCCCATTTTCAGTCCAAAACCTGGAAGAAAATAGCCTCTTTGACTTGGATGCTTTGTCAGAAATAAAATACTGGCTACCCTATTCGGCTAATTGGACAGAAGAGCGCCTCAGCGCGGCCCTCATCAACAATTTGGTGAGACGCTCTTTACTTCCCTTTTATGAGCAGCTTATCCCCGGTGCAGAGCGCGAGCGAGGAGCACTGGCCGTCCTCTTAGGTTCGCTGCTTCGTGCCTTTCAAATTCATTCCGACTTGCGCTATTTAGATACGGTATATGAGGAATTAACACAGGACCGTGTATTGAAGTGGATTGAAATTGACAAATACGGTAACTGGTTGAACTTCAGTACGGAGCTGGATGCGATAGGCATTTTGGAGCAAATGATGAAGTTGTTCCCTCAGCGTTATTCAGATTGGGATACCCGACAACGGATAGCAGACACCCGTTGGAAAGAGCAGTTGGATCGGTATGATCGGGAAATAAGCACGCTTTCAAGTGAAAATCAACTGGAAGAACGCCGCATTGCCGCAGAAATTATCTGGCGGTTAAAAGGGGTGTTTTTGTTTCACCGCGATAAAAAATACCTGGAACTACCCTTGCAAGAACTGATGAACGAGGGGAGAATCCGTTGGTATCACCTAGCTTTTGGCTTGGTCAAGACCAGCAGCAACCACTTGGACAACTTGAAGATTGGATTTGATGTCAAAGCGGAGCGGATTGAACTCAAAAATTATTGGGATCAACCATTGGGTACCTAAAAAAAAACGTCTGGTGAAACGGGTGTTCACCAGACGGTCCGGAAGGAAGCAGGATTTACAGCCAAGCTGCAAACGGCTCCTCCAATAATTGTTTGAGTTGGACAAGGAATCGTGCGGCATCTGCACCATTAATTACCCGGTGATCCCAACCAATGGTCATTGGCATCATCAAACGAGGCTCAAATTGACCTTTTGCCTCATTCCAAACGGCCTCCTTGGTGGCGGCCGTCATACTCAGGATGGCCACCTGCGGCCAGTTCACGATGGAAAGCATGTTGGTTCCGCCAATGCCTCCGATATTGGAAATGGTAAAGGTGCCGCCATCCAGGTCATCGGGTTTGTTTTTCCCATCGCGGGTCCGGGTACTGATTTCTGTGAGGTCCACCGAAATCTCAGTAAGTGATTTTTGGTCTGCGTTTCGAATTACGGGAACCAATAATCCACGAGGGGTATCTACCGCGATGCCAATATTATAAAACTGCTTATAGATCACTTCGTTGGTGGCAGTGTCAAGGCTACTATTAAATTGCGGCATTTGCTTGAGCACATGACACACCGCTTTTGTCACAATTGCAGTGGTGGTTAAGTTCCCCCCTGATTTCTTTACTTGTTCTTTGAATTGCTGGCGCAGCTCCTCCAGGCGGGTGATATCTGCTTTTTCAGAAATCCACGCATGAGGAATCGTATTAAAGGCATACTGCATGTTTTCAGCAGTTAACACCCCGATTCGGCTCATCGCCTTTCGCTCGATGGATCCAAATTTTTCAAAATTGGGCAAGGTTTTGGCGGCCAGGCTGTTGCCTGAGGACACCGTTGCAGAGCTACCTTTTTCTAGTTTGGTTTTTACAAAAGCGATAACGTCCTTGTAGCTAACGCGGGAGGCACCAGGAGCGGGATTTACCTCATTTAAGTTGACGCCAAGTTCTTTGGCTCGTTTACGTGCTAATGGGGATACCCGGTGGCTGCCTTTTCCGGAGGGCGCAGCTGGAGTGGACGGTGCTGAGCTTGGTGCTGGGCTGGCGGCTACAGGAGCCGCCTGGGTAGCGACGGGTGCTGGACTGGCTGTGCTTTGGCTAGTGGTAGCTACAGCACCGCTCGTGGTCATTTTTAGAACGACTGTACCCTCAGTAACCTCATCGCCTTTGTTGACTAGAACTGCTTCGACGACTCCGGCTTGATCAATCGGCATTTCTGCATCTACTTTATCCGTGCCGACCACCATGATGATTTGATCCTTTTGGAGCGTGTCTCCGGCCTTGACCAAGATTTCGGTGATCTTGCCTGTTACACCATCTCCCAGGGAGGGTAGCTTGAACTCGTAACTACCTCCAGCGGCTGCAACGGGTGCTGCAACGGCAGGTGCAGGTACGACTGATGCAGGTGCAGCAGGCGCAGTTGAAGCAGATGCAGTTGCAACTGGCGCGGACGCAACAGGCGCTGTTGCTGCTACGGGGGAAGATTCCATCCGTAGAATTAAGCTGCCTTCGGTGACATCGTCGCCTTTGTTTACTAAAATCTCGCGGATCACTCCGTCTGTATCGATGGGCATTTCGGCGTCCACTTTATCGGTGCCAACAATGATTACCACTTGCTCTTTGCTTACTTGATCGCCGGCTTTTACCAAAATTTCAGTTACTTTTCCGGTAACACCGTCTCCTAAGGACGGTAGTTTGAATTCGTGTAGCATTCGTTCAACTTGTTTTGTTCTTAAGCGCCGCAAAGATGGTATTTCTTTGCCAAAAGAGATGTAAAGAATTGTTTTTTAGGTGCAAAAATGCCTAAAAAACCGTCATTTGGCGGACGGTTCCCTTAAAGGAGGCAGGGTTAGCTGCGCTCCTCCCAAACGGTTGCAAGGTGAACAATGGTTTCAGAGGCTTTTTCCATATCTTGAACGGATACCCATTCTTGTTTGGAGTGAAAAGCGTGTTCTCCAGCAAACAAATTTGGACAAGGCAGGCCCATAAATGAGAGCCTGGAACCATCCGTTCCGCCGCGAATAGAGCTTTGAACGGGATTGCTAAAACCAGCTCTTCTCAAGGCCTCCAGGGCATTGTCTACCACTTGAGGGTGCCGCTTTAACACCTTACTCATATTTCTATATTGCTCGTACACCTGTAATTGAGCGCTGGAGTTTGGAAATTGCTTCAGCACATCATCAGTTATTTTTTGAAGCAGCTTTGCCAACCGCTTTAAACCTCCCTCTGAAAAGTCGCGCAGGATAAATTTAACGGTCGCTGATTCAAGTCCCCCTTCGATATGAGTGGGGTGAATAAATCCCTGCTTCCCTTCTGTGTGCTCAGGTGCGTATTTATTAGGTAATTTGGCCAATATCCGACCTGCAATCTTTAGTGCGTGTTCCAATTTGCCTTTTGCAAAACCTGGGTGAGAGGAGACACCTGTTATGGTTAGCGTGGCTCCATCAGCACTAAATGTTTCATTTTCAATGCTTCCGGCGGTTTCTCCGTCTATGGTGTACCCATACTTTGCACCTAGTTTTTTTAGGTTTACTTTGTCTACTCCTCTCCCAATTTCCTCATCGGGAGTAAACAGAATCCTGATTTTTCCATGCGGAATGGAGGGATTCGTCATCCAAGTATGGACGGCATCCATGATGGCCGCAACCCCTGCTTTATTATCTGCGCCCAGTAAGGTTTTGCCAGAGGCCGTGACAAGGTCATTTCCAATCTGGCTGCTGAGATCGGGGTGCTCCTGCATGCGGATTACTACCGACGGATCGTCTGGCAATACCAGGTCTTGACCCTGATAGTTTCGGTGCACCAATGGTTTGACATCCTTCCCAGAGCAGTCAGGGGCGGTATCTACGTGCGAGCAAAAGCAAATTACCGGCGTTTTTTTGTCGGTCGTAGCAGGAACAGTAGCATAGACGTACCCATATTCATCGAGTTCAGCATCGGTCACCCCTAATGCTTTTAGTTCCTCCAACAGTAGGCGGCTAAGGTCTTTTTGTTTTTCGGTGCTGGGCTGACTGGGGCTGTTGGGATCACTTTGGGTATCAATTTGTACGTACCGTAAAAAGCGCTCTAAGGTAGTTTGCATCGTTGAAAGAAAATTTTTGAATGGGCAATACGGGTTGATGAGGCTGTCATTCCAAAGTAGTGGAGCAGATCAAACTGCTAAACAACCAAACCTGCTGCAAAGTTATCTAAATTCAGTTGCTTTTCTGTTCAGTGGGGGGTGTTCAAAAAAGTATTTGTAAGGTCTTTCTTTTTTAGCTTTTGTGGTGAATCGGAGATTGGTTGTTTCTCAGGTGGCGAATAGTGGCAATTCCGGCATTGAGCTCAAATCCAATGAGTAGAATGAAGCAATTAATCTGGATCCACAACAAAAAGGCGATAATGGTTCCAATCGAACCATATACCTTATTATAAGTGCTGAAATTATCGACAAAAAAGGAAAAGCCCCAGGAAGCAGAAATCGATAATATGGTTGCCAAGGTTGCCCCCGCATTTACAAAGGGAATGCGTTTGCGAATGGTCGATCCATAGCGATAAATAAGGGAAATCCCCGAGTAAAAAAGGGAGACAATCACCACCCAGCGAAAAGCAAAAAAGCTCATTTTGGTGAGCCAGTCGGCCTTTATGTAGGTAAATGCAAAATTCAACAGGATATTTCCCAAAATAACCAGCACCACAGAGGCAAAAAGTGTAATCGTTAGTAAAAACGTGAGCTGTATTGCCACCAGGCGTTCCTGCCAAAAATTGTGTTTTTTGAAAAGTTCTGGGTTGTCTTTCCGAAGCCCATACATCATGGAAATCATGCCATTACTAGAGAACCAAAGCGCCAAAAAAAAACCTACTGAAAGCAATCCCTCTCGTTTGGTGAGTAGCAATTCTTGCAGGGTCTGAAATACCAGCCGCCCGGATTGACCGGGCATGATGGCTTCAATCGCACCTTGAAGGGTGCTGATAAAATCATCCCCGAATGGGAAATAAGGCAGCAGGGTAATTAAGAAGATCATTCCCGGAAACATTGCGAGAAAGAAACTAAAGGCCATGCTATTCGCCCGGGTGGTGAGGGCATCATCCTCCACCTCCGCCCAAATAAACCGGAGCAAGTTGTAAATCGGTACTTTTTTGAGCCCCGGCAAGGAATGCGTCCGCATCCAATCTGCTATGGTAAGCCAAAGAGTATTGGCGATTGGACGTTTGTTGGGTCGTTTTTGCATGGTATTGCTTATTTATAGTGGTGCCATGACCTCAGGGCAAAACAGGTGCCAGCCACTTTTGGGCTTCTTCAATCGTCCAACCTTTTCTCCGGGCGTAATCTTCCAACTGATCGGGTCCGATTTGGCCCAATCCAAAGTAACGGGCCGAGGGATGGCTCAGGTACCAACCACTCACGGAGGCGGCAGGGTGCATGGCACAGCTTTCTGTAAGCAGTATTCCTTGTTGGTCTGGCCGCAAAAGTTCCCATAATAACCGTTTTTCGGTGTGTTCCGGGCAGGCGGGATAACCGGGTGCTGGTCGGATTCCCTGGTAAGCTTCCCGAATCAGTTCTTCATTGCTGAGATGCTCCTGCGGAGTGTACCCCCAATACGTTTTACGGACAAGGGCGTGCACGTATTCGGCCAAGGCTTCTGCGAAACGATCAGCGAGGGCCTTCAACAGAATTGAACTGTAATCATCACCGGCTGCTTCAAATGCTTGAATGGGAGCTTCTATTCCAATCCCAGCGGTTACCGCAAAGGCGCCAATCCAATCGCGGTAGGGTGCAGGGGCTACGTAGTCGCTGAGGCAGAAATTGGGAAGACCTGCCGCTTTTTGCTGTTGCTGCCGCAGGTGGTGCAAGCGCATAAGAGGTGTCTCTCGGCTTTCATCTGTGTATAAGAGGAGGTCATCGTCGTCCACTGAATTGGCAGGAAAAAGTCCAATAACAGCTTGAGGTTTCAACCACTGCTGCTCAATCATGGTGCGTAGCATTTGCTGTGCATCCTTCATTAACTGCTGTGCTTCTTTTCCAACAACCGGATCCTCCAAAATAGCGGGATACTTTCCAGCTAATTGCCAGGATTGGAAAAAGGGTGTCCAGTCTATGTACTGACTTAGTTCCTCCAGAGAAAAGGAGTCCAATCGGTGAATACCGGGTTGTAGCGGTGCCGGTGGCTGGTAATTTTCCCAGTCGAGCCGGTGTTTGTTGGCACGAGCAGCGGATAAGGGTATGGAGGCCTTAATTACCTGCCGCGCTGCCCGATCTTTCCTAATTTTTTCGTATTCTTGAAGGATTTGTTGTTCGAATGCTGCTTTATCTTGTTCGTTCTCACTAAGCAGGCTGCTGGCAACTGCCACGCTCCGGCTGGCATCCAGAACGTGAACAACAGGGGCCAGGTTGAATTGCGGGGCAATTTTTACGGCGGTGTGGGTACGGCTGGTGGTGGCCCCTCCAATTAATAAGGGTAGGCTGATGGACTGTCGCTGCATCTCTTTGGCCACGTAAACCATCTCATCCAAGGAGGGGGTGATCAGCCCGGAGAGTCCGATGATATCTACTTGATGCTCTTGTGCGGCTTTTAAGATTTTATCCGCCGGAACCATCACACCCAAATCAATTATCTCGTAGTTGTTGCAGGCTAATACCACTCCAACAATGTTTTTCCCAATGTCGTGGACATCCCCTTTGACCGTAGCGAGCAAAATTTTACCTCTCGTGCGGGTGCTGCCAGAGGCTGCTTTGTCGGCCTCAATAAATGGAGTTAAATAGGCGACCGCTTTTTTCATGACGCGGGCACTTTTCACCACTTGAGGAAGGAACATTTTTCCACCCCCAAATAGGTCTCCCACCACGTTCATTCCATCCATTAAAGGGCCTTCAATGACTTGAAGTGGACTCGGTAATTGGGTTCTTGCTTCTTCCACGTCCACTTCAATGTACTCCGTGATCCCTTTCACCAAGGCGTGCGTAATCCGATCTCGGAATGGCTGATCCCTCCAACTCAAGTCGGCCGTTTGTGCCTTGCCTCCACTGCTTCCCCGAAGTGTCTCTGCATACCGGACCAAGGCTTCTGTAGCCTCTGGGTGTCGGTTAAAGAGTACATCTTCGATTTTGGTTAATAATTCCTTTGGAATGGCCTCGTACACTTCAATCATTCCGGCATTTACAATTCCCATATCCATTCCTGCCTGGATAGCATGGTAGAGAAAAGCAGCGTGCATGGCTTCTCGCACCACATTGTTCCCTCGGAAGGAAAAAGAGAGGTTGGAAACACCGCCAGATACCTTGGCTCCGGGGCAGGTAGCCTTGATTTGACGAGTGGCTTCAATGAAATAAAGGGCATAGTCGTTGTGCTCCTCTATTCCGGTAGCCACCGCAAATATATTGGGGTCAAAAATGATATCAGAGGGGTCAAAACCAGCTTTTTCTGTCAATAACCGATAGGCTCGCTGACAGATCGCCACTTTTCGTTCGGTGGTGTCCGCCTGCCCAATCTCATCAAAGGCCATCACTACTACCGCTGCACCATACCGTCGGCAAATATTGGCTTGGCGAAGAAACTCTTCTTCTCCCTCTTTTAGAGAAATAGAATTTACAATACTTTTTCCTTGTAAACACTGCAGGCCGGCCTCGATAACTGCAAATTTGGAGGAATCAACCATCACAGGAACACGTGCAATATCGGGTTCCGCCGCCACAAGGTTCAAAAAAGTGACCATGGCTTTTTCCGAATCCAGCAGTCCTTCGTCCATGTTGACATCGATTACCTGGGCACCTCCTTCTACTTGCTGCCGGGCAACCGACAAGGCTTCTGCGTATTGGTTTTCTAATATCAGTTTTGCAAACTTCGCAGATCCGGTTACATTTGTTCGCTCCCCAATATTGACAAAATTGGTTTCTTCCCGAATGATAAGGGGCTCTAATCCGGACAACATTGTGTAACCCAGGGACTGTTTTTGGAGCTTGCGGGGGCTAATACCCTCGATGTGCTGGGCAATGTCCAGAATATGATCAGGGGTGGTTCCACAGCAGCCTCCAACAATATTGACTAAACCTGAACGGGCGAAATCCTCCACAAAATGGCACATTTCATGGGGCGTTTGATCGTATTCCCCCATCTCATTGGGCAATCCCGCATTGGGGTAGGCCGAGATATAACAGTCAGGTGCAATCAAGGAGAGTGCTTCCAGATGTGCGCGCATCTCTGCTGCTCCCAAGGCACAATTCAAACCAACAGAAAAGGGGCGAGCATGCCGGACCGAAATCCAAAATGCTTCAGGTGTTTGGCCGCTTAATGTGCGGCCACTGGCATCTGTAATGGTGCCAGAAATCATAATCGGCAACCGAAGGTGTTTCTCCTCGAACACCTCGTCAATTGCGTATAAGGCTGCTTTGCAATTGAGTGTATCAAAAATGGTCTCTACCAATAAAATCTGAGCGCCTCCATCCAAAAGTCCACGGACCTGTTCAGCATATGCCTCTTTTACCTCCAAAAACGTAACTGCACGATACCCAGGGTTGTTGACGTCGGGAGATAGCGACAAGGTTTTGTTCAAAGGTCCGATGGCTCCTGCCACAAAACGGGGCTTGTCGGGGTTTTGAGCCGTGAAGTCATCTGCCGCTTTTCGGGCAATTCGGGCAGCCGCTACATTTAACTCATAGGCCATATGTTCCAAATGGTAATCCGCTTGGGCAATGGAAGTGCTACTGAAGGTGTTGGTTTCGATGATATCCGCTCCAGCCTTCAAATATTGCCGATGAATTTCCTCGATAATCGTCGGCTGCGTTAGGCACAACAAGTCATTGTTCCCTTTCAAATCATAGGGATGATTGGCTAAAATGGACCCTCTGAAATCAGCCTCAGTCAGGCGATGGCGCTGAATCATGGTTCCCATGGCACCATCAATCACCAGGACGCGACGTTGGACTGCTTCCGTCAATTGATTTAATATGTTCTCTTGAATCTTCATTTTTATTGAATTACCACTTCAGTAATGTATCCATCTCCCAATTCCTGATTCATTAGCATCATTATTTTATCCTTTGAGTAGGATAATTCTTGCCTTAGAGGGGCGGAGAGAATAGTCAGGTACAAGACCTTTTTTCTAACTGCAATTTCAGCCGTGTAGGTACTAATGGATTTACCCATTTGCTCCCTCCAAATAGTTTGAACC
>JBKDAM010000139.1:0-23583 GCA_046316495.1 Chitinophagales bacterium
CCTTAGGTATTAAATCCTCAAAACTTGGCAATAACAGCATACCCTGATGCTGGGCATAAGGCTTGAAGGTTACAGCACTATGCCGCTTCTTTCTTCTTGTTGTTGACATCCCCAAAGATAACTAATCCTAACAAAAAAAAACCGCCTCACAAGGTTACTTGTGAGACGGCCTCGTCTTTTATTCCGCAACCAATTATAGCCTGATCTAAGCCCCGAAAGCAGTATCCACTACCGCAATTTGCTGTTTCTCGTGTGCTTTTGGGAAACCAGTAGCTGGGGAGGCCGCACTTGGTCGCGCCGCCAATTGCCAATCATATTGGCGCTGATTCATCAGTAAATACCCCCAAGCACCCATATTTGCCGGCTCCTCTTGAACCCATACAGGACGTCCTGCCGTTTTGTACTTAGCCAAAATAGCCTCAAACTGGGTGGTCGGGAACGGATACATCTGCTCCAAACGAACAATAGCTACATCTTTGCGACCAGTTTCCTGTCGGCGTTTGAGCAAGTCATAGTACACCTTTCCAGAGCAAACCAACAACCGTTTTACTTTCTTTGAATCAAACTCTACGTCATCCAAAATTTCCTGGAAACGAGTACCAACTTCCATCTCGCTAATTAACCCCGTGTTAAACGGAGGACGTAAAGTGGATTTAGGGGTCATAACAATCAATGGCTTCCGGAATGGCCTCGCCAACTGCCTGCGCAACAAGTGAAAATAATTGGAAGCAGAGGTCAGGTTAGCTACCGTTACATTATTCTCCGCACATCCTTGTAGGTAACGCTCCAATCTAGCACTTGAATGCTCGGGGCCCTGGCCCTCGTATCCATGAGGCAACAACATGACCAAACCACTCATGCGATGCCATTTGGTTTCTCCAGAAAGAACAAACTGATCAATAATGGAGTGCGCTCCATTGGCAAAATCCCCAAATTGAGCCTCCCAAATGACCAAAGCATCTGGATTGGCCAATGAATACCCATACTCAAAACCAAGAACTGCATATTCAGAAAGTAAGGAATTGTACACATGGAATTTGCCCTGACCAGACTGAATATGATCTAACCGGTTGATTCGCTGAAAACTTTTCGCATCAACTGGACAGGCATGCCGGTGGCTGAACGTTCCACGCTTGACATCCTGACCACTCATCCGCACATCCTTACCCTCCGTCAATATAGAAGCATAAGCCAGCAATTCTCCCATCGACCAGTCTATCTGACCAGTCTCTACCAGTTTGCGCTGGTTCTCCAAATTCTTGGCTATCTGGGGTAGAGGATTGAAATCGGCCGGAAGCGTTAAAAGATGGTTGATCAACCGATCAATTTCTTTGCGCTCAAGACCTGTCTCCGGTGATTGCTGAAAAGCTTCGTCCCGGGTTTCAATGGATAGTTTACGCCAAGACACCTCATTTTCCTGATAGGTATATGGGAGCGGGGACTGTCTGATTTCATCCAAACGAGCTTGCAAATTCGCCTTGAAAGATTGCTCCATCTCTTTCGCCATCTCCGCTTCGATATCTCCACGACGTATCAGTTCAGCAGAATACAATTCTCGAACGTTTCTATGATCAGCAATTAAGGCATACATGTCTGGATTGGTAAACCTTGGCTCATCACTTTCGTTATGACCATATTTGCGGTAGCATACTACATCTAAGAATACGTCCGAGTTGAATTTTTGGCGGTACTCAATCGCCAACTCAATAGCATAAACTACCGCTTCGGGATCATCTCCATTGACATGAAAAACAGGTGCTTGCACTACTTCTGCAACCTGCGTGCAATACGTACTCGAACGACCCTCATCCCATCCTGCAGTAAAACCAATTTGGTTATTAACGACAACATGCAGTGTACCTCCGGTATAATAGCCCTCCAACTGACTCATCTGAATCAATTCATACACTACTCCTTGACCCGCCAAAGCGGCATCTCCGTGAATTAATACCGGAAGAATTTTATCGTACTCAGATTGATACAAAATATCCGCCTTAGCACGAGCAAAACCTTCTACTACCGGATCAACGGCCTCCAAGTGGGAAGGGTTCGGCAATAATTTAACGTAAACATTCTTACCCTCCGGCGTCGTCAATTGAGAGGAATACCCCAAATGGTATTTAACATCCCCCGAACCAAAACTCTGATCTGGAATGGACTTGCTCTCAAACTCCGTAAAGATCTGTTCGTATGTCTTCCGCAAAATGTTAGCTAATACGTTCAAACGCCCCCGGTGAGCCATCCCAATAACCACCTCCTCACAAGGAATACCACAAGTAGTAGAACAGTTAATCGCCTCCGCAAGAGCAGGAATCAACGACTCCCCACCTTCTAGAGAAAACCGCTTCTGACCTACAAATTTGGTGTGTAAAAACTGCTCAAAACCCACCGCCTCGTTCAAACGCTCCAAAATCCGGCGCTTCTTTTCCAATGAAAATCCATATCCAGGCTTGATCTCCCTTGACTCCACCCGCTCGCGAAGCCAAGTCCGACGCTCCTTGTCGTGAATATGTGCACTTTCAAAGCCAATATTTCCTACATAAAGCTCTTTTAACCGAGCAATAATTTGACGTAAGGTAGCACCCGGAAGGTGAATCTCTGCACCAGCTACAAAAGCAGTATCTAAATCCGCCTCCGTTAACCCGTAGTCAGACAACTGCAAACAAGCCTTACGATCCTTTCTGGCACGAATTGGATTAGTGGTCGATTCAAGGTGACCCCGATCCCGGTACCCATGAATTAACCCCAAAACACCAAACTCCTTGCTCCAGTTTCCAACCGAGGCAGTGGAAGCAGATGGGCCATTCCCAGAACTTAATGCATAATCAAAGCCCTTGAAAAAGGCTGCCCAGTCTGCACTTACCGAATTCGGATCAGCCTGCCAGGATTGAAAAAGTGAATCAATATATTGCGGATGGGCATTTGCAACCGCTGAAAAATCTTTCATAAGTTTGGTAAAAAAATTTTATTTCAATTTCAGAAATGACATCGATGCCTACCCAATTAATTTTTTTTATCTTTTGGGTAAAACCGGGCAAATATAGCGCAGATATAACCAAAACAGCCATTATTTGGTTTCATTATTTTTGCGGAAATAAATCCTTTTATTCCCAATCAAATCCCGACTTTTGCAGCTAAATTTTAACGAATCGCAACTATGGATCCAGTATTTGCCCTTATAGAAAAAGAACTACTTCGACAGCGAAATGGTATCGAACTAATCGCCTCTGAGAACTTCACCAGCGCCCAGGTCATGCAGGCTATGGGAAGCTGTCTCACTAATAAATATGCAGAAGGATATCCTGGAAAACGTTACTACGGAGGATGCGAAGTGGTAGACCAAATTGAACAACTGGCCATTGACCGGCTAAAAACATTGTTCGGAGCCGCTTGGGCAAATGTACAGCCCCACTCCGGCGCCCAAGCCAATGCAGCTGTCTTCCTAGCCTGTCTGCAACCAGGCGATACCATCCTTGGCTTTGACCTAGCCCACGGTGGCCACCTGTCCCACGGTTCTTCTGTCAACTACTCCGGAAAGGTGTATCGCCCTGTATTCTATGGGGTAGAAGAAGATACCGGCACTATAGATATGGATAAAGTGCATGCCATCGCCCGGGCAGAACAACCAAAGCTAATTATCTGCGGAGCGTCCGCCTATGCCCGAGACTGGGATTACGCGCGCTTTAGAGCCATCGCTGACGAAGTAGGAGCACTTTTGTTGGCAGATATCGCACACCCTGCCGGACTAATTGCTGCCAAGCTGTTAAATGATCCCCTCCCACACTGCCATATTGTTACTAGCACCACTCATAAAACCCTTAGAGGCCCTCGCGGAGGAATCATAATGATGGGCAAAGACTTTGAAAACCCTTGGGGACGAACTACAAAAAAGGGGAGCCCAATTATGATGTCCTCTATCCTGGACTCAGGTGTTTTCCCTGGTATGCAGGGCGGACCACTTGAACATGTGATCGCAGCAAAAGCAGTAGCCTTTGGGGAAGCATTGGACCCTTCCTTTATTCAATATGGACAACAAGTAATCAAAAATGCCCAAACAATGGCAAATGCGCTCACTGATCGGGGCTATCAGATCATATCGGGAGGAACCTCTAACCACCTTATGCTAATCGACCTGCGCTCCAAGGGCGTAACTGGAAAGGCCGCTGATGCCGCTCTGGGTCTAGCTGACATCACCGTCAATAAAAATATGATCCCATTTGACCCTCAGCCACCCATGACAGCTTCTGGAATCCGAATCGGTACCGCAGCTATCACCAGCCGAGGATTCAAAGAACAACATTGCCTCCAAGTAGTAGATTGGATGGATAAAGTACTAAGCGACCCAAATAATTCTACCATCCAGTCTGCCGTCAAAGCGGAAGTTCACGACTTCATGCAGCAATTCCCACTTTATAGCTAATAACCCAAAACTGCCCGCTGCTCAGCACCGCCCAACGATACCGTTGAACAGCGGGTAGTTTGATACCTAAATGCCTAATCGGTCTAGCTGAACCAACTCTTTTTCCATTTAAATACCCCACTATGTTGCTTTTTTTTGCATTTTTGAATTCCCTTTTTCAAATGTCGAAGCCAAAAGAAGCGCTTTCGTATGAGTACCAACTAGAAGTGAAGCAGCTTACTGAACCCACTCAGGTCCGCTGGGGATACTGGCTTAAAGGCAAAGCGTATGTGATTGACTCTACGCTCATCCAACAGCCACAATCAACCGCTCGTTTCAGTGGAAAAATCAACTTGCCAGCGGGACTCTACTTTTTTCAAGTAGGAAGCACTTCTGAAGTATTGGATTTTATTATCAATGAAGAATACCAATTAACCTTTTCTACACACTACAGCGCACTCCAAGACAGCTTCAAAGTAGAGAAGTCGATTGAAAATGGACCTTATTTGGATTGGAAAAGGCAGAAAAAAGCAAATGAAATCAAAGTAAACCTACTCAAAACCAGTCTTCAAACCTTACAAAAAACAACCCGCGACCCCGCTGCCCTAGACAAACAAGCAAAAGAAATCAGACGACTAAGAGAAGAGTTCGATACCTATTCTAGGCAGCTCCCCCAACAATTCCCAAATGCCCTTTTCGCAGCCCTCATCAAGGCAGATCTACCTCCCGCCATCCCTAGTACCATTCCTCCTGTTTTTCCAGATGGTAAGGTCAATCCAGCCTACATGCACTACTTTAGAGCACATCTCTGGGAGAATATTGATTTTAACGACTCGCGCTTACTCCGGTCACCCGTCTTGGCAAGGAGAGCCGACGACTGGATGCAACTTCAGCCCAGCCAACTAGACTCCGTAAAGGCAAACTTGGATGCTTCGTTGAAGAATACAATAGGAAAACCTGCCTTCCGAAACGCCTTGCTCCAATTATTCATGGAACGGTTCGACCAACCTTCCTATGGTGGTAACGAAACCATGTTGGTTTACCTTTTTGACCAATACTTCCCCAATGCTGGCTCAGTTGAACTGGATACAGCAGCTTGGCTCCGGCTCCAATTTAAAGCAAACTCCTACCGACCAACGCTCCCAGGAAGAATTGCTCCCAATATCGAACTGCCTGACACTTCTGGAAACATCATTCCTCTATACAGCAAACAGGCCACCTATACCTTGCTTTATTTCTTCCATCCACAATGTACACAGTGTCAACTCACCACCCCAGAGGTATACGAACAAACCAAACCATACTTAAATAAAGGCCTCCAAGTATATGCCGTAACCACAGACGTGGAATCTGTGGACGACTGGAAACAATATGCCAACTCTAAACTCCCAGGGTGGACCTGCGTTTTCGACACTTCCAAAAATTCAAATATTGAAAAAATGTATGCTACTCAAGCCCTGCCAAACTTGGTATTGCTAGACGAGCAGAAAAAAATCCTAGTTCGACGGCTCCCAGCATCCGACCTGGCAAAAGTACTGGCTTCCATCCTAAAAGGCAGTTGATACCAGTCTGCTACCTACCGTCTATTCTTGAAAATAAATTATTTGGCAAGTGCTTTATAAAAAAAACATCCAGTTGTTTTTTTATAAGCAAAACGCTCTATTTTCGCCCTTCTAAACAGATACAGCCAAACAATAGTAATGATAATTGGACTCATAAGAGAAGAGCGTGATCCTCGCGTTGCCCTCACACCCGCAAATCTCGCTAAATTAAGCACCCCCGGTCTTCAATTCCTAGTCGAACAAGGAGCTGGAGAACGAGCGTTCTTCACAGATGAGCAGTATGCTGCTCACGGCAAATTGGTGAGTAGAGCAGATCTGCTTTCGCAAGCCGATCTTGTAGTCAGTATCCATCCACTCCCGACTACCTCTTACCGAAAGGGATCTACCGCTATTGCCCTTTTCCAACCCTTTGTTGATCCGGAAATTAATACAGCACTTCAAGCACAAGGAGTCACAGGATTCAGCTTGGACATGATTCCAAGAACTACCCTGGCCCAGGCTATGGACGTACTATCTTCTATGGCAGGTATCGCTGGATTTAAAGCGGTCTTGGTAGGCGCTGCTGCTTTAAGTAGATATGTTCCTATGATGGTAACCGCTGCAGGAACTGTTAAGCCGGCTAAAGCATTGGTATTGGGTGCAGGTGTTGCTGGACTACAAGCCATTGCTACCTGTCGCAGGCTGGGGGCCTCTGTAGAGGCATTTGATACCCGTCAGGCGGCCAAAGAGGAAGTGGAAAGCCTCGGTGCCAAGTTCGTGCAAGTGGAGGGCGCCGCAGATGACCGAGGAGCCGGTGGATATGCCGTTGCTCAAAGTGAGGAATTCCTAGCCCGACAACGAGCCGAAGTGCAAAATAGAGCCTCTAAAGCGGACTTAATTATTTGCACCGCCCAAGTACGCGGACGAAAAGCCCCTATCTTGGTAACTGCAGATACGGTTTCGCAGATGCGACCAGGAAGTGTCATCGTTGACCTTGCTGCCTCCACCGGAGGCAACTGTGAATTGACTCAAAATGAGCAAACAGTGGTCCACAGCGGGGTAACCATCATCGGAGACTCTAATCTGCAAGCAAAGATGCCAGAAGATGCCAGCACCCTCTTCGGAAATAATGTAACCAATTTCCTGAAACTGATGATCGGGAAAGACGGCAGTTTACAACTTGATTTCAACAATGAAATAATTAAAGGCAGCTGCATCACATCCGCCTAAAAATCGACACCCTATGTCTGCATTATTATCCTTTTTTCACGAGCACCTGTTGCTAATTTACTTGCTTGCTTTCAGCATACTTCTGGGGATCGAAGTAATTTCAAAAGTTCCAGCAGTACTTCACACCCCTCTGATGTCCGGTGCCAATGCGATCCACGGTGTAGTATTGGTCGGTGCAATTATTGTCATGTTCAATGCCAAACCTACTGACTATGTCACCCTGGCAGTCGGCTTCGTTGCAGTATTATTCGGAATGCTGAATGTAGTAGGTGGCTTCGCCGTTACGGACAGAATGCTGGAAATGTTTAAAAAGAAAAAGAAATAAAGATGATACCTACCTATATATTAGACCTTATCTATTTTATCGCTGCTATCCTGTTTGTGGTAGGCCTACGAATGCTCAGCCATCCCGACTCCGCACGGAAGGGCAATCAGCTTGCCGCTGTTGGTATGGGAATAGCAGTACTTGGAACCCTCATGCTTCACCCCTCCTCACTGTTGGATAAGGGGGATAACCGTACCATCAAACTGGTGCTGATTTATGCTGCATTAGGCCTTGGTGGATGGGCTGGATGGTTCTCCGCTTATCGGGTAAAAATGACAGCAATGCCTCAAATGGTCTCTCTGTTTAATGGACTCGGGGGCGGCTGTGCAGCCTTGTTGGCAATCGCTGAACTAAAATACCTTTACATCCAAAACCACCCCACCCCAACTGGGCTGCTCATGGTGCTGTTTACCATGTTCTTTGGGGCCGTTTCGCTTTCAGGCAGCTTGCTAGCATACGCCAAGCTGGAGGACCTCGTAAAAGACTCCTCCATCACATTGCCTCGACATACCATTGTTAACCTAACCCTTCTGGCTGTTATTCTCGGAATGATTGCCTACATCGTTTGGGGCGCCGGGCAAATGGGCTTAATCTGGGGACTGGTCTTGTTTGGAATTGCAATCATCTACGGTTTTTCTTTTGTGGCACCGATTGGCGGCGCCGACATGCCTGTGGTAATCTCCGTCCTTAATTCCTGTACCGGTCTGACAGCCGCTGCCGCAGGCATTATCTACGATAACCTGATTATGCTAGTTGGCGGTATTCTCGTTGGCGCATCCGGAAGTATCCTCACCGTCTTGATGTGTAAAGCCATGAACCGCTCACTAATGAATGTCTTGGTAGGCAGCTTCGGGGGCGCAACAAAAGCAGGGGCGCAACAAAAAGGAGACCAAACCATTAAAGAAATCTCCGTCACCGACTCAGCTGTCCTGCTCAATTATTCCGAATCAGTAGTAATTGTCCCAGGATACGGTTTGGCAGTCGCGCAAGCACAAAAAATTTGCAAAGAACTAGATGATCTCCTTGATAGCAATGGCGTCACCGTAAGCTACGCTATCCACCCGGTAGCTGGCCGTATGCCCGGTCATATGAACGTACTTCTGGCGGAAGCGGATGTTCCTTACAACAAACTTTACGACCTCGAGGAAGCCAACGAACAAATAAAAAAGGCGGATGTCGTTATTGTAGTGGGCGCAAATGATGTCGTTAATCCTGCAGCACTGAATGATCCAGCAAGCCCCATTTATGGTATGCCCGTTCTTGAAGTGTGGGAATCAAAAAATGTAATTGTGATGAAACGCAGCATGAAGGCTGGTTATGCTGGTATCGAAAACGACCTGTTCTTCCACGGAAAAACAAAGATGCTATTCGGAGACGCAAAGGATACCCTGCAAAAACTGGTTGCAGAGGTAAAAGCACTTTAAATCATCCTTATTTTAGTATAAAAGGCCCCCGCCGACTAGGCCCAGCGTAACCGTTGGGCCTATTTTTTTCCCTTACAACCGTACCTGCAAGGTCAAGTAGATCGAACGACCGTCCGATGGAATAATCCCTGGTCCAGGATAAGCTTCCGCACGTCGAGTGAAATACCGCTGATCAAACAAATTATTACAGCTAATTTCTAAGGTCCACCAACGCCAAGCTCTAGCCAACGAAAGATCCATCACGGAATAAGACGGAATCACACCATTCACCGCCGAAGCCGTACGTCTGGCATTGGTCGCATCCGTAAAATGCTCTGCTGTCCAAGACCAATTGGCAGTAGCCCGAAAATGACCTCTTTTGTAGCTCATGCCAGATCGAAAAGTAAGTGGTGGAGATTGCTCCACCCGTTTATTCCGAATGCTAGAGTCATCTGTGCGGATATAACGGGCATCTACTACAGCCATATTGACAAACATAGATACCTGATTCAATGTATCAAAAGGTCGAAGTAGTGGCATTAATTGGACCTCCACAAACGACTCCAATCCAATATTTCGAGAATCCGCTATGTTCGTCCGAAGCCGATAATCATTGTATAAAGGAGGTTGATCCGCCTTCAACAATAAACCAATTCGGTCTTTATAGGCCATATAAAAAGCAGTGACATCTGCATTAATCCACCGATGTCCTCTGGTGCGAAATCCAATGTCCGCTGTGTAACCCTGTTCATCAGTTATAGCAGGATCAACTCGACCATTCGGATTATCTATTCGCAAATCTGTAAAATTAATCGCTCGGTAATTTTGAGAAAAATTGGCATACCATTCCTGATACCTTCTTGGTTTCCAAGATACCCCGGCCCCCAATAACAAAAAAGAGCGATCTCGGTTAAGTACTTCCTCAATACGGCGCTCCGAAATCAAATTTCCCGCAAAATCAAATACGCGCTGTTTGTAAAAACCCTCTGCCAATGTCTCAATTCGCTCTATCCGAAGCCCCGGCGTAATGGTGAACTGCGGGGAAAACCGAACGATGTGCTCCGCAAACAACGCATAATTATAGTTTGGGAAAACATAGTCGGACTTTTCAACATCCCCCGGATTTAAAAACTGAAAATCAGCACCACTCCCATTAGAAGCTTCCCCTTGTCTAGCAAAAGACGTTCCTTTATAGGCCCTCGCACCCACTAACAGTATTTGATCTAAGCCTTTCACCGAGTACCGGTGCAACAGTCGAGCCTCCGATCCTTGATTGGCAAATCGGCCATCAATTAAATCGCGGTTTTGCCCAAAATCAAGGTTATTGACAGGCGATAAATTACCAAGCGCCAACCGCCCTGCTCGAAGTGCAAAATTCCGGATATTAACTTTTGTGAAATCAGAAAATACATACTCTGCACCAACCATCGCCAAATTCCATTGAACCTGAAACCAGTTTCTGGAACGATAAGAAATTCTTGGATCCTGCTCAAATTGAGCATCCGTAAGCCCCCCAGGTTGCTGAGCTAAGTATCCCATTCCAGTATATTCTACATCCACCGAAAATCGCTCCGAAACTTGATAATGAACGTCTAAATACCCATTGTTTAACGCAAATCCCGCATTTTCTCTCCATCCATCCCCCCGCTTGTGTTGAAAAAAAGTATGATACGATACTTTACCGCCTTGTAATGTCCCCCTCAAACTATTGAAGGTATTCATAAATCCAAATGAACCTACCGTTTGCCGCCCTAGATAATGAACTGGTCGATCCCCCCCAGGTTGCCGTATCACAAAGTTCAAAAGCCCCCCAAACTGTGTTCCATACTGCAAAGAAGCGGCTCCTCGCACTACTTCTATCCGCTCCAGCGCCTCCACGGGAGGAGTGTAGTAACTCTCTGGATAGCCCAATGCATCCGCACTCATGTCATATCCGTTCTGACGGGTATTGAAGTTGGAGGTCCGATTCGGACTGAGCCCCCTTCCTCCAACCCCAAGCTGAAGTCCCGCACCATCGCTTTCCCAAATATTTAAACCCGCCACTTTAGCAAACACCTGCCTTGCATTATTGGTAGCTAAATTGGCGGTCAACCCATCAACCTGTATTAACTCCGTTTTCTTCCCCTCATAGATCGCAAGCCCTTCTACCGCTCTCAACCTACCCGAGATCATCGCTTTCGCCTTGATATCTACACGCTGCAACCTTTGTACCCCAAGACTATCCAGCTCCTGAGCAATTAGTGTGGTCGTGCTCATCCAACAAAGCATAAACGTTAATACCCTTAACTTTTTTACAAAAAACACCTCAAAGAGCATCAATAACTCCTTTAAATCTACAAAAGATGCCCGACCAGAATTTCCAATTATATTGTTCAATGAGTTCATTTTTTATTTCCGTTGTGTTGGAGCAACCAGGTTTTTGGAGCCCAACTATCATTTATCTGCGTTAAATCCAACGTGGGATCAACTAACAACTGACCCGGTTGCCCATTCAAGGTTACATACACTTCCGCACGTACCGCCGGATCCTGAACACCTTTTTCCCGGTAATGTTGAGCCAAAAAATGCGCGTATTGTAATATCATATCAGGCTGCATAGCCATCTGCTTTTCCTGATGAGGTGCCAAAAAAGCCGCATTATCCACAACCCCTTCACGTCCCGTCGCTCGATCTTTCACAAAAAACAAGGCCGTCCCCGCCTTCTCCATCAACATCACCCTCCAGGAAAACCGATAGCCTTCCTCCGTCCAAAATAAATTTCCAGGATACAACAGGTACCTCCAAGGAAAAAGAACTTGAAATAAAAAGTAAGCACCCAAAAAAATAGAAAAAGGACGACTGATTGTTGAAATTGGCGCAGGTGACAAAACCGGACCTTTTACCTCGCCGAACCATGAGAGCAGCCGATTATGCCATGAATTGGAGAAAAAAACCAAAACCATCCCCGTCATCACCAACGGAAAGATACCAATTTGGAATAACCAACCGGTCATTCCATGGAAGAATAGCAACGCTAAATACCCTATCAAACGTGTGCTTGGGTAGCTCAATAAAAACACAATACAACAGTCAAAAATCATTCCCGCCCAGCTAAAAAAATGGGGAACCCAGGAATACTCAAAAAGAGGCCCAATTAACGGTAAAGAATTGCTCGCAGGCAACCAGATCCGTAAAGGCATGGCCTCTACTAACCAAGTGTAGTTTATTTTTGCCAGACCCGCATACAAGTAAACAAGCCCTACTTGCCATTTAAATACTTCAATTGTCCAACGAGGCGTCTCCAAACTGCGAATCCCAGAATCAAAGTAGGCATCTAACGAAAACCTCTGGTTTGCAGGAACCCATATCATCCAAAATCCAACCAGGCTGACAAAGTAATAATGATTCAAATAGTAGGTTAAATCTATCAGCTCTACATAGGTGAAGGTTACAAAAAATACAATCGCTGAAATCCGATACCACCAACCTAACAAGATTCCCAACGCCCCCAATAACATAAAAAGATGCAACGCATACATTCCCCAGGATGGCAATAGCTTTACCCAAGAAAATCCATAGTACTTAAAGGTAAATGGAACATCCACAAAGTGATCTTCAATCCATCCTAAATACCAAAAACGCAGCACACTAAACGTCATAGCGGCACCAAATACCAAACGCAGCGTTACCAACGCTGCGTTTGGCTCTGGCACGCTTAACCATCGCCGAATCCGCTGAAAAAGAGAAGCAGAAGAATTCATCACTTCTAATTCTATATGATTCAACGAGTTAATCTCCGTCACCACTGGCAAAAGTGATTGCGATACCCAATAACGAGGACATTTCGCTCTTATAGAACCGGGTGTGCTTCTGCAATTCTGTATGCAAACGCTCTACAGCCAAATTGTTTTCTGCCATTAATCCAGAAAGCGGCCGATCATCTGGAACCTGATCTAATGCCTCCAAAACCAGCTGCCATTGCGCATCGGAGGCTATCACTAAATCAGCTCCCCCAACTACCGCCTGAAGATAATCACGGAGCCCTGGACCATCCACCAATCCAGTTATATCCTTACCCCAATAAACAAATTCAAGGTTTTTCAAATGCTGCTCAAGTAAAGGAAGCGAAAATCCCGAAAAATAACCCTCCACTAAAAAAGGTTCCGCCTGAGTCTGACCCGGTCGTTTTCCAGCTGGAAGACCTACTTTGAAATTCTTCGCTTGTTCAAAACTTCGCACAAACTCATTATACAGCGCAGCCGTAGAACTACCCGCATCCGTTCCTACCGAACCTAAAAAAGTAGAGGAATACCCACCTTCCCAAGCCTGAACTACCCCCGCTACATTATTGTACAAATGCGCAGTAATAGCCCGCAGATACGAACGCGCAGAATCATCCGACTGAAGCAGAACTAGCGCATTCGACCGGAATAACAAATATTCAATGGCAAAAAAACCCCTGGTGTCGCGATCAAAATTGTTAAGTAAGGTATCATTTGCATCTATAAACTGCCCAATTAAGGCGGTATCAGTAGGAAATGTCCCTATCTCCTCTACAAGGGACTTTTTTAGACCACTTTCTCCAGCAGGCCCAAAATTAAAACAATTGGCCGACTGCCAGCTTAAAGCTGCCTCATACCAGCTGGATCGCAATTCCTCTAATCGTTGCGAACTCGGATCTGATAAAAATGCATCAACTTGAGATCTAAATGAACCCGTTTTTAACTCTAACTCCCTAAATGCAGGCAGAATTACCCGACTTGCATAATGCTCCAACATAGGCTTTCGATCAAAGGATCCTGTTGGCTGATCCGTGTCCTTACACGAAAGGAAAATCAAAGAAAATAAGTATAAGCTAACAATCGGCCCTCTCATAATTGCAGTAGTTTGTTTATTGTCTTAGTTAGAGTCACTTTTAGTTTAACGGCCTTGTGCCGAGACCCAATTGATCTTAAAATCATCAATTTCTTGGTCTGTAAATCCAAACTTGGTTTGTACTTTCTGAATTAGCTGAGTCAATTGCCCAAGCTCATTCACTGGATCCGTTACAAACAAGTAAGTAGAAGATTCTCCGCCAACAGGATTATTCAATAAACTTAACAGCTCATCAATCTCAGCATCAGTAAACTGCTTTGCTCCATTGGGAAGCCCTCGCCAGCCATGTACAAAACCAATACATTCGCCCAGTGCATGAAGGGCCTTGGCTTGGTCCACCGCCGAAGGATTCGTGGCGCTCAGCAACGAAATCACATTATGACAATAGTTGACAACAGTCGCATAATTGATTTTTTCCCAAAGTAACCGGATGTCTGCTAGTGCCTGATCGCGTTCTTCATTGTACTCAGCTCCTGCTTGAACCGCAGCTTGCAACCGAAGAAATGCGTTTTTCATCTGACTGTAGAGACCCAAACCATTGTTTTTATCTCTCCTAGCAGCATAATTGGCCATATTTACATCCGGATTGAGCGTTTTACTTGCTGTTGGAGTGTTAGGGAAACTGGGATGCGCTCCAAAAATAGCCAACAACTGATCTGCCTCAGCAGACCCAACCTCGGTCTGCATCAGATTCCAAGCATAATGGTAAAGTGCCGCCCCGTAGAGCCCCTTATCTACCAACTGCTCCATCTCTGTACCATTTTCGTCAAATAAATATCCGTTGAAAGTACCGCCCTGTCCAGTAGGAACTCCTGGAAGATAAACCGATCCGCTACTTTTAGCCAGCTCCTCCAGGTAACCACCATTTGCCTCCACTAGTGCACTGTAATAGGGGGTAGTTATGCTCTTTAAGCTAGGATTACCCTGTGCGTAAAATAGCTTAAGATTTTCGAACGTCAAAGCAACCCCTTCCGTCCGGCCTTTCTGCAGCTCCGCCACAAATACTTTGAACAGGGAACGAAGATTGTACTCTGTAACGGTATGCTCTGTGTACGCGCTCCCATCATATTCTGTGGGCACCACCAAAGGATCCTTCTCATCCTTGCAGCCAACTAACGTCATAGCTGCAACAAATGTCATGACCATCCATTTTTGAATTGAAAACATAATAAAGTAGTGTGTTATTTGTGATGTGTTTATTTGTTGGGGCAAATTTATTAAGACTTAATCTAAATAAAAAGAAGCCAAAGTCTGCAGACTTCTGGATTGACATATTTTTGACAAAACAAAAGGGAAAAAGAGCCACCAGTTTTCTGGCCTGAAAGCAATCCTATCCCATAAAAATCAACTTTAGACGAAAAAAACGGCTCCACATTGGTTAGCCCTTACACGATACCCAAGAAGCTCCTAACTTTGCCGCCATGCTTTCGATTGAATCCGCTGGTAAACAGCTCTCCTTCTCGGCTAAACCACAGCCCTCCTTCAATAAAAATTTTGATTTGCTAATTCGGTCTTTACACGACTGGAAAGCAGCTGGCTTCGAAATATTCATTTGCTCCGACAACAAAAAACAGCTTGACCGACTACAAGCCATTTTCAAGGACCTAAAAGCAAATATCGAGTGGGTCCCCATCGAATCCGCCCTGTCAGAAGGCTTTATTGACGAAGAGCTTCGTCTGGTGGTTCTGACCGACCACCAAATTTTCCAACGATTCCATCAATTTCGCCTCCGAACTGGCTTCTCCAAAGAACAAGCCCTTAATATCCGGCTGCTGAGGGAACTTCAACCAGGTGATTATGTCACCCATATCGACCACGGTGTCGGAAAATTTTCCGGACTCCAAAAAATAGAGATTGGAGGACAAATACAAGAGGCCGTCCGACTCGTCTACAAAAACAATGATATGCTGTATGTCAGCATTCAATCCCTTCACAAAATAAGTAAATACGTCGGCAAAGAAGGAGTCGAACCCCAGTTGAATAAACTCGGATCCGACGCTTGGCAACAAACAAAAGCGCGTACCAAGCGAAAAATCAAAGATATCGCAGCCGAACTCATCCAGCTTTACGCAAAACGACGTTCAGCACCCGGCCATGCCTTCCCCCCAGACGGCTACCTCCAGAACGAGCTTGAAGCCTCCTTCATCTTTGAAGATACCCCCGACCAACTGAAGGCAACCAACGATGTTAAAGCCGATATGGAAAAAGACTATCCAATGGATCGTCTGGTCTGTGGAGATGTTGGGTTCGGCAAAACAGAGGTAGCTATTCGTGCCGCTTTCAAAGCCGTAACAGATGGCAAACAAGTCGCCGTATTGGTTCCAACTACCATCCTGGCACTCCAGCACTGGAAAACCTTCTCCGAACGACTCTCAGAGTTCCCTGTGAACGTCGATTATATCAACCGCTTCAGAACCAGTAAAGAGAAAAAGAAGGTGCTGGAACAACTGGCAGAAGGGAAAGTAGATATCATTATTGGCACCCACGCCCTACTGGGCAAGGATACCAAGTTTAAAGACCTCGGTCTTTTAGTCATTGACGAAGAACAAAAATTTGGAGTGGCTGCCAAAGAAAAATTACGGGCCCTCCAATACAATGTTGATACCCTCACCCTCACCGCTACCCCAATCCCCAGAACACTGCAGTTCTCACTCATGGCAGCCAGAGATATGAGTATCCTGCGCACCCCACCCTCTAACCGACAGCCCATCCATACTGAGATCCGAGTTTTTAATGAGGACCTTATCAAAGATGCCATCTATTTCGAAATACACCGTGGTGGGCAAGTCTTCTTTGTCCACAACCGTGTCACTGAACTACCCAAAATAGTCGAGCTACTACAGCGAATCTGTCCTGATATTGATGTCGCAATGGCTCATGGTCAAATGCCCCCAGAAGCACTGGAACAAACACTGATCGACTTTATTGAGCGAAGACACGACGTACTCGTAAGCACTAATATCATCGAAACAGGTCTGGATATCCCCAATGCCAACACCATCATTATCAATAGAGCAGATATCTTTGGACTTTCCGATCTACACCAACTAAGGGGTAGGGTAGGTAGGTCCAATACCAAAGCCTATTGCTATTTGTTTGCCCCTCCTTTTTCCGTGCTTACACCAGAAGCAAGAAAACGCCTCAAGACGATCGAAGAGTTCAGCGAGCTGGGCGATGGATTCCAAGTCGCCATGCGCGATATGGATATTCGAGGCGCCGGTAACCTACTCGGAGGAGAGCAGAGCGGCTTTATAGCGGATATCGGTTACGAAACCTATCAAAAAATCCTGGATGAAGCCATCCATGAACTAAAAGAGACTGATTTTAAAGACTTGTTCAAAGATGAACTTGCCAAAAAAGGAGACTTTGTGCGCGAAGTAACCGTTGAAACAGACCTGGAAATGCGCATTCCAGACGAATATGTATCCAATACCCAGGAGCGATTAGCCCTCTACACGCAATTAAATGATATCACAAATGAACAGGGAATCGAACAGTTTTCAGCCATGCTAACGGATCGTTTCGGGAAAGTCCCGACGGCCGTTCTTACCCTCTTTGAAGCACTTCGATTACAATGGCTCTGTAAACGATTAGGCTTTGAACGGCTTATACTTAAAGGTGGAAAACTACGTTGCTACTTCCTCTCGAAACCCCAGTCACCTTTCTTTGAAAGCGAAGACTTCCATAAAATCATCTCTTTTGTCGGAAAACATGGCCGTCAAATGAGTATCTCCATGAAACAAACCAACAAAGAGTTTATCCTTGTCCAAGAAGGCGTACGAACCATCAAGCAAGCGAAAAGTTTGCTCGAACAACTGCTCGGCAGCCTATAAACACCTAATTTCATAAAAAAAAATTTAAGCGCTGAGGCCCTTTCAAACAAATCAAGTATTTTTATCCGGCCTCTTTAAACATATTCTTTTTCCAACACTGAAATCATGATTCTAAGCATACAAAACGTCGTTAAGCAATACGATAAATACACTGCAGTAGACCACGTCAGCTTTGATGTTCCTAAAGGCTCCCTATTCGGCCTTCTCGGACCTAACGGGGCAGGGAAAACCTCCCTCATACGAATGATCACAACAATCACCGCACCCGATGAAGGCGTCATTTATTTTGATGGAGAAAAAATAAATAGCCAAACTCCAGAAAAAATAGGCTACATGCCCGAAGAACGAGGACTCTACAAAAAAATGAAAGTGGGAGAACAACTCCTCTACCTGGCTCAACTCAAAGGGCTTTCCACTCAAAAAGCCAAACAAGAAATCGAATATTGGTTTCAAAAATTTGAGATCAGTAGCTGGAATAATAAAAAAGTGGAGGACCTCTCCAAAGGGATGCAACAAAAAATTCAATTTATTGCAACCGTAATCCACCGCCCACCACTCCTCATCCTGGATGAGCCCTTCTCAGGGTTGGACCCCATTAATACCAACCTGATTAAAGAAGAAATCCTGCAGTTGAACAAAGCCGGAACCAGTATTATCTTCAGTACCCACCGTATGGAGCAGGTGGAAGAAATGTGCCAGTATATCGCCCTTATCAATAAAGGAAAAAATGTCCTTTACGGAGAAGTGCAGGAAATAAAAAACCGCTTCAAACAACACCTATACAAAATCGAATCAAACGATCCATTCCCGGAAGAACTGGGTAATACCTTCAAAATACATGCCCAAACTGAAAAATCGGTCACTATTCAAACCGAAAATGCAGACCAAAGCAACCTTCCTCTGAGATTTTTGATCGATCGAAATGTACATATTCGTTCTTTCCAAGAGTTGCTCCCTTCTTTCGATGAAATCTTTATCCGAACTGTCGGCGAGCAACCATAATAAACAGCATTAAAACACTCATACTATGATTCTAGTCCGCTCTTTTCTCCGCTCAACTGCGAAAATCGCCATCGCCCTTTGCTTGTTAAGCGCTTGTAACCACTCCGATTGCGAGGAAATGCCACAATCCGGATGCTTATGCAATGAGGCATACGATCCCGTCTGCGGCTGTAACAATGTCACTTACAGCAACTCCTGTCATGCTGAATGTGCCGGGATTACGGAATATACCATGGGTAAATGCCCGAATTAGGCTTTCCCTCTAGCCAATCCACATACTGCACCGCACCTAATCTAAATTTGATCGGCACCGCTGTCCTTTTCTCAAGTATATGTTCCATCCGGCAAAATACAGGTAATTCACTAGGACTCCATGGAGGAATAAACATACAAGAAAAGGACTTCAACCGCCCGTTCAAAATGGAATCGCGCGCCGTATCCTTTGAAAAAGGCTTTAAATTAGGTTGAAAATGTGTGATTTGAGTGTGTTTTGAATCCCAAATCAACGGCTGTGCGGCAATTGGAATTATTCCAAACCAACCCCCTAAAATGAACAACACACTCCCAGCAAATAAGATTGGCTGTTTGACCATATCTACTTAATTATCTTTTACACACTATTAAAGGTAATTTTTTTAGTTTTTGTTCATCTTTAATCAGAAGCACTCTCCAACCTTGCTAAATATCTACATTTCTCATGCTGCCGCTGACCGCTCCTATGTGGTGCAACTTATAGAGTGGTTAAAGCCCTTACAGGAAAAGTACCATTTTCGAATTTGGTACGACCACCCAGAACCCCCACCCGTGATTCCCTTCCCATGGAATGTACTCTTCTTCTGGTACAACCCAGCTAAACAACGATTGCCCTACCATAGAGACCTGGTGCTAGAATTAGAACAAGCACATATCTACCTTTTCCTAACCAGCCAAAAATCAATCAATACCCCCTGGATTGAGCAGGAAGAAATCCCTCGTGCCGTAGATCGACTCCAACGATATGGCAATAGCTTTATCCGAATTATACCGGTACCCATTACTGCTTCTCAATGGAAAAACACTTCCAGACTAGCCACCTTCCCTTCAATGGGGCCTCCCGGGCGGAGTATCAATCAAATTCAACCCCGGGAAGAAGCTTGGTTACAATTAATTGAACAGCTAAAGCCTGTTATTTTGGAGGTGCGACAAAACCTAATGGAAGAACACAAGCGATTAGGACTTCCTCTTCAAAGTTTTCACCAAGCGCCTCCTCCATGGGCTGACACCCCTAGAAATGTAGTTCCCTTACCAAACTGGATTGGATGGATCATTGCTGCCCTCCTATTCTGGTCGCTATTTAACTGGTTTTCAGATCAATGCACACCCAAATACAAACCTTACTGGCCCAAAAAAAATACTCCACAAGAAGAATACCAACGGGAGTTCCCAGTAACTCCAACACCAAGGGAAGACACACTGTCAAACTGGCGCTAATCCAACTCGAAAAACTGCTTTATCTCTTTTAACGCAAATTTTTGAAGGCCCTGATCAGTTTCAATACATAGCCTTCCGTCAGGGTCAACCCCCTTAATACAGCCCCAGAAAGGCACCTCTCCCGGCATGCTCAAAAATCGCTTACGCACGCCCATCCCAAACAAATTGCGCAAATAGTCTTGATGAATCCCCTCCCTCCCCTGAAGTCTCAACCATTCATAATGATACTCAACAGAGGCAAATAAATGCGCCTGAAATGCATCTAAATCTATTTGTCTACTAGCTAAACTACTCAATGAAGCTGCATTTGGTAGTGCCGAAGAAAAGTGGACCTGATTCACGTTTACTCCAATACCAATAAGCGACTGCGCTAAAAACTGCCCAGAAATAGTATTCTCGATCAAGATGCCCCCCACCTTCCTCCGTTGTACCAAAAGGTCATTTGGCCACTTAATACTTACATCCATCTCCGGTACAAATGCCTGGATGGATGCCGCTACTGCTAACGCAACAGCTTGACTTAAACCAACCTGAGCCTCTGCCCGAAGCCAATTAGGATGCAGAATAATCGTCAACGTCAAATTTTTCCCAGGCGCACTTTCCCAGACCGCCCCAAGCTGACCACGCCCTGCAGTTTGACAGTCTGTCCGAATGACCGTTCCCGACTCTACTTCACTTTGCCGAGTAATATACCGGGCGTAATCGTTGGTGGAGGACAGTTCGTCGAAATGCCAGAGAACTTTACCGACCCATTTTGCGTTATCCTGTTTCAAAACAATTCAAAAACGCAAATATCAGCAAGAGGAAAGTCATTTTATAGTCGTACCTTTGTTGGAATATTTTTTTTTCGTAAACAAAAACAGAATTATACATTTGAATCTCACAGTTGCTAAATCGCGGCAGGAAAGCAGCCGCCAAAAAGAGCTCGAAGCACTGAATAATTGGATCATTGAAGGCATCCGAGACAAAAAAGGTAAAAATATCGTTTTGCTGGATCTGCGCCACCTAGAAGACGCACCAGCAGATTTCTTTATTATTTGCGAGGGCGATTCTAATGTGCATGTCAAAGCAATCGCAGACAGCATCCACAAAAGAGTAAAAGAAGAAACCGGATCCAATCCAGTTCACACAGAAGGATCCATGAATGCCCGATGGGTACTGATGGATTATTTTGGAACCGTCGTCCACGTCTTCTACCCAGAAACGCGCCTTTTCTATGAACTGGAACAACTCTGGAGCGACGCAAAAGTGACCGAGTTCGCAGATATTTAATGCTCCTTTCAATTTAAGCACGCTCACCTGAAACACAACTGAAAGTATTTTATATACCGTAAGCCATGGATAATAACAAAGATAATAACGAAGTACCCGATTCGCAGCGTAGGGACAATAAAGGCAATGGACTTCCCAAGTTTAACTTTACTTGGATCTATCTGCTAGTAGCCATCAGCCTACTCGGCATTTATATGGCAAAAAGCATTGGCCCCAAACGCACGATCAACTGGGCTGATTTCGAAACAATGGCCCTCAATGAAGATGTGGACAAATTACTGATTATCAATAAGTCAGAAGGATATGTCTATATAAAAAAGGAAAAATTAGGACAGGGAGACTACACCGAAATCAACCCAAATGACCGAACCATAGATCCTAGCAAACCTCACTTTATCTTTAATGTGGGGCCTATGGAGGTGTTTAGCGACAATATCAAAGCGCTGAATGAAGAACTGGTCAAAGCTAAAAAACCAAAAGTACATATTGACTACCAGGAAAAACCTTGGGGTCAATTCTTACTTACCTATGGACTTCCTTTGCTGATTTTTGCGGGAATCTGGATCTTTATCCTCCGTCGTATGGGCGGGGGAGCAGGAGGTGCTGGCTCTCAAATCTTTAACATCGGAAAATCAAAAGCCACCCTTTTCGATAGTAATACGAAAGTTAATGTCACCTTCGCAGATGTTGCAGGTTTAGATGAGGCGAAAGAAGAAGTAATGGAGGTAGTTGACTTCTTAAAAAACCCTAAAAAGTACACCGCCCTCGGTGGAAAAATCCCCAAAGGCGTCTTATTAGTCGGCCCCCCAGGTACCGGTAAAACCCTGCTCGCAAAAGCGGTTGCCGGCGAAGCCGATGCACCGTTCTTTTCCATCTCCGGATCAGACTTCGTCGAAATGTTCGTTGGAGTTGGGGCATCCCGCGTGCGTGACTTATTCCGACAAGCCCGTGAAAAAGCGCCTTGTATCATCTTTATAGACGAGATTGACGCAATTGGTCGTGCCCGTGGCAGAGGGATGGTACAGGGTGGAAATGATGAACGAGAAAACACCCTCAACCAACTTCTTGTCGAAATGGATGGCTTCCCCACCGATAAAGGGGTCATTCTAATGGCCGCTACCAACCGCCCAGATATCCTGGACCAAGCTCTCCTTCGCCCCGGTCGTTTTGATCGACAAATCGGTATCGACCGCCCCGACCTTAAAGGCCGTGAACAAATTTTTGCTGTTCACGTCAAAACAATAAAGGTCTCTAGCGATGTCAAACCAGCCACACTTGCGGAAATGACTCCGGGTTTCGTCGGTGCCGATATCGCAAATGTCTGCAACGAAGCAGCCCTTATCGCTGCTCGTAGAGGTAAAACTGCCGTTGATCTGGATGATTTTAACTACGCGCTGGATAAGGTAATTGGAGGCCTAGAAAAGAAAAATAAAATTATAAGCCCCGAGGAAAAGCAAATTATTGCTTATCATGAAGCCGGACACGCCATCTGTGGCTGGTACCTCGAGCACGCTCACCCGCTGGTTAAAGTAACCATCGTCCCTCGTGGCTTGGCCGCGCTCGGCTACGCCCAATATCTACCTAAAGAACAATACATCACCCGAAAAGAAAAATTATTGGATGATATCTGTATGACTTTAGGGGGCCGCGCCGCAGAAAATGTCGTGTTCAATAAAATTAGCACTGGTGCCCAAAGCGACCTTGACCACATCACGAGAATGAGCTATGATATGATTCTGAATTATGGTCTGAACGAAACCATCGGAAACATATCCTTCCATAGCATGATGAACGAAACCTATAGCCGTCCATTCAGTGATCAAACGGCTTGGTTGGTAGATCAAGAGGTGAAAAATATGATCGAGGGCCAATATACCAGAGCACAAAACCTTCTGAAAGAACACCGAGCGCAACTGGACGCCTTGGCGACTGCATTACTCGAAAAAGAGGTCCTGCACCGGTCCGATCTAGAAGAAATAATCGGAAAAAGGCCATTTGCAGATGCTCACAACAGCAGCCAAGAAGAACAAACGGCAGTTACTCCTGAAGTGGAACAAACCGTTTCTCCCTCTGACTCCGTTGAATAGATATTCACCGACCACCTCATAAAAAGAGGCCGTCTCACAGCTAATGTTGTGAGGCGGTTTTTTTTGTTAACTATTGATTGACCAATTGGAGTTTTAGGTTGGTGTTGTGTGGCGCTCCTGGAGGGTTGACAAGATAAAAAATCGTTTTCAGGGCATTTTTAGCGTTT
>JBKDAM010000140.1:0-3841 GCA_046316495.1 Chitinophagales bacterium
AGTTAATCGTCCCCCTCTTCTTCGTCCTCTGTATTCATTTCATTGAGCAGGATATCGGTATTTTTTATTCGTCTTTTTTGGAATAATTCTTTTGACAACTCCTGGTCCCAGGTCCACACACCTTGTTCGTATTCTTGTTGCAGAAGTGCCATATTGTTTTTGTGAAACTGGAGTTGCACCTTAGGGAAGCGGTATCGATCCCACAGTAACGCTTCTTCGAATGGAAGACCTGTTGCGATGCTTTCTCTGGCGGAATAGATATAGGCAAGGGCTTCTATGCGTCGTTTTAGCCACTCGTTTAGGTGTAGGGCAGGTAGGCCATGGCCCGGGACCAGCCGCGTAAACCAGTTTCGGTCGTGGATTTGGGGCAGTTTATTAAGCGTGTTCTCGTATTCTATGCTGCTGTGGTAGATAAAGGGGAATTCTGTCTGGCAGAGGTAGTCACCGGCCAGGCAAAGGCCTAATTGCCATACTACGAGGATTAGACCGTCATTGGTATGGCCCGGGGCGGTATAAAACGTTAGTTTAGTACGGCCATGGCGGTATTGGACTCCATCTTTGTAAACGAGAAAATCAGGTTCGGGGAAAGCGACTTTATAAGGTCGTTCGATATAATATTGTTGATCGAAGTCGGTAATTTGTTGTAGGATTTCGTCCTTGTCGGTTCGTTCGGCGAATGTTTTAGTGGCAAAGACTTTATCGGGATGAAAGGCTCCGTAGCCGATAATATGGTCATAGTCAGAATGGGTAAATACCAAAAAGACAGGTCTTCTACCCTTTACAGCATCCACGTATTGTTTGATGGAAAGCACTTCGTCTGGGAGCCAGGCGGGGTCTACTACAATTACGACATCATCTGTACAGACAACCGTGGAATTGGTTTGAAAAAGGGCACTTTGAAAAATCGTAACATTTAGGTCTCGGTAGATGATTCTCTGCATAGTTTAGTGGTATTTCCCGAGCCGGATGGGGTAGTTCGGCATTTTGTTTTCTGATTATGCACAGTCGTAAGTCATTTCCCACGGCTTTTGCCTACCTTTGTGGTGCAAAATTAGCTGCCTTCGGAAAATAATGATAGTTTGGTAGGTTTTTATTTTAAATTCACCTAAGAACTGCCTTGGTCCGTTTGGGAAAAAACGGAATTTCTTTTTTTCATCTCCGGAGGCAAAAAACAATCAATATGGGTAGCGTAGTAGCCATTGTGGGCCGACCAAATGTCGGCAAGTCAACTTTATATAACCGCTTGGTAGGGTCTCGCGATGCGATCACCGACGATTTTTCAGGTGTGACCAGGGATCGCAAGTATGGTTTTTGCGAATGGAGTGGTAAGCGGTTCACCGTAGTGGACACGGGGGGCTTTGTGAGTGGTTCGGACGATGTGTTTGAGGCAGCCATTCAGAAGCAGGTGCGTGCTGCATTGGAAGAAGCGGCGGTCATTTTATTTATGGTGGACGCTCAAACAGGGATAACCGATTTGGATGAGAGCATGGCCAGGATGTTGCGTCGCGGTAACAAGCCGGTGTTTGTAGTGGTTAATAAGGTGGATAATTTTACCCGTATGATGGAGTCCAACGAGTTTTACAGCCTTGGATTTGAAACGGTTTTTCCTATTGCCTCTATTAGTGGAAGTGGCACGGGTGATCTCCTAGACGCGGTTGCTGAGTTGGTGGAGAATGAGGATCCATTGGAGAATCCACTTCCAAAGTTTGCAATTGTCGGTCGGCCCAACGTTGGGAAATCGTCATTATTGAATACACTTTTAGGGGAGGAGCGAAATATCGTCACTCCGATTGCGGGTACTACCCGTGATCCGATCCACTCGGTGTACAACAAATTTGGGAAGGAGTTTATTCTCGTTGATACAGCTGGAATTCGGAAAAAGTCTAAGGTAGATGAAGATTTAGAGTTTTATTCTGTCATGCGTGCTATTCGGGCCGTAGAAGATGCGGACGTTTGTTTATTGGTATTAGATGCAACGCAGGGAATAGAAGCCCAGGATTTGAATATTTTCAGTTTGGCTCAAAAGCGGCACAAAGGGATTGTAATCTTGGTAAATAAGTGGGATTTGGTGAAGGATAAGCAAACCAATACCCTTCGGGATTATGAGAATGGGATTAAGGCTCGAATTGCTCCGTTTGATGATGTGCCGGTCTTATTCATTTCCGTATTAGAGAAACAACGTATTTTCGATGCGGTCGAGGCAGCCATGCAGGTATATGAGAACCGTAGTCGGAAGATAAAGACCTCTGAGTTAAACGAGGTGTTGCACAATGCAGTGGAGACCATTCCTCCCCCTTCGGTGAAAGGTCGTTTCCCCAAGTTTAAGTATTTTACTCAGCTGCCTGGATACTACCCTGCTTTTGCGTGTTTTGTGAACAATCCCAATTGGGTTCGAGATTCGTACAAGCAGTACTTAGAAAATCAGTTGCGCAAGCATTTCGATTTTAAAGGTGTGCCGATCGAAGTGTATATTCGGGCTAAATAAGGAGAATAAAAAAAGGCGTGTACAGCTTTTCGAGTGTACACGCCTTTTTTGTTAGTAATTTAGCGATTTACTTGCGCATTTTAGCCTTGATAACTTCAATTATCATTGGGAGTATTGAGAATCCAATGATTCCAACTACTACAATTTCAAAATTGTTTTTGACGATTGGAATTTGGCCGAAAAAGTAGCCAGCAAGGGTCATACTTACTACCCATAAAATGCCTCCGCCAAAACAATATCCAATAAATTTGCGGTAGGTCATATTTCCTACACCAGCTACAAAGGGGGCAAAGGTGCGGACAATAGGGACAAATCGAGCCATAACCAGGGTTCTGCCGCCGTATTTTTCATAAAATTGCTCCGTGCGAGTTAAGTACTCTCGCTTCAGAAACCAGTAGTCACGCTGAAAGACACGTTGGCCTAGGTATTTCCCAAAAAAGTAGTTGGTATTATCCCCCAGGATAGCGGCGGCGATCAGAATAGGAATGAGCAACCACACATTGAGTGCGCTACCCCCTGCTGCAACGGCGCCTGCAGCAAAAAGCAGCGAGTCACCTGGCAAAAATGGGGTTACAACCAGACCGGTTTCACAAAAAATAATAAGCGCCAGAATGACGTAGGCAAATGTCTGATAGTCTGTTACCAATCGTTGGAGGTGTTCATCCAGGTGGCGCATGAAGTCAAGGCCTTGGTATAATAAATCAATCATATTTTTAGTGTTTAAACGGTAAAGGTACGCTGTGTTTGCCGGATCTTACGAATTCTGTACGCACTTAACCCTGGATTAACGTGTTTGTTTGGAACATAGGGACTAAAACAGGCTTTTGTAATAAAATTATATTGTCACTTGTCACTTTTTCCCAACTAATAACACTTACCATTGTAGGTGTGAGAAATGGAAAGAATCACATTGATTAAGCAGCTTGATGCATGACTGAACAAAAGCAAACAGCTTTTATGCGGCTTTACCAGCCAGTCCATCCTAAATTAGAGCGTTTTTGTAAGGCTCGAGTTTATGGAGAGATGGATTGGAAGGATTTATTGCAAGATGCAGTATTGATTGCTTACCGGCAATTTGACCAGCTTCGTGCTCAGGAGGCATTTCCGTCATTTATTTTTGGTATTGCGCTTCGAGTGCTGGCTAACCACCGGCGAAAGCAGCGGCCACAGAGTAGGGACTTGGGGCAAGATCCTGATTTTGTGCACCTTGGCATTGAAAGTTCGGAGCGTACACAAATGGATCGAGAATGGCTGTATAAGGCCTTGAGCAGGTTACCTGAGCAGCAGCGAGAAGCAATTTTATTGTTTGAAATATCCGGGTTTTCAATCAAAGAAATTGCTGTCTTACAGGAAAGC
>JBKDAM010000141.1:0-18383 GCA_046316495.1 Chitinophagales bacterium
GGTACGGAGTGGTGGCCTACATCGGTGGAGGATTCGGGGCAGGTATTCACAATACCTTGGAGCCTGCGGCTTGGGGCTTGCCAGTTATCTTTGGTCCCAGGTATAAAAAGTTTGAAGAAGCTAATCAATTGATCCAAAGAGGGGCAGCTTTTACAATTCAGGAGCCAGAGGAGTTAGCAGCTTGTTTGAAATACTTGTACCAAGCGGCAGAACGCGAAGAAGCCTCAAAACAAGTGCAGGATTACCTTCAACAAAGTAAGGGGGCTACAGGAAAGATCCTTCGTCGAATGGAGGAAGCAGAAATGAAACAACCACGCCCTTAAAAAAGGAACGTGGTTGAGAAGCTGTGAAGGGAGGATTCGAACCTCCACGAGGCGGTTAGTGCAGTTTACTGCATTTTTCCCGAACTCCTCACCCCCGAGACAGGAGGGCATGGCTGCCAATTTCATCACCTCACAAGATGTTTATGTTAACTGGTTAACAGTACAAAGATGAGTAAAATGACTTATTTTTTGCAAATAAATTAATGAATAAATTTAAAATTTACATATTAGTTAAAATATTTTGTTAAAATTTAATTATTTATTAATGCAATAAAGGTTTAAAATAGGTTTTTTGATAAAAATTCAAATTTTGGATTATTTATGTATAATTTATCCTATTATTTTTAAAATAATTATTTATTTGTTAATAATATAGTTTATTTTTTAATGAAATTAAAATAGAACACCCCAGAATATGAACCAATTTATTCAATCTGCAAAGAGCAAGCTAAGTGGAGCACTACCTGGGCTGGAAGCCCAGTTGCAAATGGCTGGAGCCTTGAGGGCAAAGGAAACCTTAGAGGCCATTGAGGTACCCAAACAAGCCAGGCAAGCAGCGGTCATGATATTGTTTCACCAAATGGAAGGATCTCCCTGGAAAACCGTGTTAATTCAACGCAGTGTCCATCCTAATGACCGCCACAGCGGCCAAATTAGTTTTCCAGGTGGGAGCGTTCAGGCAGAGGATACCAGTTTGGAAGCGACGGCGTTGAGGGAATTAGAAGAGGAAGTCGGAATAAAAGCAGCTGCAGTGGAGCTGCTGGGACGGCTCACAGAACTATATATCCCGGTCAGTAATTTTGTCGTACATCCATTCGTAGGTGTTTTGCGTACACCTGCTGCATTTACACCTCAGATAGGGGAGGTAGAGCAAATATTATTTCCGGATATGCAATGTTTCTACCATCCTCGATATAGAAAACGGACAGATTTACGTCTTTCAACCGGCTATTTGCTGTCGGATATGCCTTATTTTGACGTGGAGGGACATATAGTATGGGGGGCGACTGCCATGATGATGAGTGAGCTCACCTGCGTATTGGAGCCCGACTTGTTGGGCATTCGCCCCCAGTAGAATTAGGGCTGATAGACAATGTCCAAGGCCTCTATGATGACATGAGCTGCCCGGTCAAGGTCTGTTTCTGTATGTGCCGAGGAGACAAAACCAACTTCATAACCCGAAGGTCCAAAGTAGACACCGCGCTTTAAGCACTCTAAATGCATTATTTTGAACAAGGACATTTTGGATCCATCAATTGATTCACTTCGTTGGATGCGTTCGCGGGTAAAGGTCGGCCAGAAAATGGAACCAATTCTGGGGAATGTAATTTCGTAGCCTTTTTGATCGCAGTGGTCCTGAATTTGCTGAATAAAGCGACCCGTTTTTTCTGATAACTGCTCGTAAAATCCAGGTTGAGAGATTTCCAGAAGAGTGGCGTAACCTGCTGCCATGGCCACTGGATTAGCACTTAACGTACCTGCTTGGTAAACAGGTCCTTCAGGGGCGATGTGGAGCATGATTTTCTTGGAGGCGGCATAAGCGCCAACGGGCATACCACCTCCAATTATCTTACCAAAGGTGATGATATCTGGCTGCACATCGTAGTAGCCAGTCGCGCCTTCAAAACCAACTCGAAAACCAGAAATTACCTCATCAAATATTAAAAGTGCACCAAACCGGTCGGCGGTTTCTCTCAGGAGTTGAAGGAAACTGCGATCTTGAAGAAGTAACCCATTGTTGGCGGGTATGGGTTCTACAATGATGGCAGCAATCTCTGCACCATATTGTTGCATCGCCTGTTCAAGGGCTTCCGGATCCGCTAGCGGTACGACGATGGTTTCTTGGGCAAAAGATGCTGGAATGCCAGCCGAGGTGCTAATACCAAATGTCGCCAAGCCAGAACCTGCTTTTACGAGAAGAGAGTCGACGTGCCCGTGGTAACAGCCTTCAAATTTTAGAATTTTAGAGCGCCCAGTTACCCCTCGCGCGAGGCGGAGGGCACTCATAACCGCCTCCGTCCCACTGCTTACAAACCGAATCATTTCGATGTAGCGGTGCTTTTCTAAAATCAACTTTCCAATTAACAAATCATGAGGGGTAGGAGCCCCGAAGGACATCCCATTGGCCACTGTTTCTGTTACGCGCTGTACCACCGCTGGAGGACAATGCCCCAAAATGAGCGGGCCCCAAGAACAGCAAAAATCTACATACCGCTGATGATCGACATCGTACAAATGAGATCCTTCCCCTTTTTCAAAAAAGATGGGTGGACCCTCTACACTTTTGAATGCCCGGACAGGCGAGTGAACGCCTCCAGGAAAATAGCCTTTGGCCTCCTCAAAGTAGGCACCACTTTTGCTGCGGTGAAAGGAGGCTGGAGTGGGATACTGTGCGTTGTTTGACATGCTGCAAAAGTACTGGACCATTGGAAATTGTTAAATCAATCGCACTAAAAATGATAGTTTTATGGCAAACATTGCTCTGAACCATCTAGGTTTTCAACCGGATTTGCCGAAGAAAAAACGAAAAGGTGAATCTTCTTCAGTAGGGTATGCCGAGCTCAAATTTGGAAATCAAAACAAAGTAATATGACTTTTCAAACTAAGTTTGTCCCCCCATCAAAATGAATCGATTTTTCTTTTTAACTCAATAAGTTTGGTGAAACGATCCTTTTTTCACCGTTTTTACAATAAAATCCGGAATTGCCAGTTTTCTGTCCGAAATAATTCAACTTTTTTTGGAAGGCAGACAACCTCTTTAACGGTGTGTACGTCATAACAACGAAGAATATATGCAGCAATGGAGCGATCAAGATTTGGTAGAGGGCATCAAAATGGAGAGCCCTACGCATCAGGTAGCCTTGTACAATCGGTACAGCGTGCCAATGTTCCGGATTTTGCTTCGGTATGCTCGTGATCGAGCAGAAGCCGAAGATATGCTACAGGACGGATTTATTCGAGTGTACAGGGATATGGTTCAGTTTAGAGGTGAAGGGGCATTAGGCGGATGGATCCGAAGAATTATGATCAATACCGCGTTAAGTCACCTTCGTAAGCAACGAGATTTTATTCAAGATGTAGGTGATTTTATGCCCTATGAGAATAGAATAAGAACAGATGATGATGTGGTCGCGCAATTAGATGCAGCGCATTTGATGCGGTTGCTTCAAACGCTCCCACCTGGTTATCGGGCGGTCTTTAATCTGTATGCGGTGGAAGGATTTAGTCATGAAGAAATTGCTGAGCAGTTGAATATCTCGGTTGGCACAAGCAAAAGTCAACTTTTTAAAGCTCGGGATTATTTAAAGAAAGTGCTGGAGAAGCATTATTTTAAAATGCCCGAATACTAGTCGTAACAAAACAGTAGGCAGAGTAGGCTTTGCCGATTTACCCTGTCTTTCAATCCATATCCGATCATTACTTATGCCAGAACAGCAGAATTTTGAACAGATTGACAGCATTTTCCGAAATGCTTTTCAAGAGATGCCCGAAACCCCCGCACCCAATGGTTGGGACCAGCCCTCTAAAAAGGTTTGGCAGGGTATAGAATCCAACTTGCGACCTCGGGTAATTAACCGTTTCCCTGCTCAACTGCTCTTTCTGGTCTCCAGTGCAGCTGTTTTATCCGCTCTTGTTTGGTACTTATCCTCCAGGCAGCCTCAGGTTCCAGCAGCAGTTCCAAATTCCATTCCATCAGAAACTGTCCCTTCTGCTCCTGTTCCATCTGTCGCGACAGAAGCATCGGAGCCGGCCGTAATGACTAAACAAAACAGGAAAAAGGGAAATACGGGCGAACGTCTTCAAACTCCCACGGAGCTGCCCGCTCAGGAAATCAAAGCTCCCACTTTCAATCAGGCACTACCTCCCAATAGTGTGGAGCGAAATAGGATGTTAGGCAATGAGGATAAAAAGAAGGGTGCCAATACACCTTCCGTTCCAGATACGCTCCAACACTAATTACCCTAATTGCAAATAGTAAGAATGCCTGGCTGCTACCAACACCCAGGCATTTTTTAATATCGGCCTAAAAACAATTGGACCCCAGTGCTCCATTCCAGAAATAGAGGCGATTGGTTTCCTAAGACTTTATTTATTTGAAGGTGGCTGTAAAAATAGCGGTAGCGCAACCCACCGCCCGCATGAAGCCCTGCATAATGGGAAAAGGTGGGTCTAAATTCAGGAAAACGCAGCATTTCCGTTAATGAAAAATTTGAAAAGTGCCAGCCCAAGCCCCCAAGGGCGGTAAAGTGAACCGCTCGATCCGGTTGTCCAGAATACTGCAAACTCCATCGAGCTCTCCTTAATGAAGCCAGCGGATTTTGGAGGTAAAGGCGTCCAATTGGGCTTTGTATAATATCAGCAACCGAGGGTGTTTGCTTTTGGTATCCTTGTCCCTGATGGCTGTATTGCCACCCCAATTGGGATTCCCAATGATCCGAATGCGTCCGGGCAATGGTTAGTTCCAAGCCATTGGAGGTGGTGGGGCTCTTGCTAAGCAGGGTTTGGAAATAATGGGCAATTCCAATTCGTGTTTTAGGAATTTTTACTTCCGAAGCAATAGGGAACCAGGTGGGTGCAACCTTGGATTTTCCGGTTGTCAACTGGATTCCAGCTCGGATTTGGTGCACCGGCGAATCTCCAGTAGATCTTAGGTTGGGGAAATAATCAAAGGAGCAGAAAAATGGTCCATTGCTAAAACCCGTGGATAATACACTTGAAAAGGAGGGAATATTGTTAATTTTTTGACCTCCTAAAAAGCTCCTCCTGATTTTTGTTCCATCCTCTAAATAGGAAGTAATCACAAAGGAATTGGATAAATAGGGCTGTTGGATGCCTATTCCATACTTAATGAATACAGGTACAGAGGCTACAGGCAAATGTAGACTCATGCAAAGATGATCTGAGAACGTTCCTGATACGATCGGCAACTCGTAGTTGTACAAGACGGTGGTGCTTGGACTGTTCGTTGGCAAGTTAAATAGAAATAGTAAAGCTGAAGTCTGGGTTCCAATGGGTAAACCGTGCTGGGTGTGCATCCAACTCCATTCTAACATCTGCCAACGGTAGCCGACCTCCAGGTTAGCTGATAAAGAAGCGGGAAGAAATAAGCCTAGTGGCGCGAGGTATCCCAAAGAAGCACGTAGGAACCAATCAGTCCGTCGGCCCTCTGCGTTTCGCGCGTTCCAACTTTTAAAGTCGCGTACGTACTCTTGGCTTTTGCGCTCTAAAAAAAAGACCTCCTCCGATGGATTGGTTTGGGCGGTTATGCCACCTCCCCATCCCAGGATTGCCAACAGTAGAATAAGGGTAGTTCTTTTCATGATTCGATTAGTAGGTTGCATCCACGAAGCTCTGCAATATCCAATCTGCCGAGTACTTCAAATTGGCCATTTTCATAAACCCTTCCCACATCTTCTGTGGCAATGAAGCTGCAAGTATCGAAGTTAGCCAGGTCGATCAGGTTGATTACCCCCGTTTTTCCCGCGGCGGTAAAGCAGAAAGGATCGTTGATTTCGGTGGTGAGCACCCGGAGGGTAGCGCTTGGACTGAACAAGGTGCCTCCCTTGGCGTATCCTTGGGAAAGGAGCTCCGTCATTCCATATTCGGAATGAATAGCAGGGACCTGAAATGCCTCTTGGAGTAGAGCATGTAGTTCTGGTCGTGTAATTTCTTTTCTCCTACCTTTCATTCCACCCGTTTCCATAATGGTCACTCCACTTAGGTCCATGGGAAACTGTTCTGCAAAATCCAGTAGGGCAAAGCTCACCCCCAATAATAGGACTGGGACCCCTTTGGGCCGCGCTTGAAGGGTTTTGGACAATGCATTCAAATCGTGAAGGAAAAAACCACTTTCAGGGAATTGGGAAAGCTGAATCCAGTATTGTGCCATCGCTACCAGCGAAGAACCGCTTCGTTCAAGGTAGGAAGGGAGCAGTGCCAAAATGAGCCAATCAGAGGGCGTGCTATAGTGCTCCTGGAAACCGCGAAGGGTGTTTTGTAGGTAAAAATCCAGGTCCCGGATGGCATGTTGGGAAGGTGTTTGTCCTGTGGTTCCACTAGAGGTAAAGACGGCCTCAGGTTTCCAAGTGCTGGTTTGAATCAGGTGGCTCTTGAAAAAAGAAACGGGAAGAAAAGGGATTTCTTGAATGGTTTGGATAGAGGAAGGATCTTTTCTAAGCAAGGCTAAAAAGCGGCTGTAGAGCGGGTTGAATTCAGCCTGGTAGCGGAAAATCCGAAGGGCAATGGCTTCGAAATCGGACGGTTTTCCGGAATAGCTTTCAAGTGCTGCTTGTATTTCCTGCCTTGTGTTTGTTGGCATTGTCGTACTTTTGATGAAACAAAAGGAAACTAGGGTATGCGATCCGTCACATTGTTCATTCTGAGCTTGCTCGCTGCAGCAAATATACTGGTTTATTGTGTGAAGCCGCCGAATTATCCAGATACGCCAGTGATTGCCTTTTTATCGGTAACACCTGGAACGATTCTACAGCGCCCTTTTTTCAAAAATCCAGATACCGTTTATACCGATTTAACCTTCTCTTTCACGGATGGGGACGGTGATTTGGGTTTTGAGGATACTACTGTAAGTCTGGTCATTTACGATCTACGAACGCCCACATTGGCAAAAGATTATCGCCTACCAATGGTAGATCCCAATGGCGCTGGTAATGGTATCTCGGGAGAAATTACGGTCCGGGTACCGGTAAGCTGCTGCATACCGGATCCGATTAACGGAATCCTACTTCCACCTTGCGATACGAATTCAATTTCTAATCAAACGTTGGATACCTTGATTTACAGTATTCAAATCAAAGATCGATCTGGCAATTGGAGCAATGTGATTCAAAGCAGTCCGATTATTTTGGTGTGTAGGCGATAAAAAAAGCGTAGCCAAACCGTTTCGGATGACTACGCTGCTAAGTGGACCGAGTCTATTTTATTTTTTCCCTAAAAGGGCAAACATATTTTTCTTGTAAGCCTCCACTCCTGGTTGGTCGAAAGGGTTTACGCCTAATAAATATCCACTAACGGCACAGGCTCGTTCGAAAAAGTAGAACAGCTCACCCAGGGTACTGGCTGATGTATCCTTTAATTGCAGAACAAGGGTTGGTACGCCGCCATCCTGGTGTGCCATCAATGTTCCCTCTGCCGCTTTTTTATTAACATAATCCATTGACTTACCGGCCAGGTAGTTGAGCCCATCCAGGTCATCCTCTGTGGAGGGAATACGTAAATCGCGTTCGGGTTGCTCAATTTCAAGCAGGGTCTCGAAAAGGTGTCGTTTCCCATCTTGAATGTATTGTCCCAAAGAATGGAGATCGGTAGTGAAATCAGCTGAAGCGGTAAAAATGCCTTTTTGATCTTTTCCTTCGCTTTCTCCAAACAACTGTTTCCACCATTCAGAGACGAAATGAAGCCTCGGCTCGTAATTGATCATCATCTCAATATCTTTTCCTTTTCTGTGGAGGATATTGCGGGCTGCGACATATTGTAGGCAGTCGTTTTCATTAAAAGGGAGCCTTAGATAACGCTCTCTGGCACTTGCAGCTCCTTGCATAAGCGCATCGATGGAAATTCCAGCTACAGCAATGGGAAGAAGACCTACCGCGGTAAGTACGGAAAAACGGCCTCCAACGTTATCAGGAACCACGAAGGTTTCGTAGCCTTCCTGATTAGCCATGGTTTTTAAGGCTCCTCTTTGGGCGTCGGTGGTTGCATAAATCCTTGCTTTTGCAGCTTCTTTGCCGTATTTTGCCTCTAATTTTGCCTTTAATATTCGGAAAGCGATCGCTGGCTCTGTTGTAGTGCCAGATTTTGAGATGACATTTAGTGAAAAATCCCGTTCACCGATGAGGTCTAACAGATGGCTCAGGTAGGATCCACTAATATTGGTGCCCGCAAAATAGATTTCAGGACGGTTTACTTGATTGTGGAAGGGATGTCCACAAAACTCCAGTGCTGCTTTTGCGCCTAAGTACGACCCCCCGATACCAATTACGATAAGGACTTCGCTTTGTTCTCGGATACGAGCAGCCGCTATTTTTATCCGCTCAAATTCTGCCCGATCATTCTCAACAGGAAGGTCCATCCAACCCAGAAAATCATTTCCAGGTCCTTGACGAGATTCAAGGTGATTGGCTGCTGCTACCACCTGCGCTTCTATGGCCTTATACTCATGCTCCCCTACAAAGGATTGAACATAAGTCTTCGATAGTTTTAATTGACTCATACTTTAGACAAAGCGTTTTTCAGATAATCAATCACTTCAATTTCTACAGGGTCCACTTTTCGGTCTTGAGAAAGGTGGTACGACAACCAATCTCCCAAGTGAACTAAGTAAAACATTTGTTCTGCCAGCGATTTACCTTTTGACCAAACCTCAATGGTAGCTCCTGCTTTGGACTCTAAAATACCTTTCGTGATGTCCATTCGGATGGATGTTCGTTGGAAATCGTCTTTATTTCGGAGCCAAATGGTAGCCACTTCTGGGTGGTCATGCTTCCAGCCCACCAACTCGTTGTGATTCATTTCAGGAAGGACATGATGCCAGCAAAGCATTTTGCTGTTTTCATTGATTTGCTGACGCCAACGAACGGCCACCGATTCTAAATGGTCGGCGCTGTAGATCACTGGAGTCTTGCTTCCAATTTGATGACTAATCTGAAGAGCTTTCTTAGATATGTTGGCCTGGTCTTTGGAAAGGCTGGTGGCAGAACGAGTTACCTGGCCAAAAATTCGTCCGCTAATCAACTTGGCTGCCCGTAGTACGGATAATTGGGCGACCACGGAAAAGCCGAGACAAGCTCTGGGGCTTGACCATCCGGGTGTGAGTTCTATATAGTCTAACTGGTGCTGTTTTGCCAGATCAATTAATTTGCCTCCGGAAGCGATGCAAACAATCTTTGCTCCGGTTGAAAGTAGTTGTTCAAAGGTGCTCAGGGTTTCCTCTGTATTTCCAGAGTAGGAGGAGCAGATGGCCAGCGTATGTTTGTTCACCCATCTTGGGGCGTGGTACCCTTTACTGACCACGACAGGTAATTTGCACTCAGAGCGGACCAGTTCTTGTACAAAGTTGCCACCTATTCCGCTGCCTCCAAGTCCAGAGATGAAAACAGAGCGAAAGGGTGCGGAATGCTTTTGAAGGGTAGTGGCAGCGGCCCGTTGCAGCGCTTCCTCTAGCTGAGCAGGGAAGCGCTCGATCATTTTATTCATAACACAAATTAGTTAGTGTAATTAGGCCGCAAAGGTAGCAGATTTTACATTTTAATCCACGGATGAATGGATCTTTTCCCTTCCTGGCTGGTTATTTGCAAGAGGTAAGTGCCCGGGGGCAAGTGTTCCACGGATATTTCCTGGGTTTCGGCCGGAAGAGCGGAAACTTGCAGAATTGGAACCCCCGTGGTGGATAGAATTTGATACTCCAAAACGCTCCCTGAGCTCCCCAAGTTAAATTTGAGGGTAGAGTGGGTCGGGTTCGGGAAAAGCTGAAGTGCCCCTATGGTCGCTTCGGTGCTGCTGGAGGACACGCAATCGGGGCTACTCGCGCTGAGTTGAACGTACGAAACAACGTTTGAGAACAGGTAAGGAAGGGTACCAACTTCCCGAACCGCTCGCATAAAAAACCCACCAAAGGGCGTCCCTAATGTGTTGGGGAGATAGGTTTTTGAGTTTGTATTCGGTAATTTCACCCATTTGGTTCCTGAAGGAGAACTGGAGTCTGTTACAAGGGTGAACCAGCTGAATTCTAGGTTCAAAAGACTATCGGGTGGGGTGGTGGCTGTCCATTCAGTAATGAGCGGAAAGGTATCTCCAGGACATAGATTTTGGTCACAACAAATGGTACCTGCCTCTTGGAGAGCGGGTTGTGAATAACTGGTTAATGGAATGCCTAAACAGATGAACCAAAGAGAACAAAGCCGAAGTAGTTGCGCCATGATTGATTAAATAATTGAATCGGTGTATGGTAAAATGACCAAGGATTATTTTACAAATGTAGGCTGTTTTAAATCATCCATCCGAAACTTCCTGTTTTTTTAACAAATTGGTTTTTTAAAACAAGCGTTAGATTGTAGCTAAAGGCAAGGCTATGCGGTGTGGAGCTGAATCAAAACTTTATTTTGAGTTGGGTATTAGCCTGGCGGGTTCCCTAACCCAATTGTATGGTCTTTTCCAGTAGTTCGAAAGCGCTCATTGGTTTGGCCTCTGGGACGGGAATCCAGTTTCCGTATTTACGAAACCAGGTTAATTGCCGTTTGGCATAATTTCGGCTGTGTTGCTTGATTTTATCAATTACCATTTCCCGGCTTATTTCTCCTTCAAAAAAAGGAATCCATTCCTCATAGCCGACCGTTTTGAGTGCTGTTCGATGCTCCATCGGCCTTAATTGATGCACTTCTTCTTCCAATCCTTGGGCAATCATCTGGTCCACTCGTTGGTTGATACGATCGTACAATACTTCCCGGTTCCATTCCGGAAGTAAATAATGAATTTGAAAATTTCGAACATGGTTTGTTTTTCCCAGAAAAGAGGAGTAGGGTTGACCGGAGGATAAGCTAACTTCAACCGCTCTCCGTAGTCGGGCTGGATTTTGAATATCGGCTTTAGCATAAAAAATCGGATCCAATGTCCTAATTGTTTCCTGGAGCCAGGTGATGCCCTTTTTTTCCAGCTGCGTTTGTACGTGCTCTTTTACAGTTGGTAAAACAGGTGGAAAGGCGTCCAGTCCTTGACAAAGCGCGTGAAGAAAGAGCCCAGATCCTCCTACAGCCACCGCAATCGTATTTTTTTCGAACAACTGTCTCAAGGTATCCATCGCCTCCTGCTCAAAATCTCCTACAGAATAATCGTCTAGTACAGATAGGCTATCTATGAAATGGTGTCGTACCTGCTGAAGCTCAGAGCTGCTTGGTTTAGCCGTTCCAATGGTCATTTCCCTGTAAAACTGCCTACTGTCGGCCGAGATGATCTCCGCCCCATATTGGAGGGCAATTTGGATGGCGAGGCTAGTCTTGCCACTGGCAGTGGGTCCACCCACTACGATGAGGTGATGCTGATTATTTTGCTTCCTTGAAGCCATGGATGCACTTTGCAATTCGGTTATTTTTAACTTTGCGCTATGAAGTTTAGTTATCGACACAAAAGTAAAGGAATTTTATACGTAGTGCTGGAAAGACTCTGTCATTGGCAGATGTACAACCAGTTTCGTCAAATCTATTTATCGGATTTCGATCAGATCCCGCTCGATAAACCGATGTTGATTGCAGCAAATCACCCAACGGCCTTTCTGGACCCCGTTTTAATCGGGGTATATGCAGATCCCCCTATCTACTTTATGACGCGTGGGGATCTGTTTAAAAAACCAAGGGCAAAAAAAATACTGGAGCTGATCAATATGTTTCCAGTGAACCGCCAACGGGATGGATTTTCAGGGGCGGACCGGATGGAACAAACCAACGAGTATGTATTTGAGCGTTTACGAGAGCAGCATCCTATCGGGATTTTTGTAGAAGGCCAACACCATTTGGATCGCAGGATTATTCCATTGCAAAAGGGGGTAGTGCGTCTTGCCTTTGGTGCGTACGAGCGTTTTCAACAACCAGATTTGCAAGTTTTGCCTATTGGATTAAGTTTTCGATATGGAGATCAGCAACGGGATACTGTTTCTCTTTTGGTTGGCAAACCTATTTTTGTTAAAGACTACTGGCAACAATACCTCGAGTCGCCCGCGAAGGCCGCTGTTCAGTTGCTGCATGACATCCGTCAGCAGCTCATCGAGTTGTCCTACCACGTTGAGAAAAAAGGGGATGATGACCTGGTAGAACTTTTGCTACGCTTGCATCAAGGGGAACAGTCCGCGCATTATTTTCCGGTTATCCGAAGGTCCAGTGACCTTTTTTATTCCGAAAAAAGTGTGGTGGAACAAGTAAATCAGATGGAGGAGGAAGCCAAGAAGGAGCTCCAGAAAAACGTAAAAAAATATTTTAAAACCCTCAAAAAGCACTGGGTCGACGATGCTGCTTTGTTACATCCGGAATGGTCCTCCGTGCCGATTTGGATCTTTTTGATACTCAGCTTTCCTTTCTTTTTGTTGGGATGGCTTTTCCGATTGCCATCTGCTACCCTGGCTCAATTTATTTCTTCCAAAAAGGTGAAGAAAAGGGAGTTCAAAAGCAGTGTCTTTTTTGGGATTGAGTTACTGGGTAGTTTTTTTCTTTACTTATTTTATCTCATTCTGGCGCTCTTTACCCTCAAGCCGTTAATTATTGGACTCGTCTTATTGGCGCCAATAGTCCATCCTTTTTCGTTGATGTACAGAGATGCTGGGACAAGGGCTGTGGCAGCGTTTTGGGCAAGGATACATCCCAAACGATCTCAGTTAATACTAGAAAGAAGCAGGTTATAAGTCATGCATATTCTTGTAATTGCTGCAACGGAGGCCGAGCTTCGTCCTTTTTCCGAACATTTATCCAGGGATTGGACTATTTCTCCAACTGGTTTTTTTCAAAAGGGGGAAACTACGTTGGAGGTGTGTATTACTGGTGTGGGGGTAGTGCCTACTACCTGGGGAATAGCTACAGCCATCGCTCGTGCCAGGCCGGATTTAGCCATTAATGCTGGGATTGCCGGCGCTTTGGATCCCTCCTTGCCGATTGGATCGGTGTTCAATGTTGTTTCGGAATGTTTTGGTGACCTAGGGATTGAGCAGGCGGATGGATCTGTTCAAAGCCTGTTCGAAGCAGGCTTGATCCCAGAATCGGAGCCCCCTTTCTCCGAAGGGAAGTTGATAAACCCAGAGGAGCCACAGATGCATTTTTTACCCAAGGTGCATGGCATTACGGTCAATAAGGTGCACGGTCATGAGGTCTCCATAGAGGTATTTCGGAAGCGGTTTCCCAAGGCACAAGTGGAATCAATGGAGGGTGCAGCCTTTTTTTATGCCTGCCTATCTGCAGGAATACCATTCATGCAGCTACGTTCGATTTCAAATTTAGTCGAAAAACGAAATCGGGCGAATTGGAATATACCCTTGGCAATCCAATCCTTAAACCAGGTATTAATTGAGATGATTGGTTGATCAAGCCCTTTTGGAGGGTAATACTTGTTGAATACCTGGAAGTAATTCCTTCCGGATTTCTTCGTGGATTTGGTAAATAATCCTTTCTAATTCTGTCTGATCGGAGGGTCCTTGCATACTTAGATTTACCGCATTTTCGTACCGTACCTGTAACTCTTTTGCGTGTTTAAATGCGTTATGTAGCGACTCCTGTTCAGTGAAGTGTAATAATTGGTTGAGCGCAGTAAGGGTTTTTTGACTGGATAACAGTTGGCTGATTCCAGCAGAAAAGTCATAAAAATTGCTGGAGAAAGGAGTTGATTGTGTACGAACTTGCTCAAGACCGATTTGATTGATTAGCTTAATCGGGTTGATTTGAACCAAGTATGGGGTTAGGTCGTGCCCGAAACTCGGATCTATGTAGTACCGTCTGAGTGCTTTTGCCACCTGTTCTCGTAGCGCCCGAATCGATTTATTTAATTGAATCAGGTACAATTGCTGTTCTTCCCAGCTGAGGATGGTTGCGAATTTAAGCGAAGCAGGAATTCCATTTTCTGTAAATCCAAGGAATTCCTTGAACCAGGTCAATAGGGTTTGTTTCGGTTGCTCCGCGTGTACAAAAAGATGGATGTCGTCAAAATTGCTTTCCAGGCTCACAGCGCTCTGAACACCTTTGACCAAATTCAAGTACGTACTAAATTGCTCAAGGTAGTCATACATATAGGCATGTATATCGACCGGAGCTCCTTTCAGCAAAATTTCCAGCGATTGTAATTGGGTCGAAAAGTCACCTACAGGGCGAGGTTCCATTGCTTTTTTTAAAAGCAGCAACACATTTTGTAGGTCGTGAATCGGTTTTGTAATGAAGCTAAAACCACCTTCTCGAATGGTTTGTACCACTGTTTCATCAGAGGCCTTACCAGATAAGATGATCACCGGGAGATTGGGAAAGCTCAGCTGAAGCCGCTTGAGTACCGAGAGTCCTTGAAGCCCGGTTGTTTTGAATAAAAGATCTAGTAAAACTACTTGATACTCATTTTTTCGAGCCATCAGAAGTGCTTGCTCACCGGAGATGGCTTCGTCCACCAAATAACCCTCCTTTCGCAAGATTTCGCCCAAAACCTCCCTGAGTGGCTGATCATCCTCCACTAAAAGAACCCTGGGTGTTGTGCTGGAAACTATTTGTGACATGAAAACAAAGTGTTTTATGTACTTTAACTAAAAGCGTGCCAAAAATGGCGCGAGCTGGTCTTTTTTATTAATTATTTCTTTTTTCTGTACGAAAAAAATGTTAACGAAGCTTAACCGCTTTCTTTTAGAAAGACACCGGTAGTAATAAATCAGATACCGTTCCTATTTTGGGTTCTTTTTTGAATTGTTGAGACTGCCTTGGGGCGTAAAAACGCCGGGCTGATTACCTTTGTCGAGCTAATAACACACTAACCTTATTCTTTATGAGCGATTCAGGAAAAAAGTATTCTACCATCCACTATCATTCCTACTTACAGTTGGACAAACTGTTGGATGCGCAGCATTTGAGAAGTGCTGAGCTGGAGGAGAAGCCTGCACATGACGAAATGTTGTTTATCATTGTCCACCAAGCATATGAGATCTGGTTCAAGCAGATCTTACATGAATTAGATTCAGTGGCAGAGATGTTTGAAGGAAATCATGTGGATGAACGCAACATTGGTACCGCCATTGCCCGCTTAAAACGGGTTATTGAGATCCAAAAGTTGTTGGTTCAGCAGATTCAGGTTTTAGAAACCATGACTCCTCTTGATTTTTTAGATTTTAGGAGTTACTTATTCCCCGCATCGGGTTTTCAAAGTTTCCAATTTCGATTAATTGAAGTGATGTTGGGGTTGGATGAACGAGAGCGCCTTACGTATAATAACATGCCATTTGCTTCTGTTTTTGAGCAAGAGCAACAAGATAGGCTTCGAAAAATGGCGGAGGGGAAGTCGATGTTTCAGCTTTTGGAAGATTGGCTGGAGCGAACGCCCTTTCTTCAGTTCGGAAGCTTTGATTTTTTATCGCAGTATAAGTTGGCGGTACAGCAAATGTTGGAAAAGGAAGCCGCGGCTATCCGTTCTTCAGGTTATTTGACCGATCAAGAAAAAGAAATGCGGCTCCGTATGTTAGGTGGCACGGATACTTATTTTCAGTCAGTGCTCAATCCAGAAGCCCATGAGCAACTTCGGGCAGAAGGTAAGTTAAGAATGTCGTACAAGGCGACTCTTGCGGCCTTACTAATCAATCTATATCGTGATGAGCCAATTTTACACAACCCATTTAACCTGCTCCAGTGTTTGGTTGAAATTGACGAACAATTGACGACTTGGCGGTACCGCCATACTCAAATGGTTCTCCGAATGCTGGGCAAGAAAATTGGCACAGGAGGTTCCTCTGGATATGATTATTTACATGCTACCGCAGTAAAGCACCATGTTTTCGCAGATTTGCACAATATTTCCACCCTCCTAATCCCGAGGTCTGAATTGCCTGAATTACCCACTGAGCTGAAGCAGAATCTGGGATTCCATTTTTCATTGGGCTAAAAAAACTATTTTTCCCTGTTAAAAGTAGAGCCAATTGCCTAAACTGACAATTGGCTCTTTCTTATTTTCCAGCTGGAATGACATGCGGAATAAATTGTGCATCATCGTCCAGAATCCAGCCCTCTTGTCTACGGACGGCTATTCCACAGGCCCCTTGCGACCAAAAAACACCCGGTTGATAACTTTTGCCTAAATAATCCAAGTTAAAGACTGCTTTCTCCTGAAAAATGGTCGGGAAGGTACCATAGTCTCCATCGTTCTCAAACACTAGCTGACCCTCTTCATTGTACAGTGCAATATTTTCACCCATGCGACCTATAATTGGTTTCTCTACGTACCCTTTTTTCTTATTCAAGCGGTCCAAACTAAAAGAAGTGGGTAAAAGAGCAGCATGCATTGGGTTGTTTTCAAACAGATAAACCAACAATGCTTTGCTTTGGAGCAGCATAGTGAACGCTGGATTAATAACCAAGGCGTGCCCTCCAGTTATAATGGAGGTTAATAAATCCAGTAGTGCAGGTTCCTCATAGCAAATGAAATCCCATGGCACCATTTTATACCAAAAATCGTATCGTTGGTATTCATCTGGCCGAAGTTCTACAAAAATACCTTCCTCCGCAGAGAAAATAACATTGGGGAGATCCACTTGTTGTGCCAATTGAAAACCAGCTTCCAAGGCTGCTTTCCGAACGACCTCCAGGTTGAGGACGTCTTCCTCATAGCCCAAGCTGGAAAGTAAGAGCGTTGGCTCCCTATCTCGGTGTTTTTCCAGAAGCTGCTTAAAACCGCGGACTAGCTGCTTGTAGACCTGCCAGGAAGCGGGCTGTTCTATTCCCTGGATTTTGCGTGCCATCTCTGGTTGCATGAGTGCGGTTTCAGGTAGTAAGGAACAAGTATCCGCGTTGAATTCCAACAATTGCAGTGGAACGCCCTCTATGCCTCCTGCGAAATCAAATCTACCCAAAAGGTGAAGATCACTTTCTTGCCGAAGTGAATAGGAAACCAGGGGTACAGCGGAGGCTGGGATGCCAGCTTGCTCCCACTGATCCTGCTCTGCGACCCAGCGGGCTGCCTCCAGCATTCTGCTGTACAGCTGGTCTGAAACCGACAATAGTTCACGCATCTCAAACCCAGAGATTTCCAGACAAGCACTGGCCAGGTAATCTGAGTTATGCCCAGAGCGGTACCATTGTAGACCATTTCGGTCCATCCAACCTGGATCGGGTGGGGGACATGGAATCAGCCGCTTATCCACCGAAACCGCGAGATGAACGGCCGCCACCAAAGCCGCTGGATGAACGGGAAGAATTCATGCTGGGACGAGTAGGGCGGCTAGTGCCACTTTTAAAACGCGCTCCAGCCGATTGATTAACCCGGTTGTAGGTTTGCTGGTTGGTATAGGCAGAAGGCGCTGGTGGTCGACTCAAGGAACGACCAAGCATATACCCCAATAATCCTGCTCCGGCAGCCGTCATGATGGGACCCGCCATACTGTGTCCGCCGCCATTTTGTTGCATCAAACGGGCTTCTGCTAATGTAAAGGTATCTACTTTGCCATCCAAGTATTTTGCAATGATCAAACTAGCGGAAGTGTCTGGGATAGAAGTTTCATCTTCAATTTTAAATTCTTTTGGGTTGACCTCCTTAACCGTAGTAATGAGACCTTGAGCGGGCAATTCTACGGTTTGTTCCGTTCCACTGGTACAGCCGGTTACGGCAGCAAAGCTTAAAAGGCCCATTGTAAATAGCCAAAAATGGTTTTTTTCTATTTTTTGTAACATAATATAGTGTATTATTTGTTTGAAGGTGCAAGTTAAGGGTTCTATCGGATGAACAAGGGTGATATTTGTACGAATGTGGACAAATCACAGCTCAAATTCCGTTTTTTTCAGATTTATCGCTGCTATCAGTTCCTGATTTTATCCTACCTTCGCAGCTGTATGACGGATTTCCGATTTAGTGCATCCATTCAAGGACTTATTTTCGATTTGGACGGTGTGTTAGTTGACACCAGGCCTTATCATTTGGCGGCTTGGAGCAGGCTAGCGGCCCAATTAGGGGTTGAAATTGATGCCTCCCACAACGAAGTCTTGAGAGGCCTCAGTCGAATGGAGAGCCTTGAAAAAATACTGGAGTGGGGGAACCTTTATTGCAGTGAGGCAGAGAAGCTTCACTGGTCAGATGTTAAGAATAATTGGTATATTGATGCCATCACACGGATGAGCCCTGAGGAAGTGCTACCCGGTGTCAGAGCATTTTTGGAAACCTGTAAATTGGCAGGAAAAAAGACAGCGGTGGTTTCTTCCTCGAAGAATGCAAGAACCGTTCTTCAATCTACGGAGCTCGAACCACTTTTCGATGCGGTGGTAGATGGAACGATGTTCAAAAAGCCCAAACCAGCACCAGATGTTTTTTGGGTGGCTGCGGAGCTAATCGGCTGTGCTC
>JBKDAM010000142.1:0-51787 GCA_046316495.1 Chitinophagales bacterium
AGATTGGGAGCGCCGTTTTCAATTGCCTTACGACCAGCATTTTATTGCAGAGGGATGGTATGAAGATAGCGGCCCGGTTTACATTACGGAAGAGGGGAAGGAGTATTTTTTTAAAAAGTTGAAGCAATGAAACCAGCTCTACATTGGGTCGTCCTTATGACCCTCTTTTTCTTGTCTTCCGGTCTACTCTTGGCGCAGGTGGAGGTTTTTAAGGATCCGACAACAGGTAAAAAAGGGCTTCTTCATTCTACAGATGGCCATTGGGTTCTGCCGGTTCGATACGATGATGTTCAGAAGGTGTATCCTAATGACTCCCTATGGATCGTCCGAAAAGGCGCGCTGAAAGGCTTGTTTACAGAAAGAGGAAGGGCCATTATTCCCATTCTGTACGATGAAATAGAGGCAACGTTTCAGATGGGAACACAACTTGGTTTCTGTGGAGCAAGGAAAGGCAAGCTGGTGTCCTTGTACCGCTTGGATGGGAAGCAGCAGTTGCCTCTGCGGTATGAATACCTGCAAGTGTTGGCTACTGACCTGTTCGTGGCAAGGCTTCCGGGGAGTGTTTCACTAACTTTTTACGATGAAAAAGGCAAAGAACTGTTTCAATATACAGGAGAATCTGCCTGGCCGGGCTTTAATGAGCAAACAATTGAAGTGATTCGATTCGATAAAAGCCGGGTGTTTATTGATCGGAAGGGACAGCCCGTTTTTCCAGAAAGGTGGAAAGATGCGCGGTGGACCGATGGGAAGCGGGTGGTAGTTGGCCGTGTGGTGAATAATGCTAAAATAGAGGAAATGGGCCTGCTGACTTGGGCGGGTGATACCTTGTTACCTTGCCAGTACAGCGCCATCATCCCTTCCGGCCCTGACCGATTTCTGGTCTTGAAGGATGGGAGGTTGCAGGGTATGGTAAATGAGCTGGGGGCATGGTTGATCCCCCTGGAAAAAGGTGCGTTGGAACTGTTGGGGGATCGTCCGGGTAATTACTGGCTGCGGCGCAGCCCCAAAACCGTCCAGGAATCTTGCTTATACGATCAAAATGGGACCTTGTTTGCGGCCAATTGCCGACTGGGGAGTGCTTGTTTTTTGTTGAAAAACGACCCCGAATTCGTATTTTTATCCAATTTCTACACGTACACGTTCCCGGGAAAGGACTCCTCCGGTTTGATTGAGGGCAATGGGAAACAGATTCTGCCAGCCCGGTATTCCAATATCCGGATAAAGTCGAGCAAACATCCTATTCTTGCCCAAAGAGGGGCCTCGACCTTTCTCTACAATTGGAACGGGGAGCTTCTGACGGAGCAGGCTTTCTCGGAACTGGTTTTTACCGAAGATCCCAACCTTTTTCTGGCTCGTCGGGCGGAAGATGAATCGCTCGGTTTTTTTTACTTAGATCATCCAGAGGAATCCCGATTTAATTTGGAGCGGATTGTTGATGTTCGTCCAAAACACTATTTTGGAGTGAAGGAAGACGGCGCCTACTTTCTTTACAGTCCATCCGGTAAGAGAATATCCGATCAGCCTTGTGTATTTATCGGCACCCCTGGCCCGGAACACTTCAAAGCTTGGCGAACCTCCGGGAAAAAGGGGGAACTTGTGGCTTACGGACAGTTAAAAGAAAAGGCCTGGATTGCATTGGATGCAAATGGAAAAGGGTATAGGATGCCACCGTTGACTGCAACAGAAGAAAAGCAGCCTCCTCTGTTGGATTTGGAGGTTGGGCATGGAAAGGGTTCGGGACAGTAAAGATTAGCTTTTGGTTATTAGCGGATTCTGTAGGGCACTCCCGAGTGTTCAAAAAGCCTCCAAATCAAAGAGCTCATTGCTTGCTTGACAGGTACCTTTGTCTGCAAGAAACTGCGTTATGTTGAAAGAACGGTACATGAATCCATTTACGGATTTTGGGTTTAAGAAGTTGTTCGGCTCTGAGGCGAATAAAGACCTGCTTATCCATTTTTTGAACAGCTTATTGCCGCCCCAGCACCAGATTATTGACCTGAGTTATACCCCTAACGAGCGGTTGGGCTCCCTCGAGCTGGATCGCAGAGCCATTTTTGACTTATATTGTACCGGCTCCAATGGCGATCGATTTATAGTGGAATTGCAAAAAGCCAAACAAAATTACTTTAAAGATCGCAGTGTATTTTACGCCTCCTTCCCCATCCAAGAGCAAGCGAAAAAAGGGAATTGGAATTTTCAGTTGTCGGCAGTGTACCTGATTGGACTACTTGATTTTGTTTTTCGAGAAGAGGAGCTGGAAACTTCCCTTCGACATGAAGTGCAGTTGAAGGATCAGAGAGACCGGGTTTTTTTTGAAAAATTGACCTTTATTTATCTGGAAATACCCAATTTCAAGAGAAAAGAATCAGAGTTGGAGGGCAATTTCGACAAGTGGTTGTATGCTCTTCAGCAGATGCCAGATTTGTATGAACGCCCGTCGAATTTTAAAGAGGAGGTATTCAAGAAACTGTTTGAGGTATCAGAAATTGCCCGATTTAGCTTAGACGAACAAGGGGGATATGCAGAAAGCCGTCGGGTTTACCAGGATTTAAAAAATGCGATGGAGACCTCTTATGGAGAGGGACTCCATACCGGAATGGAAAGAGGCTTGAAGCTGGGGAGGGAGCAGGGCAAACAAGAATTGGTTCGTAAGATGTTGAAAGCGGGGGTTGCCAGGGCATCCATTTTGGAAGCTTTGGGCTGGAGCTCGGAGGAGCTGACGGAATGGTTGGGGATTTAGAACGGAAAATTGAAAATTTCTGGCCACCTTTGCGGCTTACATTCAGTTATATATGTTAAAAATGGCAATTAAAACCTCTTTTTGGGGCTTTCTAATTCTATTTTGGGGCGTTGGTTTCTTTTTTTCCTGTAGAAAAACAAGCGATACGGCCCCTCAACTCGAGGGAGAAATGCTTCGAATGGAGTGCTTTGGGCGCTGGGGAATCAAGGCGTATTTCGTGGATCGGGCCGATTCCCTTTTTTATGTAATTCCGGACGATCTCCCATCCAGGTTTGAACAGGACAGTATGACCGTTCGGTTTAATGCCGAGCTCCGCCCCAACGAACTTCCCTTGCTTTTTCCAGACCCTTCCATTTCTCCATCGGCCATTTTCCAAGGAGTGGTATGGGACTTGTCTGAGCGGTAGCTAGCCTCTTAATTTGTGTCTCATGCGTAAACAATTGATCTTTTTTGGGCTTATTCTGCCGCTATTTAGTGTCGCACAAGCGCAGTTTCCTTCTTATGAGGAGGTACTTCAGTACTGTTTTCGTCATTACAGCGGAGCGGGTATTCCATCACTTCGTTTAATCAAGCACCCAAGTGGGTACCAAGCGGCTTTTTCTGCGGATCAACCGCCTGTTTTGGTTTGGTCTCCTACGCGCCAATGGCTACCAATTAACTTGACCAAGCAACCCAATTCATCTCCTGTTCCGGTAGAAGTGTTTGACTCTTCTGAAGTCCGTGAATACGTTGAGCGGCATTTACGGCAGAACACTGTTGTACAGGCGGAATCAGATCGGCTTCCGTATTTTGGATACCGGGGCTACTACAAGGATATCATTCGACTGTTGGAATCCTCCGAGGATCGGCGATCGGATGCTGACTTGCATATTTTGGCGAGGGCGTATTCCACAGCGGCTTCTGCGTTATTGCACGACAATAGCAGTTTTGCCGATTCAACAGAACTGTTTCCATTGGCACCTGGGCGAGGGGTCTTATCCGAACAGCAGGTGCTGCGTTACCGAATGGCCCACGAAAAAGCAGTGGAAGCATATGGGCAATTGCTATTGCGCAACCCGGACTTTCTTACTCCGGTGGGTACGGTACGGGTAAAGTATGCCCACGAGATTATGGATGGGTACCTGCAGTTACTCTATTTTCAAGGGGAGGAGGCTGCCAAACCTTTGCTAAAAAAGGGAATCTATGACCCAGATTTCCTTGTATTACCCCGTAATCTCCTTCAATCTTGTCCACCCAATGCAGTGCTAATCACGTACGGCGATGGGGATACCTACCCTTTGTTGTACTTGCAGGCGGTGGAGCAGCTTCGCCCCGACGTACGGGTGGTGAACTCCTCCTTGTTGGCCGTTCCGCGCTACGGGCAATATGTGTATGATGGAGTGTTCGGACAACCACCCATGAAGCGGTTGCTACCGGATACTTTTTTCCAAAAGCTGGTTGTTTTGCAACAAACCGATGAGCGCCCAACGGGTTCTGTTTCCGCTCGTTTGTTCCTTGAACAATTGGCAGGGGTTTCCTTACAGAATACCGAGTATGGGTACGCGCTGGCACCTTGTCCCATTCCAACGCTTGAGCTGCCTGCAGCTCCTGCCGATCAGCAGTTGCCGGGCAATCGAAGTGGTGTTGTTCAATGGAAATCAAAGGCCAATTACCTCACCATGGAATCAGTGGCTCCGGTCGATTTTATCGTGGCAAATGACTGGCGTTTTCCGCTTTGTTTTTCTCCAACCTGCGCAGCGAATGTGTTAGCCCCCTGGAAAGGGCACCTTGTGCTAGAAGGGATGGTGTTCCGGCTGGTACCGCATTTATTGCCGGCATTAAATTGGGAAAACACCCCACTAAATTTAGAACGCTGCGTTCAACTTTTTCAGGGAGTTTTTCGGTTCCCCACCTTACATCGCCGTCTTCGGGACGAAGAGTTGCCGTACTACCAGTATTGGCTCTTAACGCATCAGCAAGTTATCCGCGGCTTAATCAAGGTGAACCAGTTGGAGGAAGCAGCTCAAATGGCCGATGTATTGAACCGAGCTTTTACCGAAAAAATGGCATTCCGAGGTTTTTTTTGGATCCCTATGGTAGAATTTTATGCGCAATGTGGCCAAGTAGAATCTGCTCGTTTGCTGGCTAATCAAATTTCGACTAATTTTTGGCTGGGGAACTTGAGTGAATATGAACGCCAAGGGCAATCAGAAGGATTGGAACGGCTAAATAGACTGGCTCGTCAGTATCAATTTTCTATTGAATAAGAGCAAGCCATTTGTGAAACGAAAAAAAGGCGGCTTCGACTCAAGACTACCACGCTGAATAAATCAATGTTATTAAACGAATAAAAGAACATAATTATGGGTAAAATTTGGTTCATGCTTGGCTTCTTGTTGTTTTTTTTCAACGGTAATGGGCAGTCAGTGGACGATCGTTTGTATGAACTTAGGTGCTATCAAACGGAGCCTGGGAGAATGGAGGCTTTACTAACTCGATTCACCCACCATACCCTTCATCTCTTTGAAAAACACGGCATGCGAAACGAGGGCTACTGGTTGGCTGCCGCGGATTCTAACCTACTCTACTACGTCCTTTCCTATCCAAGTCTGGCGGATCGAGAGGCGGCCTGGAAGGCCTTTGGGGAGGATCCGGAGTGGCAGCAGGTGCAGGCTGAATCGGAGCAGTCGGGAAAAATAGTCGCCAAGGTGGTTTCTACCTACCTTACAAAAACGGATTTCTCCACGTTTTTTTGGAATAGAAGTAAACAAAAAGCGCGTAGCCATCCTATGGTGTTTGAGTTGCGTACGTATACCTGTTATCCAGGGCGTCTGCCAGCGTTACTGGAGCGCTTTCGTCAGCATACCACCCGGCTATTTGAACAACACGGGGTGAAAAACGTGGTGTATTGGACGACGGTAGAGCAGGGAGGGGAACAACCTACACTGGTGTACCTGTTAGCCCATGATTCAGTGGAAGCGGCGAAGCAATCGTTTGATGCTTTTCGAGCGGATCCCGCCTGGATTCAGGTGCGAGAGGCCTCCGAAAAAGAGGGGAAAATTGTTGCCAAACTCGAATCTGTCTTCCTCCTTCCCTTACCTTTTTCCAATATTCGATAATCCGATAGGGTAGGGCAGTATGCAGAAGCGTGCCTATTGATCGCATTTTATGAAAGATATCCTGATTGGTTTACTCTTTGCCGTTTTTTGGGCATCTGCCTCTGTAGCCACCAAGATCGGATTGCAATCGGCAGAGCCGTTTGTGATTACGAATACCCGGTTTATACTTGCTGCATTGTTGATGTTGGTTTGGGCGCATTTGGTTCGTCGTTATCCCCTGCCAAAGCGCTCTGAATTTCGGCCCCTTTTGGTGTACGGATTATTAAATGCGAGTATTTACCTCGGTGTTTTTTCATGGGCAATGCGGTATGCAACAGCTGGTCTAGGTTCGCTATCGGTGGCCTTAAATCCACTGCTCATTGCTATAATAAGTGCTTTTTTCCTGAAAAAAAAGGTAGGCAGAGCGGTTTGGGCGGGTTTGCTGATGGGCATAATCGGGGTAGGAATTGTGACTTTTCCGGTGCTTCGCAACAGTACTGCCACCCCGCTTGGGGTGAGCCTACTCTTTGTTAGTATGCTTTCATATTCACTGGGTACGGTCTATTTTTCAACGTTGTCCTGGTCCATTCCACGGCTGGTAATCAATGGTTGGCAGGTATTGTTTGGGGCCTTGACCTTACTGCCGGTTACGCTTTGGTTTTCGGATTGGGAGCGCCATGAGTGGGGGCTTCCTTTCTGGGGTTCTGTTTTATGGCTAGCGGTTCCAGTCTCCATTGGGGCTGTTCAGCTTTGGTTGTATTTGTTGCACAGAGATCCGGTGAAGGCAGCACTTTGGCTGTATCTCTGTCCGATTCTGGGCTTTTTTTATGCTTGGTTACTGGTTGGTGAGTCAATTACCGTTTACACAGGAGTGGGTACGGTTTTGGTAATTTGGGGTTTGTATAGCGGGCAGCGCAGTCCCAAAACGGTCAATACCCGAGCTAATTGAATTAGAATCCTTCTTTTTGGAGTTGAATAAAAATGTCAAACGCTGCGGGGTTTCGAACCGATCCCAGGTTTACAGCGGATTCAAGGGCCTTTCCCATCAACAGTTTTTTGACAGGGAGTTCCAGCTTTTTACCGCTGATGGTGTAGGGAATATCGGGGACTTGAAGAATCAAATCCGGAACATGCCTGGGCGAATAGTCGGAACGCAGTTGACTCGCAATGGCTTTTTTCAAAGATTCGTCGAGTTGAAAGCCTTCCTTTAGAGCGACAAATAGAGGCATGAAGGATTCCCCATCTGCTCGTTCTAGGTTAATGATCAGGCTGTCTTTGATTTCGGGTAATTTTTCTACGGAGCGGTAAATCTCGCTGGTGCCAATCCGAATTCCTTGACGATTTAAGGTCGCATCAGATCGCCCATAGATTACCAAAGAGCCCCTCGGGGTAATACGCAGCCAGTCTCCGTGTCTCCAAACACCAGGAAAGTCTTCGAAGTAGCTTGCAGCGTATTTAGAGCCATCCGGGTCATTCCAGAAACCCACAGGCATACAGGGCATGGGTTGTGTGACGACCATTTCACCTACTTGATCGATTAGCGGTTGTCCATTTTCATCATACGATTCCATAGCGCAACCCAAGGCCCGGCACTGAATCTCACCAACTACAACCGGTAAAAGAGGGTTGCCACCCACAAAGGCCGTGCAGACATCGGTGCCTCCACTCATGGAGGTGAGCCAGACATCGGGTTTGACCTCTTCATAAATCCAGGTAAATCCTTCTGGTGGAAGTGGGGATCCTGTGGAGCCGATACTTCTCAGTGCGCTCAGATCTCTATTTTTGGGGGATACCTCCGCCTTCATCGAGGCCAGAATAAAGGCAGCGCTTACGCCAAAATGCTGAATCTTCAAGTCGGCCGCCAGGTCCCAAAGCCTGTTCATGTCGGGATACCCTGGGCTGCCATCGTAGAGTACAATGGTAGCTCCTGAGAGGAGCATTGCATTCAGGTAGTTCCACATCATCCAACCGGTCGTGGTAAACCAAAAGAAACGCTCTCCTGGATGCACATCGTTGTGAAAAGCACCATATTTAAGGTGTTCGAGTAACATGCCTCCGTGGCCGTGGACAATCGCTTTGGGAATGCCCGTGGTACCCGAGGAGTATAGTACCCAAAGTGGATGGTCAAAGGGTACGGGGGTAAAGGAGAGGGGCGCATTGGTTTTTTGCGCTTGAACCTCTGACCAGCGGGTGGTGTGGATAGCCTGTATATTACCCGGAACATACTCAATCAGCAGCGTGCCGGCTAGTGATGGCATTTTTGCTTGTAGTTCTTGGACAACCTCCATTTTATCGAATACCTTTCCACCGTACTGATAACCATTTACAGCCAGGAGGGCTTTGGGCTGTATTTGCCCAAAGCGCTCCAATACACTGGCTGCTCCAAAATCGGGGGAGGCGCTGGACCAGATGGCGCCAATAGAAGCAGTGGCAAGAAAAGCAATCGTCGCTTCCGGGATGTTGGGTAAGTAGCCTACTACGCGATCTCCTTTCTCTACCCCAATGGATTGAAGCCAAGTTACCATGTTCGAGACCGATCGTTCTAGTTCCTCCCAAGAGATAGCTTGTGCTGAGGCTGATTCGGAGCAAAATAAAATAGCTGGACGGTCTTTGCTCGCATTCCGGAAAATATGCTCGGCATAGTTGAGCGTAGCCCCTTCAAACCAACGGGTCGCTGGCATTTGACCGCTTCGGACGGTATGATAGGGCTCGTGAGACAAGATATTAAAATACTCCCAAATAGAAGCCCAGAAAGCGTCTACATGCTGAGTGGACCATTCCCAGAGCTCTGAATAATGGTTGACCTGAAGTTGATAGTTCGGATGGCTTCGGAGCCATTCCATGTAAGTGGTTAAGTTAGCTGTCATAGTCAAAAGAACCGCCGCCACCGGAGCTAGGTGGTGTTCGGTGGCGGCGGTGGAGTAAATATAGTACGATCAAATACTCAATGTTGTAGTTCGAACCGCACCCAGTCCAAGGCGGCGACGGCCATGGAAGGGAACCGGTCATTTTTGGCAACAATATAAATATCGTGCCATTTTCCATCCTGATTTTCAATAGATAGGGGAATATTGACTTCTGTAACAACCATCCTGGAACTTGGTTGTGAAGGGGTTACCACGACTTCTCCCAACAGTTTTCCTTTTGGGTGGTCGAGCCGAACCTCAAAACGACCGCCGCTGTACTGGTTATTTTTATCATTGGAGCCGACGCCTAATGAAATTCCTTGTAATCCACGGAGGTCGCTTCGTTTAAAGACAATAAAGGCTCCCTCTTTCATATCCCGGATCACGGTGGTATCTGGGGCGGGGTAGTATTTGGTGAGTCCAAAAGAGAGGCTGTCTGCCTGTTCGGCTTGCAGGAAGGCTGGCCGAAGGGCGAGCAACTCTTCCCCCTCCAGGGCTTGTTGGCTGGGGCTTCCTTTATCACGGTAGCTTGCGCGCAAGATATAGGTGCCGGGCCAGGTTTTTTTGCCACTTTCCGGATGTGCGGGAGGGCTGAGGACATAGGTGCCGGCAGCGGGAATATTTTGACGGGGCTTTGGAGGATCTCCTAGACTTAGAATCCATTGAATCATTTCAGCGGCATCTTCTTCCGAGATTTGCGGGTGGGCACTCATGACGGTACTTCCCCATACACCGCTCCCGCCCTTGATGATTTTCTGAGTAAGGGAGCGCACAGCAAATTCATTTTTTCGATACCGTTCTGCGATGCTTTGGTAGGCGGGACCGTTGATTTTACGATCAATGGCATGGCAAGTTTTGCAATCCGATTTATCGATGAGGGCTTTTCCGCGTGCATGGGCCGTGACTTGTTTGGCACTTTGATGTCCCTGTGCAATCAGGGTCATATCGAATCCTTGCTCCAGAAAGTCGATATTGGCACTGATTTGATGGTCTTGGATACGGCCATTTTGGGAGCTGCCATCCTCTGCGTCGTTCACCAAGATTCGGTAGGGGAGGACGGTCCCTGGTTGGTAAAAGCTTCGGTTATGGTTGCCGAGGTCCCAAACCACGGAAGGGGGTTCGTTTCCAATATGTACCGTTCGTTTGATGGTTCGGAAGCCGGATTTACCATCCTCCACGGTGAGTTGGACTTCATAGGTGCCTGCCGTGTGATAGGTGTGCCTCAAGAATCCGAACCGTTCGGTACGGTCGGTTCGGAGGCTGTCCGGTAAGGCCGTGGAAGAGCGGAAACGGGTTGCCTCAAACTGTTTTTGACTTCCATCTCCAAAATCAATTCGAAAAACGAGTGGATCCTGGTCATAGTCTTTCGTACCGCTAAAATCGAACCGGATGGTACACGGTACAGCACCTGCGGATTTGTCGAGTTTCAAATCGGGTGTAGGAGGGCGATTGCCTCGGTGGTACTCTATTTTACTCAGCCGGGCATCCGGGTTTTTACTAAACCACTGGGTGCCGTATTCGAGGACCCAAAGGACTCCTTTTTTATCGATAACCATGTCCATCGGTCGACTGAGGGAGACACTGTCGCCAAATGTTTCCATTTTACTGAAGTCTCCCAAGGAATCGATGGTAATGGCCATCATCCAGTTGCGCATCCAATCGTAGGCGATCAGTTTGCCATTGTAATAATCGGGGAATCGGGTTTCAGCGGGGTATCGATCGCAGTAATAAACGGGGCCGGCCATGGCATTTCGTCCTCCATTTCGAACGAGTGGAAACTCGGTGGAATTGGCGTAAGGGTACCATATAAAAGCGGGTTGTGCTGGAGGTAGTTGTTGGGAGCCGGTATTGAAGGGCGAATTGTTGAAGGGGGCTTCTGGGTTATAGGGTGCTCCGCTTTTTCGAGCGGCGAAATCGTATTCCCGGTAGGGCTTGTTATTGCCTACAAAGTAAGGCCAGCCGAAAAAACCGGCTTTTTTGGCGCGGTTTACCTCATCATGGCCTTGAGGACCACGGGCGGTATCGGGCTCTCCTGCATCCGGGCCCACCTCTCCCCAAAAGAGCAGGTTCCGACGGGAGTCGATGGAGATTCGGAACGGATTTCGGCAGCCCATCACGTAGATTTCGGGTCGGCCGACCAGGCCGCTTTCTCCGGTGAAGAGGTTGTCTTTTGGACAAGAGTAGCTACCGTCTTCGTGGACCTGGATTCGGAGAATTTTTCCGCGCAGGTCCATCGTATTGGCGGAGGACTTCTGTGCATCCCAAGCGCTTCGCCCTGGGCGCTCGTCGCTTGGGCTGTATCCCTCCGATTCAAATGGATTGGTATTATCGCCAGTAGAAAGGTATAGCAAGCCTTTTTCATCAAATTCAATACTTCCGCCGGTATGGCAACATTCTTCCCGTTGGACGGCTACTTCCAGGATCATTTTCTCTGAAGCCCGATCGAGGGAATCCCCGATGAAGGTAAAGCGCGATAATCGGTTGACGCTTTTTTCGGCAGCAGAATAATACAAGTAAATCCAATGGTTGGAGGCATATTGGGGGTCGACGGCGCAGCCCATCAGCCCATCTTCCTCCAAAGAGTGGACAGGGAGTTTATGGACCAGCGTGAGTTGTCCAGAGGATGGATCAAAGAGTTTGATAGCGCCCCTACGTTCAATCAGAATGATTTTCCCATCTGGGAATAAATCAATTTCCATCGGTTCGGTGAGGTCTTCTGCTAGGACGGTTTTTGTAAAACGAGTGGGGTCAGGCAGCTCAGGGGTGCGGCACTTTTCATATTGCAAGCGTTTATTTTTCCCGATGACGTAGGTGATGCCGCCCAATAAATGCTGCAAGAAATCGGGCTCAGCATAGGCCTCTTCGGTATGCCCACCAGCGGTGTACCAAGCGCGTCCTCCATCGTACGTATGGTGCCAGCACATGGGGTGATGCTCCCCGTTTTTACCTCCTTGATAAGAAGACTCGTCGATTGTCAGAAGTACTTGGGTGTTAGGGTTAATTTTTTTGAAATTATACCATTCGTCTTTTCTGTTCCATGTTTCGTTGGGCAGGTGTCGAGTAGATGGGTGTTGATGGTTTTTCACGAGGAGGTTGGCGGACTGGATTTCAGGGTGGCTTTCAAATTGGGCTCCTACCAGACCTGTAAACCAGCCCCAGCCGTACTCGGTGTCGGTTGCGGCGTGTATTCCTACAAATCCCCCACCGGCCTGAATATACCGTTCGAAGGCGTTTTCTTGGTATTGATCGAGTACATCGCCGGTGGTGCTGAGGAAGACTACGGCGGCATACCGCTTTAAGTTCGGTTCATTAAATACGGCGGCTTCTTCCGTTGCTTCTGCCAATATGCCATTTTGGGCGCAAAGATCTTGGACTGCTTTTACGGCAACAGGAATGCTAGCGTGCCTGAATCCAGCTGTTTTACTGAAGATCAGAATTCTTGGCGGGACATCGTATCGGGTTTGGTTACAGCTAACGGCAAGGGCCAGCAGGAGGCAATAGAGAACAGGTGTAAATTTTGGCATATTGATAAAAGGAAGGAGAATCTGAGGGTCTGAGTGGCAAAAATAAAAAAAACGCTGCTCCTGATACCCAGGAACAGCGTTTTTTATAATGGTAGTTGGTGGAAATGATTACTGATGAATTGCTTCACCGGTAGTTCCGCAAGATTTTGCAGCGCTTCCGCCCTTGCAGCAAGATTTTGTTTCTGCTGTGCTGCTGCTCTTGCAGCATGCTTTTCCTTCAGCACCAGCGCCTGCACATGCCTTTCCTTCTTTCTTAACCATTCCAGCTTTTGCGTCAGCGGTAAGGGACTTAGGAGCTTCGTTTACAAAGGTATTAGAACCCTCATCAAAGCGGACACTAACAAACTTTACGTTACCTTGCTGGTCGGTTTCTTTGCGAACGTAAGAAACTACTCCGTTGTTGTCCATGCGCTTTTCGATGGATGGATCGGAAGTAGCTGCTTTAGCCACTTTGCTTGCGCAGCAAGATTTACCGGCAGAAGCAGATCCACAAGACTGAGCGTTCACAGCAGCTAGGCTGAGGGAAAAAAGAAAACCAAATACAAAAAGAAGTTTCTTCATGGCGATGTTTATTGTTTTAATAGAAAATACGTGATTTTGAATTAGTTGCCTGAATGGCTGAGGTTGAGGTAAAACAAAAGACGATACAGGTGGTCCTAATACCGGGACAAATGTAAAGGAATACTCGGTAAATGCATACTGTTTAATAAACTTTAACAGGCTCAAAATCGTTGCTGAAAGCATACTTCCACGGTAGGGTAGGGAGTGGTTTTGATGTTGGGCTTGTGGTGTAAGCGAAGTAAAGCTCTTTTTTCGACACAATAAAAAGAAGTATTTTTTTTGTTTTGGTAAACACAAGGGTTTTAGCCAATTTTTATTTTTTTATTTTGGAAAATAAAATCAAAAATTTTATATATAATTTTTTTATAAGATTTAATTAACCTGTTTAATTGTGGCTTTTTTGAGCTTAAAAGGGTTAAAATTTTTGTGAGCCAAAGGTTTTTCTTAATATTGCACTCCAAATTAACTATCGAAACAACCAGCTGTTGTTTTACCATTTCATGCAGCGTTTTTTCGATTGGTTGTATCATTGATTGTCAGTGAACTAGGAATTAAATAAGGCGATGTCTTAAGTCAGACTGGGTGTTTTCTATGTTCTGATGATGGGCGGGTTCTTTTATACTATTTATCCTTTTAATCATTCATTCAGGCGCTTTTCGAGAGCCGATTTATCATCACATCTAAACTGGATACTCTATGTCCTGCTTTGTGTTACGCACCACTGTTGTGTCTTTCCTGGCTATTGGGTCGATTTTGACTTCCTATGCACAACAGACCAACCTCACTCCCATTACTTTAAAAGGGCAGCAAATACGCCACATCATTGCCCCTAACAGCGTAGATCAACCCATTACCTTTACCGGTTTGAAAATGGGAGAAACCTATGATCTTCGGATTCCTTTGTCTGCCGATATTGCTGCTTGTCAGCCTACTATTACCGCGGAGGATCCCTCTGTGGAAGTTCCAGCGGATGCAAGGGAATTGCGGTTTGTAGCCGCGGCAGAAGACATGACCTTTTTCCTTCATTATAACTGCAGTTGGAACCAGGATACCAGCTTGTACCATTCTGTTTCGCTTCGTTGTGCTTCCTGTCCGGTAGATATCAAGCCAATTGATCGACCTGAAGACGGCATCGCTGTGAATGAGGTGGGCATTGAGGAAGTGGTTCGCGAGCATTTGGTGGGAGGAGATTGTTTTGACTTGACGGGTATTTCCTTGTGTGGAAGCCCCAGTCAGGTGGGCACATTTAACAGTGGTCAGACCAGTGTTGGTTTTGCGCAAGGGGTGATTTTGGCTACGGGTCCTATTTCAATTGCCGAAGGTCCGAACGACAATGATGGCGCTGGAGGTTCTGGTGGAGGCTGTGGTGGAGATGGAGATTTGGCTACTTTGACGGGTGGATCTTTGAATGATGTTGCTAAAATCGAGTTTGATTTTACTCCGACGCAACCTGCTATGGTATTTGAGTATGTGTTTGCCTCGGAAGAATATTGTGAGTACGTAGGATCTCAGTACAACGATGTATTTGGTTTCTTTATCAGCGGACCTGGTATCACAGGTACTCAAAACCTGGCCGTTATCCCAGGTTCTGGCGGTACTGCGGTTGCTATCAATAATGTTAATCACTTGACGTACTCCAGCTATTATGTCAATAACCAGCCCGGAAGCAGTGGTAACCTGTGCGGTCAGGGAGCATCCTCACTGCCTGCCACGAATGAGTTGCAATATGATGGCTTTACCCGTAAATTTTCTGCGGCCATCAACCTAATTCCTTGCCAAACCTACCACCTCAAGCTGGCGATTGCCGACGTGGGTGATGGTGCTTGGGACTCTGCGGTATTCTTAAAGGCAGGCTCTTTTGACGCCGGAGGTAATGCTTCTGTGACTTGGGTGGTAGATGGAGATCCTGAGGTGAACGAGGTGACCGAATCCTGTGGCCAAGTAGGGTTATTGTTCGAGCGGGTAGGAGGTAATATCAATGTTCCGATGACCGTTTCTTTCACCATTTCCGGAACTGCTACGGTAGGGTTTGATTATGCACCTTTCCCATCATCTATCGTGATACCAGCTGGTCAAGAGGAATTTTTCTTGCCTGTCAATATCCTTTCTGATTTATTAGTAGAAGGTCAAGAGACCATCCGGATCACTCTGACCAGCCTTTGCTCTTGCCAAAATCCAACAGAAATCCTGTTTATCAACGATTTGAAGCCACTTACTACTACTCCAGATACAGTTACTATTTGTGGAGGTGGTCCTGTGGATTTGACGGCTACTTATAATGGCGGGGTGCCAGACTATACGTTCAACTGGTCTAACAACGGTGGAACAGAGGAAACGGCTTCTTTTTTAGTAGGAGCTTCTACCACCTACAAAGTGACCATCACTGATCACTGCGGTCAGACCACAGTACAATTCGTTTATGTGAATGTTCGCCCACTCCCGAAAGCACAATTGCTTCCTCCAGTACCGCAGCTATGTCCTGGTGGAGGAACTGCTACCATTAATGTAAACTTTATTGGGACAGGCCCCTTCTCTTTTACTTACTCTATTGATGGAATTCCCCAAAACCCGATTGATAACATCACCACCGTTCCTTTCCAGCTGCAAGTGTCAGAGCCCGGACTTTATCAGGTAACAAATGTAACCGATGGAGAAGGCTGTGAAGGGCCCGGGCAAGGGGTCATGCTTATTGTCGAATCGCAGCTCGCCTTGACGGGTGTTGTCACGAACGTGCAGTGTTTTGGACAAGCAAATGGTTCTATAAATACTACCGTATCGGGTGGACAAGGCCCTTACACCTACAATTGGACGGGCCCGCAAAACGTCCCGTCAGTGGCAGATCCAATAAGCCTCGCGGCAGGCACTTATGTCGTCACGGTGACGGATGGATTTGGTTGTACCGTGTCCAGAACCTTTAATGTTCAGACTGCCAATGTCATTCTTCCTACCGCTGTGCAGGTCGCTACGCCCAATTGTTACAACTTAAATGGCGGAGCGCTCAACTTGACGGTGTCAGGGGGCTTCCCAGGCTACTCTTTTGCCTGGAGCAATGGTTCTACCGCGCAGAGTCCAACCGGATTGGCTACCGGAACATATACCGTCACCATTACGGACCAAGGTGGTTGTACCCGTTCTCTCACCGCTACCGTAAATGGAAATATCACGCCGCCCGTAGCGGTAGGCACCGCTATGGATGAGTTGGATTGTCAGACTACCTCTATTACACTTACAGCTCAAGGTTCTTCTTTTGGGCCAGAGTTTACTTACCTATGGACTCCGCCTGTTGGAGTGACTTTACAAGGCTCCGCGACTACCTTTGAAACACAGGCCAACACTGCAGGTACTTATATTTTAAGGGTGACCAACCAACAAAACGGTTGTACTTCTACTGCCAATGTGAATGTAATAACGAATGTACAATATCCAGTGGCAGAGGCAGGTGCCCCACAAACAATTACTTGTGCGATTACCACGGTTACTTTAGATGGCACCGCCTCCTCGACAGGGAATAACTTGTTTACTTACAGTTGGACGGCATCCAATGGAGGCGTCATTATTGGTGGAGGGAATACCCTTCAGCCAATTGTTTCCTCCATAGGTACCTACACATTAGTAGTAACGAATACCAGTAACTTTTGTACCAGCTCTGACGCGGTGGTGGTGACCGCCAATATTACCCCTCCCAACGCGGTAGTGGGACCTGCGGGGCAGATCACTTGTACCCAGAATACCGTAACGCTCAATGCTGGTGCCTCAACTCCCACCAACGTATCCTACAGTTGGACTACGTTGAACGGAAATATTATTTCTGGTCAATCTTCCCCAAGCCCCGTAGTAGCAGAAGCAGGGGATTATACTGTAGTGGTTACCAACCCACAAAATGGCTGTACAGATGATGCAACTGTAGTGGTGGTAGTCAATCAAACCGTTCCAAATGTAGTGGCAGTGGTCAACGGACAGCTAAACTGTACGGTGAAAGAGTTGGTGATTGATGCTACCAACTCTACTTCTACCGGTAATTTCTCCTGGACAGCTTCTCAAGGTGGAAATATAGTGAGTGGAGCGAATACTTTGACTCCAACCGTCAATACACCTGGCCAGTATACCTTGTTAATAACAGACCCGGTCAACAACTGCACAGCCTCTGCTTCCGTTCAGGTTACTCAGAATATATTGCCCCCTGTTGCTGCAGCAGGAGCCCCGGCTACGCTTAACTGTTATTTTCCTATCTTAATGGTGGGTGACTCAAATACCTTTGTGTTGCCAGGAATGCAGTATCTATGGTCATTTAGCCCAGGTGGAAATATTGTAGGAGCCAGTAACCAGCCTTCGGCAGTAGTAAATGCCCCGGGCACTTACACATTGACAGTGACCAATCAAAATAATGGCTGTACCAATCAAGCCTCTGTTGCTATCAGTCAGAATAATACCCTACCTACCGCCGTGGTTGCACCTGCCGGTCAGATAAACTGTACCACCTCCTTCGTGCAACTGGATGCCAACGGTACCAGCACGGGTCCTATGTTTACTTACCAATGGACAACCGTGAACGGGGTTATTTCAGCCGGTCCAACCTCACTTACCCCAGCAGTGACATCCGAAGGGGTGTATCAACTGTTGGTCACCAACGGAACAAATGGCTGTACAGCAACCGCTACTACCACTGTTGTTGCTGATCTAAATCTGCCTGACATCAATATTTCGCCTGCAAATCCAATTACCTGTGCTGTTAGTCAAGTAACACTCTCCGCGACGGTGAACAATGCGGGTCCGACACCCACTTACCAATGGGGAACAGTCGGAGGGCAAATCAACTCTGGCGCCAATTCACTTACCCCAGTGGTAGGACAGCCAGGTACTTATACGTTGATCGTTACGAATGTTTCGAACAACTGCTCTTCCGTGCAAAGTGTGACCGTTGCTGCCAATAATACCCCGCCAGCAGCCTATGCGGGTCCAACCCAAGTGCTGGATTGTAATCAACCCACCATTTCATTAAATGGTACGGGTTCTACCGGGCCACAGTTTGAATACAACTGGACCACCTCCATCGGTAATATTGTTAGTGGGGCGAATACCCTCACCCCCATCATTAACGATCCTGGTATTTATACCTTAGTGGTTAGAAATACCCAAACAGGTTGTACGAGTAGTTCATCTGTGTTCATTGTACAGGATGCAGGCCAACCAGTCATTCAGGTGGCTCCTCCAGCAGTCTTGAACTGTAACGTGCTGCAATCCACACTCAATGCAACAGGGTCCAGTACGGGGACAAACTTCCAATACAATTGGACGGGGCCTGGAATCGTATCCGGTGCAAATACTCCTGTTTTATTGGTGAATGCTCCTGGTTCGTATGTTCTTCAAATTACCAACAGCGACAACGGTTGTACCAAAACCAGTACGGTGACGGTACAACAAGATGTGGTGCTCCCAATCGCTGACGCTGGTCCAGATAAAACACTTAACTGTTATCAGCCAATTCTGCAGATCACAGGTGCGAACATGTCTACAGGCCCTACCTTCACTTATCAGTGGGCAGGAACTGGAATTGTCTCTGGGGCTGACACACCTTCTCCGGTGATTGATGCACCGGGCACGTATGCAGTAACGGTCACCAATACTTCCAACGGATGTAGTTCTGAAGATGCAGTTACCCTAGATCAGAATTTTACAACGCCTCAAGTAGATGCAGGACCTGGTTTTGTGCTAACGTGCGTGGATAACTTCTTCCAAACTCAACCGAACATCACGGGTACTGGCCCCTTTACTTATCAATGGTCAACTAATGGTGGTAGTTTCTTGTCCCCAATAGATGTTCAATCGCCTATTGTTAATGGGGTTGGATACTATTACATTACCGTCACCAATACGATAAGCGGCTGTACTGCAACTGATCAGCTTCAGGTTACCCAATCCACTGGATTCCCAATTGCTGATGCGGGGGTTGCCCCTATCCTCACCTGTGCTACTACCCAAATTTCCTTAAACGGCAGTGGAAGTAGCCAAAATGGTCCATTCGTTTATGAATGGATTCCAATTATCGGAGGTAATATCGTTTCCGGCGCCAACACCCTTTATCCAGTGGTGAATGAGCCTGGAACCTATCGGTTATTGGTGCGTGATACCTCCAATAGCTGTATTTCGAATTCACAAGTAACCGTGAATCAAAATATCACACCACCCACCATCGATGCCGGTATCCCCGTTACACTCACGTGTTCCGTGTCTTCTCTCAACCTGAACGGTACGGTTTCTTCTAGCGGAAACTTCACCTACCAGTGGTCGGCTTCGGGAGGCGGAAATATCACAAGTGGTGCAAATACACCTTCTCCAACGGTCAATGCAGTGGGGCTTTACACCCTTACGGTGACCAACACGGTGAATGGTTGTACGAATACCGATAATGTATCGGTACTGGCTGACCAAAATGCCCCTGTAGTAGCAATCGCTGAACCAGCGGTTTTGAATTGTATTAATTCCTTTATTACACTTAATGCTTCTGGTACAAGCACCGGAAATGTATCCTATACTTGGTCTACGCCCAATGGCAGTTTCTTAAGCCTGTCCGATACCCTGGCACCGATTGTTGGATCTCCAGGTTTGTATCAGTTGTTAGTGTTAAACCTGGATAATAACTGTGCTTCCTTGGCGGCAGTGAATGTTGTTCAAGATATCGCCCAACCACAAGTGATTGCAGGAGCGGATGCTGAGTTGGACTGTAACACCATTATTACTACACTGGATGGTTCTGCATCCAACTCGACGGGTAACTACTTTATACAATGGACAACTCCTAATGGAGAAATCCTGGCTGGTGCAAATTCCTTCACCCCCACTGTTTCGGCAGCTGGGACTTATTTGCTGACGGTGTTGAACACAGATAATGGCTGCTCTGCTTCCGATATCGCAGTGGTCACCATCGATGTTGCTCAACCCGTAGTAACTGTCTTGACTCCTGCGCTACTAACTTGCTTCTCTCCGGAGGTGATCCTGGATGGTAGTCCTTCCAGCAACGGACCTAATTTCGCTTATGCCTGGACCACTCCAAATGGAAATATTACCAGCGGTGCCAATTCCCTTCAAGTATTGGTCGATGCTCCAGGGTCTTACACGTTTACAATCCAAAATAATGATAATGGTTGTGCGAATTCTAGCACTATTTTGGTAGACCAGAACACGGTTGCCCCTAGCGTGCAAATCATTCCACCCCAGATTCTCACTTGCTCGAATCCCTTGGTGACCATCACTGCTTTGGCTGAAGTAGGCTCGCAATATGTATTCGGCTGGTCAACCTTTGATGGGAATATTGTAAGTGGATCTAATACGCTCAACCTGAAAGTAGACGAACCTGGATCGTATAGTATTCTGGTGGTAAATAACCTGAACGGATGTGCATCATTGGCAAATGCAGCCGTGACAGAGATTACGGATCGTCCAGAATCCTTCGACTATTCCCTTGAACTTCCTGGTTGCCGGGATAACGATGGTAGCATACGGTTCAATTCAGTTGCGGGTGGTATCGGTCCGTACCTGTACTCACTAGATGGTGGAGAGACCTTCTCTACTACTGTTGCTTTTGGGAACGTTGCACCGGGTAATTATGAGCTGGTTGTACAGGATGTTAATGGATGTGAGTACTTGGAAGACCTAGAGGTGCCTCCGGCAGTCGATCCCGCAGTGGATGTTACCCCGCAGTTTAACCTGGTATTAGGGGATTCTACTCGACTCAATGCCGTGTTACCTCCTAACTATCCTTTGTACCTGATAGATACCATCCTCTGGCGTCCTTTGGATTACTTGACGTTCGATGGTAACAGCATAGAAGACTTGCTTAATCCGCTCTGTAAGCCTTTGCATACCATTCGATATGAGGTTAAGATTATTAGCCGTAATGGGGGATGTCAGGCCTTGGATCGGGTGTTGGTAAGTGTAGATAGCGAGCCAAGGGTTTATATTCCCAATGTGTTCTATCCAGATGATCCAGCAAATGCAAACCATCTTTTCTTAATTTATGCAGATGATCAGCGGGAACAAATCCGTAAAATCACTTCTTTCCAAGTGTATGACCGCTGGGGAGAGCGGGTGCACGAAGCGTACAACTTCAAGCCCAACGATCCCTCTTATGGCTGGAATGGAAAAATTGGAGGAACAGGTGATACCATGGCTCCCGCCGTATTTGTGTACTACGCAGAAATTGAACTAATCGATGGTCGGAAAATCCTATACGAAGGAGACGTAACCTTGATCCGATAAATATTAATGGTTAATGGTTAATTGTTAATTGTTAATGGTTAATGTGGGTGCTGTTTGGGATTCTCCAGTTTTGGGCAGCACCCAGATTTTAATAGTTAATGGTTAATTGTTAATGGTTAATTGTTAATGTGGGTGCTGTTTGGGATTCTCTAATTTTGGGCAGAACTCAGATTTTAATGGTTAATTATTAATGGTTAATTGTTAATGGGGGGCTGTTTGGGATTCACCAATTTTGGGCAGAACTCTCAGATTGATCAGTCGAAAGGAAATAAAAATGGGCAGCAAGCAAAACGCTTGCTGCCCATTTCATTAACCATTAACCATTAACAATTAACCATTTTAATTTGTGCCGCTTAGAAGGTAGCTAGCTCCTGTAGCGTCCGTATAACGGATGTTCAGCTTTTTAGTGCTTGGGTTGTAGGTGTATTCCCCACTACCATCAGAATTGGCTCCCGAAATTTCCCCTGTGTTAGAGGCGGTGCAACCTGCAACAAAATTGACATTATCAGCAAAGAAAATCTGTACCTGATTGCAATCTAAACTTTTTACTTTGAGGTTCTTCTGAGCATCTGTGAGGGGATAAAAGACCGGAACATTTACGGAGCCGGTTCCGTAGGTTCCTTCCACATTGGAATATTCACCAGCGAGCACGGTATCGTGGCAAGTGGTTACTTCTGGCAGGTCGGTTTCTTTGCTGCAGGAGGCTATGAATAGCACCCCTATGGCGAAGGCGATTAAACGTTGCATTGACATAAGATCAATCTATTTTAAAAGTGAATGGAAGGAAATTCTCCCAATAATTAATTGACAGAAAAAGTGGTTGAAATTGGGTTGCTGGAATTGAAAAATGTCAACTCCATCATTCGGACTTTCATAAACGGGGTAAGAGGTAGCTCGTTAATTAAGTCCAACAGTTCCGTCTCCGAGTCCACTGAAAAAACGGCCCATAACTTCCCATGTTCTAGGGCCAAAGCATAAGTCAGTAGCTTTCCGTTTTCCGTAAGCCGGTTAATGAACGCTCGTTGCCGAGGAATCAAGGCCACAAACTCATCGGTGAGCTCCTTTGGCAAGGTGAAGTCGACCATAAATTGCATTTTATTAGGTGATTCCATCTTTTTATTGTGTTTAATTGATCAATTAGGACTTTCCTACAATAATTGTGCAAAGTATTTCTTTTTTGAATATTTAAGGAAGAGTTTATCAAAAAAAAAGAAATACCTGACCTGATTTAAAGTCGTTTCCCTACTTTTTGAAGCAGGTTGTTTTTCCAGTTGACAAAGGTTCCGGCTAGAATTTGCTGGCGTGCCTCCTTCACCAACCAGAGGTAAAAGGCCAAATTATGCAGGGAGGCAATCTGCATTCCAAGGATCTCATTCGCAATGAAGAGGTGTCGGAGGTAAGCTTTGCTATGGACCTGGCTGGTAGGAGCGGGGCAGTTGGAATCAATCGGGGAAAAATCATGCTGCCATTTTTTATTCTTAATGTTGATAATTCCTTCACTGGTGTACAATAAACCATGTCTCGCATTACGCGTTGGCAACACACAATCAAACATATCAATCCCTCTGGATATACATTCCAATAGGTTTTCAGGGGTGCCAACGCCCATGAGGTACCGGGGTTTATCTTTCGGTAATATGGCCGTAACCACCTCCACCATGGCATACATTTCTTCTGCAGGCTCTCCCACTGAAAGTCCTCCAATGGCATTCCCCACTTGCTCCGCTTGTGCTATGACCTCTGCTGATTGAACGCGGAGGTCCTTATAGGTGCTTCCTTGCACAATGGGAAACAAGGCCTGTCGGTGGCCATAGAGGGGTTCCGTTTGCTCAAAGCGGTCAATGCAGCGTTTTAACCATCGGTGGGTAAGGCCAAGTGATTTTTTGGCATAATCGTAGTCGCAGGGGTAGGGGGTACACTCGTCAAAGGCCATAATAATGTCGGCCCCGATGACCCGTTGGATATCCATCACATTTTCTGGGGTAAACGTGTGTTTGGACCCATCAATATGGCTTTGAAATGTTACCCCCTCTTCCTTTATTTTTCGGCGGTGTGCCAGTGAATAGACTTGAAATCCCCCGCTATCGGTCAATACTGGTTTTTCCCAACCATTAAAGCCATGAATACCCCCTGCTTCTTTCAAAACGTCCAAACCTGGGCGCAGGTACAGGTGGTAGGTATTACCAAGGCAGATCTGCGCATGAACATCTTCCGCAAGTTCGTGCTGGTGCACGGCTTTTACGGTCCCTACGGTCCCTACGGGCATAAAGATGGGCGTTTCAATAGGCCCGTGATCTGTTTGAAGCAGCCCTGCCCTGGCTTGAGAGCCTTCATCGGCTTTTTGAATGGAAAAATGCATCGTTTATTTTTTGATAAGCCCGTCAAACACGGCGCGGTTCACCTCTACTTTATACTCTTTTCGAAGCTGCTCAACCCATTGCTTTTCCAGGAAATCTTGGTATTCTGCAACGGCATAGCCTTTTGCTTCCGAGAGCTTTTTCGCAGTGGGTTGGGTCAGCTCCTCCACTTTCATGAAGTTGGAGGTCTTGGTGCCCGCATCGGTCTTGGCAGCGGTGAGGCCCCCAGCCTTCCAAACGGCATCAATGTCTTTGTTCTTACCTTTTTCGTACAAGCGCTCGATTACCGTAACCACTTCTTGTTTCTTATTGAATTTTTTCAGGACCTCTGCAGCGGGCTTTTTGGCGGCCATTTCACGGACTTTCACTAATAAATCAGGGTCATCTGATTTAAGGGTGTAAATACTGACGCGGGCCCGTTCGTCCCATTTGTATTTATCTTTCAGGTTTTGGTCAAAAAACGCCTGTAACCCTAAAGTATCGGTGTTGGCTTTGTCCCAAACTTCCATTTTAGCGGCTTCAAAAAGGAGCATTCCTCCCTCGTATTCGCGCATGAGGGCAGTGAATTCTGGGTATTTTGTGTCAAGTTGATTTTCCTCAAAACGCAAGGTTGCCTCATCTTTCCAATTTTTGTACAATTTGGAAATGGTTTCCTCCACGGGGTATCCTTTACCACGCATGCGGTCGCGGCTGGCCTTTCCACAAAAATCTTCAAAATCAGCTAGGGTAAATGTTTGATTTCCAAATGCAAACAATGGAGTAGTGGGTTTGGAAGGGTTGGGTTTCCAGCGGAAGGTATGGAACAAGGTGTCGTGTTGCTGTGCAGTCCAGCTGGCTAGGTTGTCGCTGTACTCTTTGAAATTACCTTCTTTTTGAATCCGTTGAATAATGCTTTGTTTGGCCATTTCACTACGGTTGTCCCGCTTTATTTTTTCGCTTAAAGCGCGTTTGGCGGTCTCAAAAGAGCCTACGGACTTAACCGACTTGCGTCGAATGAGGTGCCATCCAATGCTCGTTTCAACGGGAGCAGAGAAATCACCGTCCTTTTGCAGGGCAAAAGCGGCATCTTCAAAATTTTTCTGGTACCGGTTGATACCGAAGAAACCGATATCTCCTCCCTTGCCGGCCGTCATCTTGTCTTCTGAAACTGCTGCACAAAGGGTCACCCAATTGGCACCTGCCAACAAGGCCTGATAGGCGCTATCTGCCCGCATTTTAGCCGCTGCTGCTTTTTCAGGGCTGTCGCCTTTTCTAAACAGGATTTGAGCAGCTTCCATTTCTCCTCTCGCTGGACGGCTGCTGTGTACCTTAATAATATGGTAACCACTATTGGTACGTACAGGCCCCAAGATATCACCGGGCTTTGCTGCGTAAATGGCATTTTCAAAGGCATAAAAACCATCTGGCAAAAGGGCGGTTACAAAACCAATATAGCCTTTGGTTTCTTTAGCAGTCTTATCATCCGAATGGGCCGCAGCCAAGTCTTCGAAGCTGGCACTGCCCTTTTTGATCTGTTGTAGGTAATCATTCACCCGGTTGAATGCCGTCAGAGTATCCTTGGCAGCAGCATTTCGATCGACTGCAACAAACAAGTGGCTGACTTCAATATCGGACTGCATCCGAAGATAAGCCTCCTTAACCAGTTTGTCAGTGACCTCCCGGTCAACCAGGTAGGAGGAGGCGAGCTGACGCCGGTATCCCTCCAGTTCAGATAATAGAGCTGGAATGGTATCCAGTTTAAGGTCCCGGGCTTTTTGTACCTTCAATTTGAACTTGATGTACAAGTCAAGGTATTCTTCCAGGGAACTGCGGCTAAAATCAGCTTTGTCCTGATTGGTTTTCGTGTAAATCCCCACAAATTCGGAGACATTCACAGGATTACCCTGAATGGAAAACAAAACGGGGTCTTTACCCTGACCGAAGGCTGAAACGCTAAGGGCGAGGGCCATTGAAAGCGCAATAAAGGTTCTTTTTATCATATCTGAAAGAATGTAAGTTGGAAAAGTGGCTGTTTCCAGCTAATAAAGAGGTTGAAAAAGCGCACAAAAGTACTGTTCCAGCGTGCTAAAACGCGGATTTTTTGATTTTGTTAACACCCAAAGTTCAGTTACCGACATTCGTACAAGTAAAATCCACTATAGTCGCCCTGAACAATGTCCTCATTGTAATAGACGAGGTTTAAATCGTACTTTTGAGTGAGTCCATTGGTAGTAATGCTGAAATCTTTGACGTTGTTCGCTGACCACAGGGTAGGGGCTCCGTTGCCAATATTGTCCAGAAAACAGTGGCGAAGCTCGTAATTAGGGTTCACCTTATTGTCAAAAGTAAAACTCACGCTCCCTGGTATCGGATAGACCTTGATTTCTTTACTCAGGTTATTCCCTTCCCATTCTAATTGAAGTACAGCCGTCAGCTGCATACTGTTGTTGAAAATACTGTCAGAGGTAATGCGACCTAATGTATCCGTTTTAAATTTATGAAGTACAATTTCATTGTTGGATAGTTGCCGGTCGGTCAGGGTAATGGGAGCCCTATCCACCGAGTAGTGGATGGTCTGTTCGCGTTGTAGGATTTCTAATCCATTTTCCACCCCGTAGATGCGAATTTTTTCGGGTTTTTGGTCAAATGAATATTCATAATAGCGCACGGCACTAGCGGCTCCACCGCCGGCCTCGGTGTATCGTGATAGACGACCTAACCCATTGTATTCAAAGGTTCTGACATATCCTGTAATTTCGCGGCGCTCTTCTAACCGGTATCCGTTGGAGCAGTCAGGAAGGGTAGGAGTTGGTGCAGGGGGCGGGTCCTGTTTTTGGCAGGAGGTAAATAAGATTCCTACGGTGGCAATGAGTAGAAGTGGCAATGAGTGTTTCATAAAAGTAGAATCGCTATTTTTTGGGCAAAATTAAACGGTAAATTGTCTAAGCAACTACCTTCGCACCCAAAATCTGTAAATAATGCTATCTTGTTCAGCTGAAGTGAAGGAGGCAATCGCCTCCGGCAAGCCTGTGGTAGCCCTCGAGAGTACCATCATCTCGCACGGTATGCCCTATCCTCAAAACCTGGAGACAGCCTTAAGGGTAGAGCAGGTAATTCGTACAGAGGGCGCTGTTCCAGCAACTTGTGCGGTGATCAGGGGGGTGCTGACAGCGGGGATCTCTGTTTCGGAAATGGAGTTATTGGCCCAGGGAGGGCCCCAAATTCCCAAGGCTAGCCGTCGGGATCTTCCTTTTTTAGTAGCGAGTGGATCGCAAGGGGCCACCACGGTGGCTTCTACCATGATAATAGCCCATCTTGCTGGTATCCGTGTTTTTGCGACGGGAGGTATTGGTGGGGTACATCGAGGCGCTACTGCTACCATGGATATTTCCGCTGATTTGCAGGAGCTTGCCCAAACGCCAGTGGCCGTCGTTTGCGCCGGCGTTAAAAGTATTCTGGATATTGGATTAACCCTTGAATACCTCGAAACCTTTGGGGTCCCAGTAGTTGGATACCAAACCTCCGATTTTCCTGCCTTTTTTTCCAGAGACAGCGGATATAAAGTGGATGGTCGTCTGGATACCCCGCTGGAAGTAGCAAAGCTGCTTCAAGCTACCTGGGGAATGGGTTCCCGTTCCGGGGTGGTTATTGCAAATCCAGTCCCACAACCGTATCACCAACCTTTTGAGAAAATGGAAGGCATTATAGAGCAAGCGTTGGAGGAAGCGAGCAAAGCAGGGGTAAAAGGAAAGTCAGTGACGCCCTTTCTGCTTACAAGAATCGAGCAACTTTCAGGTGGTGATAGCCTGAAAACCAATGTAGAGCTGGTCTGCCACAATGCGCTGGTTGCAGCACAGGTTGCGCTTCAGTTGAGCCAGCTATCCTAGTTCGCGAGTTGAGGTTAGAATACGAGAGCCATCCCAGTCCGCAGTTGTACTCGGGAGGTATGGAAGGGGGCTATGATTCCAGCAACATCGTCTGTAGCAAGAAAAAACCTTGCAAAGCCGGGCTGAAGGCTCAGTTGAGCACCCAGTTTATTGCCAGTCGCATCGTTGAAGCTGAATAAGGCTCCTACCTCTATCCATTTTAAAGGGCGGAAATGAGCGCTTACCCCTCCGGCGCTTATACTTCTGTACAACCTGTTTTCGTGAAAAAAAGAGGCAGCTAGGCGCCATCGTTCAGAGAATTGGTAATGTCCTCCTAAAAAGTAACGTCCAGAAATAGTGCTCTTAAGGTCGTCTACGGTGAAACGCCGGAAACCAAATACATCGTTTAGGGTATCTAATTTTCCATTAAAGTCAAGGCCTTCAACACCATTAATCAAATCTGTACCTGGCAAAACCGCACCTTCGTAATCATAATTACCTCTTGAATAAAAATAATTAGCCTCTTTCCATCGAATGGAGGCCCTCATGTCCAAGGCAGACGCAAAAAACTGTAAGCGTTCATTCACTTTTAACTGAAGACCCCAATCGGTTGACCATCCTCCATTCGCCATTTTAGGCTGGTTCTGAAATTCATTGGCAAGCACCCGAAAGCCGAGTCCAGCCGTATCGATTGCAGAAATAATCCCGGATGAATATACCCCAAAATCAGTGTTTAAACTCAATTGGTAAATGTCTGGATTGGTATAAACAGTGGCACTTTGCGCCTCGGGATCTGTTTGTAGGGCACTTACCCCCATCAACCGCTTTACTTTTACACCTAGCCGGACCGGTCCAACTGTGCTGGAGAGGCCTAATTGTAGCTCGTGCCAATCGAAGGCTGCTACCCTTGGGGCAATTTCGATTGTTTGACCAATAAAGGCTGCATTCCCGGTCCAAAGTAGTTCCGGTAGTTCCCGAAGGTAAAATGCGTCGGCTTGGAAGCGAATCGCATGCCCAAGTGTGAGTGCGGTCTTTCCTTTGCCTCCTAATCGAAACCCAAGCCCTGCAGTTTCAATGGATTGACGGTAGCTGAGGTAATTGAAGGATTCCAATCGATCAATCAAACCTGTGAAATCCAATAGATTCCGATCGTTCTCTCTTTTATAAAAATCACTCAAGGTGGCGGTGCCGCTGTGTCCACCATCCAAGCCTAAACCGGGTAGTGCAAGTACAAAGCGTTTCTCGGTAGGGAAAGCGGCCGGACTGACCTGATTAAACTGCCATTGGTCAGGCAGGTGAGAGAGCAATAAATCTTGCTGGGCCAATAAAGGAGTACCCGCTGTCAAGAGAAATAAGAAGGAAAGTAAGTTATTTTTCACGAAAGGACTCGTTTACGTCAAAAAAAGGAGGTTAGAGCTGGGTACAGAGCTTATCGTTGGATGCGGACACCCATTTTTACCACACATCCCTGATCAGACAGAATCTTGACTGGTATGCTTCCGCCCTCTGCTGTGCTGAAAAAGGTAAGGAGCTGTGCTTTCTTAGCAGAACTGCGCAGGCGCTCAAATCGCTCCGCTGTGAAAGGTATGTAGGTTTCCGTACGATTGTTTCCGGTAGTGATTCCATTGGCAGGATTGACAGGAGCCGACTGGATGACGGCTTTAGGGCCTTCCTCAAACAAGGAGTCAATTGCAACCCCAGCTTCATTTTGGAAATAAACTTGAAGGCTGGAGCTAAGCGGCATACCGTTTTCGGTCACCAGCTTAAATTCAGCTGTCTCAAAAGGCGTCTCTGAGGAAAAGCCTGCGAAATCAAGCTCCAAGCTCTGGTCGGCAGAAAAGTTTTGTAGCTGGCCCTCCAACAAAAGTTCCACCTTCACATTGAGTCGCACCGTGCTACTATCGGTTAAGAAGCCAATTAGACTCGGATCTGCGTCGGCATTCGCCAAACCCTCTACCTGATAAATTAACTGAGTAGGCTGGGAGTTAAAGATATCTGCGATGTTGGAGTTGGTATCATCAAAGTAAAAAACGGTTTCCTTCGTTTGTCCTACCTCTCCTGCTTGAAAAGAAGGGTAATCAAAATCAATTCCAATTTCAGATCCTTCCTGAATCAGCGGGCTTTCCAATGCCAGGAGATCGCCGTTCTTTGCGCGAAAACGCAGGTAATTGATCAATCCACGGGTGGGGAATCCATAGGAGTTGAATACAGTAATCGTTACTTTTGGATTCTTAACCTGCACATTACCATTTAAATTCGTCTGATTGATGTCAATATCAATGGTGTCTGTACTTAGTGGATAAGTGACTTTTCCCCAATAGCCTTCGAGGTAGTAAAAGCTTAGATTTTGTAAGGTCACAAAAATCGCAGGTACTCCCTGAGCAGGTGGAATTCGCAAGAGAGGAGTTCCATCTTCCCGGAACGCTTCATATTCAAAAGAAATTAAGTTGTCAACTGCCGCCAGTGCCCATCCATCCAGTTCAATCTGTGGGGTAATATACACCCCGCCAGGTGCAATTTCTACCAAAGGAGTGGTGTATATAGCGCCATTGTTGGACATATTGGGGATAAAAAACCGAACTTTGATCTTCTCATTTAACGTGTTCCGAATCACCACTGCCAGCGTTCCACCGCTCAAATCGGCCCGGTACACAGTGACTCCATCGGGCGCTTTCACAGGAAGCTCAGAGTAGGAGGAATCAACTGGTACAATGGCATTTTCAAAAAAACGGAAAATACTAGTCGCTTTGGTCTCTGAAACATCCCCAGAGTAAAAAAGCGTAATGGTCTTGTCCGGATTGAAAATAATGGTATCGCCAGTGGCATTTTCCTCCAGAATATTATTGACCAGGTCGCTAATCTGGAGAGAGGTGTTAAACAGTGGAAAGGCAAACTCTGCGGGATGATCGGCCAACTCAGTTCCTTCCAGACGATCCTTGGAACATCCCCACCACAAGAGGGCTGTTAGTAAGAAAATAGGGAGCAATAAGCCTTTTTGCATGATTTCGTAGCGGTTAGGGCGTGATGAAGGAGCGGTAAAGGGCTGGTTTATAGGTTGAAACCGACACTTACTTGAATGTTGTAGTTGTAGTCTTTGTCTTCCCGGTTATTGGGATAGCCGAGGTAGCGCGACATGTCGGCATTGTTATTGGTGAGGTCAACCAGCCCATACTGTAGACGAGCGCCTACGTAAAGGGTGCTGCTGATGTAGAAGGAGGCCCCACCAATCAACCCGTAATCTAAGCTTTTATACAGATTTCCTTTGTCTTCCGGAAAATCGTAGTACGCTCCTACGGTGCGAGGCAGGGTAACGTTGCGCCCGTTGACCTGGGTGGTGATGGTTTCACTATCATCAGCCCCTCCGATCACGTCTTTATTGTAGTTGTGTACCTGATATAATTCAATTTGTCCTTCTGTACCGTCCAGGTTTTTCCAGCTGTACTGGAGTGCACCATCTGCCACTTTTTGGAACAGGACGCTGAGATAAGCACCACCGCTTAATTCCAGTTTTCCCAACCGGGCATAAGCCATCAACGGAACATCCAGGTTGACAAAATTAACGGAAAGCCCCAGGTTCGCCTGACCGATGGTCCCACCAAAGCCCTGGTTATTATCATATCTAAACAAGCGAGGGCTGGTACCTTGATACTTGTATTTAAACCCTTTTTTGGAGTACAGCAATTCCCCACGGACGCCAAAGCGGTCGCTAAAAGGGATGGAAAACGAGGGGCCCATGTGGAAGCCAGTATAGTTTTCGGTCGATTCCAGCACCGTTCCTTTGTCCAGATCCGTTTCAGCCGGGCCTTTGAGATTGGAAATATTTAAGCCGATTTTAACCCCGCCCTTCACCTGAGCAGTACTTAGGAATGGAAAAGAAATCCCACCCAGAAGGATGGCTAGAAAAGGAAGGTAATTTTTAACAACCATAAAAATCAAGTTAGTATTGCCTGTAAAAGGAGTCTTAATTGGACAAAGGTAGTTTTATTTCTTCGTTAAGAAAAAACGGAGAGTCGAAATTAAGACCAATTACGCCGGTATTTTATAATAGAGTCGGTTGTGTCTGCCTTTTCCAAAAAATCAAGCCTTGAATGCCTACTAAGGTTCAATGGGGGACTGTATCTTTGCCGAAAAATTAAGTGTTATGAAAGAATGGCCATTGTGGGAAATATTTATCCGTTCCAAACAAGGATTAAGTCATAAGCATGTGGGCAGCCTGCACGCGGCAGACGAGCGCATGGCCCTTGAAAATGCCCGCGATGTCTATTGCAGGAGAAACGAAGGCGTGAGCATCTGGGTAGTGGAGTCCAAACACATTCACGCTTCCACCGAAGATCAAGAGGCCTTTTTCGAGCCTTCCAACGACAAGGTATATCGGCATCCGACCTTTTACGACCTGCCGGACGCTGTCAAACACATGTAATTTTCCTTTTTTAAAAGATTGCCAATGCAATTTCTTTTTCTTTAAAAAAATAATTCGATATTTGTCGAATTATAAAAATGGACAGCTGGTTTGAAAACGGTAATAAAAGCCTTAAACGACCCCACGAGAAGGGAGATATTGGAATTGTTGCGAGAAAAAGACCTTACCGCTGGGGAGATTGCTGATCACTTTGCATTTGGCAAGCCGACCATCTCCCACCACTTAGACCTACTTCGGCAAGCTGATTTAGTAACCTCCTGGAAAAGTGGTCAGTTCATTTATTACGCCTTGAATACCACTGTATTGGACGAACTTGTCCGCTGGCTATTGGTCCTTTCATCTGATAAAAAGAAACAAAGCGAATTATGAAAAAGCAATCGATTTTGCAACACGGCTTGGCCGTTTTGATTCTTATGGCCCCAGCGTTCTATCTCAGTTCCGTCTGGGCAGCCCTTCCCGAAAGTGTTCCAGTTCATTTTGGGGCAGATGGTCTTCCAGATCGTTATGGTTCCAAATCGGAGCTTTGGGCGGTCGTCGGTATTTTAGGTGGGGTTGGCTTTCTAACCTATTTATTATTGACCAATATTCACCATGTGGACCCCAAGCGCGCGCAGGGACAATCCATGGAGAGCTTGAGTAAGATGGCCCTCGCCACGGTGTTTTTATTAGGCTTGATTGGCCTGATGATTGTGCGTTCTGCCATTACTGGTGAGATAGGGGGGAGCGTCCTATTTGTTGTACTTGGATTGTTTTTGGCTTATACGGGCAACCTAATGCACAGCGTTAAGCCCAATTATTTCTTTGGGATTCGGTTACCTTGGACCTTAGAAAACGAGGATAACTGGCGAAAAACCCACCAGTTAGGCAGTAAAATATGGGTTGCTGGCGGTATTTTAATCAGTGGCTTAAGCCTATTTTTACCTACCCGCTATCAGGTAACAGTTCTTCTGGTACTCATTGCGTTTATGGTCTTGGTCCCCGGTTTCTACTCCTATTATCTGTACAGAAAACAAACCCGATCAGAGGGGTGATGTGACCTGGAATCTTCCTGCCGCTTTTTTTTCAAGATCAGCCATATCCCAGCGATCCTTCAGCTTATATTCTCGAACCAACTGGCCAGAAGATCCATAGGTTTTCCGGTAGTACACCAAGCCCAGACCTTTGGCATACCATTCTTCTCCATTGCCCTCTATTTCTGCACTTCCTTCTTGTTCGTTTCCGATAGCTTCTTTTACGCGGAATCGAATGGTAGGGTAGGAGCGCCCTTGGAACGAAAAGTCGGGCCCTTCTCCAAGGTAACGTCGATTGCGGATCAGGTAAAGTTTAGAGGTAGGATCGGAGGATAAGTGGTATTCGACATGGAAGAGGAAAACGCCTAGAGAGTCAGTGACCTCAAATGGGAAGATATCGGGAGCAACTAAGTGGGCCCTGGACTGCAGGGCTTTGCCTGAGCTGCTATCCTGCTCAAATACCAGAAAATCCTTTGCTTTAGTTCCGTTTTCCACCACATTTTCCAAAACCATTTGATTAATCTGGAATTGATCATCGTAGTTGGTGGACGATAAATAGGTGCCACTATCTCGAACCATGGTTTTAAAATACCAATAATCAGGCAGGGTGACCCCGTTGATGTTCATTTCATACTCATAAACCACCCCAGCAAGTAATTCTGGAATTGGGTAGTAGTAGTTTTTAATAGAGCGAGTAGAAGGGCCTGACTGGCATCCAGCCATTGCTAGGAGCAACAATCCGATGGAAAATGATCTGATCAGCATTGAAAAGCAAAATTTAACGCAAAGAAAGGCAAGTTCTGTACCTTTGATGCATGGAAAATACAAACATAAGAACAATTGTAGTTACAGGAGGCACCAAAGGTTTGGGCCGTGCCATCGCAGAGGCATTTGGTAGTCGTGGTTGGCGGGTGCTGGTCTGTTCCCGTACTCCTGCAGATTTAGAGCAGGCTCAGCGTGAGTGGGCAGTACAGTATCCTGGTGCACAGCTGCTGACTTTTCCAGCCGATGTCAGTAAGAAGGCAGAAGTGATGGACTTTGTTCAGTTTATCCGGCAGCATACCGACCGTGTGGACGTCTTGGTGAACAATGCAGGCGTATTTATCCCCGGTCAGGTGACCCAAGAAAGCGATGGTGTGTTGGAGACCCTGATGGAAACCAATTTATACAGTGCCTATCATTTGACGAGAGGGATCTTGTCCTTAATGGGACCTGGGAGCCACCTATTTAATATGTGTTCTGTGGCCAGTTTGATGGCCTATCCAAACGGAGGATCTTACAGCATCTCGAAGTATGCCTTGTTGGGTTTTACCAAGGCCTTGCGAGAAGAGCTAAAGCCTGGGGGCGTTAAAGTAACGGCGGTGTTGCCGGGTGCTACTTGGTCTGACTCATGGGCAGGGGTAGATCTGCCAGAAGAGCGGTTAATGCAGGCAACTGACATCGCTAAAATGATCTGGGCGGCTTATGACCTATCGGAAAGTGCCGTGGTTGAGGAATTGCTAATTCGCCCACAGTTGGGCGATCTATAAAAACGGTTTCAAACTGCGATATAGATTTGTTGATCAATATCCCGCCAGATACGAACGGTAGGGTAGTGGCTAAAGAGGTGGGCGAAGGCAATATGGAAATCTTGGGCGGTCAATTCTGGGTCCTCCTCTGTTCGGAGATGGTAATCCATCAAGCGTTGCCAAATTGGGATAGGAATCTGGGTATCCCAGGCCAAATTGGTAAGGCTTAGTTCAAAAGGCGAGTGCATAAGGGTATGGAGGTATTGAAAAAGCAATTGAGAAAGGAAGTATTTATCGGTGATACGGTAGGGATAAACCCGTTTCATTTTATTGTTCATCTTTTTTTTGAAAAAATAATAAAATAAACTTGGTAATGACAACTTAGTATAGTTACCTTTGCAGCCGCTAACAAGATATGCGTTTATCGATAGGATATTTGGCAAACTTAAAGCAAATTAGTTCTCTTATTCACTTAGTAAGGCAATGAATCAAAAAATTCGCATTAAATTACGTTCTTACGATTACAATTTGGTAGATAAGTCTACAGAAAAGATCGTTAAGACAGTACGTGCGAGTGGGGCAATGGTCACAGGACCGATTCCGCTGCCAACCGAGAAAGAAGTATTCACCGTATTGCGTTCACCGCACGTGAATAAAAAAGCTCGTGAGCAGTTCCAGTTGCGCACCCACAAGCGCTTGATTGAAATTTACACGCCCACCCAAAAAACGGTGGATGCGCTCTCCAAATTGGAACTTCCGAGCGGCGTTGATATTCAAGTCAAGTTGACATAACGTCAGTACACAGTATTATTCAGATTCAAGTTGGTTGTTTCCGATTGTTGTCAAAGTGTTCATAAATTTATGAATAACTGATTAGATCGAAAGCGGTTCCGGTTCCTCGGAAAGACGCTTTTTTTCGTGCCCACAACATTGGTTCCATTTGATTCTTTTTAACGTCTTTGTAAAATACAATTGACAAACATCGTTCAATAACTAAATAAATCAACGCAACGTGAACGGTTTGATTGGAAAAAAAATCGGTATGACCAGCGTGTATGACGCATCAGGCAAAAACGTAGCCTGTACCGTTATCGAGTTAGGTCCTTGTGTGGTGACTCAGGTCCGCACAGAAGATAAAGATGGTTACACTGCCCTACAGTTGGCATACGGTAACCGTAAAGAAAAGAACACCCCATCCGCTTTGATCGGGCATTTCAACCAGGCGAATACAACTCCAAAGGCGAAAGTGTTGGAGTTTCGCGGGATGACTTTAGCTAAGCAGCTTGGCGATACCATCACTGTTAGCGAAGTGTTCGCAGAAGGTGACAAGGTAAACGTGGTAGGTACTTCTAAAGGTAAGGGCTTCCAGGGGGTTGTAAAGCGCCACGGTTTCGGTGGTATCATGCAACAAACACACGGTCAGCACAATCGTCTGCGCGCTCCGGGTTCTTTGGGTAACTCTTCTTTTGCCGCTAAGGTAATGAAAGGCATGCGCATGGCGGGTCAAATGGGTAACGAACGTGTTAAGGTTCGTCGCTTGAAAGTCCTGAAGGTGTTTGCAGACCAGAATTTAATTTTGATTAAAGGTGCTGTACCTGGTCATAACGGCGCTTTTGTAGTAATTGAAAAATAAACCTTTATCGGCATCTAGCAATGAAACTCACGGTATATAATAAAGAAGGTAAAGACACCGGTCGCACGGTCGAGTTGCCTGAAGATATCTTCGCTATCGAGCCCAACGAGCACAGTGTATGGCTCGATGTGAAGCGGTACCTGAATGCACAGCGCCAGGGTACACACAAATCCAAAGAGCGCTCCGAAATGAGCGGTTCTACCCGCAAGCTGCACCGTCAGAAAGGGACTGGTGGATCACGTAAAGGTGATATCAACAACCCGCTTTACCGCGGTGGTGGTCGGGTGTTTGGCCCACGTCCACGCAATTACGACATACAGGTAAATGCAAAAGTAAAGCGTTTGGCTCGCCGCAGTGCCCTGTCCGCTAAAGCAAGCGCAGGTAGCATCGTAGTGGTGGAAGACTTCAGCTTTGAAGCTCCTAAAACCAGCGCTTTCCGCACCATTCTTTCAGCTTTGAAAGTGGACGATAAGAAGTCATTGACAATTACAGCAGAATACGACAAGCAATTGTACCTTTCTTGCCGCAATCTGCCAACTGCATCTATCGCCCCTGCAAAAGATCTGAATACCTACCAAATATTGAAGGCAGGTGTGTTGGTCATCTCAGAAAGTGCAATCGCACACATCAAGGAAAATTGCGCTTAACATTTAACTCAGGCACATTATCATGGCGAAGCAAATATTGATTAAACCGGTCATTACGGAAAAATCTTCCAAATTGTCCGACAAAGCAAATACATTTACCTTCGTGGTAAATAAAAATGCCAATAAAATTGAAATCCGGAAAGCCGTTGAGGATATGTTTAAGGTGAGTGTGGCCAACGTAAATACGGCAGTCATGCCGGGCAAACCAAAGTCACGCAGTACAAAAACAGCCATCGTTCGCGGTACAAAGTCTGCTTACAAAAAAGCGTTTGTAACCCTTACTCCGGGCGAAACTATTAATATCTTCGGTTCTGACGAACAAGAGTAATTATTAAATTATTAATAATGGCAGTCAAAAAATTTAACCCAATCACCCCAGGAACACGTTTCCGCGTGGCGTCTGATCGTAAGGAATTGACTCGTGGTTATGAACCGGAGAAATCTTTACTCTACACCATCAGTGCGACTGGTGGACGTAACTCCGACGGTCGTCGTACTATGCGCTACCGCGGAGGGGGACATAAGCGCCGTTTCCGCGTCATCGATTTCCAACGCAACAAGGAAGGGGTAGCAACAGTTGATAGCATACAGTATGATCCAAATCGCAGTGCCTTTATTGCATTGGTGAAATATAATGACGGTGAGAAAAGCTATATTCTCGCTACAAAAGGCATGAAACCTGGCGATACAGTAGAAGCTGGTAAAGGCGTAGCTCCTGAAAACGGAAACTGCATGTACCTTTCTGAAGTTCCGTTGGGTGCTTTCATCCATAACATCGAAATGCAACCTGGTGCAGGTGGCGTACTCGTGCGCAGCGCAGGTACTTCCGCAACCCTGGTAGGTCGCGAAGATCGGTACGCAGTAGTACGTATGCCTTCTGGTGAGGTTCGCCGAATCTTGGCAAGCTGCCGCGCTACCATTGGTATCATCGGTAATGCTGATCACAACCTCGAAGTAATGGGTAAAGCAGGTCGTAATCGCTGGAAAGGACGCCGTCCACGGACACGTCCAGTAGTGATGAACCCAGTCGATCACCCAATGGGTGGTGGTGAAGGACGCGCATCCGGTGGTCACCCACGTAGTAGAAAAGGTATTCCATCTAAGGGCTTGAAAACGCGTAGCCGTACAAAGGCATCTAATGCGCTGATCATTAGCCGTAAGAAGAAAGGATAATTTATCAACAATAAAATAAACGGAGGAAAAAATTATGCCTCGTTCGCTGAAAAAAGGTCCGTACATCCACTACGCTTTGCTTGAGAAGATTCAAAAATCTAAGCAAAGTACTCGGAAACAGGTAATTAAAACCTGGAGCCGTGCTTCGATGATTATCCCCGATATGGTCGGCGAAACAATCGCGGTGCACAACGGAAAAACGTTCGTACCAGTTTTTGTAACTGAAAATATGGTTGGTCACAAGTTGGGTGAGTTCTCTCCTACCCGTAACTTCCGTGGGCACGCCGGAAATAAAAAGTAAACAATGGAAGCTGTAGCAAGACTTAAAAACTGTCCAATGTCACCACGCAAAATGCGTTTGGTGGTGGATAATATCCGCGGCAAGCGTGTAGAAGATGCACTGGTCATCCTAAAATACACCAACAAAGAAGCTGCTGTTTGGCTGGAAAAGCTGTTGCTCTCTGCAATCAATAACTGGGAGCAAAAAGCTGAACAGGACGGAGGCGCCGATGAGTTCCAACTCTACATCAAAACGGCTCATGTCGATCCAGGTGGCATCATCTATCGCTTCTTGCCGGCACCTCAAGGCCGTGCTTACCGGGTTCGTAAACGCCGTAACCACGTAACCATCGTGGTGGAAAATAAACTGGCGCTGGAATCCGAAGCATAAATCGAACTGATCGCACTTAAATAACAAATCGCTTAAATACACTCCATATAATGGGTCAAAAAGCAAATCCAATTGGCAACCGTTTAGGAATTATCCGCGGCTGGGATTCTAACTGGTTCGCAGATAAAGATTACGCACTTAAAGTCGTCGAAGATGAAAAGATTCGCGCTTACTTGCGGGTTCGTAAACCTAAGACAGCCAATAATGATCCACGCGATCGTAACAAGCCTGTACAAAACGGCGTAAGCCGAGTGGTGATCGAACGCACCATGAAGCGGGTAACCGTTACCATTCATACTAGCCGCCCCGGTATTATTATCGGTAAAGGTGGAACTGAGGTGGATATGATTAAAGATGAGCTTAAAATGCTCACCGGCAAAGATGTCCAAATCAATATCTTTGAAATCCGTAAGCCTGAACTGGATGCAACCGTCGTAGGGGACCAGATCGCAAAGCAACTTGAAGGCCGTGCGAACTACCGCCGCGCAATTAAGTCTGCTATCCAAGCAACAATGCGTGCAGGTGCAGAAGGAATCAAAATTCGTATCGGTGGTCGTTTGGCAGGTGCCGAGATCGCTCGTACCGAAGAGTATAAAGAGGGTCGTACTCCACTCCATACGTTCCGCGCAGATATCGACTATGCAAACGTTGAAGCCCTAACCGTTTATGGTAAGTTGGGAATCAAAGTGTGGATCTTTAAAGGAGAAGTACTCCAGAAGCGTGAATTGACTCCATTCGCTGCCGCTGAAGGCACCGGAGGCGAACGCAGCAACACAGGCGATCGTCGCGGAGGCGGTGACCGTCGTGGTGGTGGTGATCGTCGCGGAGGCGGAGAGCGCCGTGGTGGTGGCGAACGCCGTGGAAGCGGAGATCGTCGCGGAGGTGGAAGTGGTGAACGCCGCGGAGGTGGCGGAGAACGTCGCGGTGGCGGCGGAAATCGCTCCTAATCCATTCCTCTTCTCCCGATAATTAGAATCTAGACGCTCGCCGTCTTGTCTGTTGTCGGTTCCTTTAGCCCTCTCAATGTATGGCTACAATTAAATTAAGTCATTGATTGACAAGCATTTAAAAAAATATTTAAAATGTTACAGCCAAGACGCACGAAATATCGGAAGCAACATAAAGGCCGCAATACCGGGCTTGCCTATAAAGGGAGCTCTATCTCTTTCGGTTCTTTTGGATTGAAAGCCTTGGAGCATAGCCGTATCACCGGTCGCCAAATTGAAGCTGCCCGTATCGCCCTCACTCGTAATATGAAAAGAGAGGGTAAGGTCTGGATCCGTATTTTCCCAGATAAGCCAATTACCTCTAAGCCAGCCGAAGTACGTATGGGTAAGGGTAAAGGTGCTGTTGATCATTACGTAGCGCTGGTCCAGCCTGGACGTATCATTTTTGAAATCGAAGGGGTAAGTCCTGAAATTGCGACGGAAGCACTCCGTTTGGCAGCTCAGAAGTTGCCAATTCTTTGCAAAATGGTTACTCGTTACGACTTCGAAGGATAAAAAATAACCCGGGTTAAAGCATTTTCGCTGGCACCCGATTAAACAACTCATAAGTAATGGCTAAGCAAAACTTGGTACTTGCTGACAAAAGCGCGGAAGAATTGCAGGCAGAATTAGGTAGCTTGCAAGGTGAATTGACCACCATGAAGTTTGACCACGCCGTAAAAGGCCTGGCTAACCCCATGGAACTGCGTCAAATGCGCCGCAACATCGCTCGCATTATGACTGAACTTCGCCAACGCGAATTGTCGTCTATGCCGGCTGAATCTCTTGAAATGCGTTCTAAAATCCGCGCGCGTCGCCGCCGCCAAAAATAATTAATACGATCACAATGGAAGTACGTAACCTTCGCAAACAGAAAATCGGTACGGTCGTCTCCGATAAAATGGATAAAACCATTGCCGTGATGGTAGAGCGCCGCCTGATGCACCCTATCTACGGGAAATTCGTGAAGCGGACTAAAAAATTCTTCGCCCACGATGAAGAGAATACCTGCAAGGTAGGCGATAAAGTGCGCATCATGGAAACGCGCCCACTCAGCAAAAATAAGTGCTGGCGCTTGATCGAGATCCTTGAACGGGCTAAGTAACGCTTTTTCATCCGGTCTTACTCAGTTTAATTGTCAAAAGAAAAAATCATAAGTCATGATTCAGCAAGAATCTCGCTTAAACGTAGCCGATAATTCCGGCGCTAAAGAAGTGCTTTGCATCCGTGTTCTGGGTAGTACCAGACAACGTTATGCTTCCATCGGTGACAAAATCGTGGTGACAGTAAAAGACGCTTCACCAGGCGGTGTCAAAAAAGGAACGGTTTCTAAAGCGGTTATCGTACGCACCAAAAAAGAAATCCGCCGCCGCGATGGATCCTATATCCGCTTCGACGACAATGCAGTTGTTCTCCTGAATAACTCAGACGAACCACGCGGTTCTCGTATCTTCGGTCCAGTAGCGCGTGAATTACGCGATAAAGACTATATGCGTATCGTCTCCTTGGCACCAGAAGTACTATAATTTTTCACTTTAGCAAGGTTTTACAATGGCCACTCAGCAAAAGGTAAAGCGCTTTAAGCTCAAACAAAATATCCGCTCTGGTGATAACGTAATCGTTATCGCAGGAGATGACAAAGGCAAAACCGGTGTGGTGCTTGCCGTACAACTCGACAAACAGCGTGCAATCGTTGAAGGTGTCAATATCGTCAAGAAACACGTAAAAGCTACTCAAGATGCTGAGGGCGGTATCCAAGAAATGGCCGCACCTGTGCACTTGTCTAATCTTGCACTGGTTGACCCTAAGACTGGATCTGCTACTCGCGTAGGTCGTAAACTCGTGGACGGTAAAAGCGTCCGCTATTCTAAGAAAACTGGAAATATCATCTAACGATGAAATACGAAGCTCGTCTTAAGACAAAATACAAAAAAGAAACTGTTCCAGCTCTTATGGCGCAGTTCAATTATTCCTCTGTGATGCAGGTTCCAAAATTGGAAAAAATCTGTATCAACCAAGGAATAGGTGACGCAACCGGTGATAAGAAGTTAATCGATATCGCTGCGCAAGACCTCACTACCGTAACCGGTCAAAAGGCTGTGCCTACCAAGGCTAAAAAGTCAGTCTCTAACTTTAAGTTGCGGGAAGGTATGCCAATCGGTGTTCGCGTTACCCTTCGCGGAGAACGAATGTACGAATTCCTCGATCGCTTCATCTCTATCTCCATGCCGCGTGTACGCGACTTCCGTGGACTTAATGATAAATCGTTCGATGGTCGTGGCAACTACTCCATGGGTATTACTGAACAAATTATCTTCCCTGAGATTGATATCGATAAGGTAAACAAAATCATGGGTATGGATATTACCTTCGTGACTTCCGCTAAAACGGATGCCGAAGCTTACGCCTTACTAAAGGAACTAGGTGTTCCATTCGTAAAACGTTAATTTCAACTGCAAACCACTCAAACGCTTCTATAAAGCAATGGCAAGAAAATCTATCATCGCCCGCGAACATAAGCGCGAACGCCTGGTGGCTAAGTACGCTGATCTTCGCAAGAAATTAAAAGAAGAGGGCGACTACGATGCGCTCGATAAACTCCCGCGTAATGCTAGCCCTGTTCGCTTGCACAATCGCTGCAAACTCACCGGCCGTCCAAAAGGTTACATGCGTAAATTTGGTATATGCCGTGTTAAGTTTCGTCAAATGGCGCTTGATGGCAAAATTCCAGGAGTCACTAAGTCTTCTTGGTAGTCACGCAGTTGTAATTAAATAGGGGTGCAAGTGCTACTTCATTCCGCTCAATTATTAAATCACTCAATCATATAATATAATGCAAGTCACCGATCCGATAGCAGATTACTTGACCCGCATCCGCAACGCTCAGATGGCGGGCCATCGTATCGTGGAGATCCCCGCTTCTAATCTAAAGAAGCGTATCACGGAGATTTTGTATGAGCAAGGCTATATTCTTAAATATACCTTTGATAGCGAAGGCGCTCACAAACAAGGGGTTATCAAAATCGCCCTCAAATACGACCCAGTGACGAAAAAGCCAGTCATCCAAAAGTTGGCTCGCGTAAGTCGCCCAGGTCTGCGTCGCTTCTCAAATTCATCCAGCATCCCACGTGTAATCAATGGCCTTGGTACCATGATCGTCTCTACCTCTAAAGGCGTGATGACCGATAAGCAAGCCAAAGAACACAATGTAGGCGGCGAATTGCTCTGTTACGTATATTAATCTGGGAGTTATCCGGGTTCTTCATACCCTCAATCTAAATTGAATCAGCAATCCTCTTTTCTACACATCATTCTTTATTCATACTTGAGTTAGAATATGTCTCGTATAGGTAAACTCCCGATTGAACTTCCCGCAAAAGTGGAAGTACTTGTTGCCTCTGATAATACAGTTACTGTGAAGGGCCCAAAAGGCTCCCTTTCACAGAAGGTAGATCCCGACATCAGTGTCGCTGTTGAAGATGGTAAAATTAATGTCACTCGCCCTACTGATCAAAAGCGGCACCGTTCGCTTCATGGTCTGTACAGAGCGCTCATCAGTAATATGGTGGTGGGTGTAAGCGATGGCTATGTGCGTGAAATGGAGGTAATCGGTGTCGGTTACCGCGTCGAAAATCAAGGTAACTTGCTGACGCTAACCATCGGCTACTCGCACCCAGTTATCTTCTCTATTCCATCCGAAATCAAATTGACTACGGCCATGGAAAAAGGTTCTGCTCCGCTGATCCGCCTGGAAGGTATCGATAAAGAACTCCTTGGCCAAGTATGCGCAAAGGTTCGTTCTTTCCGTAAGCCTGAACCTTACAAAGGAAAAGGTATCATGTTCAAGGGTGAACAAATTCGTCGCAAAGCTGGTAAGACAGCTGGCGGTAAGAAGTAATCTTAACTGAATTAACGTTGGTACCGGTCGGTATCGGTCCAATAACTTATTCGTTTTTACAATGAAACGCACAAAAAAAGAAAGTCGCCATCGGATCCATCTCCGGATCCGCAGCAAAATAAAGGGAACTAGTGAGCGTCCTCGCTTGTCTGTCTTCCGCTCCAATAAGTCCATCTATTGTCAACTGATCGACGATACGAAAGGCCTTACTGTAGCTGCAGCTTCCTCTCACAACCTCGATTCAAAAGCCTCTGGCGTTGAACAAGCAGTAGCTGTCGGTAAACTGGTGGCTGAGCGTGCTCTAGCTGCGGGTATAAAGAATGTCGTTTTCGATCGCGGTGGCTATTTATACCATGGCCGTGTGAAGGCTCTGGCAGATGGCGCTCGTGAAGGTGGCCTGCAATTTTAACCGAATCCCTTATCACCACTCAGCAATTTAACTTTTGCAAATGGCAAAGCAAAATTTTGATAAATCAAATGCTTCTTCCAGTGAAGCACCCGAACTCAAGGAAAAATTAGTAGCACTTAATCGTGTTTCTAAAGTTACCAAAGGAGGTCGTACCTTTACTTTCGCAGCTGTCGTTGTTATTGGTGATGGCAAGGGTACCATCGGTCAGGGCCTCGGTAAGGCCCGGGAGGTTTCCGAAGCGATCGCTAAAGCACAAAAAGACGCAGAAAAAAATCTGGTGAAAGTGCCGATTATTAATGGTACAATCCCACACGAAGCACATGGTAAGTTCGACTCCGGTCGTGTGTTTATCAAACCTGCTGCCCACGGTACCGGTGTAATTGCAGGTGGTGCTATGCGCGCAGTGCTTGAAATGGTAGGTGTACACGACGTTCTTGCCAAATCTCAGGGTTCCTCTAACCCTCACAACGTCGTTAAGGCTACTATCGAAGCACTCAAAAGTTTGAGAAGCCCTTCCGAAATCGCTCGGATGCGTGGCATTTCTTTGGAAAAACTCTTTAATGGCTAATACCATGAGCAAAATTAAAATTACCCTCGTTAAAAGCCCAATCGATAAGAGCAAGCGTCAAAAAGACACCCTCAAATCGCTAGGCTTTAATAAAGTAAATCAGACTGTTGAGCGCGAAAACAATCCGCAAACAATGGGTATGATTCGTGTTGTAGAACATTTGGTGCAGGTTGTTGAAGCCTAAATCCAGCTCTTCTTCGTATTTGTTAAAATTTAACATTCAGTATAATGGAACTCGGTAATCTCCGTCCTGCAGAAGGCTCTGTAAAAACCCGTAAACGTATCGGTCGCGGTACTGGTTCTGGTCGTGGTGGTACTTCTACTCGTGGTCACAAGGGTGACAAAGCACGTAGCGGTTTTAAAGCAAAACGTGCGCACGAAGGTGGTCAGACGCCTATGCAACGTCGTCTTCCAAAACGCGGTTTCAAAAATATCAATCGTGTTGAATATGTTCCTCTTAACTTGGCCGCTCTTGAAGTGCTCGTTAAGAAGTCCGGAACATCCAACTTTACCCTCGAATCGTTGGTCGGTCTGGGTGTTGCTAAGGCAACTCAGCAGATTAAGATCCTCGGTACTGGTAAATTGACAGCTAAGGTAGATATTACTGCTCACGCTGTTTCACAATCGGCTCGCACCGCTATCGAATCCCTCGGTGGCTCTGTTACTATCGCTTAAAATCCACTGCTGACGTAATGAAATTTCTTACGGTCATAAAAAATATTTGGAGCATTAAAGAATTGCGTGAGCGTATTGTCTTCACGTTGCTCCTGTTGCTCATCTACCGCGTAGGTACTTGGGTGGTACTTCCAGGTGTTGTACCAAAGGCTCTGAAAAACTATGGCGGTGATAACACTTCCGGTGACCTTTTAGGTTTGGTAAATACCTTCACTGGAGGTGCTTTTGATAACGCCGCGATCTTCGCTCTGGGTGTAATGCCGTACATTACGGCTTCCATTATTGTCCAGCTCCTCGGTTTTGCTGTTCCATACTTTCAACGGCTGCAGACGAAAGAGGGTGAAAGTGGAAGGAAACGTTTGAATCAAATTACCCGTGTCTTAACCATTGCTATCGCATTGGTACAAGCGGGTGGCTATCTTCAAATGGTTCGTGGTATGCAAGGCGCCGTTTCCCCGAACATTGCTCCTTCTTTGTTCTGGTTTGGTAACTTGATCGTTCTAACAGCCGGTACTATCTTCTGTATGTGGTTGGGCGAGCGTATCACGGACAAAGGGATTGGTAATGGTATTTCCTTGATCATTCAAGCTGGTATCATCGCTCGTTTGCCACAAGCATTTATCTTTGAATTCCAAAACTTATTCGGAGATAACCGTCTGTTGCTCTTCTTTGTGGAAATGATTTTGTTCTTCCTCATCGTAATGGCTACAGTGCTGGTCGTTCAGGGGGTTCGTAAAATTCCACTCCAATTTGCTAAACGAATGGTGGGCCGTTCTGGTGCAAGTATGCCGCAATCCAGTGCACGTGATTACCTTCCTTTAAAAGTGAACTCTGCGGGTGTTATGCCGATCATCTTTGCTCAGGCGTTGATGTTCCTTCCAGCAACCGCAATGACGTACATAAACGGTACAGGTTCTGCTGCTGGTACTTCCATGTTTAGCGATATTTATTCCTTTGGTTATAACCTGGCTTTCTTTATCCTGATTGTTGTGTTTACTTATGTGTACACTGCTCTTATGATTAACCCAGGCAACTATGCGGATTACTTAAAGCGCAGTAATGCCTTTATTCCTGGAGTGAAGCCCGGTGAAGCTACTGCTGAGTATATTGATAGCATCATGACCCGGATTACCTTGCCAGGTGCTGTTTTCCTCGGCTTGTTGGGTATTTTACCTTCATTGGCAGCTTCTTTCGGTGTTAACCAACAGTTTGCTTTGTTCTTTGGTGGTACTACCTTGTTGATTATGGTAGGCGTTGCTTTGGATACATTGCAGGTGATTGAAAGTTATCTGTTGACTTCTAAATACGATGGTTTGATTAAGTCTGGCCGTATTCAAGGCCGCTCTTCACAGGGTGTTCAACTTGGTCAACCACAGTAATCGGGTAGTTCATAACCATGGGGGTGTTCACGCAGGGGCAAGGCCGAAATATAATTTACAAGACGGCTGAAGAAATTGAGTTGATTCGTCAGTCTTGTATTTTAAATTGCAAGACCTTGGCGCATGTCGCTTCCATTTTAAAGCCCGGTGTTACTGGTGCCCAAATTGACCAAGCAGCTGAGACCTTTATTAGGGACCATAAAGCAGTGCCTGCTTTCAAAGGTTATGGCAGCCCTTCTAATCCTTTCCCAGCTACGTTATGTATCTCCTACAACGATATTGTTGTCCACGGGGTGCCTAGTAAACGGGAGTTTAAGGAAACCGATATAGTTTCGGTTGATTGTGGGGTCTTGATGAATGGTTTTTACGGTGATGCCGCTTATACCTTCGCAATGAATGGGGTAGCTCCTGAGACCATTGAATTATTGGAAGTAACCTATGGTTCTTTGTATTTGGGAATTAAACAAGCGGTGGTTGGTAATCGAATTGAAGATATTTCCTTCGCAGTACAAGATTATTGTGAACGAAAACATAAGTACGGAGTAGTACGGGAGTTAGTGGGACATGGTTTGGGGCGTTCTTTGCATGAGGAACCAGAAGTACCCAACTTTGGTAGGCGAGGTCGGGGAGTTGTAATGCGGGAGGGTCTTGTAATTGCGATCGAGCCAATGGTTAATCAGCGGCTTCGAGATGTGTACCAAGGCAACGACGGCTGGACAATTCGTACAAAGGATCACTTGCCAAGTGCACACTATGAACATACAGTGGCAGTCAAGAAAGGAGCTGCGGATATTCTTTCCGATCACAGCTTTATTCTGGATGAAATAAAAAATAATCCTGAAATGCAAATTATTTTGCCAAAAATGTAGACCTTTGCACCCCGAAACAAAAACGACCAAATTTTACGTTTTTAAGGCATTTTATGGCAAAAGAAGATTTGATAAAACAAGACGGCGTGGTAGATGAAGCGCTTTCTAATGCGAATTTCAAGGTTCGTTTAGAAAATGGTCATATTATCCTCGCTACAATTTCAGGGAAGATGCGGATGCACTATATCCGGATTTTGCCTGGTGATAAGGTGTCTATTGAAATGTCGCCCTATGATTTGACCAGGGGCAGAATTATTTATCGTTATAAATAAAAAACAACTATACAATGAAAGTCAGACCGTCCATCAAAAAGCGTTCTGCTGATTGCAAGATTGTGCGTCGTAATGGCAAACTTTATGTAATTAACAAGAAAAATCCCAAGTTCAAGCAACGTCAGGGATAAACTTATCTGTCGAACAACAAATTTATCTGTACAATATGGCACGTATTGCAGGCGTTGATTTGCCTAAAAATAAGCGGGGCGTCATCGGACTAACTTACATTTATGGTATCGGTCTTCCGACGGCTAAGCTCATTCTTGAAAAAGCAGGAATGGACGAGAACACAAAGGTTGATAACTGGACCGATGAAAATATTAAAGCCATCACGCGTATCATCGCTGATGAGTTCAAAACGGAAGGTCAATTGCGTTCTGAGGTTCAAATGAACATCAAGCGTTTGATGGATATTGCATGCTATCGTGGTTTGCGCCACCGTAAGGGTCTTCCACTTCGTGGTCAGCGGACTCGTACGAATGCGCGTACTCGTAAGGGCAAGCGTAAGACAGTAGCAAACAAGAAAAAGGCTACTAAATAAAATATCATTGGATAAAGAGGGTTTTATCTTCTTTTCTATTTAAGGCATTTTTACTACAATGGCAAAAGGCTCAGCAAAAAAAGTTGTTAAGCGCAAGGTTAAAGTCACTCCTGACGGGTTGGCATTTATCCAGGCTAGTTTCAACAATCTGATTATTTCAGTAACGAACAAACAAGGGGAAGTGGTTTCCTGGGCAAGTGCCGGCAAAGCTGGTTTCCGCGGTTCCAAGAAGAATACTCCTTATGCGGCTCAGGTAGCAGCAACCGATGCAGCGAAAGTTGCTTTCGATGCTGGTATGCGTACAGTAGATGTTTTTGTAAAAGGACCAGGTTCTGGTCGTGAGGCGGCTATCCGCGCTCTCGATGGTGCAGGTCTGAAGGTGCAAATCATCAATGACGTGACTCCAATGCCTCACAACGGCTGCCGCCCTCCCAAGCGTCGCCGCGTATAATTTTGATTGGGAACTAGTTATCCATTTAACAACGAATACTAAAAAGAATGGCTCGTTATACCGGACCAACTACCAAGAAATCGCGTTCCTTCGGTGAATCGCTCTTTGGGTACGATAAATACTTTGAGAAACGTAAATACCCACCAGGACAACATGGTCAGTCGCGCAAGCGCAAGGCTGGTTCTGATTATGGACGCCAATTGGCTGAAAAGCAGAAAGCTAAGTATACTTATGGTATCCTTGAAAAGCAGTTCTGGCTCACTTTTGTCAACGCTACTCGTCGCCATGGGGTAACAGGTGAAGTCCTGTTGCAATTGTTGGAGGCTCGTCTCGATAATACTGTTTTCCGTTTGGGAATTTCGCCAACTCGCCGCGGTGCGCGTCAGCTGGTTTCCCACCGCCACATAACAGTGAATGGTCACCTTGTGAACATTCCTTCTTACTCCCTGAAGCCAGGTGATGTAGTGGGTGTTCGTGGCCGTTCCAAGGCAATGGATATCGTGGTAACACATGCTAATGCCAAAACGAGCGACGCTCGGAAGTTTGGCTGGCTGGAGTGGAATCCTGACAAAATGGAAGGCGTGTTTTTGGCTTACCCACAGCGGGATCAAATTCCAGAGAAGATTAACGAACAGTTGATCGTCGAATTATACTCTAAGTAAGAATAATTGAGTGCGGAGGATTTCTGATCTTCCGCACTCCTTTTGCTTTATCTTGTAGTTTGACCCCCACTTACCAAATAACCCTTTAAATTAGGAGCGTTCCAAGATATGAGTATTCTCTATTTTCAAAAGCCCGAAAAAATCCTGCTTCAGAAAGCAACTGATTTTGAAGGCACTTTTGAATTCAAACCCCTCGAACCCGGTTTCGGCCAGACGGTAGGTAACTCCCTTCGTCGCGTTCTGCTCTCTTCTTTGGAGGGCTTTGCTATTAGTGCGATACGCATTGGTGGCGTCGATCATGAATTTGCTACCATTAAAGGGGTAGTAGAAGATGTGGTGGATATCGTGTTGAATCTCAAGCAAATCCGCTTAAAGTCTCTCGTTAACAGTGCTGATCTTCCTCTTGGCCATTCCGAACGGATTTTTATGACCGTTTATGGTAAGGATGAATTTCGCGCAGGCGATATTGACAGTTCCAATAATGTGTTCAAAGTAATGAACCCTGATTTGTTGATCTGTAGAATGGAGCCTTCTGTTACGCTTGAGTTGGAATTGACTATCACCAAGGGTCGAGGTTATCAGCCAGCTGATGATGGTGCTCCTAAAGATGCACCACTCGGGGTAATTCCAATTGATGCTATCTACACTCCAATAAAGAACGTGGCCTACAAAGTGGAAAATACACGTGTTGGTCAGCGTACGGACTATGAAAAGCTGGTAATTGATGTCAAAACCGATGGTACCATCCACCCAGAAGATGCCATCCGGGAGGCAAGTCGTATCCTGATTCAGCACTTGATGTTGATCACGGATGAGAATATCACGTTCGATACCCCATCTAATAGAGAGGAAAATGTGGTGGATGAGCATATCCTACACATGCGCAAGCTGTTGAAAACCTCTTTAGAAGATCTAGACTTGAGCGTTCGTGCTTACAACTGCTTAAAGGCTGCTAAAATTAATTCATTGGCTGACATGGTTCGCTACGATACCCACGAGCTTTTGAAATTCCGCAACTTTGGTAAGAAGTCCTTGGTAGAAATCGAAGAGTTGTTACAGGACAAGGGTCTTACCTTCGGTATGGACCTTGCTAAGTACAAGTTAGAAGAAGATTAGTTTATTTTTTCACAAGTGTAGTAACTGTTGAGCGCTGTTAAGGCGAACCGGTGCTACCACCTAAAGTAAGGTTCTATATAATGAGACACGGAGATAAAATTAACAACCTCGGTCGTACAGCTTCTCACCGGAAAGCAATGCTTTCCAACATGGCTGCTTCTTTGATTTTGCACAAGCGTATTACTACTACCTTGGCAAAAGCAAAAGCCCTTCGGGTGTTTTTTGAGCCTTTAGTTACCAAAGCGAAGGCCAACACTACCCACTCACGTCGCGTTGTGTTCAGCTACCTGCAGAACAAAGAGGCGATTAAAGAGCTTTTCGGAACAGTCTCTGAGAAAGTAGGAGATCGTCCAGGTGGTTATGTTCGTATCATCAAATTGGGTTTCCGTCGCAGCGATGGTACTGAGATGGCAATGATTGAATTGGTGGATTTCAACGAGGTGTACAATGTGAAGTCTTCAGGCGATGCTTCTAAAAAGAAAACTCGTCGTGGTCGTCGCACTGGTAGTACCGCTACTCCTGCGGTTGCAGCAGCAGCAGTTGCCGCTCCTGTAGTTGCGGATGTAGTGGAAGAGGCTCCAGCAGTGGAAGAGGCACCTGACGCGGATGCTTCAGCTGATGCGGCTACTCCCGCTGAATAAGATTTAGCTCCCGGTCTCGGGAGCACCCGGGGGATTAGCTCAGCTGGTAGAGCGCTTGCATGGCATGCAAGAGGTCATCGGTTCGAATCCGTTATCCTCCACCTACAAAGCTCCTTGCGCAAGCAGGGAGCTTTGTTATTGAGATGGCAGGGCTAAAGCCCCTTGGGATTGGTGGGAAATAAATTAATCGCTGCGCTAAGATTGTAGGGTCAAGGCTTATTTCCATTAAGTTATTATCTTTTGTTCCTTCCAACTTTTGCCTCAAGATTATATCCATCCTATAAATCAACTCTTACGGAGACAAACCGATAGTCTCTTTGGGCAAAGAATTTCCTTAACTATACCGTGCTAGCTATTGCCCATTTTTTGGGGTAGGTTTTATTTTTGTTCTCTGTATTGTTCAAAAAAGTTCATATCCGGCTCGTAGATCGTTTTGGGCTTTACTCCTAACTCTACCTCTTCAAACATTTCGACTAGTTTTTGTCCATCAATTAATTCTAGTTTGATGTTGTTTTTCTCTATTTCCAAGGCTGCTTTTGCGAATGACCCTGTTGTAATAAACAAACCTTTTTCTACACTTCGCTTATTGGTTTCCATTACTCCAATGAAGGCTTGTACTTTTTCAGTGGGTACGGTACCTGAGTAACGCTTACATTGAAAGTAGACACTCATATTAACAAATGGATTAATTTTTAGGTTTGCATAGCCATCTATCCCGCCATCATGTGATTGTTTTGATATTTCTATGTTTTCAAAATTATATTCCCTAAGTAATCTTCCACATAAATGTTCAAATCCTACCGGAGAAAGGCCCTGTAATACGTCAATTAATGGTACCTGAAGGTTGGTATTTTGACTCTCTACTTCTATTTCATCTATATTTGTTTCGATTGTTGTTTCTCTTTTTTCATTTTCTTTCTTACCTCTAAAGTCTGCCTGGATTTTGACCCATTTCAAAAATATTTCGTGTGCTTGTTTTTCATCTATTTC
>JBKDAM010000143.1:0-4570 GCA_046316495.1 Chitinophagales bacterium
CCTATAAAGAGTATTTAGTTTACCAATATTGTCAACAATCAACCAAGAATAGGACTGAAGCTCCGCTTCAGAGAGCCCAGCTGCCTTGGAATAACGGACCGCCTGTGCCCCGAGCCTTTTTTCCAAGCGGACCAAATTGGACTCCGTGATCGAATGCGGAGCGCAAACAACCCGGACAGCGCCCAATTGGGCCATTTCCAGTGCTTTAAGGATTCGTTCCTCGTCCGGTGCCCAAGAACTACCCACGATCAAGGTCCAATGATCCCCGACGAAATGTGCCACAATAGGATCTTCTGGGGCATTTTCTGCAATTTCAAGAACCCTATCTACTCGCGTATCTCCCGTAACTTCTACCGAATGGTATCCAATATGCAGCAGAAGGTTTTGGTCTTGTTCAGTTTGCACAAAAATCCGATTAAACGATCGCAGCGCATTTCTAAAATAGCCACCATACCACTTGAAAAACACTTGAGATGCTCGAAAAGAAGCAGCAATCAAGTAAAGCGGAATCTCCTTTTTGGACACTTCCTTTAGGTAATTGGGCCAAATTTCATATTTTACAAATACCACCAGGCTCGGTTGCAGCCAGTTAACCCAGTCAATTGCATTTCGTCGCGTATCAAAGGGCAGATAAGCCACCCAATCAGCTAAAGGGTATTCTTTCCGTAGCTCAAATCCAGAAGGCGAAAAAAAAGTAACGACCAGACTCCAATCTGGGTATTTTTTCTTGAACTGCTCCATAAAGGGTCTCCCTTGCTCAAACTCTCCCAAAGAGGCTACATGTACCCACAGAATGGGCCCTTTTGGTTCAAATTGCTTCGGGTACCGACTCCTCCAATCCCTACGTCCATCCACCCCCTGCCGCAACTTTAATTGGAAGCGCGCTACAACTGGTAAGAACACCAGAACAAGGCGCATCAACCCGTTGTATAGAAACCCCATCAATTAATAGTATATTTGCTCTGGCGATTTGGGGTAAAATGGCAAGGTCCAGCCTGCGCGAAGACCAATACGAAGGTCCAATCGGCGTTCGTCTAGTTTTCGTTTTTCTGCAAAATCCCAATCGCGGAGTGATCGAGTAAATCCTTCTGTCAATTCAAAGCCGATGTACCAATTCTTACGGCGATTGACCGATAGGTGTTGCCAACCAATGAACTGAGCGAACGTGAGGCCGCCGGTAAGCCGATCGAAGCCTTTGGCATAGTCTCCCTCGACTAAAGGAAGGGATTGACCATCGTCCTGCAGACGAAATTTATGCTGCATCCAACCCGCAGAACAGGTTACCCGCAATCCGGATCGCTTCGAAGCATCAAAAATAAACAATTTGCCCACATTGGCGCCTACATAAAACCCACGTTGCTTGAGCACCACAGAGGCCACAAACTGGTCGGTGCCAATCAAATCCCCAGCGGGTGTGCGGAGAATGGAAAGCGGATCTTCTTTTACTTCAGAACCAAAAAAATAATGTCCCTCCACTCCGAGAATAAAATTATTAGCAGACAATTGCTCCAGTCCTCCTCCCAAGCTCATATCTTGCCCAAAACGTTTTGCCATCGAAGCAGCAGGAAGGTGCGTCCCAAAATTAAAATGCATCAAGATAGCCTTACCTTTGTTGTTTGATTCATCGTAAAACCGCTCCTCAGGGATATATTGAGCCTTAAGCGCCACACAAGCGGTCCAAACGATAAGCAGTGTAAGTAAGTATTTCTTCATAAAATTTCAGTTAAATGCTGGCAATCCGCAAAAGTAACGACTTTGAACCCATATCCGATGCCTTAAAACAAGAAATGCGTTTGCTCTTGGGAGAATCCTGGTTCAAAACCGACGAGACTACCTTGTCGGAATATGGGCACGATGAGACCGAAGATTTCTTGTTCCTGCCTGAGGCGGTGGCCTTTCCTTCAGATACCGCAACCGTTAGTGCTTTGATGAGGCTATGTAATTTACATCGAATCCCCGTCACCATTCGAGGCGGCGGTTCAGGGTTGGCAGGAGGAGCACTTCCAATTCACGGGGGACTTCTAATTTCGATGAAGCGCTTTGACCGAATTATTGAAATTGATGAACGTAATTTCCAGGTAGTCGTTGAACCTGGGGTCATCACCGAAACCCTTCAAAATACGCTTCAAGAAAAAGGGCTATACTACCCACCGGACCCCTCTAGCCGGGGCTGGAGTTACATTGGCGGCAACATCAATACCAATGCTGGTGGCCCAAGGGCGGTTAAATATGGTGTTGTAAAGGACCATGTACTCAACCTGGAAGTGGTATTGCCTTCTGGTGAAGTGATTTGGACCGGAGCAAATACGCTTAAAAATTCAACAGGCTACAACCTCACCCAACTCATCACTGGAAGTGAAGGCACACTCGGGGTAGTCACTAAAATTGTGCTAAAACTTCAACCGCATCCCACTCAGCAGTTGCTGATGCTGGCTCCATTCCGCTCCGCAGAAAGCGCTTGTGCAGCAGTGGCAGCGATCTTTCAAGCAGGAGTAACCCCCTCCGCACTAGAATTTATGGAACGAAGTGCCATCGAATGGGCCGTAAATTATGTTGGTGAAACCCCAGTACCCATCTCCGAATTAGATCAAGCCCATTTGCTTATTGAAGTGGATGGATTTCACCTGGATAGTTTATACGCTGACTGCGAAACCATTGCCCGAGTGGTAGAACAGTTTGACTGTGGAGAGGTGTTTTTGGCGGATAATGAGGCCCAGAAAACAGCCCTTTGGAAACTCCGCCGGAATGTAGCCCATGCCGTTAAAAGCAACTCCATTTACAAGGAAGAAGATACGGTGGTCCCCAGAGCGATGCTCCCGGAATTGTTAAAAAAGGTAAAAGAAGTGGGTCAACGGTATGGATTTGAATCAGTGTGCTATGGTCATGCCGGGGATGGAAATTTGCATGTAAATATCCTCCGAGGAGACTTGAGTGAGGCCAGTTGGGAAAACGAAATTCCAATGGGTATTCGAGAGATTTTCACTTACGTACAATCCGTAGGTGGAACTCTGTCTGGAGAGCATGGAGTTGGACTGGTACAGCGTCCGTATTTGGATATTGTCTTCAGTGACACCCAAAGGGCTCTAATGCAAGGAATTAAACAAGTGTTTGATCCAAACGGCATTCTAAATCCTGGAAAGTCGATCACCTAGTATAGAGTCTGAAATAGGTTGGCTCAGTAACCCGTATTATCCGTATTTTTGTACAATTTAAGAGGCAAAAACCTTGATACCACCCAAGACAATTCAAGATATCCTGGAAGCGGCCCGCATTGAAGAGGTCGTTGGAGAGTTTGTCACCCTTCGTCGAAGGGGCGTCAATTTGATTGGTCTTTGCCCCTTTCATGGAGAAAAAACCCCTTCCTTCAATGTAAATCCCACACGAAATATATTCAAATGTTTTGGCTGTGGAAAGGCAGGTGACCCTGTCACATTTTTAAGGGAACACGAAAGCATGTCTTTTGAGGATGCGATTCGTTGGCTTGGGAAAAAGTACCGTATCGAGATTGAGGAGGTGGCCCGCACTCCAGAGCAGCTAGCAGAGCAACAACTGGCTGACTCTCTCTTTATTTTGAATGAATTTGCCCAAAAACACTATACGGAGCAGCTATTAAATACCGATGAGGGTAAGAGTGTAGCCCTTTCGTATTTCAAAAAAAGAGGGTTGCGGGACGATACCATACAGCGCTTTGGCTTAGGGTATGCACCGGACAATTGGGACCTTTTGATTCAAAAAGCGAAACAAAAAGGCCACTCCCTTTCCTTGCTCCAGAAAGTGGGGCTTTGCAATGCAGAAGCCACCCGGGATTTTTTCAGAGCAAGGGTGATTTTTACCATCCATAATTTGTCGGGAAAAGTAGCCGCCTTCGCCGGAAGAACACTATCCAGTGAAAAGTCCATTCCAAAATACATCAACAGCCCCGAAACCGCTGTTTATGTAAAAAACAAAACCTTATATGGCGCCTTCCAGGCGAGAAATGCCATCCGTAAATTGGATGAGTGCATTCTGGTAGAAGGCTACATGGACGTCATTTCTCTTTCTCAAGCCGGTATCGAAAATGTGGTCGCCTCCTCTGGCACCTCCCTGACCGATGGGCAACTCCAACTGATCAAGCGAAATACCTCCAACCTCACTATTTTATATGATGGAGATGCGGCAGGTGTGAAAGCAGCGCTCCGTGGCTTGGACTTGGCGCTAGAGCAAGACCTGAATGTCCGGATCGCCTTGCTTCCGGATGGTCACGACCCGGATACCTTTGTCCAAGAAAAAGGTGCCGATGCGCTTAGGGACTTTATCCAATCGGAAAGCAAAGATTTTATCCTATTCAAAACACATCTACTTCTGGAAGAAACCAAAGGCGATCCGATCAAAAAAGCAGCCTTAATTAAAGATATTGTTGGGAGTATAGCCAAAATACCAGACCCCATTAAACGAAGCCTGTATCAAAAAGAGTGCTCGGCATTGATGAATGTGGACGAAAATGCCCTCGTTCAGGAGTTAAATAGAATTATTGGGGGAACGCTGAAGAAACAAGCTGAGAAAGCCAATAAAAGTGGACAAGCTGCCTCTG
>JBKDAM010000144.1:0-9921 GCA_046316495.1 Chitinophagales bacterium
GGCTGGATCAGGTGATGGAGGAAGACCCGCTGTGGGGCTGGGTATTCGCGATAAGTGGGCTGTAGGCCTAAGCTCCCCAAATAGGCCTTGCTAGACCGGGCATATTGAATGTTCAATACAGCATCTTGCGTACCATGGGCAATAAATACCTTTAAATTTTGCAGCGATTGATGGGTAGCCAACTGTGGTTTGATTTCTTCCAGTAACCTCCCACTCATTAGGGCAATTCCATGTACTAAATCGGGTCGGGTGAGTCCGATGCTGTAACTCATGATGGCGCCTTGACTGAATCCACCCAAATATACCTTGCCCTTAATCTGGTAATTGGCTTTCACTTGTTCAATAAATTGGATCAAAAGGGCTCTGCTACTTGCCTCCTGCTCCCGATCGTAAACGGGTTTACCGGAGGAAAAATCAACCTGGTACCAGGCAAAACTGTTAGCATCCAATTGCAGTGGGGCCCGTGCAGCAATGACCAAAAAATGGGCTGGCACTTGGTTGGCTAATGAAAACGGGTCTTGTTCATTACTTCCAAGGCCATGCAATAAAATTAGCACAGGGGTTTGATCCGTTTTCTCGAGGGGCGCCCGGACTAAATAGGGGAGAGGTAACAATGGATCTGTGGCCATAACAGCGGGAGTGCAAAAAGCAAACATACAAGTGATGAATAATAATAGGTGCATCGTGAAGAAAAGGAATAAAAAGGTCAGCTTACTCCAGCATCAACGCAACATGAAATAAGCTCAACCAGCTTGTTGAAATTAACAAGACAAAAGTAGGTTGGCAACTTCCCTAATAGGTATCAGAAAACGGAAGTCCGATATTGATTTTTGGAAATAAATGCGAAGGTGGTAAATGAAACAGCTCAAGAAGTAATCGCATGCATTTCCGCTCGAAACTGACTGGGTGTTTGACCGGTTTTTTTCTTGAATACGGCGGTGAAATACGCTTTTTCTTGGTACCCTAGTTCAAATCCAATTTCGGCAATAGGTTTATTGGAAGTAGCCAGCAGGTTTTTGGCTTCAATTAGTTTGCGGGTTTCAATCATTTCCGAAACGCTTTTTTGGAGAATTTGGTTACAGATCAGGTTGAGGTTCCGGGCGGTCATAAATAACTTTTCGGCATAAAAATCAACGCCCACGGGACGCCGAAAGTTGTCTTCCAAAATGGCTAAAAAGTTTTTGAAGGTGGTGTTTTGACTGGGGAGTTGTCCGGAGCTATTCGGTGCTACCTTTTGGCGCTCTGCTTCGATCATAGCAAGGAGGCCATTGAGTAAATGCCTGACCACCGCCAGGTCTGGGATTATTTCCTGCATTTCTCCATTAATCAGCTCACAAAGTCCTACTAATCGATCAAACGATGGGCCCTTTTCAAGAGGCAAGTTGGCATGGTCGTGGTAATGTGCATAAAGCTGGAAAGCAGACTCCGCAATGAACTCGCTTTTAAACCGAAGCACCCACATTTGACATCGGCCATTTTCCGTCCGGGGCATTACCCGGTGGATTTTTCCCTTGGTAACGAAACTTACGAAGGGAGCTCGCAGGGTCGTCAATTTGAAATCAATAAAATGTTCCAATTGACCCTGTATTCCCACAATCAGCTCCTCATAATCGTGGTAATGGGGTTCATCCGGGGCAGCCTCAATCTTGCTTACCTCCGCTTCGGTCAGGGGGAAAATCTTAAAGAGTTGACTCCAGGCACGCTGCTGGCTCATGGACAAGCGTTTTTTTGGTGAATTTGGTTCTGTGTTTTGATTCTAGATGTAACAAAAGGAGGGTCAGGCAGGTTCAATAGATACTTAATCTATGAAGCAAACAAATTCTAAAGCCTCTTTTTATAGTGATTGCCGAGTCAACTGCCTTATGAACCATCTACGAGTTCGTGGATTTCTACCTCAATGATTATTATCAAAACAAAGGCCCGGACATCGAGGCAAATGTAAAACCCTTTCCATTTATTATTTTAATAACGGTCATTCGCGTTTGCCCTGGTAAGCCTCTTTTCCTTGGTGGTCCATCCTGGATTTTTTCGTCTACATAATTCATTGCTTAGTTTATTTTTATAAATTATCCAGCGGTTTAATATTAGTTGGATTTGCAGTAAAGAGGAAATTTTGGCTAACCTTAGCAAAAACCTATCCCTGGAAAACAAAATAGTAATTATTTCGTTTATAAAAGTATTACTTGTAAATCATTGAATGGTATGAAAATTTCATCTTACCCTCTTCTACTCCTGCTCTCCTTTTTCTACTTAGCTTGCCGGACCTCCGATCCAGAACCCCCAGCCCCTGAGCCTTGGAAAGAGGTTCCCGCTTTTACCTATTTTTTTAGAAACGCTATCAGCAGTGGCGTTTGGGACGATCAACTAGATGTACTTACAGAATATACCCTCTCTGAGGTTCAACCGGATGGCTCAGCCCTTCACCGCTCCCTTCCGTATAGAGCCAGAGTACCACTTCCTCTCACCCGCGATTACCTGGTCCTGTACCAAGCCCTGCCGGGAGGATTGTTGTTTGTCCCTACGGAGCGTCCGGATGCAGATCCAGAAGACCGGGTCTTTCTATCCTTTGATTCACTCGGCTACGGTAATGCCAATACGATGGAACAGCACCTTTCCAAACTTAATGTGGCAGTGAATAGCAAGGGGCAGCTACTTTTACCGCTCAAAAATGAGAGGGAGGAAGAGGCTTTGTTTTTATTCAACGTCCAACTTTCAGTTGACCGACAACGGGTTGAGGAGGTCCGTTTTCAAAAAATAGAGGACTACCCGGATTTTGCTCACACCAGTTCGGTGCAATTGATGGGAGATGACTTTTTGGTAGGCCTCGTTTCTCAGCAGGGATACTCCTTTAAAGTGTATCCCGATGGGCAAACCCAAAAAGTATCGGAGGATCCTATTTACAAAGTGTACCCAGCCACCGATAAATGGTACGCCTGGGGATCTCCAGGAGGTACCTACTTCTCAGAGGATGACGGTGAAACCTGGACCTGGGTGGCCGATAGCCCCGTGTCGTTTGGAATTCCCGACATCACCATCATGAAAGGATACTCTACGTTTAACAATCGAAGGGTAACTTGGAATTCAGTCAACTTATATGAATTGACGGAGCGCAGCGATCAGCCTGGATTTCGGCATCGCCCTTTGAACACCGAGGGCTTATCGGGGCACATCCTCCTCGAGTTGCGTGAATGGAGAGGACATGTGTACGCAATTACGCCTTCAGGCGTATTTTCAAGAGGGTTGGAGGACTTCTTTACCGAGGCGAATTGAAAAGTTTGACTCGGATTAGCTGGTTTTAATCAACTGTGCTAACCGAATCATAACTCGAAAGGAACGATCTGGGTTTGATATCTGATTAACAGTTCCTGTAATCATTATTCGCTGTGAAGGACTGTAATAAGCCAACGCCCCGGATAACCCCGAGTGTCCAATAAAAGCTGGCACGGTGCCAAAAGGATTTAGAATCCAGGGTAGTTCGAAAAGTTGGATCCCTATTCCTGCTTTCATTGGAAAAAAGATCTTGTTCCATTTTTGAAGCGAAGGGAGATAGCTTTGGGGAAATAATTCTCCTAAAAAAAAGCCCTCTAAAAACCGAAGTAAGTCGCAGGATGAAGATACCATCCCTCCATCTGGTCCAAAAGAAGCCATCGCTTTGGGGATCCTCAAAACCTGGTCGCGAAAGGACAAGGGTTGAGGCTGAGAATCGGTTGGATCTGCATATAAATAAGTCTGGGAAAGACCAAGAGGAGAAATAATTTCTGAGTGGCAATAGGCAGCAAAGGCTACCCCTGTGCAATTTTCAATCATTCTTCCAAGCAGTTGAAAATTAGTGTCAGCGTATTTTGCTTTATGCAAGGTTCCGGGAGCAAAATGTGGGTGCATCGATTTACTAAGTGCTATAGCTTCCTCAAATGTCCACCCTTGATCTATTCCAGCTGTCAAACGTTTTTCTAGTGAAGTTCCATCAGGTCCCTTCCCTTGAAAATAATCTGGTAATCCAGAGGTATGAGCCATTAATTGCCCAATAGTAATATGGGCTGAATAATCCATGCCTTTGAATACATGCAAATCTTTCATAACCTCCGAACCCAAGAACTTACCAATAGGATCCTCCAAACGCCATACGCCCCTTGATATTAATTTCAACACAAGGGCAGTGGTAAACAGTTTGGTAGTACTAGCTATGAAAAAGGGAGAATCAGCAGACAGATTTCCTGAGGCGCCATTCCAGATCTTGTTATCGAACTTCAAGGCAAATGTAGTACCAAATACAACTTTACCGTCAATGGACTTATCGAGTATGCCTTGGATGGCTTGAGTATTTTTCATGTCAATTTATTCAATAATTGGAGGCACAATATTACCAATAAAGTCAATAAAAATAATAAAGGGGGGAGACAGTCAAATTACCAACGCAGTGGAGATTATTCGAGTTAACCTGCTGAATGGTGAATCGCATTTTAACCCAAGGATACATGCTCGGTTGAAACAGTCTTCAGATTACCCAACTCATCTTGGCAAAGGATGAGAAATTGCAACTTCGTAATGCTTTTGGGGTCAAACTTGACCTCAAATAAAATCGAATGGTTCGCTCTTTATTGCTTCAAACGGGTTGTGCCACCTCCTCTGGACTAAGTTCAACAAAATCTAATTCGATTAAATGCAACAATAGACCAATTTTTGTATATTCGATATATGGATACTGATTATAAAAATTATTTATGATATTGGACAAAACTCACAAATAATTGAATTTCAATTTATTTTTCAACTATAATTTTTTTTAATTTGTTAATACATCATGCTATTTACTTCTGCTCGAAAAATTTTAACGTAGCTTTACAAGGTAATATACTATTTAGTTACATTATTAAAACAAGATGTTTTTTAATCTTTTATTTTATAGCAAATAAAAAGTTGCAATGAAACTATTCTACTCTTTTATTGTCGTGTTTTGCCTTTTGCTTACAGGACATTCGCTTCAGGCACAAACGCTCTCCTATGAGTTGGATAATCACTCATGGAAAGCGGCCACTGACGCCTCCGCTTTCTTGGATTCTGAGCAAATTCGATTAAACTCTCTGTTGGCACTACCCGACTTGCCTACTGAGGATCGCGTTTTACACACTGCTGCTCAGAGGATGATTACCTACATTCAGGCAGATTTGTCAACATCAGGCAGCTTAGGAAATTTAATTCTTCACTCCTACAAAAAGGTAGTTTCTGACGCATTGACAGTGGCAGACCTTAAGCCTCTCAATCCGATTTGGTTACATGATCAATATGTTCCAATTTTGATTGAGCAGCTAAGTTCCTCAACAGTTGCTGCTCCACAATCAGCCAATTAATCCTCTTTTTATTCGCTAAGCGTTTATCTCATGAAAAAGAATTATACATTGAAGGTTGCGTACCTTCTTATACTCCCACTGTTAGCGGTCGGATTCGTCGGCCAAGCACAGACGACCTTGGTAGATCCCACCGGTGCAGGTGGATTTGAGCTAGGGACAGGTTCCTTCGCAGACAATGGATGGACAGTTGTAAATGGTTCCGGCGTGACTAACCAATGGTTTACAGGAACAGCACCAAGTTTGTTCACTTCTCGAAGCGCGTACGTGAGTAATGACCCAACTGGCAGTACTCATAATTACCTCACTTCATCGGGTTCTTTAGTACATTTTTACAGGGACATCACCCTTCCAGCAGGCCAGACAAGTCTTTCTTACTCCTACCAATGGTATGGAGGAGGTGAAAGCACTTACGACTTCATACAAATTTCTGTTGGTTCTACCTCCATTACTCCTGCCGCACAGTCAGGGACCTCTGGTTCGGTTTCACCTATAACAACACCAATCATTGCGGGCACAACAGTTATCGGAGCGCATAACTTACAAACAGCCTCCATACAGAACGTTTCCGGTACAGTATCCTCCGCTAATTTTGGCAACTGCAGTTCCCCAGCCACCATTAGGCTTTTTATTACATGGAGAAACGACGGGTCTGGAGGTACACAACCCCCATCTGCCATTGATAATTTTTCTTTAATTAGTTCAGTTCCTGCAAGTTCTCCACTTAGTGGAACTGTTACGGTGGGTCCTACTGGTACTTATCCAACTCTTACTGCAGCTGTTAATGCAGTTAATCAGAGTGGTGTCAGTGCAGCTACTATCATTGAATTGCAAGCTACCTACACTGGAGCTGGAGAGGTATTTCCGATTGTCCTTGCGGGACAAACTAATTGTAGTCCACCGACATCAACAAATACAGTAACCATACGTCCTGAGTTGGGATCACCTGTATTGACCATATCCAGTTCAACCGCAAGTCAGCCTGCCATTGATATTAATGGTGGACAATGGTGGCGAATTGATGGACGTCCGGGAGGAGTTGGAACTAGCCGCAACCTGATTATTGCAAGCACAGTTACTACTGGACAAGTAGTTCGGTTTATTAACGAAGGATCCAACAACATCCTCCGCTTTTGCAGTCTTCGAGGTGTCAACACCTCTACCACAAGTGGGGTAGTGTTGTTTAGTACTACCTCTGGCGCAAACGGTAATGACAACAACCTTGTAGAGCAGTCTGATATCCGGGATGGTGCCACCACACCTGTTAATGGAATTTATGCCTCTGGTACCACTACAACTCCTGCAACCTTGAATTCTGGAAATACCATTTCCAATAACGAATTCATCAATATTTTCGGTGCATCATCAATTTCTTACAGTATCAATGTAGTCGGTGGTAATTCAGAGTGGACTATTTCAGGCAACAGTATCTACCAAACCGTTTCCCGTTCCACGACCACAACCTGGGGGGGGATTCAGGTTAGTAACACGACTTCAGGTAATAATTTCACAGTCTCTGGCAATTACATCGGCGGAACCGCTCCTCTTTGTGGAGGCACCCCTTTGACTTTCACTGGAGCAGCTGTTAACTTCCGAGGGATCAACATAGGTCTTGCGGGGTCAGTGGTATCTACCTTTAGTAATAACTTCATCCAAAATATTAATATTACCACTACTAACACAGCAGGGTTTAACGGTGGTATATTAGCGGGACAGGGTTTGTTAAATATTAGCAACAATACAATAGGATCTGCTTCCACAACTGGAAACATCACAATTTCTGCATCTGGATCCGCTTATGTTTTCAGTGGGATCATCTGTGGAGGTTTAACCCCTGCAAGTTTGATGAACCTGACAGGCAATACGATTGCAGGTATAAGTCTTACCGTGACTGGAACCCCGGCGACCGTTCCAACTTTTAGAGGCATATCGGTTCAGGGAACTGCCACTGGAGTAAATTATAATGTCAGCAACAACTCTGTAGGTAGTACAACAGTACCTGGGAGTATCACGTACTCTGGCAATTCAATCCTAACAGGGATTATAACTTTTTGTAATGCAGTAGGGCAAACGTTTAATTCCAATACCGTTGCAAACATGGTGAACAGTAATACTGGAACCAATGCATCGGCTTACGGCATGCAGCTACAAGGTTCTGGAACCAGTCCCAATTTTTTAGGAACTTTTACTGCCACAAATAACCTGGTCAGAGACATCAGTACCGCCAGTGCATCGGCAACCTTTGTTTCGGCCGCAGGCTTAACAGTTAGTGGAACGGCACAAGTAGGAGGAAGTAACCTGATCAGTCAAAATACGATTCACTCAATATCGAACACGAACGCAACTGCAGTGGCTACTATTGCTTTTGGTGCGATATTTACACTTCCCACAACTACCACCAATCTGGTAGAGCGTAACTTTATCCACAGCATCTCCCTTTCAAATACTGCAGTTGGAGCAGCTAATGGCATAACTGGTTTTCAAGTAAATGGGGGTAATTCAACCTACCAAAACAACAAGGTACGTGTGGGTATTAATGCTGCAGGTACAGCTGTGTTGGGAGGCTATACCATTACAGGCATTACTGAAGCCGCCGGTAGTAACAACTTTTACAATAACAGCGTTTACGTAGGAGGAGCTGCTGTTACAGGAACGAATAATTCGTTCGCCTTCCGGAGTTTAAACGCAACTACCCCTAGAAACTATCGAAGCAATATTTTCTTAAATAACCGTTCAAATGGTACTGGAACTGGAAAGCACTATGCAATAAACCTCGTAGGCACCGCACCCAATCCAGCTGGAGTATACTCAGAAAATAATTTGCTTTTAGCTCCCGGCACAGGAGGTTTCGTTGGACTCTACAATGCTCTAGATCAAGCAAGTATTAATGATTGGCGGAGCGCCACTGGTAATGACCTGTATAGTTTGAGCTCAGATCCCCTTTTCGTAGCTCCCGATGGTTCAGCTTCTTCGGTAGACCTTCACATTCAGCCATCCGTTGCGACCCCTGTAGAAGCAAACGGTGCGGCGATTCCCGGAGTCTCAACCGACTTCGATGGACAAACACGCTCTGGACTAACCGCTTCCGATATTGGAGCAGATGCGGGTAACTTTACACCGCTATCGAGTGATTTAACCCCTCCGGGCATTGCTTTTACCGCTTTAGCCTCCAATAATTGCGGAGCCGGTAATATTGACCTGACTGGGGTAGCAATCACGGACCAATCCGGAGTACCAACCATGGGTGCATTGGTACCAAGAATATACTACCGTAAAAACACTGGAACTTGGTTCTCCAAACCAGGCACTATTTCTTCCGGTACATCAACGAATGGCACATGGACATTCTCAATGGTCGTTAGTGACCTAGGTGGAGTTTCAAATGGTGATATCGTTTCTTACTACGTTATTGCTCAGGATATTGCCACTACCCCAAACATAGGGTCTTTTGCTCCTGGTGTGGTTGCAACTGATGTGAATTCAGTTTCTGCCCATCCAGTTGCACCTCAAAGTAGCAGTATTTTAGTCCCATTGTCAGGAACGTATACGGTAGGTGCCGGAGGAAATTATTCGACTATTGCGTCTGCTATTGCCGCTTACAACCTTGGATGTATCAATGGCCCAGTCACGTTTTCATTAACAGATGCCACCTACACTGAAACCCTTCCATTAGTAATCAATGGAATTCCAACTTCCAATTCAACCAATACGCTGACCATTAAACCCGCTACAGGGGTAAACGCGGTCATTTCTGGTTCCTCTACAACTTCAATCTTCACATTAAATGGTGCGGATTGGGTGACAATTGATGGATCCAACGGCGCGGGTACGAACTCAGTTTGTCCAGCAAGCAAAGCCAGTAGGAATTTATCTATTATTAACACCTCCACTGCTGCATCCACAACTGGCCTGTTCGTTTCTAGTTCAGCAATTAATCCTGCGACTAACTTAACTATTAAAAACTGTACCATTCAAAGTGGTGTTTCCACTACAGCAACTACCTATGGGATTGCTGCTGGAGGGGCTACCATTGGTTCTACAGGTTTTGATATCGACAATCTAACAATTGAAAACAACAGCGTAAGTAAAGCTTACAATGGTATTTCAGTGTTAGGAACCAATAATCTACCGAATAACAACGACAACTTGGCTATTCGCCTTAATGATATTGGTTCAAGTACAGTATCTGATTACATTACCAACAAGGGTATTGACCTAAGCTACTCAGCTGGTGCACAAATCACCGCCAATACCATTTTTAATATTACTACGACTACAACTGCTACCAATTCTGTCATTGGTATTGATTTGGGAGCTGGTATGAGTAATTCCGTAATTAGTAAAAACACGCTTGATAATATTTTACAGCCCAATCCAGGAGGCTGGACAGCCACTGGTATTGTGATTACCTCTACTACCGCTGTTGATAATATATTACTATCTAACAATATTATCAACAACGTACGAAATACCAACTGGAGTACCACAAGCACTATCAACCCATTTGGTATTCGATTAAATGGTGGAACAAATACAAAAATATACAACAATACAGTTGTTTTCGACGGTGCCATTC
>JBKDAM010000145.1:0-3324 GCA_046316495.1 Chitinophagales bacterium
ACCATGCAATCATTGTAGTTGCCTACATGGCCGTCCGCAGAGATTGCCCCCGCAACCTGCGCAGCATCGTAAACCCGTAGAACGACTGCAATGGTATCGTTCACATCGCTGCAGCAGAACCGGACCTCGTCTTGGAACAAGGTGTGCGGCTGGCAGTCGTTGTTATTCATTCGTCTGGCTTTGAAGAATACTGCACCCAGGTTGTCTGCTGAGCCATTATCAAAGCTAATTGCTGGAACCAAGGCTGTACCATCCAGTCCGAGGGCCACTTGTATCCACTCATCACAGGAAGCGATTGGTGGAACTTGGTCTTCAATCGTCAGTGCAAATTCGCAGCTGGAAACATTTCCACAACCATCTTTCGCCGTGTACTGTACCTGATAGATGTAGTTCATTGGTAGACACTGTGTCAATCCAAAATTTGCCATTGTATCTGGATGACCGTAGTTATTGCCGGCAAAATCCGACAAGCTACCATTCACCGTGTAGGATACAATATTTCCATTGCTCGGATCTACCCCTGTTACTTTTGCCACCAGACTAACAATTCCGGAGCATCCCTCTGATACCACTATTGATGGAAGGGCTGTAGTAGCGCAGTTGTTATTCGCATCTGTGCTAATTGTCAGATCAGAAGGACACACCAACTGTGGACCGCCCAGATCCAGCACTTGTATCAGCTGGGTATGTTCGATTGGGTTACCCGCTCCTATTGGCTGGCAGATATTGCGCACCTTCCAGGTACGGACGATCTCGAAGCTGTTTGCACAGATTTGGAATACCTCATCGCTGTAGTTCACAGAGGCAGAACAGCTACCTCCAACTGTTCCGACAGGGAATCCGTTAATGGATGGGGCACCGGTCTGATCAGGCGTCACTGCATCAGATTGATACGTTTCACAGTTGAGGGTCACATTTGCAGGGAAGACCACTGATGAAAGGTTAAATTGCTCAATCGTAATGCTTTGTTGGCATGTGGATTGATTTCCAGACGCATCCGTTACAATAAAGGTCCTTGTAATCTTCGCTTTTGGCTGCTGGCACAAACCAAAGTCTTCCGTCACGTCATCCACTTGAATCGAAACAGTACCACAATCAGAAGCCAACACATTTCCGGTATGCGAAACTGCGGTTGACTCACTGCAGGATACCGTCACCGCGGCTGGACAAACCAGCACTGGTGCCAAGTTATCGATCACTTCAAGTGTACCAGAGCAAGTATTTCCGCTTACTGCGTGTACCAACTGGTACTGGTACGTCTTTCCGATATCAGAGGAATTGACTACCGCTGGCACCCATGGACCATTGCCCATTGGTTGTACTTTATCCAATACGAGGCTATAATCATCCATGCAGTAGAAGGTGCCTGTAAGCACTGCATCTGGATTTATTTGTTCCTCACAATCCGCATCAAGCGCCACCTGTACATGGTTGTTGCAGCTTACCACCGTTGGTGTGCTTACTACTTGAACCACTCGAGTGATGGTCTGCTGACAGCCTGGATCCAGCTGTGGATTGGCGATGCTTCCAGCTTGTAGCGCTCCATTCACATAGAAAGACGTTCCAGCAGCACCTGCGTTAAAGGTAGCCATCACTGTATGGAAGCCCAGTCCTAAGGCCGAAGCATCGAACTGTGTACTTGGAGTTCCATTCACCATTACATTGCTCAATGTTCCCTGTGCTCCGTTCGCATCTGCCACCCCAATAGTGAAAACAGGGGTGTTCACGCAGAATGGATCGTTCAGGTTCGTAAAGGCAGGCTGTGGGTAGCAGGCCTTGTTCGACAACGTTGCTGTTTTAGGAACCGCCATTCCGGGCGTATTCGCATTGGTAACATTGACTGTGTACCCCACACATTCTGTGAAGCGACCCTTTAGGGTATAGTATGTCACCTCATCTGCCTCATCCGTCAGGTTATCACCGTCGTTGTCAATCCCATCAAGTACACCGGGAGTAAACAGGGTGCCGGTTGCCAATGACACAGGTGTAGCAGGTGGATTTTGGCTGTTTACACTGTACAAACCGGTGTTCGTGCTGAGTGTCCAAACTTCTGCTGCTAAGGACTGAATGGTGATTACCTCTTCAAACTGGCCATTATCGGCCGAAGTCGCGTTGTTCAAGCAATTAGTTGCCGCCGAATAACCAACGGTACAAGGTATGGTACCTGCTTCCACTGTTACTGAGGTCGCGCAGCTTGCGGTATTACCGCAAGGGTCTGACACCACCAGCATTACCAGTTGAGTACCCAGGTTATCGCAGCTGAAAGCCGTCTGGCCAAGGCTAAAGCTCAATGCCTGAGCCGGTGCACAGTTGTCTGTGGAACCGTTATTGGCCGCTGTACTTGCAACTACTGCATTACCAAGAGCATCTAGCACCAAGGTGACAGCTCCGCAATTGGCCACCGGTGATTCGGTATCCTGAACTGTGATTTTCTGCACATGGCTGCGGCTGTTGCCGGAGGCATCGGTTACGGTCCACGTGCGGGTCAGCACATAATTGTAGTAACCACACACCAACACATCGGTGGATTGAGTGCTGACCTCCTGGTATTGAATGGTTAACTGTGCCGCAGGGGTACAATTGTCATTCACATCTTCGTTGGTCAAAACAAACGCAGTTGGTATTGCATCGCATTCTACAGTAAGGTTAGCGGGCATCACTACATCTGCATCGAAAGCAGGTAGCTGCATGTCCATCACCACAATAGTAAAGGAACAAGTACTCGTATTTCCATGAACATCTGTTGCCTGGTAGACTTGTGTAGTTGTACCAACCGGGAATAAACTTCCTGAAGGCAAACCACCAGTCTGCACCATTGTAAACCCACATTCGTCTGTTGCTGTAATCGGTGTCCAATTCACCAATGCACCGCATTTATCTACGTCATTAATGACCTGAATGTCAGTTGGGCAATTAGCAAACTCCGGCGCCTGGTTATCCGCTGTGTTTGGTAGGGTTACCTCAGCAGCGTTGAATACACAACCATCGGTAGGATCCGTGGCTGGGTCGTTCGGACCCGTAGAATTCACCTCATCCGCATTGCTCACACCGTCTCCATCACAGTCGCCGGTGCTCGTCGCAACCATATTTACATCCGCAAAATTCATGCTGCATGGATCGTTCGGATCTGTCCCGTTCGGACCAGCCAATCCGTCTCCATCAGGGTCTACTTCTTCTCCATTGCTCACACCATCCCCGTCACAATCCAGGGCTGACCAAGCAGCCGGGTACGAGGATTGTTCCAACAAGTTGAACGAACAACCATCTAATGGATCTGTCTGTGGATCATTCGGACCAGTAGAATTCACCTCATCCGCATTGCTC
>JBKDAM010000146.1:0-64959 GCA_046316495.1 Chitinophagales bacterium
GTCCTCATCGCATCTCGACCCCTCTCAACATACCTCTGGCGCTACCCAGCTATGTCCGGCCTGATCGTGGTTCGCGTTCTTAACAAACCAACCTAAGTATTGACCTATCCCTAAAACAAATTTCCAAAGCCTCAGTTATGCAAGTACACCCATCCTAGCCCAATCTATGTCAAAAAAAACATACTTCGCTTCTGACTTTCACCTCGGCGTAAACGCAAGGCACACCTCTCTTGAGAGAGAGAAAAAAATTGTAAAATGGTTACACCAAGTAGCCCCCGAAGCGGATGCCATTTACCTGGTAGGCGATTTATTCGAATTTTGGCATGAATACCAATTCGTAGTCCCCCGTGGATATGTAAGACTACTAGGGACACTGGCCGAGCTGAGCGATAACGGAATCCCTATTCACGCCTTTACCGGAAACCATGACCTCTGGATGCAAAATTACTTTGAACTCGAACTCGGCATCCCTGTTTATCGAAAACCAATCCAAATCAACATACAGGGAAAAAGCTTCTTCATTGGACATGGCGACGGACTCGGACCTGGCGATACCGGTTATAAATGGATGAAAAAAGCCTTCACTAACCCCATTTGCCAGTGGGCATTTCGTCAACTTCATCCAGACCTCGGCGCCCGAATAGCTCATTACGCAAGTGGAAAAAGCAGAGCCGCAACCCCCGCCGCCGAACAAAATTGGCTTGGAGAGGAAAAGGAATGGCTCTATCAATACTGTTTACGGAAAAATGAAAGCAATATCATCCCAGATTATTTCATCTTTGGCCATAGGCATCTCCCTATCGACTGGCAAATGCCCCACTCAAAAAGTAGATATATCAACCTGGGAGAATGGATGTGGGCCTACTCTTACGCCGTCTTTGATGGCAAAGACGTAAAAATCCACTTTCTTGAAGATAACATCAGCCTAATCACGAACCGGATAATTTAAAATCCACTATGAAATCCCTCTTTCAACAAGTATTGACTCTCTTCTTCCTATTTGATTCTTACCTGCTCATCTCACAAGGAGCCTTGGATGGATACATGAAAGGAAAAGGAAACATGGACATTGCCCCCTCGTTCTCACAAATTAGTGCGAAATCACTAGTCGGAGCAAGCCAACAATCTTATGATATCCCATACTCCGGGCAATTCTTGTCAGCCTTTCTCACCTATGGTATACATGATAAATTAGACCTAGTTGCAACAATTCCGTATGTAATCAGTAATGACCAGCGCGGATTACAGGATGGCGGCTTTTTCCTTAAATTCCGCCCAATTTACCTTCAAAGTTCATCAAAAGGGCGGCTTGGCATCCTCTTTGGGAGCGGAATCAGCTTGCCACTATCCAACTACCAGCCAACTGTAGCAGGCGCAATTGGTCAACGAGCAATCTCCGCCCCGGTCCGCTCAATTATTCAGTGGGATACCCCTTGGGGCCCCTTTGTCAACGTGACAGCAGGCTATAACTGGCGCTTCGATCAATATCAAAGCGATGACCTGACCAGGATAAGAAAAACTAGACCAGACTATGATCCAGAAAAAGCACCCAACTACGCCACATTCCTTATAAAAGCTGGCCTCCCTGCAGCCCACTACTACCTAGATGGTTGGATAGAATGGCAGCATACAAACCCAAACTCTGGAACAGATTTCGTTCCGGGCATTGAAGACTTACCACAGGCGTACGGAATATCCTACACCCAGGTGGGCGGCACAGTATATTACTCAGAAACTGGACGCAGAGGCGTATATTGCAGCGCTGGCAAAATTTTGAATGGACGAAATGTGAGCCGAACCCTACGAATTACCGTTGGTATGGTCTTCAAAATAAGTCCAAGCGCCCCTAATAAATCTTAACGAGCAAAATCTAGAATCTCTCCACGGTTGCATAACATCAACACCAAAGAGATGAAAAAGAATAAGCCCATTAATAAATAAAGCATGCAATAGCCTTTGCCGCGGGTATTTTTTATATCACTCATGTCTGAATAAACAAGTATTTTTTGAAACTGCGGCAAAAGTAAGAAGGGAATCACCACAAAATCACTTCCCGCTGCTTTTTTATCGGTATCTTTGTGCGTTTTTTTTACAACATTATGTCTGACGTTATTCAACTCTTACCCGAAAATGTGGCAAACCAAATCGCAGCAGGCGAAGTCGTCCAACGCCCAGCCTCTGTCGTTAAAGAGTTATTAGAAAACGCCATCGACGCAGGAGCCAATCATATCCAACTCATTGTAAAAGAAGCTGGAAAAACATTCATCCAAGTCATCGATAATGGATGTGGAATGTCTGAAACCGATGCTCGTATGTGCTTCGAACGCCACGCCACCTCCAAAATCCGCACCTCACAAGACTTATTCTCCATCAGAACCATGGGTTTTAGAGGAGAAGCAATGGCCTCCATAGCAGCCGTAGCCCAAGTTGAACTCCGTACACGAAGAGCTACCGATGAACTCGGGACAAAAGTAGTCATTGAAAACACGATCGTTGTCCGACAGGAGCCCTGCCAATCACCCGTCGGAACCGCTATCACCGTAAAAAATTTGTTTTTTAGCGTCCCCGCAAGAAAAAACTTCCTTAAAGGCGACACCATAGAAATGCGCCATATACTGGACGAATTTCAACGCGTTGCAATGGCTAACCCAGATGTTTTCCTCAGTCTGCACCACAACGAACAGGAAATTTTTCACCTGCCAGCAGGAAACTTACGCCAAAGAGTAGTAAAAATTTTCGGAGAAGCCATCAATAAAAAACTAGTCCCCGTCCAAGAAGAAACAGAATTGCTCAGCATAAATGGATTTGTAGGTAAACCCGACTATTCAAAAAAAACAAGGGGAGAACAGTTCTTTTTCGTAAATAATCGCTTTATAAAAAGCCCGTACCTCCACCACGCGGTCGTCGGTGCATATGAAGACCTGCTTCCCGATGACTTCTACCCGCTCTACGTACTTTTTATCGATCTGGATCCTGCTCATCTCGATGTTAATATTCACCCCACCAAACAAGAAATTAAATTCGATGACGAGCGACTGGTCTATAATATCCTAAAAGTAAGTGTCCGACACGCACTCGGCACCAATAGTGTTACCCCCACCCTAGATTTTGAACAAGACCAAAGCTTCCTGAATAATAGAATTTCACAAGGTTCTAACCACCAACTACAACCCCACACCCCCCTCGAAAACAGCCCCAAAAGTGCAGGATCCAGTTTTTCAAATGATCAAAAAAGGCATGATAACAACCTGAAAAACTGGCAAAACCTATATCAAGGCCTTGATCTAATTAAACAACCCATCCCAAATGAGGAGCATGGGGACGAAATAGTGGTAAATATTGAACAATGGCTGGCCGCAAATCCTCCTGCATCACCTTCAGAAGGAGATTTGGAAATTATGGCTATAGATGACGATACGGGAAGCTTTTCAAAAACCAAAAAAGAACCCTATCAAATTCATAATCAATACATAGTAAGTCAAATTAAATCTGGGTTTCTCCTCATTGATCAACAATATGCCAGTGAGCGAATTCTTTATGAACGGTATATGACCGCACTGGCAAACCAGCCCATTGCCACCCAACAGGCTCTTTTCCCAAGAACCATCGAGCTGCCTCCAGCAGATGCTGCTATCCTACGGGATATACTTCATGAAATCAACCTTTTGGGATTCGACATAGCGGAATTTGGCGGTAATACCTTCGTAATTCATGGCAAACCAGCCGACCTCCCAATAAGTGCGGACGAAGGTGCTTTGGTGGAAAAAATGATCGATCAATATCGCAATAACCTAGCTCTTAACCTCGGTACTGCTGAAAACTTATCAAGGTCTATGGCGCGAAATGCCTCCCTAAAACGAGGCCAATCCCTTACCACTCAAGAAATGCAAGACCTCATCGACCAACTCTTTGCCTGTGAAGTGCCTTACAAAAGCCCCTTCGGTAAAAACTGCTTTATCACTATGGAATTGGAAGAATTATCCAAAAAATTCGCCGGATAAGCCAGCTCCCCTCACTCAATTTATTTATCAATATGTCACAATATAACTTCTACCAACCCTTCAGCGGAATCATCAAACACTTGATTATTATCAATGCCCTGATGTTTTTCGGCACCAACCTACTGCTCGGGGAAGAATCCACCGGCTATCTGGGAAGACTGGTTTTAGCTGCATTTATGCCCGGATCCGAACACTTCCAACCACACCAAATTCTGACCCACATGTTTATGCACGGCAACCTTATGCACTTGCTGTTTAACATGATGACTCTATTCTTCTTCGGACCAATGATCGAAATGATCTGGGGTGAACGTAAGTTTCTTATCTATTACCTAAGCTGCGGCCTAGGATCCTACTTCATTTATATGGGAGTGCAGGCCTGGGAATTAACGAATCAGGGAATAAACCCGACAGACTGGAACACCCCAATGCTGGGAGCCTCCGGAGCAATTTTTGGAGTACTCACCGCATTCGCTTACCTGTTCCCTAATAATGTAATTAGCCTAATTTTCCCGCCCATATCCTTAAAAGCAAAATACTTCGTGCCCATTATGGCCGTCCTAGAATTGATTTATGGCGTACAAGGTGCCTCAACAGGTATCGCTCACTTCGCCCACTTAGGCGGAGCAATCACCGGCTTCCTGATTCTGACTTCTTGGTATAAACTTCGAAAAAGGCGATAACCAACTGCCCACGCTTCTGATTGCTAACTAAAAAGCTAGCTAAATTATGTCTCTTTTTAACTCAATGTGGCGCGAACTAGAATACGGCTTCCGAATGGGCAATATGGTACGCAAGCTCATGCTACTTAATATCGTTGTATTTGTCCTAGTTCAAATCCTTCATCTAGGTACTAATATCTATGCCGGGGGCATGGAAGGTGGATACCTCGCTTTCTGGGATATCCTACACTACTTCTGTATGCCCTCCGACTGGAGAGAACTACTCAGCCATTTATGGACGCCCTTTACAAGTATGTTCCTACATGAAGGCATTTGGCACCTAGTGGGAAACATGATCTGGCTCTCCCTATTTGGCACCATAGTGGGTGACCTAATCGGTGACAGAAGGGTCCTACCTATTTACCTGCTTGGAGGTCTGGCCGGCAACCTTACTTATTTTCTAACTGCCAACCTGTCTATCGCTATCGGTGACCATGCCTTAGGAGCATCGGCAGCAGTTATGGCCTTCGGCGGGGCTGCAATTATTCTTAACCCTGACTATCGGGTAGGCCTACTTCTTTTGGGCGAAGTGAAAATCAAATACATCGTCCTTTTCATGGTCTTGATTGATTTAGTTAGTGTTACCGGAAATCAAAATGCAGGAGGCCATGCCGCCCACCTGGGTGGCTTTATCACTGGAATCCTGTTTGTCTATGCACTAAGAGACCGCAAAGATTGGTCCGAACCTATAAATCGTTTTCTAGATAAAATTGGAAGACTTTTCGAACTAATACCTAGCAGCTTCTTCCGCCGTAAGCCTACAAAAATGAAAGTTACTTACAGTAAAAAAAATAGCCCACGAACTACTCCTTACACAAAGGAAGAATTGAACCACCAAGAAAAAATAGATGCAATACTGGATAAAATAAAACAAAAAGGGTTTGAACAACTCTCGCAAGAGGACAAGGACTTTCTATACAATGCCAGCAAAAAATAAACCCTGACCACTCATTTATTTCCTAAATGGATCCGAAAACAAAGAATCTGTTAGCAAACTACCATCTTCCAATGTTTGTAAAAAGGCAACCAATGCCAACTTGTCTGCCTCAGTAAGCTGAAGATGCTTAGGTGAATAGGTCTGTGTTACCTCGTTAAATGTGAGTAAGTCTCCATGTAACCCAAAAATTGACTGAATACCAGAGCTGTAATGCTCCACCACCTCCAGCAACGTCTCAAAACGTCCATCATGCATGTAGGGCCCCGAAACAGATATGTTGCGAAGACCAGGCACCCTAAATACGCCTCTTTCATAAAACAATCCTGAAATAGCCCCCTTGCCTGGGTCTGTATAGGGATTTTCTAAACCATTATTAGCTTCAAATATAAAGGGTGGCGAGTACAACGACCCATGGCAAGAATGACAATGCTCCAAATAAAGGGTCTTCCCTCTGTTTTCCGCCTCCGAAAATGCAGGAAACGACCCACCCAAAAAATCAAACCCACCCGCACTTTGTAAGGCACGATCAAATTCGGTATTTGAGGAAGAAATAGAACTCATAAAATGGGCAAGCGCTTCGAAAACTCGATCCTCCGTAATCAGACTATCCCCCCAAGCACGATTTATTAACCACGGGTAGTACGACTGTTGCCCAATCCTCTCTATTACTTCCACCATGGAAAGCCCCATCTCATGTTCATTCAAAAAAGCACTTCTTACCTGCTCACCAACCGAATGAGCCCTGCTATCCCAAAATAGAGGCAAACGGACCCCTCCCATTGAGTCAATTCCCATAGAACCACCAAACCAAATAGTATTGCCCAATGCCATACTATTGCGGGTACTTAACCTCCCATAAATCCCCTGACTGTACCTCCTTGGGTCCGAAAAACCATTCTCCTGCCGGTGACAGCTAGCACATGAAACCAGCCCGTCTTCCGATAAATGACGATCGTAAAAAATAACCCGCCCCAACTCAAACTTGCTTGGTGCCACCTCATTGGCATCAAACATCCCTGTAAAATAATCAGGTAAAAGGATAGATACCATTGGAGCATCCTCACTCACTGTCAAGTGGGATGCAACATTCAATTTGAATAAATCCGATACGGGAATGATTCCATTATCCTCTTTCCTGCAAAACGGAAAAATCAACATTATCCCCAAAAGGAATCCGCTAACTCGAAAAAAATGCAAGAAAGGTCGCTCTATCATCGTACGTAACAATTGATGCGTTATGATCTGTTCGGCAATAGTACGTTGACTATCTACTGCAGACAATATTCTACTCACAACCAGGCACTCACTCTATCCCAATCCTTACTTTTTTCCTTTCCCCTTAGAAAGGGACTTGGACTTTGCCTTTTTCAACAGACCTGCTTGGGTTAATTCCCGCCTACCCTCAATTACCAAAACACATAAGGGCGGCATCTGAAAAGAAATGGAGTGAGCCCTACCATGTGATGGAATGCCCTCACCAAACTGAACCTCCACTTGAACACCACTTCCACCGTATTTTAAATCGTCACTATTCAATACAAGATCCCAAGCCCCCTCAAATGGAACTCCAACGGTGTACCGGTCAATAGGAGTAGTCTGAAAATGACAGACCACTAACACTGTAGCTTCCTCATCAGCCCCTTTTCGCAGATATACTAAAACAGAATTTGTGGTATCATCACCACTGATCCACTCATAACCGTCAGGTACAAATGAATTTCGCCATAGTGCAGGAGTACTCTTGTAATATTGATTCAAGTCTCGTACCCACGACTGGCATCCCTTATGGTAATCGTATTCTAACAACTCCCAAGTAACCCCGCGGTCATGGCTCCATTCAGTGCTCTGAGCGATTTCTCCCCCCATAAACAATAAATGAGATCCAGGATGCGTCCACTGATGCCCATATAATGCCCGCAAATTCGCATGCTTCTGCCACTCATCCCCCGGCATCTTCCCAAATAAAGACGCCTTCAAATGGACTACCTCATCATGACTTAGTGGCAACATAAATCGCTCAGAAAAGGCATAGACCATGGAAAACGTAATCTCGTTTTGGTGCCAACGACGGAACAATGGAGCTCTTTTGAAATAACTCAACGCATCATGCATCCAACCCATCATCCATTTCTGCCCAAATCCCAAGCCACCCTCCCAAACGGGTCGACTCACTCCAGGAAAAGCAGTACTCTCCTCCGCAATGGTTTCTACCCCAGGATACTCTTTATAAACCGCCTCATTGAACTCACGCAGTAAGGAAATCGCTTCGAGATTCTCCCTGCCACCATACACATTTGGAATCCACTCTCCCTCCTTCCTAGAATAATCTAAATACAACATAGACGCAACCGCGTCCACTCGCAGACCGTCAGCATGGTACTGATCTATCCAAAAAAGTGCGTTTGAAATTAAAAACGATCGAACTTCGTTCCTACCATAATCAAAAATATAACTGTTCCAGTCAGGCTGATACCCCCGCCTAGGGTCCGCATACTCGTATAAATGCGAACCGTCGAATAAATATAAACCGTGTATATCCCCAGGAAAATGGGAAGGTACCCAATCTAATATAACCCCAATTCCTTCCTGGTGAAAGCGATCAACTAAATACTTAAAATCTTCAGGAGTGCCAAACCGAGATGTAGGAGCAAAAAAACCAGTTATCTGATAACCCCAGGATGGAAAATAAGGATGTTCCATAACAGGCATGAACTCTACATGCGTAAACCCCATCCCCTTTACATAATTTACCAACTCATCTCCTAACTCATGATAATTTAAAGACCGATTACCATCCTCCAAAATCTTTTTCCAAGACCCCAAATGAACCTCGTAAACCGACCAAGGTCGAGCATCTCCTGCTGAAGCAACCCTCCTCTCCATCCATGCTGCGTCACCCCAAGAATAAGTCTGATCCCAAACAATGCTCGCCGTTCGTGGCGGGGTCTCATATTTTCGGGCAAAAGGATCAGCCTTGTCTAATGCCGCCCCATTATGCATCGTAATATGATACTTGTAAACCACACCATGCCCAATCGCAGGGATAAACCCCTCCCATATACCACTATTATCCCAGCGTGGAAGTAATACGTGTGAATTTGGATTCCATCCGTTAAAATCACCCGTAACACTAACACGCTTTGCATTTGGAGCCCAAACAGCAAAGTAAACACCCTTCCTGCCATCCTGCTCAACACAATGACTACCCATTTTCTCATATAGCCGAAAATGCTTCCCGGCTTGATACAATGCAATATCAAAATCTGTAAATAAAGAAAACGGTTTTACCATAACTCTGTCGTCCTGTTGAATGTCAATGCAAAAGAACACCTTTTATTCATTGATTCAAAATGAAATCACAATTCAAGCTAACAAAGTTAGTATGTCTACACCGCCCGATCCAACCAACGCTTTAAAAATGGATGACTAAAAACAGCAACCAAAACAATAACAACACCTATGTAAAAATTAGGAGGTAAGATTTTGTTCTCCTGAAAAATGACCATCGCCAATAAAACTCCATAAACCGGCTCAAGGTTAATCGTCAAATTAGTGGCAAACGCACTGATGTGACGCATCGCCTTCAATGTCAAATAATGCGGAAGCAACGTACATACCCAAGCCAATAATAACAACCAGGCCCAGTCTAGTCCCACTGGCCAAATACGCTCCCACGAGGGCTGAACAATTACCAATGAAAGAGTAGTAATCAACACAGCACCCGATAACTCATATAAACTCATGGCCAATGGGGGAGGAGGACTCATATCAATCTCCCGCTTGTTAAACGCCGTAAAAACCGCTGCAATAAATGCCCCCAAAACCCCCACCCCAAAGCCGGTCTTCATCCCCCAATCAAGGTCTCCCACCATCAATACCATGCCCGGCAAAATCAGAATTCCCAAACCCAACTCATACCATATTATCCTCCTATTCAAAATCATCGGCTCTGTGAAAGATGCAAATAACGTAGTCATCGCCATGCTCGCCACTGCAACGGACGCGTTCGACAACTTCACCGCACCATAAAAACAAATCCAATGAACCCCAATCATCGCACCAATACCTAATAACCGAACCGCTTGTCGGCCCCCAATCAATCGGCGCTGTGTTGCCGGCACAAGCCAAATCAATAAGCCAACACAAAGCACCACCCTCCACCACACCAACGGCAAAGCAGACACTTGAATTAATCTACCCAAAATAGCGGTAAACCCCCAAATTAATACACAAAAATGAAGCGATAAGTAAGCCTTCTGTTTTTCCGTCATAACCCCACAAAGGTAGCTCCTTCTAAAGGTAATTTACATAAATCGCAACTGCTGTTTGGACCTTTTCTAAATTAGGTTGGTGTTTGGGCCTTGACATTCAAGTGACAATGTACTGTGGCCGTAAACCTAATTTTGCAGGCTAAAACTGAGTTACTTCATAATATGCTGGAAGGTTATCATCTTTTCACAATTACGCACCGAACTGCCCGCCTCGAGGAAATAGGCCAACTTATCCCGGATTCCAATGCCCTGCCAACCGTTCTACAGTTAATTAAGACCGAAATGGGATGGGAAGAGTTGTTTTGGACAGCCACCTGCAATAGAATCATCCTCGCTTGGTATGACTCAACCACCGCGAATACCCAACCAGCCATAACAACCATTCTTCACCTCCTTCAACCGCAAAAAAAAGAAAATCTCCACCAACTCGCTCAAAAAACACAAGTATACCATGGCGGAGATGCCGTTCGACACCTGTTCGAAGTAACCTCTTCTATGGATAGTCTAGTCGTCGGAGAACGCGAAATCGTTCGCCAAATGAGAGAGTCTTATGAAAAATGCGCAAAATGGGGACTAACAGCCGATCATTACCGGCTATTAATGAAACAAGCAATCGAGGTCTCCAAACAAGTTTTTAATGAAACCGGAATCGGCGAAAAAGCACTCTCTGTCGTAGCATTGTCCTATGCAATGCTCCAAAGAAAAGGAATTACACCAAAAGATCACCTCGTCCTGGTAGGCGCTGGAGAAACCAACAAACTACTCGTTAAATTCTTAATCAAGGACGGATATAAAAAAGTAACAATATTCAATAGAACCGTACAAAAAGCCGCTGTTCTAGCTTCCTACTTTGAAGAAGGTGAAGCGTACAGCCTAAATGACCTCAACACATACACCCTGCCATTCAAAGCGCTCGTTGTTTGTACCAGCTCCGTTGAACCCATTATCACAGATAAACTCTTTAACAACCTCACAGGCAACTCATCCAACGAGTACACCGTTGTGGATCTCTCTGTCCCCAATAATGTATCTAAAGAGGTAGCCAACAAAAAGAATGTTCATTTCATCGAAATAGAGCATCTCAAACAGGTTGCAGAAGAAAACCTCGCACACAGAGAAGCAGCTCGCCAAAAGGGAATGCTCCTATTGAATGAAAAAATGAACCTGTTCAGACAAGAATGGCACCAGCGTCAAGTAGAAAAAATGCTTCACCCCATGATCGCTGAAATAAAACAGGTAAAGTCCCATGCCATTGAAAATGTCTTCGCAGAAAAGATCAACCACTTGGACGATACGTCCAGAGCAATCCTGTTAGACGTACTAGACTACATGGAAAAAAAATGCGTGGCAATCCCCGTCAAAACCATGAAAAAGATTGCTAACGCAAAATCAACCTCTAAAAACGTAGCGCAAAGTTAAAACACTAGCCCTGCTCGTCCGATATCCGATTAAGCAAATTCGCAACGCGGTACATCTCATCCACCGTATCATCCAAGTGAAAGCGAATCTCAGGCATACGCCGCAACTGCTTACCAATCTTCCTTACCAAAGCCTGAGACAAATGCTGAATATTATCCTCTAACTCCAATATTACCTCTTGCTTCAATTCCGTACCGTACACACTAATGTAAATATTGGCCAATAATAAATCAGGGGTCATCCGGACATTGGTCACCGTAACAAGCTTATCCCTGCCATAGATCAAACTCCCCTCTTCCGTTAATATGGTACTAAAGTATCGGCGAATTAGCTCACCCACTTGCTTTTGTCTTTTACTTTCCATGTTCAAATTGATTTTACAAAACCACCAAAGGCCTCGATGAATGAATAACAAAGGTACGCCGGTGTTCTTTATACAACTGTATTAATTCAATACTACTTTCAAACACTCCTCCACCGAAATAGCGAACAGCCGTCCATGAACTTTCCAACATTACTAATCAAAACGAAAATTGCTTTGAATTAGTTTCCTATCACTGTGACCAAATAATTTTTGGATTTTTTTATTGAAAAAATTTGGCAGTTAAATCATTATCGCCTTACCTTTGCCCCGCTTTTAACAAGCATAGGTTGATCTCGTAGCTCAGTCGGTAGAGCACTTGACTTTTAATCAAGGAGTCATGGGTTCGAGTCCCATCGAGATCACGTTACTAAATGGCCCTTTCAAGATATCTTGTAAAGGGCCATTTTTTTATTCCCTCAACACAGCCCCCTTCTTATCTACCTACTTTAACGAATCAAAAAACCCCTCATATATCGCCCCTACAAAGTCTTAACTATGACTTTCAAACATTTTTTGCATTTTTACATCGGAAACCTTGCGGTGTGAATACATTTACACCAATCAAAAAGCTCATTTTTAACTCCTTAGCTTATGGATGCCCTGCCAGGTAAAGCACTAAGACAATTATTCTTGCTTCTGATTATCGGAGCACTTCTTGCATTGCTCTTCTTACAGCTCAAGTTTTTCCTACCTGCATTCCTCGGCGCCTATACACTCTATGTGTTGCTAAGAAAACCCCTCTTTTTTCTCGTTTCCCAAAAAAAATGGAACCCCAAACTGGCGGCCGCCACCTTACTTCTCTGCTCCATCATCTTGGTTTTACTACCCGTAAACGCAGTGTTCCAAATCTTGGTCTCCCGAATTTTACCCGCATTGGAACACTCGCCGGAAGTCCTAAATACCATTGAGAAAATTGTTCATGAGCTAGAAGCCAAATACCATATTACCGTTTTAACACCAGAGATGCTCCAAAAGATGACCAACTGGGGTGTAACAGAACTATCCGGCGCCGTAAGTGCTTCTCTGGCAGGCATTCTTTCCCTTCTAGTTGCCTATTTCATCTTATGGTTTATGCTAGCCGAAGGTCAACAAATGGAACGTCGCTTCTTCGAATGGCTGCCACTTCGACCAGAAAGTGAGCAATATGTCCGCGAACGACTGCACGACCTCGTCGTCTCCAATGCACTAGGAATACCTTTAATGGGTATCGTTCAAGGACTGTTTGGCTTCATCGCTTACCTGGTGGTGGGAATTCCAGAGCCAATAATGTGGTTCGTAATCACTATGCTTGCCGGTATGCTTCCTGTATTTGGCGTTGCTTTAGCTTATATTCCACTCTCCCTAATTGAAATGGCAAATGGACATCCTGGCGTAGCCACGTTTATTCTCCTCTATGGCTTTATTGTACTTGGATCTGTTGATAATATCGCGCGCATGTGGGTACTTAAAAAAATTGGGAACGCCCACCCGCTCGTCACCCTATTCGGCGTAATCGCAGGACTTAAGTTATTCGGGTTTATCGGATTCGTCTTCGGACCTATAATGGTTTCAATGCTAATCCTGCTCTTTCAACTTTATGGAAAAGAATTTGGCGCCCGAGAAAAAATCATCTTACCAGAAGAATAGCCAACATACTCTAAACCCCCTTTTTACTACCCCAAATCTCCACATGAAGCCGATCTGTGTACCTAAAAGATCTCTCCTTACAAACCTCCACTAACCACTGCCTCTTTTTTGACAAAGCAGGACGAGAAGTTGCCTCCGGCATCAACCACACTTTACTAGATGCAATAGAATATCGATTTGCCAACTCGAGTACCTCCTCCAAATCTTGGCGCTCCGCAATAACAAACTTAAAATGCGCCTTCGAACTTTCTGAAAAAAACCGATAAGCCTTAGGCTTCTCTCTTAAAGATTGGGAATTAGCACTATTGGCTAACTTCGGTGAAATATTATACTGATCAATTAAAGCATCAAATTCTGGCAATGGAACGATGGTACCGTTAGACTCTACCTCAAACCAATATCCCAAATCGACCGCTCTCAACGCCCTCATCAGTTCCACTAACGAAGCCTGCTGCAACATGGGCTCTCCTCCTGTTAGCACAAGGTTTTTGCAGGGAAAACGCCGTATTAATTCAACCGTCTCCGCAATACTTAAATCAGCTGTCCACGCTGATTTTTCAAACTTCTTATAACCCGGCAGTCGATCATTCTCATGCTTAAAACGAGTGCCCGTCCAATTCCAGGTGTAGTCTGTATCACACCAAATACAATGTAAATTACACATCGAGGTCCTAACAAAAATAGAAGGCTGCCCCTGGCTCTTCCCTTCACCCTGTATAGAGAAAAACACCTCTGGCTCACCCGCCAATCGTGCTAACGTCAATTTTTGCTGCTTATCTGTGTCCATATCGCATAACAAAGGTACGCCACTAACAACATTCAAGCACTTATTACACTCAATTGTATGTTTACAGAATACTAAAACGACTCCAGTTGTAGCAATTCAGGTTAAAAATCTACCTACTTTTGTAAGGCACTTCAGATCAATTGATCGTTAAAAGTCGGTAGAATGAAACTACTTATAAAAATTTTCCTAATTCATTTATTTCTAGCACCCACCATCGGAAAAACACAAAGCTGGATAGAAGGTAGAATTACAGACCCAGATGGTGAACCACTCGCATTTGTAAGTATTCTACTCAAGGCAGAAAGTGAAAAAGTGTTGTTTTCTGATATTGATGGACGGTTTAAAACCTTACTCACATCTGCATGCACCTCCATTACCTTTCGTTATGTGGGATTCGAGGAAAAAACAATACTAGAGCCAGAAATGAACAGGCCTCTTACCGTCCTACTTAGCCCTTCTAAATTAATACTAGAAACGGTAGATATTATTGCTGGTGAAAATCCAGCAGACAGGCTGATGAAAAGGGCTGTAAAAAACCGGCACCAAAATAACCCTGAAAGAAATAATGCTTATTCGTGCAAGACCTACAGCAAAATGACCATTGATCTGCTTCCCAATGCTAAAGCAATTTCCGGAGGCAAAAAAAACAAAGAAAGCCAAGAAAATATTGAAAAAATGGAGTTAATGATGCAAAATCAGCACCTCCTAATCATGGAAAGTGTAACAGAGCGAAACTTCCTTAACCCAAATCTGCTTCAAGAAAATGTCCTCCATAATCGTATTAGCGGGCTAAAAAATGCAGAACTAGTGGCACTCGCAAACGCTATTCAGCCATTTTCGCTCTACGGAGATTTTCTTCCTGTCATGGGCAAAAAATTTATTACCCCACTTTCCCCAGGAAGCACTAAACTTTATTTCTTTAATATTGAGGATACCATTTATAATTACCAGGATACCATCTGGGTTATTTCCTTCAAACCCAAAAAGGGTAGGGTGTTTGTAGGCCTGAAGGGCGTCCTTCACCTCAACTCTAATCAATATGCCATCCAACATGTTTCGGCAAGCCCCGCATTCGGGACCGAAAACCTAGACATGAAAATAGAGCAAGCCTACACTTTTATAGAATCAAACCTGCCCAACCACGCAGGAAGATGGTTCCCACTACAATTGAACTTCGAGCTGATAGCCGCCAAATACCCTGCCCCAGAAATGGGGATCAAACTGGCCGGACATAGCTATATTTCTCAAGTCAATCTATTCCCAGACCTGAAACCCAAAGACTTTAACCAAGAACAACCCATTCTGCTGACACAAAAGGGCGACCCAAGAGATTCAACTATCTGGTCTCCTTGGAGAACACATGAACCCCTCTCTATCAAAGGACATAACACCTACCATAAAGTGGATAGTCTAGGGGATGCCCTTAAACTAGATAGATGGTCAAAAGTAGTCAATGCATTGTCCAGCGGAATATGGCCAATAATAGAACCTGTTGGCATTCGCCTTGATCGAATTATACAGTTAAACGAATATGAAGGCATCCGAATCGGTAGTGCGATTACCAATGCACAATCAAAACCCCTACGCCTTCAACGAGCTGTTGAGTGGGGTGCAGAAATCGGTTATGGCTACCTCGATAAACAAATGAAATACAATGCCTATGGCTTGTGGAGATTGAACCGCAATCAACAAACTCAAGTAAAGCTAGCCTATAAAAGAGACATCGAAGAACCCGGAACTATTTATGAGCTCGGAAAAACCACCATCTTAAACCGAAGACTATACGCTCTGCGGATGGACCAACTAGACGAAATCTCACTTCAGTTTTCTTCTAGAATACAAAAATCCATTACCGCTGGCCTCCATCTCCGAAAACAGGATCTAAAACCAGCTGGATACACCTACTCGTTCCTCACAAAGGATAACCAACTCACCCACCAGTTTTCATTTCTGGAAGCAACTACAACGTTTCGTTTCGCTTGGGGAGAAGTAAATAGGCCTTTCCTTGGCAACCCGGTTGCTATCAACCGCTTACCAGTAATCGAATTAGCAAATTCTGTTGGAAAATGGCAAGAAGGACCCTATAATCGATTTGTCTTCTCAGCCTACCAGTCCTACTTCATTCAACGAGTTGGCTACCTTCAATGGCGTTTGGAAGGTGGCGTAGCCAAAGGGGCTTTACCCCTGGCAAAACTGTTTTCCCAAAACCAAATTGGTGAAAGCTACCGCGGTATCAATATTAGCCAAACGTACCAAGCCCTGCCTGATACGCTATTCTTGCATGACAGATTCCTAAACCTGTTCATAGCCCAAGAAATTGGACCCGTTATTTACCAACACACCTATTCAGCACCCTTCTTGACAATTGTTTACAATATGGCGATCGGAACCCTCTCTAATCCACAAGAACATACTACAATAGCCTTCACCTCGATGAAGCAGCCATATCAAGAAGGGGGACTACAACTCGATAATATTCTTCGAGTCAATTATCTAGATGTTGGCTGGATTGGACTTGGATTTGCATCCTACTACCGACTTGGCTACTGGTCATCCCCAGACTGGCGTCAAAATCTAGTCTTCCGACTATCAACAAAATTAACTTTGTAAAATAATTATCAGTCCCTTACATACGGAATGGACCATTACAAACGTTATTCATTTCTTTTAACATCTGGCTCATCTCTATGTCAAACACCACACATAAAATACTTCTGGTTGAGGACGATCAAAATTTTGGAGACGTACTGCGCTCCTATCTTGAAATGCATGACTATGCTGTTACACTCGCAACAGACGGAGTACAGGGCATAGAGGCATTCAAAAAATCGCCCTATGACCTTTGTATATTTGACGTGATGATGCCTAAAAAAGACGGTTTTACACTTGCAAAAGAGGTCAGGGAGCGCAATCAAGAGGTGCCAATAATATTCCTAACGGCAAAAACCATGAAAGAAGATGTCTTACATGGCTTCAAACTAGGCGCAGACGATTACATACCCAAGCCTTTTAACTCGGAGGAGCTTCTATACAGAATTCAGGCCATTCTAAAGCGGTCTACCAAACAACCGGACCCCAAAGATGACCAAAAAGAGTTTATCTTCGGCGAATACCACTTCAACTATCCTCTTCGGATTCTTACCTATAATGGCACCATAGATCAACAGGATGAAAACCAATGGAAGCTAAGTCCTAAAGAAGCAGAACTCTTACGACTCTTCTGTAAATACTTAAATGACGTAATGCCTCGCTCCGAAGCCCTCACTAAAATCTGGAATGAGGACAACTATTTCACTGCTCGATCCATGGATGTATTTGTCACAAAACTCCGAAAATACCTCTCAAAAGATCCCAATATTGAAATTGCTAATATTCATGGAAATGGTTTTCGCCTGTTAATAAAAGATAAAAACTCCTAATCACCAACGCTGAAAAGCGAACTCAGTAAATAAACAAAACTACTTCACCTCCCTACCACCCACAAGAAATTAAAAATTCCCCGTCCCGATTTCAGCTAACCCTGAATTATCGGGACTTTTTTTTGGAGTGCTTACACAAAAATAGGCCACCTCTGTAAACACAGAGATGGCCCATTTTTATATTTCACCAATAATAGGGTGACTCCTATACTATCGCTGTACGGCAATGCGACGAACAGCAGTCTGGTTATCCATACGAACACGAACCGTGTACATTCCTGGAGCAGCTGTGCTCAGGTCAATTACCTGATTTACATTCGTAGTTTTACCAGCCTGTAGCGTGCTAACTACTTGACCAAGGGTGTTAACAACCTCAATCTGAACATCAGCAGCCTGCTGTAACGACATATTTACATTCAACAAGCCAGTAGTTGGATTCGGCGTCAAGCTCAATGACTTAACAGATGCTGGATCCGTAGTTCCAACTGTGATGTCCAATACAAAGTCATCTGCACATCCAGATGGATCGCTGATCGTAACGGTATAAGCTACGTTTGGAACGTTTGTAAGACTAGAGGAAGTAGATCCATTGCTCCAGTTAAACTGGTACAAAGAAGGATCTTCTAACGCACCAGGCAAACCACCAGCAGCCTCAATTTCAATATTCACATTTCCAGGAGTTGATCCAGGAGAAGAGAAGGAGAACGCAACAATTGGCTCCAATTCTGGTAGAATAGTAAGCTGATGAGACTCACCAACATAGAAGCATCCACCATCGATATTGATATTGAAAATACGAGAAACTCCAGCTGGATCAATCAAGGTACCACCACCCACTACAACAGAAGTCAAGTAGTAAACCCCTGGAGGGAATGCAGAACCATCGTTTGGTAGGTTAACCAAAATTACGTTCGGACTTGCTGTAGTAGAAGCAATGCCAGGGATAGTTCCAGGCCAAACATTTGGAGACAATGGCTCAGTTGAAATACACCAGATATGACCCGCAATCGGACCCTCGTTAGGAATAGTGTAAGAAGCTGGATCCACAGCCATCAAACCTGTCAGGTTATCACCGAAGCAAAGGAAACCATCGTTGTTCAAAGAGTTGGCTCCAACCTGACCTTGGCTGCAATCAACAGATGCAAACTGCTGGATATCCAAACAGTAAGTACCGTTCAAGCCATTGTAAGAGTCCACCATCAAGTAGTAAGTAACGCCAGCCTCAGCAACAAACGTAATGGTAGAGCTCAAGTCAGAACCAGAAACGTCATCGTTACAAGCCTCTGGTACTAGGTTGCCACAATCGCCACTGTACAATGCAAATTGAGTATCATTGTCAGCGATTGGAGTGCCACCGCAAGCTTTTGACTTGATGTTGTAGGTGTTACCATCACCAACGAATGTGAACCAGTGTGTGTTCTGAAGTGGATCTGCTCCAAAGTGGCAGTCAATCCCTGCAGTCGGATCACTTGGATCCAACGTCGCAGTAGTAATATTGTATGGTCCAACCGTAGTTACTACTCCTGGTGCATTACCCGTTGCAGCGGTGATATCCACTGCGGTACCGCAACCGTCTGCATTGAATACAATTGCTGGTAATTGGATATACTCAACATCATCTAAATAATACAATGTGTTACCATTTGTACCATAGAAATCAATACCACCTAGATTCTTTGGATAGGACATCTTCTTAACCAAAGTACCATTAATCGTCAAAGACATCAAGTTGTTGTCTAAGTCAATTTCGTGCTGCACATCAAACCACTGTCCGTATGGGTAAGAGAAACTAGCCAAAGAAGCACCTGCTCCAATCTGGATATTGCCTTGTCCTCCAACTCCAAAGAAAACGTCCAAGTTCCAGTCGCCAGCACCAATCGGAACTACGTTCTGAATATTGTAGTAGCCTTCCTTACCATTTGGCAAGTACATCTTCCAGTTCAATGCATACCGACCAGAAGTCTTGTTGCCCAAGTTAAGAACCACATCCTGAGGTCCACCAGCTGCAGCAGTTGCTACCAGTTTGAAAGAATTAGGGGCACTGAATGCCTGTTCCGTGCTAACGATTCCATCTTCAGCACCACCTTCTGTACCACTCCAGGTTGTCCACCATGTAGCTTGTGGTCCGAGGCGTTGCGCGGGGTTATACGTATCAAACTTGTCACAGATAATCGCATCTGGATTCAAGTTACATGGCAATGGACCGCAAGCGGCACAACTGTTGAAACAAACCAAGGAAAGAGTAGTAGAAGCCGTTGGAGTGTAAAAGCGGTTAAATCCACCAAAACCGTCGGGCTTACCACAAGCTTGCTGACCAGTTTCCCAACCAGCAGCACCATTTTTAAACTTGTACAGTACCTCTTGTCCTTCCGTCAATGATTTAGTCAAAGACCAAATACCATTTCCCTCATTTACCATTGCCTCATCGGAGAACCCGTTGAAAGAGCCCGCAAGGAACATGCCCGCTGGATCAACAGTAATCAAAGACGCATCTACACGGAACGTTACATCATACTGAGGTGCAACGTACTCGAACATCTCAATATCATCAAACTTCCAGTGGTACTCATAATTACCAATCCAACGGAAAGACAACCAAACTTGTGGCTGACCATCTGCTTCTGGCAAATCAACCTCCACCCAATCATCAAAAATGGCATTGGCTGGAACATCCGTCAAAATATTCTTGTAAGTGAAATTCGTACCATCTGTACTTACTCCCAACTGAGCCACTGCAGTCTCCGTGAAGTGAATGTACTGCGTGTAAAAACGCACACGAACGTCCGACTTTCCAGAGCAGTCCGCAGGTACACCTACACCCGTTAGTGTAACATCATGGTCAAACTCACCATTGGCATCTGAATTGAAAATGAAGAAGCCAGAACTAGCGGTTGGAGATCCAAGTGCTGGAATAGCTGGATCCATGAAACCTGCAAATGGATCATTTGTCCAAACCCAATCCTCCGGACCAGCGTTTGTTCCTCCATTTACCCAGTTGGCAGTTGCCACAGCTTGATCAGAAAAAGTTTCTGACCAAAATGCTTGAGCAAAACTTTGGTTAAAGCCTGCCAGCACCAGCAAGAGGGCAGCAAAACTTTTTGTCAGTAGTGATCTTAACATAAAAATAAATTAGTTAGACAAGTTAAAGTTAGGCAATAGTTTAAGGGCTCAAATATCTGCATTTGTATTCAATAAGTTCGTTAAGGAAGCTGAAAAAAATACAATTTGCCCAAAATATTCCACCCCTTTATAGCTTCTAGATAAAATAAATTCAAAGATTACCAATAACATCTTTGCCGATATCTCGGCGATAATACATTCCCTCAAAATCAATCTTACGAATATTCTTGTACGATTTTTTCAAAGCCGCAGATAAATCCTTCCCAAAAGACGTTACAGCAAGCACCCTTCCCCCATTGCTGAGGACTCTTCCGGACTCCTCCCTAGTACCCGCGTGCAATACAATACTGTCCTTCACTTTATCTAAACCATTGATTTCCTTTCCTTTTTGATATTCACCCGGATAGCCTCCACTTACCAACATCACCGTAGCCGCCGACCGGCTGTCCGTCTTAATCACCGTGCGCCCCAACCGTCCCATCGCACACGCTACGCACAGCTTTACCAAGTCATTCTTTAAACGCAGCAGCACCACCTCCGTCTCAGGATCTCCCATCCGACAGTTGTACTCAATCACATAGGGTTCCCCATCCACCGCAATCAATCCAAAAAAGAGAAATCCCCGGTAGTCAATCCGCTCTTTTTGCAAACCGGCCACCGTCGGTGCAATTACCCGCTCCTCTACTTTTCTCCACATCTCCTCTCCTACAAACGGAACAGGACTCACAGCACCCATCCCACCTGTATTCAGACCGGTATCCTGCTCCCCAATGCGCTTGTAATCTTTTGCCTCCGGTAGAATTTTATAATTTTTGCCATCCGTAATCGCAAATACACTAAACTCAATCCCTTTTAAAAAGGATTCAACTACTACTTTATCAGAAGCATGCCCAAATTTCCCCCCGAGCATGTCGCGAAGCTCCGATTGTGCGGCAACGCGCTCGTCGCAAATAACTACCCCTTTCCCCGCAGCTAAACCGTCCGCCTTCAGAACAATTGGCAAGGGATGACTAGCAATATAATTTAACCCTTCATCCAAATTGGCAGCAGTAAACTCCCGATAGGTCGCGGTTGGAATACCATGTCGCATCATAAACTCTTTTGCCCAGGCTTTGCTCCCCTCCAACATTGCACCTGCCTGCGATGGCCCAACAACCAAAACACCTCTACTTGATAAGTAATCCTGTATGCCTTTCACTAAAGGTTCTTCTGGACCAACCACTACCAAGGTAACTTGTTTAGACTGGACAAAGTCGAAAACTGCATCAAAATCCAATGGATTTAAACTCACATTCTGACCACAAGCAGCAGTACCCGCGTTCCCGGGAGCAATATAAAGGGCTGAACAATGTTTACTTTTTGATAAACGAACCGCAAAAGCATGCTCCCGCCCCCCGGAACCCAATAACAAGATAGTGTGCATAACGCTGTTTTTTCGGCAAAAATAATCCTTACTTCCAAATACTAATCCCTCTATCAGCACTTTCCACTCCCAATCCGCCTAATTCATTCAATTGATTATACCTATCTTAGCGCCCTGATCGTTATCCTTTATTATGACTTCAAAAATTACGTACTTAGGCGAACTGCGAACGGAGGCAGTACACCTTCAATCCGGAAATATTATTATTACAGATGCACCAACAGACAACCAAGGTAAAGGAGAAGCCTTTTCGCCTACTGACCTCTGCGCAACCGCACTTGCATCTTGTATGCTGACAATCATGGGAATCAGCGCCAGAAACCACGACATCCAAATCGAAGGAACCACCGCAACCGTCCATAAAATAATGGCTGCAAACCCTAGAAGAATTGAGGCAATTGAGATCAATATTCACTTCCCAATAAAACCTTTTACAGATCTGCAAAAAAAATTACTCGAAACGGCAGGCCGCACCTGCCCAGTCGCCCTAAGCCTCCACGAAAACATCGAACAACGTATTAACTTTATCTGGGAATAATCATGCGAACTGTATTGCTAGTCGCCTTTTCTGTAGGCTCCATTTTACTTTTTAGTTGCCAAAACAACAATAATCAGCTAAATGTGAGTGACCAAGTACTCACTAATGGTGCAATTCCGGAAGACTTTACTGCCTTCTACCAAAAGTTCCACTCGGATAGCCAGTTCCAAATGACGCATATTAACTGGCCACTTTCCGGTAAGACGGGTGTCCAAAAAGACAGCACCACGACTAGTACCGTTGATAAAATTTGGGAGCAACAAAGCTGGAAAATGCATAAATTAGATGCATTTAATCCCAAAGACTACAAAAGAGAATGGGAGGCCGTTGGCGATATCATGGTAATGGAGCGCATCACGGCAAGAGCTGTCCCTTTCGGAATAGAACGAAGATTTGCTAGAAGAGCCGATCAAGAGTGGGAACTTATCTTCTATTCCGATACCCATGAATTCAAATAGCCTTCGACTACCTAGCATATGCACGTAATTGACTGGATCGTTCTCGCCTCCACACTCTCTTTCATCGTTCTGTATGGTCTATGGGTCAGCAGAAAACAAACAAACGAAAGCCATGACTTTCTCGCAGGCCAGCGCAACCTCAAATGGTGGACAATCGGCCTCAGTATCATGGCCACTCAGGCAAGTGCAATTACTTTTTTAAGCACCCCCGGCCAAGGCTTTGTAGATGGGTTACAATTTGCTCAATTCTACTTCGGGATGCCGATCGCTGTTCTGCTCCTGGCCTATTTTATCCTACCTGTATACTACCGGCTAAAGGTTACAACAGCCTACGAATTCCTGGAGGAGCGCTTCGATTTGAGGATGAGAAGCCTAACTGCAATTTTATTTTTAATCCAAAGAGGGGTAGCAGCCTCTATTAGCATCTATGCACCAAGTATCATCTTCTGCGCCGTTTTTGGGTGGAATCTAGCCCTTACCAATTTTTTTATGGCCGCTTTTGTGGTCCTGTATACCACCTCCGGAGGAAGCGAGGCCGTCAGCAAAACCCAACAAATGCAGATGAGTATCATGCTATCTGGACTCGTCATCGCATTCCTAGTAATCCTATATCACTTACCAGAAAACATCGGAATCTCCGAAGCATGGAACATCGCCGGCGCAACCGGCAAAACTCAAATCGTCGACTGGACCTTTAGCTGGACAGACCGATACAATATCTGGTCCGGCCTGATTGGAGCGACTTTTTTATTTCTATCCTACTTTGGCACCGATCAAAGCCAAGTTGGGCGCTACCTGTCCGGAAAATCCTTAAGAGAAAGTAGGGTGGGGCTCCTGTTTAATGGCTTTGTGAAGATCCCTATGCAACTGCTCGTGCTTTCCGTAGGAGTAATGATGTTCGTCTTCTACCAATTTAACGACCAACCACTTCACTACAACGCAATCAATGTTGCCAAAGTCAAAGGCACCCCTTATGAAGCAGCTTTTACCCAACTTGAAAACAAGGCAGACAGTCTATTCAAAATCAAACAAGTCCTTCTATCTCACTTCGATAACTCGCCGGAACAGCAAAAAAGTCTTCAAAACTTAGAGCAAAGTCGCACGCAGCTTCGTAGTCAAGCAGATTCCTTGATCGTATTGGCAAGCCCAAAAGCGGATATAAAAGACAAAGACTACATCTTTATCAATTTCGTTCTATCTCACATCCCTAAAGGATTAGTTGGGTTACTACTAGCCATGATTTTTTGTGCATCCTGGAGCACTACCGCCTCAGAGCTCAATGCCCTAACATCCACTAGTGTGTCGGATATTTACAAACGGTCCATCGCGCCTAATAAAAGCGAACAACATTACCTAAGCATTTCTAAAAGAACAACCATACTGTGGGGGGCCTTCATCACTGTGTTTGCCAGTAATGCAGACCTGTTTGACAACCTAATACAAGCTGTGAACATGGTAGGATCCATCTTTTACGGAACCATACTGGGTATATTTCTAACCGCCTTTTTCATAAAAAGAGTAAAAGGAAAAGCAGTCTTTGTCGCTGCAATAATTGCTCAAGTAATTGTCTCATACCTGTTCTTTTATGTAAATAAGGATGTCTACCTCTGGTATAACCCCTTAGGATGCGGTTTGGTGATGGGAATTGCCACCTTGATACAGTTTTCATTCCCTAACTTGGGCAACCATAAGAATTAATAATTCGTCACTCTTCTGTTTGTCTTAAACGGTACATACGCAGATGGGACATCGCTAATCCCCCAATTTGGCACTAACCCAATCTCGTACGAACTTAAGTTCTATAAAGACGCTCAACGTACACTCATATACAATCATTAAGTACACCATCCGTTATGCTCAACTAATTTGAAGCCTAACCTATGTCCTTGTCTTTGACCTGTACTTCGTTTGAGCAGTCTCCTTACTTTAGACCACTTATCTGCACATCATGCGCTCGAATTTATTTCTATTTTGCTCTGCTCTCCTCGCCCTTTCAGCAAATGCCTTGGCCCAAACAACTGAAATAGATTTCCCAGAATTGGGAATAGGAGAATGGCGTGAGCACCTACCTTGGCAACGAGCACGTTCTGTTACCTCCAGTCCTACCCATGTATATTACGGTACAGAATGGGCTGTTGTCGAAATTGATAAATCAGATAGATCCACTCGCTTTCTAACCAAAATAGAGGGTTTAAATGATGTGGGAATACAAAAAATTCGCTACAATCGAAAAGCAGAAGCACTCTTCATAGCTTACACAAATAGTAATATTGACCTATACTATCCCACTTCCAACAAGACTGTTAACCTGCCATTTATTCTAAAAAATACGGTACTCACCGGAGATAAAACCGTCAAGGATTTATTTTTTGAGGATGAATTCGCTTACATATCCACATCCTTCGGCGTTGTTAAACTCGATATGAACAAGGGCGAAGTGGTATTTACGGTCTTTACAGGAGTTCCAGTGCGCTCCTTTGCACTTTACAAGGAAAACTACTACATGGGTACCGAGGATGGATTATTCCGCCTTCCCATTAATGATAATAACCCCGCCGACTTCAGTCGCTGGCAGCTCCTTGGACCTGCGCAAGGATTCAATGCGGGTCTTCAAGTGAATGCCTTAGCCGTTTTTAACAACTTCCTCTACGCAGGGATAGCAGGAATAGACCTGGTTCGCTATGATGGCCTTTCCTCGGTTGTATCAATAAACCAACAGTCAGATCTGGAGGTCGCCTTCATGACAACCGAAGGAAATGGGCTAGTCATCGCTTGGAAAAATGGGGAAATAGGAAAAGCGACCTACCTCAACAGCTCAGAAAACTTGATCGATATCCACCTTCCCTGCGAGCTTTTCCGCCCATTGGATATTGTCGAAGATGGGGATCAGTTATTCTGGATGGCTGATGCATGGGATAAATTCCGCCAGTACAACCACCTTAACGGCAATTGTGACTTTTTTACCTTCAACTCTCCTTACGATCATCAATCTACCGAAATCGCACTAAGAGGCAATAAGGTGTTTGTTGCAACATTGGGGGCTGACCAAAATTTAAACCCAATTCCTGGCAGATTAGGCCTGTATCTGCTAGATGATGACGGACAATGGAAACGATATAACGGAGATTCTAATCCAGAGCTAACTCTGGATAATTGCCATGAAGGCTGGTGGCGGGTAACTCCACATCCTACCGAAGAAAAAATATATGTTGGAAGCTTCACCAGTGGCCTAATCGAACTAAGTGATGATGCAACTTCTACGAAATGCTTTAACAAAAACAACTCCATTTTAGGAGATGCAGGTGCTGCAGGAGCGAACAGAACGGCTATAGGAGGAATGGCTTTTGACCAGGAAGGCAATTTATGGATTTGTAATTACGGAGCAAATAAGCCAATCGCAGTGCTCAAACCTGATGGAACACTCGCTAATTTCAGTGTGCCTGGTGGAGGTAACTTCCTAAAAGTAGTGGTAGATAATAATGGATACAAGTGGTTTGTTTCCGCCTTCACAGGAGGGCTAAGCGTTTACGATTCCGGTGCTGACTTAGAGGATCCTTCCGACGACCAGTATAAAGTAATTAATACTGCCAACTCCGTCTTGGCCACAAATGAGGTTACTTCCCTAGCCGTCGATTTAAATGGGTATATTTGGGTAGGAACCAAGGAAGGCCTTTACAGTTTCCAATGCACTGGGGCTATTTTTGGAAATAATAACTGCACAAGAGGTGTTCGGCAAATTGTAACCGTAGATGGATTTAATGGATACCTTCTACAAGATGAATTTATTAAAGTAATCTCGGTAGATGGTGCAAACAGAAAATGGGTTGGAACTACTAATGGAATTTTCGTTCAGTCGCCCGATGGTAAAACCACCTTACAAAGGTTTGATATCACCAATAGTCCTTTACCCTCCAACTCCATCGAAACCATTGCCATTCATCCAACCACCGGCGAAGTGTGGATCGGAACGACAAAAGGTATTGTTTCTTTCAGATCGGATGCAACATTTGGAGGTAAAATAAACAGTACCTCCGCCTACGCTTACCCCAATCCAGTCCTGGCTGATTACTCAGGCCCCATAGCCATCTACGGCCTTGCGCGCGATGCCAATATAAAAATTACCGATGCTTCTGGATACCTTGTATATGAAGGCAAAGCAAATGGAGGGCAGGCAGTTTGGGACGGAAAAGACTACTTAGGAAGACGTGTTGCATCTGGGGTATATCTGATCTATGCCACCAGCAGTAACTCATTTGAAGATCCAGATGCTATTATCACGAAAGTAGTAATCATAAATTAATTACAATCAACATCCCTCCCATTCAAAAGAGAAGCCCGCAGAAAGCTATAGATGCATCTGCGGGCTTCTCTTTTAATATTTCGTGTGAACAAGCGGACCCCAAAAGGGCAGCCACTCCATCCAGGTTATTGTGCAGCAGCCCTCTCTTTGATATACTCTTGTAACCAAGCCGTTGTCACTGATTTAGGACGCTCTAATGGTAGACCTAAAGCTCTTGACCAACATTGCGCGGCCAGTACACCCAATGCACGGCTCACTCCAAAAATAACCGTGTAATAGTTGTACTCATTCATCCCATAATGCAACAAAAGTGCACCACTATGCGCATCAACGTTCGGCCACGGGTTTTTAACCTTGCCTAAGCTGGACAAAATGGGTGGAACCACGTCAAATATTTTCCAAACAATATTAACCAAGTCATTCTCAGCCGCATTCGCAGACGCAAAAGCGCGCTGTGCGGTAAAACGAGGATCCGGTTTACGCAACACCGCATGACCATACCCAGGAATCACCCTACCACTTGCCAAAGTATCTTTAACATAGTCAGCGATTTGCTCATGTGTAGGCTTAGAGGTGCCTAGTGTATCAACCATCTTCTGAATCCAACGAATGACCTCCTGATTTGCAAGTCCATGCAGAGGACCTGCAAGGGCATTCATAGAAGCACTTAACGACAGATAGGGATCGCTAAGCGTAGAACCAACTAGATGGCATGTATGAGCAGAAGCATTTCCACCCTCATGATCGGCATGAATGGTCAAAAATAATCTCATGTACTCCTTGAAGCCTTCTTCCTTAAAACCAAGCATGTGCGCAAAGTTCCCACCCCAATCCAACGTAATATCAGGCAACGTTTGCTCTCCATTCCGGTAAATTCGGTTATATATGTAGGCGGCTACCCTTGGAAGCCGAGCAATCAAATTCATAGTGTCCTCATACGTAGCATCCCAATACTCCGACTTGTTGAAGCCAGAAGCATAACGCTCTGCAAAAACACTGGTATTTTGCATAGAAAGTATACCAACCGAAAACTGTGTCATCGGATGGGTTTCTACCGGCAACGCCTCAATCGCACGGAAGACGCTATCTGGCACTTGAGAGCGCTTGACCCAAGCATCAGTCAACCACTTTACCTCCTCTTCCGTTGGAATATTACCAGTTAACATTAACCAAAACAAGCCCTCTGGAAGAGGCTCCTTGCCATTTGGTGCGGTAGGAAGCTTCTCTTTTAACTCCGGTATTGAAAAACCTCGAAACCGAATACCTTCCTCTGCATCTAATAAAGATGGTTCCCAAAGCATAGAGGTAATATCCCGCATTCCCCCTACTATCTGATCAACAGTAACTTCATCCACTTGTAGCGAACCATGCTCTTTGAGCATTTCTTTCATCTCTTTGGCATGAGCCTGCGCCTTTTCGAAAAATAATTGTTTAAGCGTATCCATATTTGACTAGGTCACGAAATAGTATATGTATTTATTAATGTGGTGTAAAAACGCGAAAGCGAAGCGACCAACAGAGGCCACTTCGCTTTCGTTGTACTATTATTTGAAAAAACTTCGCCCCTGTCCAATCAACAACATCCTACAGAAAAAGTTCTAAATTGATTGTTCTTGTGAAAAGACAACGCGTATCATATACGAAGCCTTGGAGCGCAGGTCAATATCAAGTTGAAAGGCTAAAGTGATGGCCCAGAATGTTGAGTACGGCAGTAAGCTTACCAGGAAACATCCTCATCATCCCCTTTTGACTTGTTCGCTGGACGATCATCCAACTCCTCATCAAAAGAATCATCACCGGACCCCTCCATATCAACTGACTCACCATCTTCGTAGTCATCTTCCTCCAAACGATTTTGCGCCTCCCACTCTGCCTGACGGCGATCAAACTCCTCATAGTCAAAGTCAGGCATTAACTCCGTTTTGACATGATCAACAACCTCATTCAAGGAGCTGACAAAGCGATTGAAATCTTCTTTATAAAGAAATATCTTGTGACGCTTGTATCCAAAGCCATCCTCACGACGGGTACTTTCCGTTATTGTGATGAAAAAGTCCTCCCCACGTGTTTTCCTTACATCTAAGAAATACGTACGTCGCTTACCTGCACGTACCTTTTTGGAAAATACGCTTTCTTCGGTGTCCCCTCCGCGATCATTGCGATCACGGTCAAATCCACCGCGCTCACCATAACGAGGACGATCGCCACCACGATCGCTTCCAAAACGGCGGCCTCCACCGCTGCGGTCATTGCGATCACCATAACGAGGGCGATCACTGTAACGTGAACGGTCACCACCACGGTCGCTGTAACGCGGGCGATCACCTCCACGGTCATTGTTTTCTCCGCGGTCATTGTTTAGATCATCACGATCTCCCCGTCTAAATTTCCCGAATTCCACTGTTGCTGAATTTTAGTGAAAAAATAATTGAACTATTAATTGGGACAAAGGTATATTTTTCAATAACAGTGTGTGCTATCTTTGAAAAAAACCTTTGCAAATTTTGAAAAAAATATAAAAAAACATCTGCAAGACTGTGCCCAGGCACCTAAATGAACCCCAAATAAACCAATCATTACTTCTTATCTGCAAAATAAATCACCCTCGTCAACCATTTGGCTGTATCCGGCTCACTATCCGGACCTACTACATACTCCTCAATAGCAGGCGGTACAATCTTTAACCCGTTTTCAAGGCAATAGACATCCATAGCAGCATGAGCAGTTCCTACTCCCTCATAGCCCCCTAGGTAATCAATCATATAAGCCTTCCTCCCTCCAAGCTTATAGGTCGCCAATCCTGAAGTCGTAGTAGTTGCATCGACTGGAAATGCCGCCATAAAGTCAGACTTTCCTCCTTCCCAACTCCAATAAAGAGCCGTTGCAGGACCAGCAGGACTACCTCCAGCTTTTGATAAAAGACCAACTGTCTTTTGCAAACCGGCAGAATAGGCTTTCCCTATTTGAGCGGTATCAACTGTCTGGCGAACGCCCGCATAAATTCGCTCCGCCCATGCTTCTTCCTCCTTCACCTCAAACCCAAGGTATTTACGGTGAGCACGTTCTTCTAAAATCCGCTCAAGGTTCTCTAAACCCATTACAAAATCCTTTCCCAGGGCAGCATCAATGTCAGTAAGCATCATTAACCCATTCAATGGAAACGGAGCCTTCCAATCATATACCCATGAAACTTTTGTTAAGCCCTCTTCCAATGTGAAATCAAACCGGGTTTCTGAACTACTCTTAAAAGGACGAATAAATTCTGTCTTCAATATAATTTGATCCTCCTTCAGGGCTGTGATCGTCTGGCTGCCTTCCCCAGCCTTGTCATTTCCCTTCCATTGGTAAGAGGCGCCTACTTCGCCATCTACCCCCGTAACACTTATCTGCATACCAGGATCTAAGGCGGTCCAAGGAGACCATTCCTTGAAGTTTTCCAAATGCCGAACATAATCAACAACCATTGAACGAGGTGCATCTATGGAGATACTACGAACAACGCGATAATCTTTTTTGCCAAAAAGGCCTAGCGCAATCACCACAACCAGAATGGTCAACGCCGCGTACAAGAGAAATTTTAAAAATTTTACCATGAGTTATTGGTTTAATCAAGTGCAAATTTTCAAAACAAAATCCTAAACTAACTACCTTCGCCCTGTTTTTTAAATTATAAAAATGCAGACAGATACTTTTGTCGTTACTGGTGGACGCTCCCTTTCTGGTGAGTTGCAACCACAAGGTGCTAAAAATGAAGCCCTTCAGATTATTTCAGCGGTTCTCTTAACAGATGAAGTAGTAACCATATCGAATATCCCAGATATTATCGATGTGAACAAACTAATCGATTTGCTACGTGGACTCGGGGTGACCGTAGACCGAATCACTCCAGATACTTATCGATTTTGCGCAGCAACCGTCGATGTCGCCTACATGCGCTCCGACGCATTTATGCGAGAAGCACAAAAACTACGAGGATCCGTAATGCTCATTGGTCCAATGCTCGCCCGCTATGGGAAAGCCGCATTACCTAAGCCGGGTGGTGACAAAATTGGACGCAGACGCTTGGACACCCACTTCCTGGGCTTCCAAAAGCTCGGTGCCGAATTCAAATACGATGAAGAAAAAGATATTTACTTTGTCGAACAACCCGCTTCAGGTCTAAAGGGTACTTTTATCCACTTGGATGAAATATCCGTTACCGGTACCGCCAACGTACTAATGGCCGCCGTGCTTGCTAAGGGAACAACTACCATATACAACGCAGCATGTGAACCCTATCTCCAACAACTTTGTAAAATGCTGGTAAGAATGGGGGCAAAAATTGAGGGAATCGGATCGAATCTGCTCCATATCCACGGAGTTCAACACCTCGGAGGAACCGATCATCGTTGCCTTCCCGATATGATCGAAATTGGCTCATTTATTGGCTTGGCGGCAATGACCCAAGGGGACATCACCATAAAAAATGCCGCTGTCGATCAACTAGGAATCATTCCTTATACCTTCGAACGACTGGGCATACAACTTCATATTAAGGGTGACGACATTCATATCCCCTCTCAAGAACACTATGAAATCCAAACATTCATAGACGGCTCTATCATGACAATCTATGATGCCCCCTGGCCTGGATTCACGCCAGACTTGATGTCAATTATATTAGTAACCGCTACCCAAGCCCGCGGAAGCGTTCTAATCCATCAAAAAATGTTCGAAAGCCGCCTGTTTTTTGTAGATAAACTCATCGATATGGGCGCCCAAATCATTCTATGTGATCCCCACAGAGCCACCGTTATTGGCCTTGATAGAAGATATGCCTTACGCGGTATAGAAATGACCTCGCCAGATATTCGAGCAGGCCAAGCCCTTTTAATAGCTGCATTATCAGCAAAAGGAGAAAGCCGTATCCATAATATCCACCAAATCGATCGCGGATACCAGCATATTGATACCCGATTAAATGCAATTGGTGCCAAAATAGAGCGCTTGTAATATATGAAGGAAAGAGCTATTTCTGCCATTCTCTTCACCGTTATAATGTTAGCAGGCGTTTTTGGGGGAGCATTGCCATTTACCTGCTTATTTCTCTTAATAGCTGGGGGGAGCGCCTGGGAGTTATTGAAAATGCTAGCAGACAAAGATACCAACTATGCATTAGGACGTAGGTTGGTCGGAGCATTTCTTGGCGTGTGGCCATTACTGCTCTTTTTATTTCACTCAAAAAGCTCCTCCTCTACAATTGATGGACCACTTTTATGGGCACTTTTCCTCCTGCCTATCTTTATGCTACTGCTCACCGAGCTTTTTTTGCAGGCAGCAAAACCATTCCAACAGGTAGGCAACTACCTACTGGCTCTCATTTATATAGGAATACCTTTCGCACTACTTGCCGATATCGCCTCTCCTGATCAACATTATTCCGCCTGGAGGGTATTTGGACTACTTCTACTCAACTGGATGAATGATACCTTTGCGTATCTTACCGGATACTTTATTGGTAAAACACCATTTTTTCCCAGAATTTCACCTAAAAAAACATGGGAGGGAACTATCGGAGGTATCGTTTTTACCTTTCTATTTGCATGGGCATTATCTAACTGGATCAGCTGCTATTCCGTTCCTCAGTGGCTCGCCATCGCAACTGTAGTGGCTATCTTTGGTACACTAGGCGACTTAGTAGAATCAATGCTCAAAAGAAGCGTGGGTGTTAAGGACTCTGGAGCCATACTTCCTGGACATGGGGGATTTCTGGATAGATTCGACTCCCTAATCGTTTTAACTCCCTTCGTGTGGCTAGTACTTCAATTACTTAATCGCTGATAATAAAATAATAAGAAAATTTTCTCCTCAATACTTGGCAATCCAAAACTCTTGTATGTATATTTGCACCCGCTTAATAAAAGCAAGGGGCGCATAGCTCAGCTGGTTCAGAGCATCTGCCTTACAAGCAGAGGGTCGGAGGTTCGAATCCTTCTGCGCCCACCCCTTTAAGGGCTCTCTCAATAAGAGTCCTTTTTTTATCGGATGACCTTTGTGGAATTTCGAAATTTCAAGATAAGCTTCTGCACAAAAAAAAATGTTTATCGCACCTGCAAGATTTAATCTTGCTTTTCAATTTAAGGGCGCATAGCTCAGCTGGTTCAGAGCATCTGCCTTACAAGCAGAGGGTCGGAGGTTCGAATCCTTCTGCGCCCACACAAAGCCACCTCAACAAGGTGGCTTTTTTATTGCGCCATTCATAACAATCAGTACCATCGCGCACTCAATCCCAATGTATGACTGCCAACCTTACTCTTTGTATAAAATATAAAAGGGGTATCCCAACATAAGCCACCAGATTATTAAACCGCAAAATCGAGAAATCACCTACCTTTGTAAGTCTTTTAACATTGCCATGAATAAAACAATAAACGGCTTTTCTAAACTAACAAAAGCTCAAAAAATACAGTGGCTCTCCGAGCAGTTCGCCTCCTCTCCAGAGGAATTAACAGCAGTCCTGAACTCTTGGCAACACCCCAATGAAAGCCAACAGAAAATCTTAGACGGATTTACTGAAAACGCCGTTTCAAACTATCCACTTCCATACAGTATAGCACCAAACGTCTTGGTAAATGGAAAGACGTATGCAGTCCCAATGGTGATTGAGGAAAGTAGCGTCGTTGCAGCAGCATCAAGCGCAGCAAAATTCTGGCTGGATAAAGGCGGCTTTCACACCGAAGTGCTGGGAACATTAAAACTAGGCCAAGTACACTTTCGCTGGACAGGCGGCAGCAAAAAAATGCAGGCGTTGTTCCCCGAATTAAAACAGGTCCTACTGGGGTCTTGCGAAGACCTGACCATCAACATGAGAAATAGGGGAGGGGGGGTCATTGATCTTGAATTAATCGATTTTTCCTCGCTTGAACCGAATTACTTCCAAATTCGAGCCTCTTTTGAAACCTGTGATAGCATGGGGGCTAACTTTATTAATTCCGTGCTCGAGCGATTCGGAGACACACTCGAATACTATTTCGATACTAAATCCGATCTGCCAGATGCAGAACGTGATGTAGAAGTAATCATGTGTATTCTCTCCAACTTCACCCCCAATTGCCTAGTACGTGCTTGGGTAGAATGCCCCGTATCCGAACTAGAAGATCTTGCGCGACACGCAGGCCTACCTGGCCCAGAAGCAGTAGACAGGCTTTGCACAGCAGTAAGAATAGCCGAATTAGACCCCTACAGGGCCACTACACACAATAAAGGAATCTTTAACGGCATTGATGCAGTCGTCCTAGCAACCGGAAACGATTTTAGAGCGATCGAAGCCTGTGGACATACCTATGCCTCAAGAGACGGCCAATACAGAAGCCTGAGTAAAGCATGGGTGGAAGATGGAGTATTCAAAATGGAGCTTAAGCTACCACTTGCACTCGGAACCGTCGGAGGGCTGACAGCTCTCCATCCCATCGCAAAACAATCCCTCGAAATCCTTGGCAACCCCTCCGCACAAGAACTAATGCAAATTGTAGCAGCTGTTGGCCTAGCTCAGAATTTCGCAGCCGTTCGCTCCCTGGTTACAACAGGTATACAAAGTGGGCACATGAAAATGCACCTGACAAATATTCTAAACCACCTAGGTGCTAATGAGGAGGAGGCAACAGCTGCACAAGCGCATTTCGCTAACAATACCGTAAGCTTTAGTGCTGTAAGAGGTTTCCTTCAACAATTTAAGGACGGAGCATCTGAATAAATTCGCCAACGGTTAGTACAGACTGATCACCACTTACTTGGTTCTTTATCGTAAGGACACCTTGGGCCATCTCTGTATCACCTACAATTGCTACAAACGGAATGTTTCGCTTGGCAGAATATTCAAACTGCTTCTTTAGCTTACCCGCTTCGGGAAATACCTCCGTTGCAACACCTGCATTCCGCAAAACCGTCGCACACTCAAACGCATAGCGCTGACTTACTTCATCAAACGACGCAAAAAGAACCTCTACAGAAGATTTTAAGGCTTCTGGAAACACTTTCAACTGCTCCATTACATCATAAATACGGTCAGCACCAAAAGAAATACCCACACCGGATAAACCCGGAACGCCGAACACACCCGTCAAATCAGCATAGCGTCCCCCTCCTCCAATGCTTCCCATAACAACACCCACTGCCGTAACCTCAAATATGCAGCCAGTATAGTACGAAAGCCCTCGCGCAAGAGTAGCGTCAAACTGTAATTGGTTCTTTAAAGGAGTATTACGTAAAAAGCCAAACACCTGATTCAGCTCAGCCAACCCCTCTCTCCCTGTTTCCGTCGTCAAGAACACATCCAAACCCTCCATAGAAGAAGAAGCCAACATCTCCTCTAACCGATTAACAGCCTCTGCTGCTATCCCCTTTTCTAAAAGTTCCTTCCGTACTCCCTCTATCCCAACTTTATCAAGCTTGTCAATCGCCACTGTCATATCTATAAAGCGATCAGCGATACCTGCTGCCTCCGCCATTCCATACAACACCTTTCGGTTATTTACTTTAATTACAACAGGCACACCTAACTTCGCGAAAGCACTATCATAAATTTGGATCAGTTCCGCCTCGAACAACAAACTATCTGAGCCGATTACATCCGCATCACACTGATAAAACTCTCTGTATCGCCCCCTTTGTGGACGATCTGCACGCCAAACAGGCTGTATCTGATACCGCTTAAAGGGAAAGGTCAACTGCCCGCGATTCATTACTACGTAGCGGGCAAATGGAACCGTTAAGTCATAGCGTAAACCCCGCTTTGCGATTTTGGGCAATAACTTAGCGGATGACTTCTCGGCCAACAACTCCTGATCTGCCTCTTTTAAATAATCTCCATTATTCAAAATTTTAAACAATAGCTTATCTCCCTCCTCCCCATATTTACCTGTCAAGGTAGACAAATTTTCCATTGCCGGTGTCTCCAATGGCTGAAATCCAAATTGGGTAAACACACTTCTTATGGTATCAAAAATAAAGGTTCGTTTGCGAACCTCCTCCGGCCCAAAATCCCTGGTACCTTCTGGAATGCTTGGTTTTTGCATTTTTCTACTGTTTTATCAATTTAATCTTTTAAATCAGTCTTTTCTATGTCCTAACGAACTAATGTAGTACTCCCTTTGTATTCAAGCTCAACACCATCTACAAAGCGCACCAACGCATACCAGGTATAGACCCCAACAGCTCCATCCCTACCATCAATTGTCCCATTCCAGCCTAAACTCGGTTCGTTTAATGGAATATTGGAGGCCTCAAAAACCTGTCCACCCCATCGATCATAAACCCGTAATAGCCGAATCTCAACAGCTGCCGGACCCGCAAATCCAGTAAAAAAGTCATTCGGAAATACTCCTTTTTCTGGATCAAAAACATTTGGAAAATACACAGGACGTAGCTGGTTGATCCGTACTCGAACCACTGCTGTATCTATACATCCATCCTGGTCCGTTATCTTAACCACGTAATCCTCATCAGAAATGGCTTGAATCGTCGGCTCAGAACAGGTGGTGCAACTTAAACCAACATCAGGAGTCCATTGATAAGTAACTAAACGACCAGCTGGCCCAACTACTGTACTTGCCTGAACAGGATACCCCAGTTCAATTAAGGTATCCCCTGGCTGTGCCAAAACAACCAACTCAGGTGGCTGCTGAAGACGAACAAATACCGAATCCAAACAACCAAGCGCGTCCCTGACCTTCGCCCAATAATCTCCAGCATATAAATTTAATAACACAGGACTGTCTACGTACTGCCCACCATCTGCGCTGTACTCATACCCAGGTGTACCGCCTGTAGCCCCTAACTCAATAACACCAGTCGGCAGCCCAAAACACAATAAATCTTTTTGATCAATGAGCTGAACATCTAACTCAGGTGGCTCATTCACCTTAATTGCGGCAACGGCTGTACACCCATTCGCATCCGTAGCAGTCACCTGATACGAGCCTGGTGACAAACGTTCCGCCTCCGACTGATTTTGACCATCTGACCACTGGTAAGAAAAGCCTCCAACCCCTCCAAGACCGGTGGCCACCCCAGCTCCATTATTTGCATTAAAACAAGTAATATCGATCGTATCTACTAAAATGGAAACTGGAGGATGATCCGTCACTGTAACTGAAAAAGTGCCCTTGCACAATTTACTATCCAAACCTAAAATCGTATACACTCCTGCGGTTAGCCCCTCTTGAATAGAATTCGATGAAAAACCATTGCCCCAATCAAACTGATAAGGGCCTGTGCCATTTGTAACTTCCAACGCTATTAAGCCGTTAGCGTCTCCAGTGCACAAGGGTGGAGTAACCGTTGGGTCAACCTCTAGCCGCAGTTCTAAAACATCAATATCAAGTTCCGTTTCACAGTTATTAGCATCGCGAATCAATAAATTATAAGTACCCTCACCGAGTCCAGTCAGAGAATTATCGCTAGTAAATGGACCACTGTTCCAACTAAATAAATAAGGCGGTGTGCCAGAATTAATATTGGTTATCTCCACCGCCCCATTGGTCCCTCCATTACAATCTGGAACAGCAATAATCGTGTCCACCGTCACGTCTGGGTAAACCGTCAACGTCTGAATATCCGTCACTTTACATCCCAACTCGGTAGTTAAGGTAAGTACGACAGAACGAATCCCGGCCGTATTAAAAACAACTTCGTGAGGGCCTTTACCAGAGGCAGTAGGAGGCTCCGAATTAGCACCAAAACTCCACTGGTAATCCGTGATTGCACCCAAAGAAAAACTGGATTGATCTACAATTTGTACCGGAACCCCGATACAAACAGCATTGGGTATCGTTTGAAACTTGGCCTCAGGACCCAAAAAGGTGCCCGTTCCTCCAAATTCAACCGAGAAGCCATTGCCAAACGTACTAAAGTTGTTGACACATAGCGCATAGGTAACCCCAGCCTCCATATTAAGTGGGGCCAACCAGGCATTATCCCCAGGATCACTGCAACCAGCATCCTCACTGATATCAGTCTCCCCATCCCGAAGCCCCGTTGCCCCCAAACAAGCAGCAGAATTAACATTAGAGGTTTGACCGGAAGCCATGCATCGTTCAATCAATTTATTCTGACAGTTGCCAATTCCATTGGGGAGTCGATATAAAACAAAATCAAGATCATCCGGACCATTATTGGGCGTTAAGGCAAATGTGAGAGTCCCCGGAGTCGCACAAGTCCAAACAAACCAAGTTGAATTGGTCTCAAAATTTGTCCCCTGTCCATTAAAAAAACATTCAGCTCCGTTAAGCTCGGAAATGTCAGATCCAGCTCCAGATACATTTTGCACTACAAAGGGTGACTTATCACACAAAATGGCTGCTTCGGGACAATCACTCTGGGGATCTACAGGAGGATTGTAGTTATTAATGCAAATTTGAAAAGTTCCAGTCTGTCCATTAGCTCCTTGAATTCGAATGTAGTACGTAGACCCTACAAACAGCCCCCCCTGATATGCCTCCACCACATTCGAGTTGCCAGCCGAAGACTGACACTCCAACTGATCTAAAGTGCCACCGCAATTACCCCCATACAGTGCAATCTGAGGATCATTTAATGTACCTCCCGAACTCGGTGTTGTAGCCCCACGTACCGTAATGTTCACATCCGTCGCCTCCGCGACAAATGAAAACCAAACATCATTGAAAACCGCGGGACCAAAACAAGGCGGTGCACTGTAGGCTGAGGCACTTGCTCCATTATTCGAAAACGCGCCCGAAGCACTACAAAAAGCGGTAACATCAGAAATGAGAATCGGGTTCGCACAGTCATCATTTGATGGCTGCGCAACCACGGTAAGTACACCAACTACGTGCAACAAAAAGATTGTCAACAATTTCTTCATGGTCACAAATTCATTGTGTTTCATTGTTCCGTACAGCTCAAGATCTATCTATCCAAAGAAGAATCACCTGTACACCCCATTAGACGCCAAAAAACATAAAAATGTTGCTTATTCAGGAAGATTATCCAAAACATCCAGTTCCTTCCCTGAATCTAAATCCATGTTAACCAAAATAGCTAAGCTAATAAAAAATAAGGACCCTATCTTATCGGTCTCCACTAAGTCATTCATTAGCATCAACACAATAACCAAAACAAAACAAAGTAAAGCAGCTAATGCCATCCGGCGCTGCCAAGGAATTTTCTGAATGCGATAAATACGCTGCCCCTGCACCATCGCAAAAAAACAAAGCCCGATAAACAATAATGCCCCTGGCAAACCTTGCTCCACCGCTATCATAAGATAATAATTGTGCATTCCAGACCGCTCAGGATTATCGCTTACGTAGGTCCTAAAACTATTAACCGTATAATTTTTGTAAAAAAAATAAAAATTGCCTGGACCAAAACCCAAAAAAGGCTTGTCCTTAATCATCTGGGATGCTGCTACCCAACGGTATACTCGCTCCATTAATGAAATATCTTCTAATCTGGTAGTCGCTTCTAATAAGCTCTCAAAACGCGTATGAGTAACAGTCCGTTCATAATCTGGAGCAAACAACAACCAATTGTCTCTGTAGGTTACAAAGGCGACAAATAAACCAAAAAGAAGGACCGTGAAAGTAAGGGCCAAGCGCATAACGCGCAACTTGACAACAAAACTTACCACTACTGACGCTACCAAAGCACCATAGGCCGCCCTAGTATATGCAAAATTAATCCCAATTAATAGCACTAGAATCCCCACAACTAGTATCCACCAGATTAGAGACCACCTCTTATACCAGTAGGTCGCATACCAAATAAACGGGATGAAAACAGCCATGATGCACGCATACATAACATGGTTCCTGTAAAACGGTGAGAGTACTGAATTAATGGTCTCAAATGAAAACCCCTTGCCTGAATGCCGAAACAAAATGATGATTACAGTAGCTAACAAAGGGATAAAAAACCACCATATCATCTTCTTTAAGTCCGCCTCTTCCTGCAAAAAACGGCCCGTCAAAAAGAAAAAAACAGCCACATACCACCCCTTAGCCAACAAAAACTTGATTGACACACCAAAATCCTCTGAAAAAAGTACCGAAATAGCCGTCCAAATCAAATGTAATAATAAAGCTATCGTGATAGGATGCCGCAAAAAGCGCCCATCAATCCGACTTCCGTGTCGGACTAACCATAAGGTGCCAGCTCCAGTAAGCAGCCACATTAAAGGCTCAGAAAAAAAATCGGTGCCAAACCCACCCGGCAACTCCATCTCCGTTGACAACGGTATCGAGGCCATCAATAAAAAGTAAATAGACTTGAAATGGACAATCGTAACCCAGATCAAGGCCAAACCAAACGGCAAACCTGCCAACCACCACGATTCTGTGAATATACCAGCCCCAACCAACACAAGAAAAACAGTAGCCAAAACTGCCACCGCACTCCCCCTTATTTTTATTGAAGGTAAACCCTCGGTCTGCTCGGACATAACATCAAGTGACACTTTTTAATAGGCCTACGACCTTCTTAATACGTTTTCCCAATTCACATCCCTGTAAGCATCCACAATCACCGCAGCAAGAGCAGCGAGAAGAAAAACACTAATGACAGAACCCAAAACAATCAAACTACGGACTGGACGATTTTTTCGCAACGCTGGCTCCGCCTTTTCTACAATGTGAATCGCAGAAATCTCCGTATTAAACACTGCCTTAATCTGGTAATACCGTTCTAAGTCATAGCTCAGCTGCTTGCGCGCCTGGTAATGCAGATCTCTCAACACCTGAAGCCTTGCCAGACCAGTACTATAACGCTCCAGAGTCAGTTGCTTTACACCATCAGAAGACTGTTCACCCTCTACACCCCTTGTAAGCATCCGTCGCTGCTGCTCAGCAGCTCGTAAATTCGCTTTTATATACGCAATCGTATCACGAGGAATCAATGGGTTCGGCTCTAATACCTCTAAGCGAGCCCTGTTTTTTACTACATCCGATTCCGCACTCGCTAAGTTAAGCGCAAGCTGCTCACCTTGAGCGACAGGATCGTATATGCCAGATCTTGCCTGCAGCTGCTCCAAACTGTCTCCAAGGCGCTTAAGCTCTTCTTGTTTACGCTGAATATTGTCATCAATTGCCGCCAAAAGACGGCCCTGACTTTCCGTATTTAACTTCCTTGCCATCTCATCCGTTTTCTTCATAGCAGCGTTGGCCATCTTAGCCGCTACCTCAGGATCTGTATCCTCCACACTGATTTCCAGTGCCTCATTCTTGTTCTTTTGGGCTAAATACAACTTCCGAAACCTCTTTCTAACCTTGAACTGACCATCCTTAGAAGTGGAATCAATATCATAGTGGACATACAAGTTGAACTGTTCAACCATGTAGTCTACCAAAGCATTACTGTTGGCAATTTCAGCAATACGATCCAAATCCTGATCCGTGCCATAGTACTCAGTGGCCTGCCCACTGCTCCCAAACAATTTCTCAGGATTCGCCAGCTCAGGACTCGCAGGGTAGCAAATAGCCGTAGATTTGTAGTAATTAGGCAACAATAACGCAACTACAATGCTGACTGCTCCTGTTATAACACAAATGTTCCGAATGGGTCTGCGCCACAACCAAACCGATTGTAGCACTCCGATTAAATTATCTCGTTGGTGTTCCATAAATTTCCGCGCAAAGGTACGTTTAACCACTGACACCAGAAAGAAACGCTTTAACCAAGGTAGTACGCTGCCTTAAATACTGTAGAAACAAAGATTATTTTTATTTAAATACAGCTAATTACCCTTACTTTGGGCTTAAATTATGCTCCGATCTTACTTTATTTTTTTGTTATTTTTATTCCAGCAACAATCCCTACTGGCACAAAACCCTTTACCAGGAGCCGTAGCAATACACGATTATCTTCCTAAGCTGGAAAAAAAACGAGTTGCGCTGGTCGTAAACCACACTGCCCAGGTAAATGGAAAACACTTAGTCGACACCCTACAATCACTTGGAGTAGACATACGCTTTGTTTTTGCTCCCGAACACGGATTCCGGGGATTAGCTGGTGCTGGCGATTTACTAAATGATACTATAGATGAGCAATCTTGCTTACCAATACGTTCCTTGTATGGGAAAAACAAAAAGCCAAAAGCCGAACAGCTCCAAGAGGTTGATATTGTTGTTTACGATATACAAGACGTCGGAGCTCGTTTTTATACTTACATTAGCACACTTTTCTATGTTGCAGAAGCTTGTGCTGAAAATGAAAAACAACTAATCGTTTTAGATAGGCCTAACCCCAATGGCCACTATATTGATGGCCCTGTACTCGATCTGAATTATCGATCATTTGTCGGAATCGTTCCAATCCCAATCGTGCATGGGTGCACTGTCGGAGAGCTGGCCTTAATGTACAAAGGAGAATCCTGGATAAATTGCGCTGATTTTTTGGACTTATTGATTATTCCTTGCTCCAATTATCAACACGCTCAGCTGTATGCCCCGCCAATCAAACCCTCTCCAAACCTTCCAGACCTCCGATCCATCTTATTGTACCCAAGTTTATGTCTATTTGAAGGTACTAAGGTAAGTGTAGGACGAGGCACTAATTCCCCTTTTCAGATACTTGGATACCCTGAATTTCCCGCAGGCAGCTGCTTCTTTAAACCCGCTCCCAATCAGGGTGCAGCTAAACCAAGTTACAACGAAATTATTTGCTGTGGCGTAGACCTGAGCAACACACCTATTGATGTGCTTTATCAAAAAAAATCACTTGACTTAAGCTGGCTTTTTTTCTTCTTTGAAAACAGCCCAATAAAAGATGATTTCTTTAACTCAAATCAATTTTTTAACCTACTTGCAGGTAACCAAACCCTCAGAATTCAGTTGGAACAAGGCTGTTCAGAAGAAGAAATAAGAGCATCTTGGTGGCCTGGTATTGTCCAATTCCGTAAAATGAGGGACAACTACCTCTTGTACCCAGAATAAATTGGGCGATAAAAAGTAAAAAAACCTTTTATCGCCCTTAAATAAACTTATTCAGCAGTTTCCTCCTTAATGGAAATCCCAAGCTCATCAAGTTGTTTTTGATGAATGCCGTCAGGAGCATCAATCATCATGTCACGCCCCTGGTTATTTTTAGGGAACGCAATAAAGTCCCTAATAGAATTGGCCCCGTTCATTACCGCACTCAATCGGTCAAACCCAAATGCAATACCACCGTGGGGGGGAGCTCCATATTCAAATGCGCCCAGTAAAAATCCAAATTGATTCTCCGCTTCTTCCTGTGAAAAACCAAGTAATCGGAAGTTTCTAGCCTGTAAATCCCGATCGTGAATACGAATAGAACCACCACCAATCTCCACACCATTCAACACCAAGTCATAAGCGTCCGCACGCATACTCTTCAACACCGCTGGATCGTTTGACTCCATTTTCACAATATCTTGTGGTTTTGGCGAGGTAAATGGGTGATGCATGGCAAAAAAACGCCCCGCCTCTTCATCCCACTCCAGTAGCGGGAAATCTACTACCCAAAGTGGCTTAAATACCTTTGGATCCCGAAGTCCTAACCGATTCCCCATTTCTAATCGCAACTCACAAAGCTGCTTCCTTGTCTTCTCCTCTTCCCCACTCAACATAAACAGCATATCTCCAGCCTTCGCCCCAGCGAGATCTGCCCACTCCTTCAGCTCTTCCGGAGTATAAAACTTGTCAACACTCGACTTAATTGAACCATCCGCTTCTAACCGAATATAAACCAAACCCTTTGCTCCAATTTGAGGACGCTTTAACCATTCCGTCAGCTCATCCACTTGTTTGCGAGAATAAGAAGCGCAACCAGGAGCACAAATACCCAAAATAATTTCTGAGGTATCAAAAACCCCAAATCCTCTGCCTTTTGCTACTGCCGTAAAATCTATAAACTCCATACCAAACCGTACATCGGGCTTATCTGAACCGTACCTAATCATCGCTTCATCATAGGTCATTCGAGGGAACTCCGGCAAATCAATGTTTAACGCCTTCTTAAACAAATGCTTGGTCAACCCTTCAAAAGTGTTTAGTATATCCTCCTGGTGCACAAATGACATCTCACAGTCAATTTGTGTAAACTCTGGCTGACGGTCAGCCCTCAAATCCTCATCCCGAAAACATTTTACAATCTGAAAATACTTGTCAAAGCCCGCTACCATCAAGATCTGCTTAAATGTCTGTGGAGACTGCGGCAAGGCATAAAACTGCCCCTTATTCATCCTGGAAGGAACTACAAAGTCACGTGCGCCTTCTGGTGTCGACTTAATTAAAAAGGGGGTTTCAACCTCAATAAAACCTTGGTCAGAAAGATATTTCCGCGTTTCAACAGCTAAATTAGACCGGAAAATCAAATTCTGCTGTACCGCCGATCTACGTAGGTCCAAGTAACGGTACTTCATCCTTAAATCATCACCACCATCCGTATCATCCACAATGGTAAACGGAGGAGTCTTCGCAGCGTTTAGAATACGTAACTCCTGGACTTTTATTTCTATCTCTCCCGTAGCAATTTTATTACTTTTAGATGCTCGCTCAATAACGGTTCCGGTAGCCTGTACAACATACTCCCGGCCAATTGACCTTGCAACCTCAAATAAACCAGAATCAGTATAGTTCTCGTCAAATACTAACTGGGTAATGCCATAACGGTCTCGAACATCAATCCATAAAAGACTGCCTTTATCTCGGATGGTGGCCGCCCATCCTGAAAGGGTAACTGTTTTGCCAATATCGGAGAGGCGCAATTCGCCGCAATGATGCGTACGGTACATAAAATCGTTTCGTTAGAGTGGGTAAATGTTAAAGAAGGCGCAAAGGTACAGTATTGTTCCCTCATATCATGATGGCAAGATCACCCTAAAAACAGTAATTTTTATGATTTCCTACTTAATACCTCCACATAACTCCCTGTAGAAACTGGAACAATATGGTCTTTACCCGTCCAAATTAAATACTGACCAAACAGCACTTTGTTGCCCTTCTTTCTAAACTGAGACAACACTTTAAGTGCCTCAGGCTGCTTTTCAAGGCTGAATTGATCAATTGTAACCATCACACACCGAGCACAAGGCTTGACAGCACGAAAAACATGTCCACCAATCTGAATCTCCTCCCAGTCGTCCTCCTCAAATGGCTCTTCGTTTTGAATAACCAAATTGGGACGAAAACGATCCATTCCAATAGGGGTTTCGAGTTTGCTATTCAATTCCTGAAGCGATGCCGTACCAATTACTAAAAATGGAAAAGCATCTGCAAATCGAACATAGTGCCCACTCGGAACATACCTTCGGTCAACCGATCGCTTGGCCGTGTCTGGCATTTCTACAAGGCGCGCTGGGCACCCAATATGAGCACTTAACCATTTATTGGCTTCCTCCTCTTGTCTTATAGCTTTTACACTCGAACTCCAAATCTGTACTCTGACTTTTTCAGTTGGCCGATCTATCGAACCAAAAGAAATACCAATGCAATCCTCTGGGTTCCTACGATCAAATAACAGAAGTTGGTTTTTCTGAATAGCTGTGCCTATCAACGCCATCTTTTGATGATCGCGCTGTGATAAAAACCGTCCACTAGCATCAACAATCATCCACCTTCGATCATATTCCAAACCTCTGACCCCCAGAAGGGATGACTGCAAACGAATACCAGCCAGTGATTTGACCGGGTAAACATATATTTCTGATAGTAATCGTCTCACTTTTAGGAATAAAGTTGTTGTGCCATTTCTAGTAATTCCAAATCCTCCAAATTTCTCCCCATTAGCTGAATACCAATAGGCATCCCATTTGCTGGATGTAGTCCAATCGGAATTGCAACGGCAGGTGACCCACATAAATTGGCTAAAACAGTGAAAATATCAGACAAATACATCTCGGTTGGATCTGCTGACTTCACCCCAATTTTCCAAGCCGTAACGGGCGACACAGGTAAGACCACAGCGTCATAATCTTCTAAAATAGACTTCACCCTTTCACTTATTAACCTACGGACTTGTTGTGCTTTGGTATAATAAGCATCATAATACCCACTACTTAACACATACGTTCCAAGCATTATTCGTCTTTTTACCTCCTCACTAAAACCCTCTGACCGGGTGAATTGATATAGCTCTTTTAAGCTGGAGCCAGAATCCGTTCTACAACCATATCGCACCCCATCATACCGACTCAGGTTAGTAGATGCCTCTGCTGTTGTTAAAATATAGTACGCAGGCACCGCATAAGGCAGCAATTCAAACGAAATCCCCTCAAAGTAGTGTCCATCATCCACCCGATCCTGCATCCAGGATTCTAAGACGACCCTCACGCCCTCATCAATACCAGACGCCTGAAAAGCCGTAGAGAAGTAGGCTAAACGCAATTTGCTCCGTTTGCGATCACTCCCATTTAAAGCTTTGGTTTGGGGACTAACCGTTGCATCCAGTCCGTCTGGCCCACTACAAATCGATGTCAAAAGACTCAAATCTTCCGCACTTCGACCAATAAAACCAATCTGGTCAAAAGACGAAGCATAGGCAATTAACCCATGCCTAGATATCTGACCGTAGGATGGCTTGAAACCCCATAGGCCACAAAAACCAGCTGGTTGTCGTACTGAACCGCCCGTGTCACTACCAATGGCGGCCAGACAAGTATCTGTCGCAACCGAAACAGCCGCCCCTCCAGAGGAGCCTCCCGACACCCTAGTATTATCAGCAGGATGACAAACAGGTCCGTAAATAGAGTTCTCATTCGAAGATCCCATTCCAAACTGATCACAGTTGGTCCGGCCAATCAAAATCGCTCCCTCCTCTAGTAATCGCTCCACAACAGTTGCTGAATAACTCGCTAAATAGTTTTCCAAAATCCTTGAGGAGGCCGTCACGTAGTGCCCCTGATAGCAAATAGTATCTTTTATACTCAAAACTGCACCAAAGAGCCGACCCAAGCTGGATGGATCCACTTTGATCCTAGAATCTAACTCTTGAGCTTTCTGCAAGGCCTCTTGCTCCCAAATTTCCACATACGCATTTAAGTGGCGCGTACTTTGAATACGATCTAAATAATATTCTACCAGCTGACAACAGGTAATCTCACCATTTAGTAGTGCCGCCTGTACCGCCAAAAGAGATCCAAATCTAGACATACTGCAAAGGTAGATGGATGCGTCGAAAAACTGTAACTTTGCAACATGACGAACGCCATCATACGAAGAGTTATTTTATTGGGAGCTTTCGCGATTATCAGCCTCCTAGCCGTTCAAACGTATTGGGTTTTGCTAAGCTATGACCTCCAAGAACGCGAATTCAATCGAAAGGTCTTTCAAGCTTTGTTGGATACTGCCAACAAATTAAGTATGACCTCCAATCCTCCTTTTAGGCTGCCGTCCAAAAACCTAATCGTTCAGCCCTATTCCAATTATTACGTAGTTAATATAAATAACCAGTTCAACGCTGGAGACCTTGAACACTACCTGAGCGAATCACTTGAAAATCAGGGCCTAAAAAAAGACTTTCATTACGGAATCTTTGACTGCTCTAGCAATCAAATGGTCGCTGGCAAAACAATTCGTTACGTAAAAACCGGCTTTGTCTTTAATGAAAGTGGTGTTGGAGCCCCACTTCCCGCTCTTTACGACAGCGACTTTATTTATTACTTCGGAGTACGATTCCCCGAAAAAAATGTTAGTTTGCTGAGCAACATGTGGTTAGTCATCTTTTTCTCTGTTTTGATGATTACCACAGCCGCCTTCTTTATCTACTCCATGTCCGTGATTTTAAGACAGAAACAACTTTCAGAACTCCAGCGTGATTTTATTAATAACATGACGCATGAGTTTAAAACACCCATCTCAACCATACAGATTTCAACAGATGTATTTCTTCAAAATGAAAAAATACAACAGGATGCCAGACTTTCCAGATATGCTGGTATAATAAAAGAACAAGTCTTAAGACTTAATACGCAAGTCGAAAAAGTACTCCAGCTAGCAAAAATTGATCGGCAAAACATTGAGCTTAATAAAGAGCGGATCAACTTGCAGGAGTTGATTAATAATATTTCCCCTTCACTCGAATTAAAAATCAGTGAAAAAAAAGGCAGCCTTTTTCTCGATTTGGGTAACCAACCAATTGAGGTGTGGGCAGATCGCCTCCACCTCACGAATATCCTCCACAACCTGGTTGACAATGCAGTTAAATACTCAAAACCGAATACCCTTCCAGAAATTAAAATTGGACTTCATCAGGATACAGAAGGGGTGCGACTATTTGTGGAAGACAACGGCTTAGGTATAAACAAGGAGCATCAGAAGCGCGTATTTGATAAGTTTTACCGTGTCTCCACTGGCAACGTCCACAACGTAAAAGGATTTGGATTAGGGCTGTTTTATGTGCGCGAAATCTGCAAACAACATGGATGGAAGGTCGGACTACAAAGTGAGCCTGGGAAAGGAAGTACGATTTCTATAGTGATTCCTAAATATTGACGTAACTTTGCAAAGTGTTAGGATTATTTCGCAATAACCAACTTTATACGGTCTTTTTTTTAGCTCTTTTAACCGTATTGCTTCGCTTCCCGGCATTCGCGGGATGGCTGGATTATCAACCTTCCCTGCCAGAAAACGCAGGTGTATTGTACAGGCTACTTTTCTCTACAGCCATCCAATCTTCCCTTTTATCTGCAAGCTTAGCCACTGTATTGGTCTTTTCGCAGGCCTTACTGGTAAAATGGCTGGCCAATGAAAGCCGTATTAATCCAGATAGAAACTGGTTCCCAGCCCTTTTTACGATTGTTGTGATGTCCTCAATCAACGACTTTCAGTATCTTTCCCCAGCATTGGTTGCCTCCACTGGGATCCCCTTAATTCTCCAGCGTATTTTTAGTATCCATAAATCAAATGACATCACCCTAACCATCTTTGATACTGGTCTGCTAATTGGAATAGCTAGTTTGTTTTACCTGCCAAGCCTTTGGTTAACACCTTTCTTCCTCATAGCCATTTTCAGTTTACGCACCCTCAAATTAGCAGAAGTGGCTAGCTATATTGTGGCTGTTTTAACCCCTTGGATAATAGGTTGGGGTATGGATCTACTTTTTACGCAAAACCCTCCGGGGTTAGATCTGACAGTAATATTCAACTGGCTTACTATTCAACCAGAAATAATCGATATCCACTTTTGGGTTTCAGTAGTCATACTAGCCATATTTTTCAGCATCCTTTTGTTAAGCGCTAGCACTTATTACCGGAAACGGCTTATTCAAGTGCAAAAATTTAACAATATCTTGTTCTGGCTACTATTTGGAACCATGCTATCTATACTCTTCAACAGAGTATTTGACTTCTCGCATATCCTCCTGGCCTCAAGCGCCTTTGGAGCTTTTCTCGCCCTCAGTTTTCTGTCCATCCGAAACAAGTTGGTCGCAGAAGTGTTCTTTTTCCTTTTGCTGGCAGGTATTCTGTTGGGTTTAATGCCGGAGAGTTTGTCCCAGTACCAGCTGATCTGACGGCACACCTTTGTTCAATTCGTTTATTACCTATGACATTGACCACTTTTAAAGATCAAATAATCGAGGGCATCCCCTCTGAACTACCAACGCCTAAACCTTATGATCCCACGGTAAGTCATGCTCCTGTTCGTCTTGTTGAAGGTGTTCTGTCAGAGGAAGAAAAGATTTTAGCAATTCAAAATGCACTGCGCTATTTTCCTACCGCATGGCACCCAGAGCTGGCAAGAGAGTTTGCAGAAGAGCTAAAGAGATTCGGCCGTATTTACATGTATCGCTTTCGGCCGGAATATGAAATGTACGCCAGACCAATTGACGCTTATCCTGCGAAAAGTAAACAGGCTGCCGCTATCATGCTAATGATCCAGAATAATCTGGATCCAAAAGTGGCAAAGCATCCACATGAGCTTATTACTTACGGTGGAAACGGAGCCGTCTTCCAAAATTGGGCACAGTACCTGCTCACCATGCGCTATCTGTCCATTATGACAGATGAGCAAACGTTGGTCCTCTATTCAGGTCATCCTATGGGGCTTTTTCCAAGCCATCCCAGTGCACCAAGGGTAGTTGTTACCAACGGCATGATGATTCCAAACTATTCAAAAAAAGAAGATTGGAATCGATTTAATGCTCTAGGCGTCACCCAGTATGGCCAAATGACGGCTGGATCATTTATGTACATTGGGCCGCAAGGAATCGTGCATGGAACAACTATTACCCTGCTTAACGCCGGTCGGAAAATGGGCCTCGGTACCGATAACCTACAAGGTAGAGTATTCGTGACCAGTGGACTTGGAGGGATGTCGGGAGCTCAAGCAAGAGCAGCTGTCATTGCAGGATGTGTTGGTGTCATTGCAGAAATCGATCCTGACGCAGTTGAACAGCGTATTACAGATGGTTATATCCTGAGGGAAAATGTATTCTTGTCCCCAACACTTCTAATCAATCGGATAGAAGAGGCAAGAGCAGCAAAAGAGGCCGTCTCTCTGGTATTTCACGGGAACATCGTGGAACTTTGGGAGGAATTTGTTGTGCAAAAAATTCATGTTGACTTAGGTTCAGATCAAACGAGCTGCCATAATATCCATGATTGTGGGTATACCCCCGCGGGCTTAACCTTCGAGCAGGCAAAAGAGTTATTGATCACGAATAAACCGAGGTTTATGGAAGCGGTTGCCGAAACACTTAGGCGGCATGCCAAAGCGGTCAATATCATGGTAGAGCGTGGAATGTACTTCTGGGATTACGGTAATGCCTTCCTGAAAGAGGCCGGCGATGTGGGTGCAGATGTCTTTAAGCCAGGGAGCACCCCCTTAGCTCCTGGAGAAATCAGTGTAACATCCTCACCCTACCGATACCCCTCTTATGTAGAAGATATTATGGGGCCGTTATGCTTCGACTACGGTTTTGGGCCATTCCGTTGGGTGTGCTGCTCTGGAGATTCCTCAGACTTGCAAACAACCGACGCAATCGCTGCTGACGTATTACGCGAAATGCTAGAAGAAGCACCCGATGAAATAAAAGGGCAGATCAGGGATAATCTTATTTGGATCGAAAGTGCTGCCAACAACTTACCCGTTGTCGGATCCCTCTCTCGCATACTTTACGCCGATTCAGAAGGAAGAATGCGTATTTCAAAGGCCTTTAACAAAGCCATCGCTACCGGCCTCATAAAGGGCCCTATAGTACTCGGTAGAGATCATCACGATGTCTCCGGAACTGACTCTCCCTTCCGCGAAACCGCTAACATCTACGACGGTTCAAGGTACACCGCAGATATGGCCGTTCAAAACGTTATTGGGGACTCCTTCAGAGGAGCCACTTGGGTAAGCCTACACAATGGAGGTGGAGTAGGGTGGGGAGAAGTAATAAACGGGGGGTTCGGCATGGTCATAGATGGATCCATCGAAGCAGAAAAGAAAATAGAATCAATGCTGTTTTGGGATGTAAATAATGGAATAGCCCGACGTGCCTGGGCTAGAAACCCCAACGCACTGTTCACGATCCAGCAAGCAATGAAACAATACCCCAAACTTCAGGTAACAATCCCAAACTTAGTTGAGCCAGAAAAAATCAGCGATTATTTAAATAACTAATTGCAGACACATAGAATAAAGTCCTGTCTGTTCAAATTCAGGTTGATTAAGTAAAAAATATACTAGCTTTTTCAATACTGCGTTTAGAACATATCAGCCAATTAAAACATTCACCTACTCGCCTATAAACGGCCCCAAACACCAATTCAATAGCGATTGCCACCTCCAACAAGGTATGTTTGTTCTTATTCTGAGCTTTATCACAGCCTTTATTATCACGTTTGTCGCTGTCCCTGCAATTATTACCGTTGCAACCAGCCGCAAACTTTACGACCTACCTAATACCCGTAGCTCGCATGAACAACCTACCCCTTCTTTAGGTGGAATCGCCATGTTTGGTGGTGCCATCGTTAGCATAATCTTATGGACTCCAACCGACTATTTTGGTCAACTACAGTACATTCTTGGAGCTATTATCTTATTGTTTCTTATTGGCTCTCGCGATGATCTCGTACCAATACCCCCAGTAAAAAAACTAATGATTCAGCTTCTAGCTGCTGTTATCTTAGTGGAAAAAGCAAAGGTTTCCTTGAATAACTTGTGGGGCATATTTGGTATTCATCAACTTGATCGTCCCGCTGAGTTTATCTTTTCCGTCATCGCAATTGTGGGAATTATCAATGCATATAACCTAATTGACGGGATTAATGGCCTCGCCGGTGGGGTGGCGCTAATGGGAACCCTTTTTTTTGGTAGTTGGTTTTTTCTAGCAGGACACCTTGAGTGGGCCGTGGTAGCCGTTGCACTGGCCGGTGCAATCGTTGCGTTTTTACACTACAATGCAACACCCGCTAAAATTTTTATGGGAGATACCGGGTCTATGCTGATTGGAGTACTCTGCGCAGTCATGGCCCTGGAATTTATTTCACTCAATAAATCCGGGGAGGGAATTAACCCCTGGTTTATTCCCAACGCACCTATTGTTGCCCTAGCTGTACTCTTATTCCCTATTTACGATACACTGAGGGTGTTTGCCTTGCGTATCGCTCAAGGAAAGTCCCCCTTTAAAGCGGATAAAAATCACATCCATCATCAGCTACTAAAAGGAGGGAAATCTCATATTCAAGCCACATTAATTATTCTTTTCTTTAATCTTTTATTGATTACCTTTACCCTGCTAATCAAAGATTTAAACCTAAACCTGGAGCTATTAATGCTAACCACCACTGCACTGGCCCTTAACGCCTCACTGGCTACATGGCTCAAGCAAAAAAATCAAAAGACATATCAAGAAAAATTTAATTAATTCGAACTTTGGCACGGTAATTGCCCGATTTTCTCCCGCAAACTGAAGACTGAGATAGTTCTTCAAGGCTAGAAACCGATAATCGAATAGGGTCAATAGTGACCTTAAATCCGTGGCGAGGGGCCGGTTCCACTGGGGGGTAGGGTCGGCCACCTCTCCACACACACTCCCAAGAAAGAGTGTTTATTAAACTATAATCCCATGACACAGAAAGCAGTTCTTCATCAAGAGCTGCTTTTTTTATCGACCAAAGGTAACAATTCTTTTTTAAACGACAAACCAACAGCGCCAAACAACAAAATTTTACCCCCGAACGTAATCTAAGTCATCCATACCCAAACCTACTGCTGTAAGTATTCCCTACCTTTACCTAGCTTCCTTTTTACCTCAACAAAGCTAGAATGAAGCTTTTCTGAAAACAAACAAGAAAGCCCAACATGTACTTTCTTTGTAAGACCTATCTTTGTTTTTTTCAAAAAAATGCTTCTATGCGTATCTATCTACTCCTAATTTGTCTACTTATCTCAACCTCTCAACTGGATGCACAATCAAAAACACTTTACTCCCCTGATCACTCTTTAGCCCTACACTTTAAGTTGGACAAAGATGGAAAACCATCCTACTCCATCTCCCGAAAAGGGAAAAAAGTCCTGCCAAGCTCTAAACTTGGAATATTAACATCCCTTCAAGACTTTTCCAAACAACTCAGCCTGACCAATGTGCAATTCTACCAAGTTGACTCAACTTGGATGCCTGTTTTGGGAGAGGAGGCATATATCCAAGATCAACACAATGCCCTTCTCCTCCACCTGGAAACACCCTCTAAACACAAATTGAAACTTCACTTTAAAGCGTTCAACAATGGGATCGGATTCAGATATGAGTTTGATCATCAAGGAGCTGACTCTTTATCGGTAATTCGTGAATTTACCGAGTTCCAACTCGCAGAAGATTATACTACCTGGTGGGCACCCTCTGACTGGGACTCGAATGAACATACCTATACCCAATCCCTTTTAAGCAAAATCGATGCAACAAAACACTTAACCGATATAGAACCATTTAATCAATACATCCCCGATATTCATGCAGTACAAACACCGGTAGCATTCCGTAGCTCAAAGGGCCTCCATCTAGCCATTGCAGAAGCAGCACTAGTCGATTATGGGGCATTACACCTCAATGTAGATCGTAAAAAGTTACTGCTAAAAGCAACCGTTATCCCAACAACAAATCCAGCAATTATCTCCAAGAACAAACTACCCTTTCATACTCCTTGGAGAGTTATTCTTATAGACGATTCCGCTGCTCACTTGCTTGAAAACAGAACCATTCTTAACCTTAATGAACCCTGTAAAATCACAGGGGATCTGAGTTGGATAAAACCGACAAAATACGTAGGTGTATGGTGGGAAATGCACGTGGGCAAAGGCTCCTGGCACTATTCAGACAAGTCAGGAAAACCTACTGGCACCCATGCCGCCAATACTCAAAATGTGAAAAGATACATTGACTTTGCAGCAAAGTATGGTTTCCAAGGTGTTTTGGTAGAGGGCTGGAATGTTGGCTGGGAGGATTGGTTTAATAGCGGCAAAGAAGAGGTGTTTAACTTTACTCAACCTTATCCAGATTACGACATAAATGAATTGGCAAACTACGCAAAATCAAAAGGGGTTAGCATAATTATGCACCATGAAACTTCTGGCGCAGTACCAAGCTACGAGCGACAAATGGATGCCGCTTTCCAATATATGAAAAAGAATCAAATGAGCGCCGTTAAGACCGGTTATGTGGGCTACCTCTACCCTAAAAAGGAGTGGCACGATGGTCAATGGTTTAATAATCATTTGGTCCGTGTTGCCCAAAATGCCGCTAACTATCAAATAATGGTAAATGCACACGAAGCCTCCAGACCTAGTGGATTACAAAGGACCTGGCCGAACTGGGTTTCCAACGAGGCGGCAAGAGGAATGGAATACAATGCTTGGAGCAAGGGGAATAATCCATCCCACGTACTGACATTACCTTTTACAAGACTGCTCGGAGGACCCATGGACTACACCCCAGGCATCTTTGAAACGCGGATGAACAACTATGACCCAAACAAAAAAGAATTCATCCAATCAACGGTCGCTAACCAACTCGCTTTGTACGTGACGATGTATTCTCCTCTACAAATGGCAGCAGACTTGCCTGAAAACTACGAAAAACGACCAGAAGTATTTCAATTTATTCGGTACGTTCCAGCAGATTGGTCAGAAACCCATGTCCTAAATGCTGCTATCGGAGATTATTTAACCATTGCACGAAAACAAAAGAAATCCGATAATTGGTTCATAGGTAGTATAACAGATGAAGAAAGCAGAGCCTTCGAAATTAATCTTGATTTTTTAGACCCCGCAAAAAACTATGAAGCGGTAATCTACGCAGACGGCCCTGATTCCCATTACGTAAACAACCCATATCCTGTAGAAGTAACTAAAAAAATGGTCAAAAAAGGCGACAAAATTAATCTCCACTTGGCCCCTGGTGGCGGAACCGCCATTTCTATCTTCGCAAAATAACTAATTAGAAGCTACAAGGCATAGATCCTCCATCTAACCTTGTAGCTTCCAATTGTTTTTGTGCCTTTCAGCATCCCGTATTGCCTTCTTCTCCATATTAGCTATTACAGCCCGCCCTAAATCTACTCCCGTCTGATTTGCCAAGCAAACCAGCACGAATAATACGTCAGCCATCTCCCCTGCTAACTCCTGAGGAGCCATAGCTTCTCTCTCAGAAGATTTAAACGATTGTTCTCCATATATCCTTGCCATTAATCTGGCAACCTCCCCAACCTCTTCCATTAAAAGGGCTGTATTCGTTAATTCGTTGTAATAGCGAACACCCACCGTACGAATCCAATCATCCACCATCTGTTGCAATTCAGCAAGGGTAGGGGATAAGTGCCCTGGTTCTTCAGCTTCCATTTTATTCCGTTTTATTATTTTTTAATGCTCTTTATTTCAAAATCAGCCTCTTTAACGGCTTCAGAACTTCCACCAATAAACAATTTGAACTTCCCTGGATCTACCCTAAATCGCAGTTCATTATCCCAGTAAGAAAGATCTTCTTGGCTGATCTTTAATTGGATCTTCTTCGTTTCACCTGGATTTAGCGTAATCTTTAAAAATCGCTTTAACTCTTTCACTGGCCTCGCCACTTCCGCTGTAAGATCTTGTATATAACACTGAATCACTTCACTCCCTACCCGTTCACCGACGTTCGTAACGGATATTGACGCGGCCAACGACTCTCCCTTCTCCAATGTTGGTTTAGTGGCTGTAATATCGGAATACTGAAACTCCGTGTAGCTAAGACCATGACCAAAAGGATACGCAGGAGTGGCAGACACATCCAAGTACCCACTAGTAAAAGGCATACCAAAAGAGGCCTGAGGACGCCCTGTCCTTAAATGATTGTAATAGATTGGAACCTGGCCCACCTTCCTAGGAAAAGTCATCGGAAGCTTGCCTGAAGGGTTTACCCTGCCCGTCAAAACATCTGCTAACGCATTCCCAGTCTCAAACCCTGGCTGCCAAGCCACCAAAATAGCCGGTATATTCTCCGATGCCCATTCAAAAGTCATTGGTCGACTGTTAAATAGCACCATCACAACAGGTTTCCCAAAACGGCCCAAAAGCCTTAGTAACCCTTCTTGATTTCGAGGCAAATCAAGACTAGCCACAGACTTGCTTTCTCCACAATCCAAACCTCGCTCACCCACACAGGCAATAATTATGTCGGCCTCCCTGGCCGTTTCAATCATCATCGCATACGACTTCTCATCACAATCTCCTGCTGTACAAACAGGACGAACCAACACTTCATAACCCATATTTTCTAATACCGGCTTTAATCCTTCCGCGGGAGTCACAACTTGGGTGGAGTCATAATACTGCATCCCCAAACCCAAGGTCCAAAAACTCATATAGTCCTTATTCGTTTTGCTATCAGCCATCGGTCCTACAATTGCAATTTTCTTTTTTAGACCTGCTGCAGGTCGAATAGGTAAAATTTTACCTTGATTTTTGAGCAAGACCATGGAGCTAGCGGCTATTGACCTAGCCGTCTCTCGGTACACTGGTTGAGAAAGTTCTTTTAACCTCCTTTCCCCATCTAAATACAAAAATGGATTATCAAACAAGCCTAAACTATACTTTAAACGCAACACCCTACGTACTGCCTCATCAAGCTGCTGCATGGAGATTCGTTTGCCCTCCAATGCTTTTTTTAATCCACGCTGAAAGGTCCCTCCCGCCATATCCATGTCACTACCCGCACTTAAGCATTTGGATGCAGCATCAACATCGTCAGCTGCTGCACCATGAACAATTGTCTCCCCAAAAGAATTCCAGTCACTCACTACCAACCCGCTCCAAGCCCATTCGCCTCGCAGAATATCCGTAATCAAATACTTGTTCATGCTGGCTGGTACCCCATTGAGTGTATTAAACGCATTCATGAAAGTAGCCACACCAACCTTTGCGGCAGCTTTAAATGGCGGCAAAACCACCTCCCGCAACCGCTGCTCACTCATATCCACTGTATTATAGTCCCTTCCTGCCTCCGAAAAGCCATAACCCGCAAAGTGCTTGGCACAAGCAGCAATCGTGTTGCTTTGACCCAAATCATCCCCTTGAAATCCTTTTATCCTGGCCTCTGCAATCTTACCACCCAAATACGGATCCTCTCCAGAACCCTCCATAACACGCCCCCACCTGGGGTCCCTCGAAACATCGACCATGGGGGAAAAGGTCCAATGCTGCCCGTCTGCCGATGCCTCGCGCGCTGCTATTCGCTCAACCTCCTCGATCGCACGCATGTCCCAACTGGCAGCTTGTGCCAATGGAATAGGGAATATAGTCTTATAACCATGAATAACATCAAAACCAAAAAGTAATGGAATACCCAGCCGGCTTTCAGAAACTGCAGCTCGCTGGAGAATAATTTTTTGCTCAAAATTGGTGTGGCTTAGTACACTCCCAACCTTACCCGCTCGAATTTGCGCCAATAAGTCTTCTTTGCCCACATCTGAACCCGTCATTAGATCTCCGGGCAGCTGATTCAACTGCCCAATCTTCTCCTCTACTGTCATCTTAGCCAACAACAAATTAATCCTAGTCTCCGTATCCTGAGCATTTAACAAGAATAGGCTATTCAACAAACTTATGAGGAAAAATAGACGTCTCCTCCAAACATTATTTATCAACATCACTTCGTAAATTTTTCTAAATAATTCAACACAACAATAGCCCCCTCCTTTTTATCAGAAAGAAGCTGTCTCAATAAATACACCTAAAAACAAAAGTACAAGTTTATTAATTGTACCAACTAAAATACCCTCTCTTGAAGATCAATAATCTCAATTTTCGCCAATCATTCCGTCCAGCAACTTTGTAAAACAGTAAATTCTCCATCAAAGGAAGAATGATTCACTATTTTTGTTCAAATGGCAGCTATTTTAACCTCCTATCCGTTATTAGAAGAAGTCTGCTCCAATCAGACGATATTATTTATTTTATTACTAACTTTCCTCCAGAAATCAATCTATGGATTTCGCCCTAGACTTGGAACGAGTTGAGCAAGACTTTATTACCGCACTAGCACGTGAAGAACGCTGGGCACAACAACGCTTGTACGAAGAACACTACGGCAAGCTAATGGGTGTTTGCCTTCGCTACGCAGGGTCGCGTGATGAAGCGCTTGACCTTCTTCATGAGGGATTTATCAAAATATTCCAAAATATCACACGCTATAAAGCCGGAACCTCACTTGTAGCCTGGATGCGCACCGTAGTCGTGAATAATTGCATTGACCACCACCGCCGACAAGTGAGACGAAGAACAGAAGATATCGAAACAGCCTACTCCATCTCCGATGACGCTCAACCAGATGCACTTAGCGATTTAACAGAAAAAGAAATCCTCGATGCTGTACAAACACTATCTCCTGCTTACAGGGCAGTGTTTAACTTATATGTGATCGAAGGATTTTCACATAAAGAAATTGGCGAGGCGTTACAAATAACAGAGAGCACATCCAGAAGTAACCTCGTAAAAGCCCGAACCAAACTTCAGGATTATTTTCTCGCTAAACGAATGGAGTTCGAACCTAAATAACCCCTATTAATAATCATCCGAACCACCTGCATCCATGAATAAGTTTACTTTTGATCAAAAAATAGCCGATTCCCTCCAAAATTTGGAAGAGGCATACGACCCAACCTCTTGGGAAGCGCTCCGTCAAAAATTAGACGAAAAAGCCGGCACACCCTTACAGGACCTACATACTGAAAAAAATAGTGCACTTTTTGATCAACAACTGAGGACAGCACTCCAAGAATTAGAAGCACCCTATCAATACAGCCATTGGAATAAAATGGCAAAACAACTCACTCAAAACACTACAATAAAACGTATAAGGTTTATTAAAGTAGCTGAAGCAGCAATTATTCTACTTTTTGCCGCAAACTTTAATAACCTTATCCATGACAATGTTTACCCTTTTAAAATGCCAGTAAACAAAATTCCTACCAACAACGAAATTCCAATGGCGAAGGTAGAAAAACCCTTAACTGGCAAAACAATACATGCCCTAAACGCATCCAATACCCCGCTTTCCCAAAGCTCGTCATATTCGATCAATAGCGTAACTGCTATTTCTAATGAGACCCCTTACCCCGACCATAACCCATTAATCTTTCCAATCCAAACCAACCTTTCTCAAACGGATCCTGTCAGCGCGGGATCCTCTAAGGTGGTCCCGCTTGCTCTGCTCCAAGCACTTGGCTTCCAGTTGCCAAACCAACATAACCAGCCCACAAACATTCCATGGGTGATTACACCTCACCTAATGCGAAAAAACAAAGCTAAACAGTTGCAGCTAATTGCATACTCCGGTGTACAAAGGTTTAACCTACACACACAAAACGGATTCACTACATCAACCACCGCCCCTCTAGCAGGTCTGGCTGTGGCTGCTAAAAAGGGAAATTGGAGGCTTGAACTAGGCGCGGCCTACTCCCAGCTTACACAAAAAACCGATACAGATGTCTTCGAGCTATACCAACAAGGAGACCAAACATTTGGGATAAGTGCCGATCAAGTAAAGGCCTCAGTAGTATCAATACCCGTAAAAGCAACACGACAAATCACCCGCTGGGGTAAAAATAGCCTTCACACTACAGTAGGTGGGACTGCACAAATCGCCGCATCCAAATCTTTTACCTACCGCCACATACCCTATCCCAACCCTCCTCAAGGATCAAGCTTGCCTGGCAACCCAACACTGCCTTCCGTAGCTGGCTTACTAGATAACGGCCAACTTAAAGATAACTTTTTTGCGTCAGTTGATGCTGGCATTCGATATGAACGCCAACTATCACCGCGTCTAATTGCCTACGCAGAACCCATCTATCGCCGTCAAATAGTCGGAAAAGGATTTGGCCCTGAAGCCTCAACCACACATTCAACGACATTACAAGCAGGACTAATCACCACTTTGTAGTAATGCATTACACTTAAAAAGCCCGACTTGAAAATTCAGGCCGGGCTTTTTAATGTTATCTCAATTACTCCATCCAGGATTGATAATACTTGCCGTCATCTATCCTAAGAGCATTCTCAGTTACCTGAAATGGCTTGAACGTGTCTATCATTACCGCTAATTCATGGGTCTCTTTCTGACCAATACTCCGCTCGTAAGCACCAGGATGCGGTCCGTGTGGAATACCTCCCGGATGCAACGTAATATGGCCTTGTTCAATATTATTGCGACTCATAAAGTCCCCATCCACATAATAAAGCACCTCGTCCGAATCGATGTTGGAGTGATTATAAGGCGCAGGTATCGCTTTCGGATGATAGTCGTATAGTCGAGGGCAAAACGAACAAACCACAAACGCACTCGTTTCAAAAGTTTGATGAACCGGTGGAGGTTGATGCACTCGACCAGTAATGGGTTCAAAGTTATGTATAGAAAATCCATACGGAAAATTATATCCGTCCCAACCTACTACATCAAATGGATGCGAAGCATATACCATATGGTGTAATTGACCTTGCTTTTTAACCTTAATCAAAAACTCTCCCTTTTCATCATAGGTCTCAAGGTGTTCAGGCAATTTATAATCGCGCTCACAAAATGGCGAATGCTCTAACAACTGTCCAAACCAGTTTCGATACCGTTTTGGTGTATAAATCGGATGAAATGACTCAGCGTACAACAACCGATTGTCCGTCGTATCAAATTCAATCTGATAAATCATCCCCCTTGGAATCACAAGGTAATCACCATACTCAAACCGGATATTGCCTAAAAAAGTCCTCAATGTTCCTGTCCCTCGATGCACAAATAGCAATTCATCCGCATCCGCATTCTTATAAAAATAATCACGAAGCGATTTCCGAGGGGCAGCCAGACCAACGTAAATGTCGCTGTTCACTAATAGAGGTTCGCGACTCTCCAAAAAATCATCCTTGGGAGCAATCTGAAATCCCTTCAATAGCATCGCCTTCATATTATGCTGCACCGCAATCTTGGGACGAACATCTAAAACCTCCCCGATGGACTTGACCATCGTCGGACGATGAATCTGATACAAAAGGGAAGACATACCATCAAATCCAACCGTACCGAAAAGCTGCTCATAATAAAGACCACCATCAGGCTTTTCGAAAACAACATGCCGTTTGGAAGGTACTTTCCCTAGTTTATGATAAATAGGCATGAAAATAAAATGTTTTTATATTGTTAGTCAGACAAAAGTATGGAAAATCCTGCATCTGCCGTTAACCACCTTCCGGATTATTATTACAAACCTTGAACCAACCATCCCCCACAAATCACATTAGAACCGTATCTACCACAAACTCCAACGCTCAGCCAATAAATGAACCCATCCCTATGAACTAATAAATACCCGATACAATCGAGACAACCCTTATTGAACCAATATTTGCTAACTTTGCCCTCAAAATAACCTAAATTATATGCGCTACTGGTTTTTCTGGTTTATCCTGGCCTCCTCGCTCCTCCCATCCTGTGTCCCCCCGGATCCTAACCGCAAATCAGGACCTGTCGATAAGGTGAATATCGATCTAAATAACAAACGGCTTCAACGAATCTACAACTTCCGTGACCGACAGGAAATCGATAGTCTCCTAGCATATTTCAACGAACCGGATGCAACAGCAAGATACTTAGCAGCTCTCTCCTTTACTACCTTCGGCGATTCCTCCATCGTAGAACCCCTCTCAAAATTACTAAAAGACCCGGTCGAGGATGTGCGGATTGCAGCAGCATTTTCACTTGGTCAGATTGGAACCCCAAATGCAGAAAATAAGCTGATAAATAGCTTCCAGTCCGACGATTCGCTATCCCAACACCAACGGTTCAACGCTGTGGTTTTAGAGGCAATTGGTAAATGCGGAACAATCAATAGCCTCAAAAATATGGCTTCGATTAGTACCTATAAAACAACGGATACGCTGCTGCTCCTTGGTCAATGTAGAGCAATCTACCGTTTCGGTCAACGAAAAATCACCGATCCACTAGCTACTGACCTAATGATCCGATATGCCGCGGATGAACAGATACCAGAATCTGCCCGATTAATGGCAACCCACTACTTGGCAAGAACTGTGGATATAAGCCCTGACAGCACTCAGGCTGTTGTAATGGCTGCAGCATTCGTAAGAGCAATTGACCCCGATATCCGAATGGCCCTAGCAACTGCCCTCGGTAAATCTACAACCGGCCCGTCCTTCCGCCTTCTATCTAATGCCCTTAAAACAGAATCTGACTGGAGAGTTAAATGTAACCTAATCAATGCACTCGCAAAGTTCCCTTACGATACGGTCCGCCAACTGGTAGTTCCATTTATTGCAGATTCTAATCAACATATTTCAAAAGTGGCAGCCAGCTTTTTTATCCAGAATGGAAACGAAAAAGATGGAGACTATTACTGGAGAATCGCTCGTGAGAACGAATCACTTTATTGGCAAAGTAGGGTAGCCCTGTTCCACGCCTCCAATAAATGGCTGAGCGGAAGGAGCAAACCCGAATCAAAAGACTTTGTCAACTATCGCTTAAGGGAAATGTTTCTTCAGTCCCAAAACCCATACGAACAAGCTGCCTGCCTTAGGGGACTCGCCGAATTCCCTTGGCAATACAACTGGATATATGAAAAAGGAAAGTTGGCAACACACCCTGCTGTCAAATCAGCAGCAGCAGAGTGTATTCGGTTGATTTGTGAACGACCTAACTTCTATGCTGCATTTGGAGAAGGTGCTAGAGGTGCCCGTAAAGATTTGTACTACTATCTTCGAGAGTTGATCGCAACAAATGATCCAGGTATTATTGCAGAAGCAGCTCCTGCCTTTCTAGCTAACGCCCCCAACTTCATTACAATCAGAGACTCTGCAAGAGTAACCAATTGGCAAGAAAGCCTGAAAGGATTAAAAATGCCAAGAGATATTGAGGCCTACCAAGCACTTGAAAAAACGATCGCTTACTTTACAGGTCAACCAAGCTCTAAACCAACAAAACCATCCTTTAACCATCCCATAGAATGGGCCTCTTATAATCTTTATAAACCAGATACGAGAGCCATCGTTCAAACATCAAAAGGCGAATTCGAAATACGTTTTTATCCAGAAATAGCCCCTGCATCCGTACTCAACTTTATTAATCTAGCCAAAGAAGGCTTTTTCGATAATAAAACATTCCATAGGGTAGTTCCTAACTTTGTTGTACAGGACGGATGCCCTAGAGGAGATGGATACGGAGCAAAGGATTATACAATCAGAACTGAAATCGGTCCTTTATGGTATGAAGATGAAGGTATGGTGGGTATGGCGTCCGCTGGTTTTGACACTGAATCAACCCAGTGGTTTATTACACATAGTCCAACCCCGCACCTCGATGGAAGATACACCTTGTTTGGACGCGTAACAAAAGGTATGAATATCGTTCACCAACTCCAGGTTGGTGACAGAATCGCAAAAATTACTATTGAATAACTCCACCTTGTTACGCTATGCTGTGTTCTTGTTATGCAAAAACACAACATGGTCCCCTTACAGACGAAAGATGCAGCTACAATGCAATGATCGAGTATGTGACAATCAGGAAAATGAAGGGATGAAGTTTCTACAATTTTAAAAAAAGGACTTAATTACATCTCTGAAAATCAAGAAGAGATAAACAAGTACGCCCACAATGACTTCATTTCGGTACTTTTTAAGGAATTGAACTAGCTTATCCATAAAACATAAAAAAGGTTACACTACAAAAGTATAACCTTTTATCATTGTTGCTCCCCTTACCCGAGAAAGATGCAGCTACAATGCGATAATTGAGTTTGTGACTAATTGGAAATTGAAGGGTTGAACTTCGTGTCAAATTGAAAAAAGTAAGGGGATTATATTTGAAAATCGCCGTTTATGTAAATTTGAAATTAAGGTTTAATTTTTCTCACTTATTTTGAATTGAATATTCTTATAATCTTATGAAAGCTAAAACATTAAATGAAAGTCTAATTGGTCTTATATTGGGAATGGGAATAATGCTCGGTGCCTATTACTTAATTCCAAAAGAATTAATTCTTAAACTATTTCCAGACTCTCCTCTTGAAAATCTTATTTTTTTCAGCTCCGTAATTCTATGTCCCATCTTCGCTATTTTCTTGCACGAATTAGGTCATTTAATGGCCGGTTTAATTCAGGGA